>JAVVEL010000003.1:0-168760 GCA_032260385.1 Bacteroidales bacterium | reverse complement strand
CCATAACCAGTCCAAGTACAGCAAATACAATATGCAGTGTACCTACAACTGTTACATGCTTTTTCATGTCTCTTACTTTTTCCATGTCTATTAGTTTTTGTGCAAGTTAAAAATTTCCCCGGATCTTAATGTTAATAAACCGGTTTTATCCACTTCTCCTTTGGTCCGTATTTACTTTCCGAGGCCCATATTATCCCCCTTTTCATTATTTCCAGAGCTTCAGGCACCTCAAAATCTGACGCCACGTGGCCCAGTGATGAGTAAAAAACCCTTCCACTGCCGTAATATTTCTTCCAGGCCACCGGGACAACACATCCGTCTATCCATCCGGCATGCCTGTCATCAAAGGTGGTGGTGGCAAGTACCTTCACATTGGGATCAACATGCATGTAATACTGTTCTGAATGCATACTGAAATCGTCCAGACCTTCCGTTAGCGGGTCATCCCTGTCTGTGATCTTCACGTCATAATCAATAACACCTCCGGGGTGAGCTACCCACTGACCTCCAACCATAAACTGGTATTCTGTATTGTCCCTGAATGTATCACCCAGTCCCCCGTGCCAGCCTGCAAGACCCGCTCCGTTCCTGACAGCATCAAGCAAACCTGCCGACTGTTCGCCGCTGATTGATCCCATTGTCCAGACCTGTACTACCAGATCCCGGCTCATCATCACCTCTTTATCAAGGTAGGAATCGAGAGTGTCTGACACCAGGACCTCTGCTCCCGATTCGCGCAACCATGGCACAAAGATATCACGGCACTTCTCCGGCTCGTGACCTGACCATCCTCCCCATACAAAAAGCACCTTTTTATTTTCCAGTTTACCTGAGGGCAAAAGGCTTAAACCTGAGAGCTTAAGAGGCAAGGAGGCAGCCAGCAGGGAAGCCCCGGCAAGGAGGGATGATTTTTTCAGAAATTTTCTGCGATACATAGGCAACTATTTTTAATGATTCCTTGTCTATAAAAAAAATATTAATGGCGCCCGGTATGGTACTAAATTTGTGACTTTGGTAGAAAGTAAGTCATTAAGTGTTTAAACCGGCCCTTAAAATTACTAATAATGACATTAATGTACCAGTTAATTTATTTAAAATCATAGCGGGATAAAAGAGAGGGATGAAGTTTTTAAAATTATTAATAATTTAGCCAGTTTAGAATGAAGAAAATTGTGTATCTTTTTCTTTTCTTCCTGCTTTCAGCAGGCCTGTCATCGTGTGAAGCTTTGCTGGATGACTGCAAAGTCTGCAGGCTTAATGTATATGAAAGCGGGAACCTGGTCAATTCAATGCAGGAGGCCGAATATTGCGCAACTGAATTAGTCACTATACAGAATACTCCTCCCCAGACCGATGGTGCATTAACCTATAGGTGGGAATGTGATTAAAAATGTTAAATTGAATGTATACGAATGGATCAGGATAATGTTACTTTTTTTGTGAATAACTTGTTTACAAATCCACTTATAAAAAAATTTATATCTATATTCATATCGTATTTTTGCTTAGCAAAGAAATATGTAAATGCAATCTGACCAACACAATTTAGACCTGAGCGGGAAAACCATAGCCATTGTAGATGATGACATGGCTACAATCCGTTATTTTGAGATACTTCTCAAGACGACGTCTGCTGATGTTATGACTTTCCTGAACGGTATTGATTTTCTGAATTATTCCAAGGATAATCCCAGGAAATTTGACCTTGTGTTGATGGATTACCTGATACCCTACGTTAACGGTATTGATTGTGTTAAGTCATTGCGAAAATATAACAGGCATGTTCCCGTGGTAATGATAACAGCTTACTATACAAGGGAATCAAAAGAAGAATCAATACTTGCAGGAATAGACGAGTATATACTCAAGCCCATAATACCTGAAAAAGTACTCAGCATACTTGAAAAATATCTTCTCAGGAAAGAGTACGCCTATTAATCAATTTCACTCAATTTTACCGTAATACCTGGCCATATAGTCCTGCAGCAGGGCGTTCATTTCGCTTGCCGCCTCTTCCAGCCCGTACTTCCTGCATGATGATACAACTCTCTGTATGAATCCCAGCGGCATTTGTATCTCCATATCTGCATTCCTCATATAATTCACCGGCAGGGAGGTATAATAATCGAGCTCAGGACTGTAATATTCCTTCATCTCACCGATAAGCTCAAGAGCTGTTTCACCGTCACCGGCAGCCAGGTAGGCATCAATAATGTCGGGCATATAATTATCCCAGGGAAGCTGACTGAGCGGCAATTGCTCCATAATATGATCAAGGACCTCCACTGCCCTTTCACTGTCGCCTTCATCGACAAGCGACTCAGCCAGTTTGGCATAATTCAGCCGGGACCTTACAACCAGGAGGGTGTGCCGGTGGTTATAATCAAGGTAGACATCAGGATCAGAGGCATTTCCCCAGGAAAATTTATTCATAAGGTTATCATAGAGAATATCCGTATCTATCCTGCCGTAGTCGAGCCAGTTATAATTCTGTGATTTTATTGGGACCAACCTGTAGGCATTACCTTCAAGCTGAAAATATTCTTCCAGCCCAAATGCGTCATTATGATAGCCGGTAACGAAATACACAGGCCTTTCCCAGTTGTTCTGAGCGAGAAAGTCAAGCACAATCATCTGGCTCTTAAGTATATAGCTACCTTCGAGTGTAATATCAATATAAGGCACAATGAGGTCGGCATCCTCAGGGCTTACGGTGCCGGAGGCCAGAACCTTTTCGCGGTCAACGGGAATCCTTATCCTGCGTGTGGGGAGATAATCATGCTCTTCCCCGTCAGGGAACCTGTATTTTGTACCCTGGTTATCGCTCCTGATAAATTCCACTACCCTGTCAATATCAACAAAGCCTGTCAGCCGAGGATTTTCAATTATAAAAAGCTGGTTGTTCACACCATCATAATACTTTGACCTGGGCATGGTGAGCTTTATGGGCTCCGACTCATAGGCCTTCATCTGCATCTGGTCAATATACCAGTCGGTATTCAGTAGCATAAGGTTACAGACCCGTACATCAGTTCTTACTCCTTCAACCTCCTGGGCATACCACAGAGGGAAGGTATCGTTGTCGCCGTTAGTGAACAAGACTGCTCCCGGAGCAACTGATTTAAGATAATTTGTAGCAACTGCTGTGGCTGTGTACCTTCCAGACCTGTCGTGATCATCCCAGTTCTGTGAGGCCATCAATACGGGCACGGCCACCAGTGAAAGGAGACCTGCAAGGATTGCCGACAGTTTCTTTCCGGCAATCCTGTTGAATAATTCATATAGGAAGAGTACCCCCAGGCCTATCCAGACGGTAAATGCATAGAAGGAGCCGGCATAGGCATAATCCCTTTCCCTTGGCTGGTTAGGATATTGGTTCAGGTAAACCACTATTGCTATCCCCATCATTATAAACAGGAGCAGAACCACCCAGAAGCCCTTCCTGTCCCTGTTAAGCTGGTAATAGAAACCGGTAAGCCCGAGCAGCAGTGGCAATAAATAATATGTGTTCCTTGATGGATGATTCTTCATATGCCCGGGCATATTGTCCTGTGGCCCCAGCCTTGCTCCATCAAGGGCTTTGATCCCCGATATCCAGTTGCCGTTAAATGGTCCTCCGTAGCCCTGGGTATCATTTTGCCTTCCGGCAAAGTTCCACATTAAGTATCTGAAATACATATAGCCCATCTGGTAGGAAAACATAAATCCCAGGTTTTCGCCAAAGGTTGGTCTTCGTTCTATCCTTGTCTGTCCCGACTGGTCGCTTACCTGCACAGGTCGTCCCTTAAAATTATTCCACTGCTTATAAACCTCAACATGGTCGGCCGCAGGGCTGTACATACGCGGAAACAGGCTTACAAATCTTTCATCATACTCAGGCACCAGTTCGCGATTGGTGATTTCATATTTACCATCAATTGGATTATAGGTAGGCTTTCCCCTGTCATATGCCACAACAGGTGCATTGAAATAAGGCCCCTGTAGCAGTGGCCTGTCGCCATACTGTTCCCGGTTCAGATAATACAGGAAACTGAATACATTCTCCGGGTTATTCTCATCCATTGGAGGATTGGCATTCGAGCGGATATATATTGTTGCAAATGAAGAGTAGCCTATCATAATAACAAGAATTACCGTAAGAGCAGTATTCAGGACCACCACGCCCTTTGAGGAGAACCTCCAGACAAGGAAGGCAAGGAAGGCAAGCAGGAGGATATTTACAAAAGTGCTTTCGGTCATCAGCCATATCCCGCTGAATAAGACAGTGGCAATGGTGAAAGCAAGGATCTTTTCTCTACTGCTACCCTTAAGGCTTGATCTTATTGCAAATACCACAGATACTGTAAACAGTATTATCAGGAGGTAGAGCCCGCTGTTATATGGCATTCCCACCTTATTTACAAGGAAGAGTTCAAACTTACTGGCAAGAACAACGAAGCCAGGCAGGAGACCCCACATTATCAGGGCAATAAAGGCAAATGAAAGTGCGATGGCCCAGGCAAATCCTTTCCATGAGAATTCATATTTCCTGAAGTAGTACACAAAGACGATAGCCGGTATTGCCAGGAGGTTAAGCAGATGAACACCTATGGAAAGGCCCATAAGGTAAGCTATAAGGATAATCCACCTGTTGGCATATGGCTCATCAGCCTCATTCTCCCATTTCAAAATAGCCCAGAACACAAGTGCTGTCATCAGTGAGGATGTAGCATAAACTTCAGCCTCCACTGCCGAAAACCAGAAAGTATCTGAAAAAGCATAGGCCAGGGCACCGGTCAGTCCGGCCATCATAATTACAATAACCTGTCCTGCATCGGGTTGCGGATTATCACCTGCAAGCAGTTTTTTTGCCAGGTGGGTTATGGTCCAGAACAGGAACATTATTGTGAAAGCACTGGCCAGGGCAGACATAATGTTTACGGAGAGGGCAACCCTGCTGACATCACCTGCAAAGAGTGAAAAAAACCGTGCCAGAATCATAAACATAGGTGCCCCGGGAGGATGGCCAACTTCGAGCTTAAAAGAGGTGGCGATAAATTCACCGCAGTCCCACAAACTGAGGCTTGGTTCAGCAGTCAGGATATATGTAATTGCGGCAAGCAGGAAGGATAACCAGCCCAGCGATATGTTCAGGAGTCTGTATTGTTTCATAAACTATAATTCTTTCAATCTGTTAAAAGAATAAATATACAAGTGGCGAATTTAATCAATTTGATTAAACTTTTATATTTTTAAAATCCAAAGCAAATGATTAAGAAGACCGTCATAGCATTAATTATTATACTGGCAGGTCCGGTTCTTGCGGCCCAGTATTATGACACCGGGCAGGAGCCCGCGTCTATTAAGTGGGAAAAGCTCGACTCTTACCACTTCAGCTTCATCTATCCTGTATCATACACTGACAGGATCGACAGGGTGGTTTACAGTTTCGAGAAAGCTTATGATCTTCTCAAGGGATCCTATAATGAACCCATCCTGGATAAGATACCCATAATAATCCATAATCATACAAGCCAATCCAACGGCTATGTGGCCTGGGCTCCCTCGAGAATTGAGCTCTATCCCTACCCCGGTCAGAATAATATTCCCATGGACCACATAGAGCAACTGGCTCTTCATGAGCTGATGCACGTATTGCAGATGCACAGTTTCAGGCGGGGGATGTCAAAGACCCTCTCATACATTCTGGGAGAGCAATACACAGGCGGACTGGGTATTTTTACCCCTTACTGGTTTCTTGAAGGGGAGGCCGTAATAGCTGAAAGTGCATGGTCATACTCGGGCAGGGGAAGATATCCTTCCTTTGAAAAAAGGCTCAGGGCCGTGTTGCTGGAAAAAGATGATATTTACAGTTATGATAAATTGCTCTTCGCCTCTTACAGGGACTATACGCCCGACCACTACCAGTTTGGTTACCAGATGAGTGCCTGGGCAAGAACAACATTAGGGGAAGGGGTATGGCAAAAAGCCATGGACTACACTGCCATGAGGCCCTACACTCTCAATCCCTTTAATGTTGCCCTCAGGAAATATTCACAGCATACCAAGGAGTCTATCTATTTTGAAACCATGGTCTTCATCAGGAATAAATGGAGAAATGAAGAGGAAAAAGCTGAGCGTGTTGAATACCCCTCACTCAATCCCGGAAAAAACAATGAATACATAAATTATTATTCACCTGTAGAGGCTGGCAAAGACAGCATAATTGCAATAAAGACATCCTTCTCCCGTGTTCCCCGATTCATTCTTCTGAATACTGCCACAGGATCAGAAAAAAGCCTCCACACACCCGGCAATATCTGGCCTTTTAAGATAAACTATGCTTCCAATCTGATTGTGTGGGCCGAAACCTTCAATGACCCGCGATGGGCAAACCGTGAATATTCCGTTATCAAGACCCTGGATATAAAAACCGGCAGCCTGCAGACCCTGACCAGGCAAAGCAGGTTGTTCGGACCGGACATTTCGCCCGACGGAAAATTAATTGTTGCATCTGAAAGCACTGCTGGCCATGAAAACAGCCTGGTGATTCTTGACGCCATTTCAGGCAAGATTATCAGCAGGCACAGGAGCCCGGGCAACAGGTTTATCTCCTATCCCTCATGGTCTGACGACATGAAAGAAATTGTATTTATCTCTTCAAATGAAAGGGGTGAAGGGATTATGGCACTGAATACGGTGACGGGTCAATGGAAGACCTATCTTGATGAGGGCAGGGACGACCTTCAGTCGGTAAGGAAAAGGTCTTCAACTTTATTTTTTGTCAGCTCTGCCCCGGGCATAGATAATGCATTCATGATGGAGGATGGCGGTGAGCTTCATCAAATAAGCTCGGCGCGATTCGGGATATCCGATATATCATTTCTTGAAGATGATATCCTCTTTTCCGACTATTCAGCTGAAGGAAACAATATTGCCGTCACGGGAACTGACCGGAGATTTAAAATTGCAGGTAAAGAAGGCCCGTCGGGAGATCGTTTTATTGATGAGCTCGACCAGGAGGAGAAGCTGATCTGGCAGGAAGATTATACCCTGCCCTCAAATTATGAGAAAAAGAGATACAATAAGATTACGAGCCTGTTCAGGTTTCACAGCTGGATGCCTTTTTATACCGACCTTAACAAGCTTTCCTTCAGTGAGCTGCCTGTGAGCCCGGGAGCCATGATCATGACACAGAATAATCTCAGCTCGCTCATCAGCACACTTGGATATGAATACAGTAATAAGGAACATCTCCTTCACTCCGGCATCAGCTGGAAGGGCTGGTATCCGGCTATCGATTTCAACATGACATATGGCGGGAACCCCGTAATTTACAACAGCAACGACACAAGTGTTTATCCCTCTGTGATATATAATCGCTTTTCAAGCAGTACCACTCTCTATGTTCCCCTGCATTTCAACCGCGGCAGGTTTATACAAACATTATGGCCATCGTTGAATATAAATTATTCAAACAAGTATGTTCTTGATGAGGACAGTGAAATGTTTGATTACGGGCAAACATTAATCAACACCCGTTTATATTTCTCCAACCTTCATAAGATGTCGTACCGTGATATATGGCCGCGCTACGGCCAGGTGTTTGATCTGTATTTAACTACATCAGCAGCTGACAGGGATCTTTACGGTCCTGTATACACTTTAAGAACGGCCTTCTACTTGCCGGGTATCATACGCAACCACGGTCTCAGGCTCAGGTACCAGGCTGAAAAGCAGGACTTCAGGCGTCTGCTTATTCATAACAGGATATCCCTGCCCCGGGGTTACAGGCATATAATATCCGGGAATCTGAAAAGCTTCAGTGCTGATTATGCCTTTCCCCTGGCCTATCCTGATTTCCACCTTGGCAATTTCTTTTATATCAACCGTATAAGGAACACTGTCTTTTACGATTATTCAATAAGCAATAATCAGTATGACGTCATGGAAGGGGAGCAGTCCGAAGGGAGGCATTATCTTTCATCGGCGGGTGTGGAGCTACTGGCTGATTTTTACCTTCTCAGGATACCGGTTAAGTTTTCTGCCGGAATGCAGGCTGCCTGGCTGCCTTTTGAAAAGTCGTCCCACTTTGATTTTCTGATAAACATGGATGTCTTTGGCTTCGTCCTGGGCAGGGACCGGCCTTATTGAATGGAAGGTGCCATACCGGTAATCAGCGCCCATGCTTTTTTCACATTCTCCTTTTTAACATTTGTCTGGGCTATAACCATCCTGAGCGAATACCTGTCATTTATCCCTGTATGGGTGAGGTAGATTTCCCCGGTATCATTAAGCTTATGGTTAAGCTTTTCATTTATAGTGTTCAGGCTTTTCTCGTCCCTGCCGGCAGGTTTATACCTGAAGCACACTGTATTAAGGCTCAGCGGGGCCGTCAATTCAAAGTCGGCGTGCTCCTTTATCCTGTCGGCCAGCCATGAGGCATATGAAATATGGTTTCTCACCTTTTCCCTTAGTCCTTCAAGTCCGAATGATCTTATCACGAACCATAGTTTGAGTGCCCTGAACCTTCTTCCGAGAGGGATGCCCCAGTCCCGGTAGTCATTTACTTTACCCCTTGTTCTTGTTTTAAGATATTCGGGCAGTATTTCGAAGGTTTGTATCAGCTTGTCTGCGTCTTTCACGAAGTAAGCCGAACAATCGAAATTCGTGAACATCCACTTATGCGGGTTAAAGACAAAACTGTCAATAGCTTCCTTACCCTCTATCATCCAGCTGTATTCAGGCAGGAGCAGTGCCGTACCTGCCATTGCTGCATCTACATGCAGCCATAGTTTATTCCTGGTGCATATCTCTCCTATGGCTTTCAGGGGGTCAATTGCCACAGTGCCTGTGGTACCAAGTGTAGCGACCACACAGCAGGGCATGTAGCCTTTTGCCAGGTCTCTTTCAATGGCTGCATCCAGCCTGTCAGGGTCCATCGAGAGATCATCCTTCACTCCCACTTTAACGAGGTTAGCGGCACCAAAGCCGGCTATTTTCACAGCTTTTTCAATTGATGAGTGCGTCTGTGTTGACGCATAAATACGGTATACAGGTTCACCCTGCAATCCGTTTTCGTTTATCCTGAAGTCGCTTATTCTTTCCCTTGCCGTAAGCAGGGCTGCGAGTGCGGATGTTGAGGCTGTATCCTGTATTACACCTTCGAAATAGCCCGGCAGGCCCAGTGTATCCCTGAGCCAGTTCATCACTCTTTCTTCCAGCTCAGTTGCAGCAGGTGATGTTTCCCATATCATACACTGTGCTCCCATTGCTGCAATGAGCATTTCTGCCAGTATTGACGGGGCAGAATTGTTGGCAGGGAAGTAGGCAAAAAAGTCAGGACTCTGCCAGTGGGTCATTCCCGGCATTATGATCTTCTGAAAATCGTCGAGTATTTTCTTGAAGTTTTCGCTTTCCAGGGGGGGCATCCCGGGAAGGACAGAATAGATATCACCCGGTTCTGCTTGTGATTTTACGGGGTACTTTTCAACATTTTCAAGGTAGTCGCCAATCCATTCAACAATTTCGTGGGCCCATTGTTTGAATTCATTGTTTGTCATGTCACTTAACGCTTTCAGCGAGCAGGATTATGTTGTTATGTTGTACTTCAATAACTCCACCTTCTATTTCAAACTCCGAATCCCTGCCATCCATATCAGTTACGGTAACCCTTCCTTCAACGAGGGTTGAAACTATGGCCGCATGATCTTTGAGTACCTGGAAGGCACCCTTTTTACCCGGCACTTTTAGTGACCTGATATTGCCTTCGTAAACTTTTTTTTCCGGTGTTATGATCTCTATTTTCACTCCCTTTCTGCTTTAAGATTCAGAGAGTATTTTCTCTCCTTTTTCTATTGCTTCCTCTATGGTACCCACAAACATAAATGCTGCCTCGGGGTATTTATCAACTTCCCCGTCAATAATCATATTGAAGCCTTTGATGGTGTCTTCTATTGTAACCAGTTTACCGGGGATGCCCGTAAACTGTTCGGCCACATGGAAGGGTTGGGACAGGAAGCGCTGTACCCTGCGTGCCCTGCGTACTATCATCTGATCTTCTTCAGACAGTTCGTCCATTCCCAGTATGGCAATGATATCCTGCAGTTCATTATATCTTTGCAGTATCTCTATCACTCGCTGAGCACAATTATAATGTTCGTCACCCACTACGTCAGCTGTCAGAATCCTTGATGACGAGTCCAGGGGGTCAACTGCCGGATATATACCCAGTTCTGAAATCTTCCTGCTCAAGACTGTTGTGGCATCGAGGTGTGAGAAGGTTGTTGCCGGGGCCGGGTCTGTAAGGTCATCAGCGGGCACATAGACTGCCTGAACCGAGGTGATTGAACCATGTGTTGTTGAGGTAATACGTTCCTGCATTATTCCCATCTCCGTAGCCAGTGTAGGCTGGTAGCCCACTGCTGAAGGCATCCTTCCCAGGAGGGCACTTACCTCTGATCCGGCCTGGGTAAAACGGAAGACATTATCCATGAAGAAAAGTATATCCCTTCCTTCACCCTTACCATCTCCGTCACGGAAATGTTCGGCTATTGTAAGGCCTGAGAGAGCCACCCTGGCGCGTGCCCCGGGGGGTTCATTCATCTGGCCGAAGACAAGTGCCAGTTTTGAATCTTTAAGTGCATCATAATCGACCTTTGACAGGTCCCATCCTCCTGCCTCCATATCCTTGAGGAATTCCTTACCATAGTCAATAACGCCAGCCTCGAGCATCTCCCTGAGGAGGTCATTACCTTCACGAGTCCTTTCTCCCACGCCTGCAAAAACCGACATGCCCTCGTACGATTTGGCAATATTATTTATAAGTTCAAGAATTACCACTGTCTTTCCCACACCGGCGCCGCCGAAGAGTCCTATCTTACCACCCTTGGAATAAGGTTCTATAAGATCAATAACCTTTATTCCCGTATAGAGCACTTCCTTTTCCGTTGACAGGTTTTCATAGAGCGGGGGCTTACGGTGTATGGGGTAACCTTTTTCCTTTGTCAGCTCCGGCATACCATCAATGGCCTCACCCGTGACGTTCATAAGCCTCCCCTTGATCTGTTCACCAATGGGCATTACGATGGGTTTACCCGTTGCCACCACTTCCATGCCACGTCTCAGTCCGTCTGTTGAGTCCATGGCGATGGCACGGATGGTATTCTCGCCAATGTCCTGCTGACACTCAATGACAAGCACCGATCCGTCGTCTCTGGTAATCTCCAGAGCATCATAAATATTAGGTAATTCCGATCCTTCCCTGTCAAAAGTCACGTCAACAACGGGACCTATGACCTGGCTTATAAGGCCTGTGTTTTTAGACATATGATAAGTTTTTTCTATTGAACTACAAATTTAACAAATTTATCAAAGCCCGGCTGCCTGCCCGGGTTTATTTACTACGGTTAAGCAGGTTTGCAGCCAGTTTTATTAATTCTTCCTTACGTTTTTGGTCAACCCTTACATTATCAAGTGCTGCATAGGCAAGATCGGTATACTGGCTTGCCATATCTTCAACAACAGTTTTAATATTCAGGTCGTCGAATATGGTTTTTACCCTGGCTATTTTCCCCCCGGGATCGAAGATCTCAAGTTTTAATTGTTCGTTCAGGATTTTAAGCTGACTGCCTGAAGCCAGTTCAAGAGCTTTTATAAGGAGAATGGTTTTCTTATTTGCCACTATATCAGATCCTGTTTTTTTGCCAAATACCCTGGGGTCTCCGTAGGTATCGAGTAAATCATCCTGTATCTGGAAGGCCATTCCAAGGTTTCTTCCGAAATTATACATCTCGTTTATCTCTTCAGGACCGGCACTTCCTATAATAGCGCCAATTTGCATGGAAGCTGCAATCATAACAGCTGTTTTCAGTTCTATCATACGAAGGTAGTCGCTATGAGAAACGAAGCTGCTTTTTTCAAAATCCATGTCCATCTGCTGTCCTATGCACACTTCTATGGCGGTATCATTAAAGATTTTAAATACCTGCATGATCACAGGAGGAGGAGCAGTCATGATACACTCATTTGCGATGAATGCCATTACGTCACCTGATAATATAGCCTGGTTCAGATCCCATTTCCTGTGAACGGTGGGTGATCCACGGCGCATTTCCGCCCTGTCTATTATATCATCATGGACAAGGGTAAAATTATGAAGCACTTCCATACCAAGAGAAGGAAGAATGGCTTTCTCGATTTTATCAGTGAAGAGGTTGCATGACATAAGAGTCATCACGGGCCGTATACGCTTACCCCCCATTGACATCAGGTACTTAACGGGCTCGAACAGCCTGTCTGTTTCATAATCATACGACATGTTATTAACAGCCTTGTTTACAATGTCTTTAAGTTCTTCGTATGTATACATATTATCTGAAATCAGGGATGGTACGATCAACCTCTGAGTGCTTCCGCCCCGTTAACCACCTCGAGTATCTGGTTAGTGATGCTTGCCTGTCGTGCCTTGTTGTATTCAAGATTAAGATCTCTGATCAGCTCTGTGGCATTATCGGTAGCCTGATGCATGGCTGTCATTCTTGCACCGTGTTCAGCCACATAAGAATCAAGCACCGTCCTGTAAAATTGTATCTTAAGAGTTTTGGGGATTAATTCCTTTATTATTTCTTCCTTCGACGGTTCAAATATATAGTCGCCTTCGTAAACTTCCTTCTCTTCTTCCTCTGACTCAACAGGCAGGAAGGTTTCATAACTAAGATCCTGTACTGCAGCATTTCTGAACCTGTTATAAACAAATTCAATCCTGTCAAATTCCTTATCAAGGAAAGCTCCCATCACCTTTGCTGCCAGGAGTGAAGTGTTCTGGAAGGTAAGATCATCAAAGAGATCACTGCTATCCTGGTAAATCTGGTAATTCTTTTTACTGAAGAAGTCCCATGCCTTTTTACCAATTGTCATAATCCACAGATTATTATTCTGATACTGCCCGCTGTATTTCTCCTCTATAATTCTGACAGTTTCTTTAATAACGTTGGCATTGAATGATCCGCAAAGTCCCCTGTTTGAAGTAACTACTATAAGCAGGACCTTGATATTATCTGATTTGCGGCCGTACATTGCGTCATTTTCCGATTCTTCAATGCTGTTGTTTATCCCTATTAGCAGTTCATGCAGTTTGGAGGCATAGGGCCTGAGTCTGACTATCTTATCCTGGGCCTTGCGCAGCCGGGCTGCGGCAACCATCTTCATTGCTGAGGTGATCTGCCTGGTGGACCTTACAGAAGTTATCCTTCTTCTTATTTCCTTTAAGCTGGCCATATATTATTATTTCCTTGCCCCGGGTTCTTTTTCTTCAAATTTCCTGCCTATGTCAGCAGCCACTTTTTCAAGGACTGCATTTATTTCATCATTTATCGTTCCTTCGCCCAGCTGCTTAAGTATGTCTTCATGTTTGAGTTCAAGGAATTCGAGGTATTCTTTTTCGAACTGTCTCACCTTATTTACGGGGACATTTTTAAGCAGGCCTTTTGTGCCGCAATAGATTATGGCAACCTGGTTTCCCACTTTCATGGGTCTGTATTGCTTTTGTTTTAAGATTTCCACATTTTTTGCTCCCTTGTCAATCATTGCCATTGTTGATGCATCAAGGTCAGAACCAAATTTGGCAAAAGCTTCCATCTCCCTGTATTGTGCCTGGTCGACTTTAAGTGTTCCGGCAATTTTCTTCATCGATTTTATCTGGGCATTTCCTCCCACACGCGACACTGATATTCCAACATTAATTGCAGGTCTTACTCCCGCGTTAAAAAGGTCTCCTTCCAGGAAGATCTGGCCGTCGGTAATGGATATCACGTTTGTGGGTATATAGGCTGACACGTCACCTGCCTGTGTTTCAATTATAGGCAGGGCTGTGAGCGATCCTCCTCCTTTTATCATACCCTCCAGTGCTTCAGGTATATCATTCATCTTCAATGCCACCTCATCTGATTCAATTATCTTGGCAGCTCTTTCGAGGAGGCGCGAATGGAGGTAAAACACATCACCGGGATAGGCTTCCCTTCCGGGGGGACGGCGCAGCAGGAGGGAGACCTCACGGTAAGACACCGCCTGCTTTGACAGGTCATCATAAATAATGAGTGCATCTCTTCCGGTATCCCTGAAAAATTCTCCCACGGCAGCTCCCGCAAAGGGGGCATAAAACTGTGATGCAGCCGGATCGGCAGCAGTGGCACAGATGATAACAGTGTAATCCATTGCTCCGTGCTCCTCAAGCACCGATGCAATATTTGCAACAGTTGAACCTTTCTGGCCTATTGATACATAAATGCAGTAAACCGGTTCGCCTTTGTCATAATTACTTTTCTGGTTAATTATTGTATCAATTGCAATGGCTGTTTTCCCTGTCTGGCGGTCACCAATTATAAGTTCTCTCTGTCCGCGACCGATAGGTATCATTGCATCAATAGCCTTGAGACCTGTTTGCAGTGGTTGTTTAACCGGCTGGCGGAATATAACACCCGGGGCTTTACGCTCGAAGGGCATTTCATATAGCTTTCCTTCTATAGGGCCTTTACCGTCTATAGGCTGTCCCGTGGGTCTTATAACCCTTCCGAGCAGACCTTCACCGGTCATAATTGATGCAATGCGCCTGGTCCGCCTGGCTATATCACCCTCCGTTATGCCTTCAGACGAGCCCAGGAGTACGGCTCCGACATTATCTTCCTCAAGGTTCAGTACAATTGCCTTTACCCCGTTTTCAAACTCAATGAGTTCATTAGCCTGAACATTGGCAAGACCGTACAATCTGGCAATGCCATCACCAACCTCCAGTACGGTACCCACCTCATCAAGGGCAGCCCCCGTTTGTATTCCTTCAAGTTGTTGTTTCAGTATTTTTGATACCTCTGCTGGTTTTATACCTGCCATAACTTATTATCTGATTATTGCGGTTTAAATGCTGTTATCTATTGCTTAATCAATTGTTTACGTATTTTTCTCAGCTGTGATTTAAGGCTTGCATCAACATAGAGGTCCTCAACCTTAAGTATAAAGCCGCCTGCAAGATCTTCATCCACAATTTCTTTCAGGTCGGCTTTTGTATCAAGATCCCTTTCAATTATATCAATTACCGTAGCCCTGTTATCCCTGCTTACGGCTACGGCGGTTCTGAGTGTTACTTTTGTTATCCCCTCGTGTTTATCGGCCAAATCGATATAGCATCTTGCAATACCCGGGAGGAAGGCTTCCCTGTTATTATTAAGGGCAAGCCTTACCAGGCTGAAGCTTATATCACTTATATTTTCTTTGAAGATGGCGCTCATTACCTGCCTTTTCTTTGAATCGGGTATAATAGGACTTTCGATAAGCTCCCTGAAATCACCCAGGCCTGAAATTTCGAGGATAAGGAGCATGTCATCCCTTACCTCTTTAATCAGTCCCTGCTCCTTTGCTGACAGAAAGAGTGCTTTTGAATATCTTACCGCTATCTTGCTTTCATTCATTGCCCGGGGCTCTAATTTTCTTTCAGATTCATATCATCGAGCAATTTTTCTATTAGTTTATTTTGCTCATTGCTGTCCTTAAGTTGTTCTCCCAGTATTTTTTCGGCTATTTCGACTGAAAGGCTGGCAATCTGGTTTCTTATATCATTAATAGCCATTGATTTTTCTCTTTCTATGCCAGTGCGGGCTTTATGAATTAACTTATCGGCCTCTGTCTTTGCCTGATTCTTTGCTTCGGCAATTAATTTGTCCCTAGCATCGCGTGCTTCTTTCAGGAGTTCATCCCTTTCACTTCGCGCCTCCTCCATTATGGCTTCGTTGTCTGCTTTCAGGCGTTCCATTTCCCTGCGTGCTTCCTCGGCCGATTCGAGTGATCCTTTTATACTTTCTTCCCTGGCTTTGATTGCCTGCATTATGGGTTTCCATGCAAAAGCTCTCAGGATGACCAGGAGCATCAGGAAAATCAAAGTTGTCCATACGATGGTTCCCAGTTCGGGTGTTGTAAGGCTGTTACTGGCTAATATCATGTTTATCCTGTTTTTCTGATAAAAGGCAGTCCTGTGACCAAGCGTCACAGGCTGCCACTAATTTTAATCCGCAATAAGAGCTACAACCACTGCAAAAAGGGCCACCCCTTCTATCAGCGCTGCAGAAATAATCATCGCCATCTGGATCTTGGATGCTGCTTCAGGCTGGCGTGCTATTGCCTCCATTGCCTGACCGCCAATGCGTCCGATACCCAGCCCGGCTCCTATTACCGCAATTGCTGCTCCTACTGCTGCTAAAGTACCTGTCATAATTTTAAATTTTAGTTTGACAATATTTGGTTTAATGTTCTTCCGTTATGGCCAGCCCGATGAAAAGGGCCGACAACAAAGTAAATATATAGGCCTGCAAAAAGGCCACAAGCAATTCAATACAATCCATAAACAGGACCATTATTATGGAGACCGGTGCAAAGGCCACCGATTTGAAAATGAAGATAAGGCTTACAAGGCTCAGCACAATGATATGTCCTGCAGTAATATTTGCAAAGAGCCGGACCATCAGTGCAAAAGGTTTTGCTATTACACCAATCAACTCAACCAGGGGCATCAGGGGAATAGGGAATTTGAGCCACCAGGGCACCCCGGGGGTATTGAAGATATGCTTCCAATATCCTTTATTCCCGCTGGTATTAATTATAATCATGGTAAAGGCTGCCAGGGTAAAGGTAACGGCTATATTGCCGGTTACATTTGCACCGCCGGGGAAAACAGGTATAAGGCCCATCAGGTTGTTGAGAAGTATGAAAAAGAATACCGTCAGCAGATAGGGCATATACCTGTCATATTTTTCCTCGCCAAGGTTAGGTATCGCAATATCGTCCCTCACAAAAAGAACCACGGGTTCAAGAAAGCCCTGTATGCCTTTGGGTTCACTGATGCCCGTTTTCCGGTATGATTTAGCGAGCGCCAGGAAGAGCCACAGCAGCAGTATTGCGACAATCATCATGGCGGCCACATTTTTGGTTATTGAGAAATCAAGGGGCAGGTTTTCTTCATCTATATTTCCCTCACTGTCAAGCTCCGCTATTTCTCCCTCAAGCTCACCCTCGGGCATTATGATGAAACCCCTGTAGTGATGACCATGAGCCAGGTGCCTGGATGAAAAAACATTCAGGCCGCTTTTCCTACTGTAGACGATGACCGGAAGGTAAATACTTACGTGGTGCCCTTTGGGCGTTGTCAGGATATGCCAGTCATGTGAATCGCCTATATGATCAAAGACAAATTCACTGGGATTAAATTCCTCCTCTTCATTTTCCTGTTCACCATTAAGATCTCCGCTCCGGGCCGGGGTATTTTCTTCAGCATTGTCCCGGTCCCGGGCAGCCAGGGCGGGGCTATAAACCGCAAGACTGAAAAAGAGCCACCATATAAGAAAAAAATTCTTCAACTTCAAACCTGAAATTATTTTAAAGATTTAGTTTTCAAGGCCTTATATATAAACCTGAGCAGATATATTGTGAACGCTAAATATAATAAAAAGAATAATAAGACATAAACCGCACCGGTATTTTTAAAAACAACAAAGTATATAAGGGCAAAAACCATTGACAGAAAGAATTTAAGTCCCACCGCACCCATTGTAAAGAGGGGCTGGTTTTCAACGGGTTTGCCGTATCCTGTCTTAAAGACCAGGAGAGACAGTGCGGTTATCACCGGGTAGCCCAGGCCCGGAAGCAGAATGTCAGAAAAGCTTAACAGACGGGGAAAGAGAAAAGTGGATGCTATGAGTAAGGCAAATATAAAAAGGGAGTACAAAAGGAGGTTTATGAATATCTGCCTGGCAGTCTTCATCAGCTTATTTTTTCCGGATAAAATCTTTCAGGGCAGTATATAAAGCCGCAAATACTCCCAGCAGTGACAGGATAGCAGTAAATATTGGTTTTTCACCGGCACTTCGCTCATCCAGTTTAACACCGACAAAGGTCATGAGACCGATTATGATGATCATCTGGAAAGCCATGCCGGTATACCGTGCATAGGCCGACAGAGATTCATCAGGTTCTTCATCATTTTTCGCCGGAGACTTCTTTTTTTGTGATTGGCTGTTTTGCTGTGGCTGCCTGTCCTTCCTTCTCATTATCGTCAGTCATATTGCAGTTACCTGTAAACATGGCTCCCGGTTCTATAGATAGCTTATCGGTTATGATATCTCCGTTTATCTTTGATGATAACTTAAGTGTGAGTAACTGGCTTACATTTATTTTACCATCCACCTCGCCGCAGACTTCCGAGTTTTTGCAAACTACTTCACCTTTGACCTTACCGGTATTTCCTATGACCACCTTTCCCTTGGTTGCCAGGTTGCCAATAAGTATACCATCGATCCTTATATCGCCGTCTGATTTAATATCACCCGTAATTTCGGTCCCGAGGCTTATAAGGTTAATATTTGAATTTTCACTTTCGCTAAGCTTTGCCATGACTCAGATAATTGTTTTAAAAATAACTCTCAAAGTTAAGAACTATTGTGTCAATATTAAGTATTTAGTTATTTTTAGTATCGTAGCCCCATTTTAAATACAGAGCACCCCAGGTAAAGCCTCCTCCAAAAGCTGCCAGTATTATATTATCTCCTTTTTTCATCCTGTCTTCATATTCCCAGAGGCACAGCGGTATAGTTGCTGCAGTGGTATTACCATACTTTTCGATGTTGATCATTATTTGGTCAGGATCAAGACCCATTCTTCTCCCCGTTGCATCAATGATCCTGAGGTTGGCCTGGTGTGGTACCAGCCAGGCCACATCTTTTGCCCTGAGCTTATTTCTTTTCATCACCTCCACCGCGACATCTGCCATATTTGACACTGCAAACTTAAACACTGTTTGTCCTTCCTGGAAGACAAAATGTTCTTTGGCATCTACAGTTTCGTGGCTTGCAGGCCTTTCGGACCCGCCGGCCTTCATGTGAAGGTATTGTCTCCCGGAGCCGTCGGTGTGAAAGAGGTGGTCTATTATTCCAAGGTCTTCCGTTGTGGGCTCAAGGAGTACGGCCCCTGCCGCGTCACCAAAAAGCGGGCAGGTAGTCCTGTCGGTATAGTCAGTGATTGACGACATCTTATCAGCTCCAACCAGTATAACCTTTTTATATCGACCCGATTTAACATATTCCGCAGCTGTCTGCAAGGCAAAAAGAAAGCCTGAGCATGCTGCATTAATGTCAAAGCTAAAGGCATTTTTTATCCCAACCTTATCTGAAATAATATTGGCAGTAGCCGGGAATATCATATCGGGTGTTACTGTTGCACAGATGAGCAGATCAATCTCCTCAGCCGCGGTTCCTGTTTTCTTCAGCAGGCCCCTCACTGCTTCAGCACCTAGTACCGAGGTACCCTGGTTTTCTCCCTTCAGTATCCTTCTTTCCTTTATTCCTACCCTTTGCATTATCCATTCATCAGAGGTGTCAACCATAGTTGCCAGCTCATCATTTGTTAACCTGTACTCGGGGAACCATGCATTTACCCCGGTTATTAAGGCTTTTAGTTTTTCCATGATTAAATTTCTTCAGCGATTTTTATTGCCAGATCAGCATTTATCACATCTCTTGTTTGCAGAATCATATTCTTAACGGCAGTGCGGCGCGAGATACCATGACCAATAACCACATTGGCATTTATCCCTACAACAGGTGTCCCACCGAAATGTTCAAAATTCAGTTTCTCAAAAAATTCATCTTCCAGCTTTCTCTCCTTATAAATCGAGTAAAAGGCCTCTCCCTGTTTAATTATTATATTCCCCACAAAACCATCGCACACAACCACATCAGACATATTACCGGTAAACAGCACGTTAGCTTCAACGTTACCGATAAAATTCACAGCAGGATAATCCTTTAGCAACTCATGGGCGCCCCTTACGGCAACAGAGCCCTTTGTTTCTTCTTCACCTATGTTTAACAGTCCCACCGTGGGATTATCAATCTCAAGTACATACCTGGCATAGAGGCTTCCCAGTTTTGCATATTGAAGAAGCACATCGGGCTTGCAGTCGGGATTTAAACCCACATCCAGCAGGACTGATTTGCCACCTTTTGAAGTGGGGATGGCCAGGACCAGGGCAGGTCGAAAAACCCCGGGTATAACGTTTACAGTATAGCTGGCTCCGATAAGCATGGCCCCTGTATTACCCGCACTGGCAAAACCATCAATAAGCCCTTTTTTCAGAAGCCGGTAGCCAACTGCAATACTGGAATCCTTTTTCTGTGAAAATGCCCGGGCAGGGTGCTCACCCATTTCTATTACTTCAGTGGAAGGCACCAGGTCAAAAAGGGAAATATCAACACCTTCCCTGTTAGCCCCCTCCCTTATAGCTTTTTCGTCGCCAATAAGAACAATCTTCTCCCCGGGTAAGAGGGACCCTAAAGCATCAAAGGCACCTTCGAGGATAGCCCCCGGTGCGTAATCTCCGCCCATTACATCGAGCCCAATCTTCATGCTGTATCAGATATTAAGCAGATACTTCCTTCTCCACGGCCAGTTTA
This sequence comes from Bacteroidales bacterium, assembly GCA_032260385.1. Lineage (GTDB taxonomy): Bacteria > Bacteroidota > Bacteroidia > Bacteroidales > VadinHA17 > UBA9300. Next base: position 148,292 of record JAVVEL010000003.1, on the reverse strand, counting down.
CCACGGTAATGCCCGCATTCCGGACATACCCTGTGAAACTTAACAGCAGCGCCACAGTTAGAACATGTCGACAGCGTAGGTACGGTAGCCTTGTAGTGAGTTCTGCGTTTATCCCTTCTTGTTTTTGACGTTTTACGTTTAGGATGTGCCATCTCTTTTATTTATTTCTAATTATTAATGTTTTTTAACTTCTCAAATTCTTCCCGGTAAGGCTCATTATTCTTCCCCGGTTCCCTTACCAGGTGCTGATTGAGCCTTTCAAGCATTTCCGGATTACAGGTACTCTTACCATTTTCGTCATCAGGATGCATTTTTTTTAAAGGTAAGCCGAGGTGAGCAAATTCATAAAAAAGCTGGTCCAGCATAAATTCATTTTCACCATGAGGCATAATAACTATTTCATCATCCACTTCCTCCCAATGATCGCCAAACTTCACAAGTATCCTGGCATCGGTTGAGATCTCCTGCGTGTAAAGGTCGAGGCACCTGTCACAGGCTAAACTTACCCTTCCGCTTATTACTATTTTCAACTCAAGATGAGATGAACGTTTAAGCAGATGAACGACAGCCTCAAGTGCGGCTTCATGGATCTCAGATTTTTCAAAGGCAGCAAAAAAATTGCTATCGATTTTAAAATCATACAGATGACTCCCCTCTTTCAGTCCCCTTAACGGTATGCTGTAAAAACCCCTCATAACGATCCAAAATTGGAGTGCAAAAATAAAAAAGCTTATCCAATTATTAAAGCTAATAAGTAAAAAAGTAAGAAAATAAGTATCCGGAGGCTATTCACCGGTAAAAAACCGTCGTTTACCGATTTCCTGTAACTCCCCCCTGGCATTAATACTTATTTTTGATCAGTGAATTAAAATTAAATGATCATGAAAGATAAAAATCATAAGCCCGGCAGAAGCTTCGGAATCTTTCTTGTACTGGCAGGTTTATTCCTGGCAGGCTTTATGTTTGACGTTCTGAGCCTGGGTAATTTCAGGGAATATTTTATCTGGCCTATGCTCTTAATTTTTATTGGAGTGTTTTCGATTTTTACCGAAAACGCTGCAGCCGGCATAATCCTGATAGCGATTGGGGGCTATTTCTTCCTTCGCCGTATCGATTTTGAATTGCCTGAGATATATGAGAAATTATACTGGCCGGCGGCAATAATACTGGCAGGTTTGACCCTGATAATATCAGGCATTGTAAGGAGGTACAGGAGGAATTGATTATGAACCGGGCGGTGCGAGTATCCCGAGAACCGGAGCGAAAAGGAGCTCGGCGAAGCCAATTCGGGACGAGCTCGCTGAACCCCGGGAATCGGGGCGAGTGCCGTGGGCTATGGCGGACAGGTGGGAGCAAGCAATTATGAAAGCTTTTGTTAAATTAATAAACCCATTAAAATATGTTAGACATGAATAAACATTCAAATTTTGAGGACAAGCCTCAACGCAGTTATTCCGCAACAAGCAAGGTAGCAATAGGCCTTGTGCTGATATTGCTCGGCTTTATGCTGGTAATAAGAAATACCGGACTGATGCCCGGCTATTTCGAAGACATAATTTTCAGCTGGCAGATGTTACTTATTGCAATAGGTTTCATTATGCTACTGGGCACCGGGAATAAGGCACCCGGACTTATAGTGATGGCAGTGGGTGGTTTTTTTATTCTGCCCGAAGTGTTTGACATACCCTTCAGGACTTACAGGTTGTTCTGGCCTGCCATCCTGATTATTATTGGTGTAATAGTGTTAACGAATGCCAGGTGGTTTTCAAAAGAGAGATGGCATTCTGGATCGACTTCATCAAGCGACATCATTGACATGGTAAATATCTTTGGCGGTGGCGAAAGGCGCTTTATGAGCCAGAATTTCCGGGGAGGAAAAATAACCTGTATTTTCGGAGGGGGTGAAATAGACCTCACCAGGGCCAAGCTGGCCGAAGGCACCAGTGAGCTTGAAGTAGCCTGTGTCTTTGGTGGTGTATCCCTTATTGTACCGCCCGATTGGAATGTTATCATCGATGTAACCCCTGTGCTCGGAGGATTTTCTGATGAACGCAAAACATCAGGGTCAGCCATAGATATGTCTAAAACACTTGTCGTAAAAGGTGCTGTTGTATTCGGAGGCGGTGATATAAAAGGCTACTGATAATGATGATTCATCCTATTCTAAGCAAGCGTAACAGGTTACTTGTTTACTGGCTGATCTGGCTCCTTATAGGACTGGGTCAGTCATTACTTATTAGCTATTCATCCGGCATAAGCGTCCCGGCCGCCTTCAGTGATGGCTTCATCTCGGCAATTATATTTGGTATAACTGCCATCGCACTGTGGTTCCCCGTCAACCAGTTCAGGCAGGGCATCAATAATATTAGGATGACACTGATTAACCACCTCCTTATGGCTGTAATAGCACTGGGGATATGGATTTTCCTGACCAGGTTCCTGGTGCTTGCCTTCCTGGATGAAAAGGAATTTTATAAATCGTTCTGGGAAAATTCAATATATTACCGCCTTGGAGCAGGTGCATTTATCTATGTGGTAGTAATATTAACTTACTACCTTCTGATCAGTATGGATAATATTGCCAGGAAGGATATGAGGGAGGCCAAACTGGAAAATATGTTAAAGGAAACCGAGCTGATGATGCTGAGGTCACAGATAAATCCACATTTCCTTTTTAACAGCCTGAACTCAATAAGCTCACTTACAATATCAGATGCACCCCGTGCAAGGGAAATGGTTATCAAACTATCCGATTTCATGAGATATGCCCTCTCCCGCAAGGATGACCGTACTGTAAGCCTCCGGACCGAACTGGAAAATCTGAGGCTTTATCTTGATATTGAGAAAATCCGTTTCGGAGAAAGGCTGGAATTCCGGGAGGATGTCGAAGATGAATGCCTGGATTTCAAGGTCCCAAACATGCTGCTTCAACCCATATATGAAAATGCCATTAAGCACGGTGTTTACGAAAGCTCTGAAACAGTAAACATAAAACTCACCGCAAGGAGACTTAATGGTGCAGTCAATATAAGCATAAGTAATGACTATGACCCTGAAAGCATAAGTCCGGGAGGAACCGGCACGGGTTTGAAGAATGTAAATAGGAGGCTTGAGCTTTATTATGGTAACAGGGCCTGGCTCAGGACGACAAAAGAAGCCGGTCTTTTTACAGCCGAAATATATATCCCTGAAAAAACAGACATGGAAAATGAATGAAGAAGATAAAATCAAAGTGCTTATAATAGATGATGAAGAACCTGCCAGGAGCATAATCAGGCATTACCTTACCAGGCACAACACTGTGCAGATAGTGGGTGAATGTTCCGATGGCTTCTGCGGGCTTATCGCAATAAGGGATTTAAATCCCGACCTAATCTTCCTGGATATTCAAATGCCCAAATTAACAGGCTTCGAATTACTGGAAGTGCTTGAAGAAAAACCAGAGATAATATTCACCACTGCCTTTGATGAATATGCGATTAAGGCGTTTGAAATGAATGCCGTGGACTATCTGCTCAAGCCTTTTTCGGAAAAGCGCTTTGATGACGCCTTTGAAAAAGCTGTCGCAAGGATCAGCAGGGGCGCCGAGCTGTCTTCAAACATACAGAAGCTGGCAACCGGAGAGACAGAGGGCTTACCTGCCCTGAACAGGATAGTCATCAGGAAGGGTAATGCCATAAGCTTTATAGCTGTCAGGAATATACGCTATATGATGGCTGAAGACGACTATGTAATGATATTTCATACCGGTGGCAAGGCCCTCAAGGAGCAAACCATGAAATATTATGAAAAAAAACTCCCTGAAAATGAATTTGTACGTATCCACAGATCCTGCATTGTGGCAATTGAACAGATAAGCAGGATAGAACCCTATGGCAAGAACACCTATGTTGCCATTTTAAAAGACGGAGAAAGCTTACCGGTTAGCCGTTCCGGTTATAAGAAACTAAAAGAAAGGCTCAGTATCTGAAGGCCTACCTTTTAAGCCTGTTATCCCTGGGCCATGCTCCCCTGAGGCTTTTCAGGGCTTTGTACTTCTTAACATAAATACGGGGGACCGGGTCATAACCATGGGTACCTCCTGGTCTGCATCGGCTTATCCTGTTCGCTGCCATAAAAAACCCCCTCAGCGGGCCGTGAAGCTTCAAAGCATCAATTGCATACCTTGAACAGGTGGGTGTATGCCTGCATGATGGCCCTGTCAGAGGTGAGATGAACCACCTGTATATATAAAGCGGAACCAGAAGTAAGTAAACCAGTATTCTCTTTAAAGCTCCCATATTTAAGGCAAAGGTAATGATAACATTATAATGGATTAAGCCTGTATGCCCGGATCAGGCTTATTACCGGCCTGGCACGTCGAGCAGTGCCGTATGCTTCTTCAATGTCCTCAGGACAAGCCATGTGGAAAAGCCGAAAATAAGCAGGACAAGCCACATGGTATTTATCCCTGGCTGCCCTCTGAGGGTGTAATTGCGGGTCAGGTCAAGCAGGGCGAAGACTATAAATATTGACCCAAAACCATTGTATTCCCGTTTGAGGACATTCCTGAGTGAAAATGAAAGATCCGACCTGGTGTAATTACCGAATGAAGGGATGAAGGCATTGACTTTCTCAGACCACAGATCATATGATTCACTGAATTTCTTCCTCAGGAATTGCTCTTCTGCAAACATTATTCTTTCATAATACAGCCAGTAAGCAAGGCAGAAAATAATGGTAATCCATAACGACCTGAGAAATAAGACAGGTCCCAGCCACATAAAAAAATTGCCAAGGTACAGAGGATGCCTTACCAGGGAATAAATGCCCTTTGTGTTAAGGCTTTCGGCTACCTGTTTGCTCCTGTTTCTCCCGGAGGTGTTCCTGGGTGTTCGTCCCACCGTGACAATCCTGATAAAGAGGCCAAAAAGGCTTATACCAAGAAAGACTGTTTCCACCCCCGGCCTGAAATCCATATTTGAGGCTCCGGAAAAATAGACATAGGCAAGTGATGGTATTAAAACAAACAGGGGCAACCATCCCCTTCTCTTAAAGAGCCAGTTGCCGTGCCTTTCAAATTCATGCAGAAGTGACATAAGGGGCTTGTTTTTCAGGGAGCTAAAATATTAAATATTTCAGAAACTGTACTTCATCCTTATAAAACAAAGGTTAATTCTTGTTCTCTCATTGCTCAATTCAGCATTGAAATGTTGCCAGATAAAGGAAAAATCAAGGTTTTCAGCAAGTGAAATATCCGCAGAAGGCCCGGCGTAGAAACCATCCAGGTCAGGATACCAGATGGCTGAAAGGCCCAGGTTGAAAAGAGGGCTTACAGGATAACTTATGCTTCCGAAAAGTGAGAATTCGGAAAATGCAAGGTCTTTGGCCGACAGCTTCCCTGAATAAAAATCATCAAATGCTTCAAAGGAATATGGTTTATTACAGTACATAAGCTGCAATTGCATCATCCCGCTTCCCGAAAAGCCGCGGTCCAGGCCTATGGTAAAAAGGCCTGTGCCTGTGATATCACTGAAATTTTCCGCCGGTTGAAACCAGCTGATCTCCCCCCTGAATGATGTGCTGCCAAAGGCACCTGACCATCCTGCGCCAAAAACTATATCTTCACTTTCGGCCAGTCCTGCCAGGAACTGTATATCATAAGCCCATTTATTAAACCTGTAAAGGCCGGCAAAAGTAATATCTTCATCACTGTCTATTGCTGCTACAAGTTCAATGGTTGAAGAATAATCAGGGTAAATCTGCAGCCTGATGGCATCACTGCCCGGCCGTTCCGGGTAATCAACATCAAAGTAGGAATAGGCATTGAAAATATCATTGGGATTCCATATGAGTGTCTGCCCCCAGTTAATCCGTTGTCTCCCTGCCCTCATCTGCACGGGACCCAGGCTCAGATCAGCCCATAAACGGTCGATCCGGGAATTCAGTATGAAAGAACTCTCACTGAAAATATTTGCTGTGAGATCGAGTAAACCATCATCCGATGCCAGCCTGTCAGCATATGTCGGATCCATGCTTAGCATGTCGCCGGTAAAAAACCTGTTTCTCACCTCCAGGGCAAAGCTAAATCTTGATCCCGCATATAAGCTGAAGTTTAGCCTGTTATGAATGAGATTATCCGTGATCCAGTCACCTTCCGGCTTTTCAAAAATAAAAGTCTGCATATTATTCAGGTAACCGCCCAGTTCAGCCTGAACGGTTTTCTCCTGCCCTTCCAGGCCAGCCATGCAAAACATAAGCAGGATAAGGATGATACCGGGTATTTTCATTTTATTTCCTTCTGTCATCAGAAACCACTTTCCCGTCTTCCAGGGTGATCACCCTTCTTGCCTTCCTGACAACCCTGGCATCATGGGTTGAGAAAATAAAGGTGATATTCTCATCCCTGTTCAGTTTTTCCATAATATCAAGAAGCGTTTCGGTTGATTTTGTATCGAGGTTGGCAGTGGGTTCATCGGCCAGGACAAATCTTGGTTTTGATGCAAGTGCCCGGGCCACGGCCACCCTCTGCTGCTGGCCTCCCGACAATCGTGATGGCCGGTCATCAACCCTGTCTTTAAGTCCAACCGCTTCAAGCAATTCCATGGTCCTCTGATCTTTCTTCTTCCTTGGCCATTTCTGGAGGCTCATGATGAATTCCACGTTTTCTTTTGCCGTAAGAACGGGAATAAGGTTATAGGACTGGAAGACAAAACCTATATTTCTCATCCTGAAATCAATAAGGTCAGAAGACTTCAGGGTTGACAGGTCTGTGCTGTTAACGAGTATTTTGCCGTCGGTAGGCGTATCCAGTCCGCCGATCATATTTAGCAGGGTGGTCTTGCCCGAGCCTGACGGGCCGACGATGGCAGCAAATTCTCCCTCTTCAAAATTAAGGCTGACATCATTTACGGCATGCACCTCAACATGAGTGCTGTTGTAAACCTTGTGTACATTAGTCAGTTCAAGTACTTTCATATCTGTAATATTAATATTTCATCATTATTCTGTTCTCAGTGCCTCGGCCGGGTCAAGTTTAAGGGCCTTGAGTGCCGGGTAGACCGAGGATAATATACCCGTAAGAATTATCAGGACCGTTACGATAAAGAAAAAGTCCATCCCTATGTCAGGATATATATGTGATGAAAAACCCATTGCCTCAAAGCCTTCCTGCAATGAGCCGAAATTTATTCCCCTGACAGATGTAATTCTTATTATTATCCAGCTTATCAACATTCCCACCATTCCCCCTGTCAGTGAGAGGAAGACTGACTCGGTCATTATCATCCTGAATACTTTCTTCCTGTTCATCCCTATGGCAGTGAGCATTCCCAGCTCTTTGGTTCGCTCGAGAACCACCATAAGCATGGTATTGACTATTCCGAAAGCCAGTGCTGCAAGTATCAGGGCCATGAAAAAGCCATACATTGCCTCCGCCATATCGGTCATCAGCGCCATATCAGGCTGTATTTCCTTCCATCCCAGCACTTCAAGCTCAGGGTAATCACTTCTGAGCCTTCTGACTACAGTCTTTGTATCATCTACGTCCTTCAGTCTGATTATTATTTTATGAGCGGTATTTTCGGGCAGTTCGGCCAGGCCTCTGAGGACATGGTCCCTGACAAAAACATTGGTCGATTCATACATACTGTTGGGGATGTTATATATGCCGCCAACCCTGAAAACACCACCTGTCTGGTGATTATTTATATCGACAAAGGTGAGGGTGAAGCGCGCTCTTTCCCTGAATGTACGTGATGTTTCGAGTATCAGTATTCCATATTCCTTCTCCTGGTCTTCGGTTAGAACAGATCGCATTGCCTTCTTGAAGCTCCTTTCGTTCTCAAACCTCTTACCCGTGAATTCCTTTATACCGTCTAAAATTTCCTGCGGCAGCCCGGCGTCCTTTAACTCAGCACTTACTTCGTCTGTGATCTCATACCTTATTATATTGAGGTTTTTTGCCAGGTCAAAGCCTACATAAGCCAGCTCCTCCCTGTCAGGATCCCCAAAATAATCACCCGTTCCCGGTTCAAGCTCCTTATGCAAACCAAATATCTGCTTCTCCTCCAGGGGATCCACCCCCAGGATGTTTACCCCGGTACTTTTTCTGGCCGTATTGGCCATGCCTACCACAAAAAGCCTGTCGCAAACAGCCTCCACTTCTTCCATAGCCTCAAGCCGGGACTTTATTGAGCTCACCTTTTCTATAGTGCAAACAAGGTCGTTATTTGACCTGAAGTCCTTATGTGTGACCTGTATTTGTGCAATCTCATTTTCGAATATCTCATCAGCCCTCTGGTCAATGGCCCCGTTCATTACCCCTACAGCAAATACTCCCGCAAAAATCCCTATAGCAACCGATGCAATAACCACCAGGCTCCTTATCTTATTTCGCCAAACGTTTTTCCATGCAGTTTTTGTAATCATTTTCTTTGTTTTTATGCTTTGAGAGCGTTAACCTCTTTCATCTTCCTGATCTTTACAAGCGGGTAGATGGCTGCCACCAGGACTATTACGGCTACCACAACAGACTGGGAAATAAAATATGCATCAATCCACTGGAATTCCATGACCGGCTCAAATCCATATTCTTCCCATATTTTAGCCATGTTGGCGGAAAAATGTATGGGATGGTAATAACCATATATTATTGCAGGGATTGCTATGGCCACCCCTGACAGAATTCCCAGCATGCCTATATAGAGCATCTCGTAAACCAGTACACCGGCCAGTTTTGTCTTCTGCATTCCTATGGCGACCAGCACACCAAACTCACGCCTGCGCTCTGCCGTCATCATCAGTACGGTGCCAAAAACTCCAAAGGCTATGACAAGGTATAGTATACCAATCATTATCATGCCGCTCTTATTATCGGCATCGAGCTGCTGGACCAGGGTCTCATTCATTTCCTTCCATCCGAGGACACGGTATGGACTGTCCAGCTTTGAACCGAGTCGCTCCAGGGTGCCTTCAATGGAATCATCATCATTGCCTTCCAGGTGCACCACCATTGAGGTCAACATGCCGGGGGCGTAATAGAGGGTCTGGCAGACGTCAACCGGCAGGTATACAATTTTATTATCCAGATCAGGATTCGGAATCTTTACTATTCCCCCGATAACATATTTTCCGGCTGCCGTATGACCATGATAAGCCTGGCCAAGTAAAATAATTGTATCTCCCTTTGCCAGGCCCAGATAACGGGCAAGCCTGTCACCGACGAGTGCCGTATTATCACCCCGGCTGAAATAAGAGTTATCAACACCTGCATGCCTGACAAGAAGGGGCATAAGGGTCTCTTCATCATTTTCCTTTATTCCGAGATCAACCTGCAACCTCCCATCGGAAGAAAATGAATTATCCCGGAAAAGATCAAGATTCTTTGCAAGGTAGGAGGGTATATCCTCCTCTTTTATCGCATCTATTGCCTCATCTGTCAGCCTGTATTTGACAAGCCTGTCGCGGACATCCGAAAGGAGTTTTTCCTTCTCGGGGTCTATGCCCATTACCATAACCCCCTTTGACCGTGATCCGCTTGATGCAAGCGCAAAGGATTCGAAACGGGGAATAAGCTCTTCAACATTCTTATCCTCCTTTATTCTTTCACGCAATTCGGAGGTATTGTTGAATACGTTATCTACTATTTTATTCTCCCAGAATTCTTCATCCTGTACCTGGATATAGCCTGAATAGGATTCAATTATATTCTTATACATTGAATCATAGGTTCCTAACTGCAGGGACCTCATTATCAATGCAAAAAACACTGCGAAGAAAACTGATGCTGCCGTTATAACTGTTCTTCGCCTGTTCCTCCAGAGGTTTCGCCAGGCCATTTTGTAGTTTTTCATATCTGCATTTTTTTTACTTCTACCGGATTCTTCTCAGATTCTGCTGTGAAAAGAAGCCATCTTCAACAGGGATATTAAACTCTATCTTTTCTATTTCCACAACAGTCTTATATCCCTCTTCATCTTCAGGTATTATTTCCAGTATGGTAGGTATCAGCCTGCCATCCATAGTTTCCAAATTTTTACCCAGTTCTGTTCTGACCAGGTAGCCATCTTCATCATAAAGTTCGGCTTTCATAAATAAATAATCATCCTTATCAATCCACCTTACCTGGTGTCCCCAGACTACCGGAGCATCTTCCCTGGCCGTCATTTTGATCCTGTAGCAGAGGCGCCCTTCAATTTCATCTTCCCCTTCAATTTCATGAATATAATCATCTACAATTGATGATTCATTCAGTATATCCTCATTGGTATAATCAGATCCCATCCATCCCTGCGACATCATGGAGGGAGGAAGCTTTATCATCCTGCTTATTGTCGGGTTCCAGCTCCACATCTCGGAACCCCTTTTCAGGAAGCCCTGTCCCCTGTCCCTTGCGGGAGCTGTAATATAGGTCAGGGCGTATTCAGTTCCCTTTGTCCAGTTTTTAAATTCCAGTGTCCTCTCCCATTCCGGGCGCACAATGGTCATTTTCATTTCGCTGTAACTCGATTTCTCACCATTTATCTTCTCGTTGGCCTTTTTCACTATTTCAGAGGCATTCTGGGCTGTAAGGAAGGAAAATGCGTAAATGAGCAATAATAGTGTAAACAGTTTTTTCTTCATCTTTAAAATCTTTATCTGTATTTCTGTAGTATTTTTTCTTTTATTTTTCCCATCGGAAACAATTCCGAACTGGCAATATAATTAATGGCTATCCCGTCAAGCATGGCACCAAAGAGAAGAGCCTCGGTATAGGGATCTTCAAAATCACGTGCTTTAAAATAAGCGGCCAGCAGTTCAATATATTTATTTACATACTCTGCCAGCCTTTCTTTAACCAGCATAATGATCGGTTCCTGGACAAGGAGGGTGAAATACAGTTTCCAGAAGGATGTATCATTCTGCAACATATCAAAAAACCTGTCCAAAAGGTACTCCATTTCATCTACCGTTAACACTCCATCCTTATCAGGATCCATCAGACTGTCAATCTTATCCAGACCGGAATAAATAATAGTCTTTATCAGATCGTTCTTATTTTCAAAATAATTATATAAGAGACCCTTTGAAATTCCTGCTTCCCTGGCTATGCTGCTGATAGTGGTTCCGTGGAAGCCATTTTTTGCAAACAGGCCAAGGGCCGTTAGCATTATAGAAGATTTTCTCTCTTCCCTTATTCCTTCAAACTGTTGTGGCGTTCTGGGCATGTTTTTTGAATGACCGTTCGGTCAAAGATAAGAAAATTAACATGCCTTCGTCAAGTATTTCCACAATTTTTTTCATATCCTTTTTCCTTTTATGCATAATTCCTTAAGCTTCAGAATACGGTAACACAATAATAATGCAGCTTTGGTGTTTTATTTTTGAAAGATTTTTTATCTTTAACAGGTTATATACAAACAATTTCAGCATGGCTAAGCTCAAACTGTCACTTGGGTTAATCCCTTCAACATCAAAGATAGAGCAGGAAGAAAATGCACTTATCGAAGAGTTTGATAAACTTAAGAGATTCAGTGAATCGGATGAACTGAAGCGCTATAATGAACTGGATGCCCGGGTCAGTTCGACTGATTTCAAGACAAAAAAGGAACATATTGAAAATCTCAGGTTCAAAGATTCCGAAGAATACAACAAGGAACTGGAGTTTAAAAACCTGGATAAGAGCAAGGACCTGGTGATGTATTTCAAAACACGCGACAGTGTGGATCTCAGGAAGTACCGGGAACTTGAAAATTCAGATAAGCTGAAGCGCTACGAAGAACTGGGAAAAATCATAAATTCAGCCTCTTTCAGGGAAAAACAGAAGATGAAGCCCATCACCTTCAAAACAACTGAGGAATATTCTAAATACAGGGAGCACAGAAGACTGAAATCAGACTCAAATATCAAGGCCTATAAAAAGCTTCTTAAAAAGGGCAAGAAGGAGGAAGCAGAAAAACTCGATTCCGTTCCCAGCATTAAACGTTTCCTGGAGCTGGAGGAATTTATCAATACCCGGGCCTTCCTTGAAAAGAAGAATATGAAACCCATTACTTTCAAGGATACAGAAGAATATAAGCTGCTCCAGGAATACAAAAATCTGAAAAACAATCCCGACACTAAGTTCTTCTACAAGTATAAGTCATCAAAAGTCCTTTCAAATTTCAGGAATCTCGACGGATCACAGAAAGTATCGAGGCATGCCGAACTCAAAGACTATCTCAGCACTGATGAGTTCAGGGAAAGGAAAGCCTACCTGCTGGATAAAAAGCGCTATGAAAAATCGGATCTGTTCAAGCTTGAGCAGGAATACGTAAAACTGAAAAGCAGTGATGATATTATCTGGTACTTCAAGGTTAAAGATTCGGACAAATTTGATATCCTGAAGCACAGGGAGCTAAGCTTCCATGATGAATTTGACGGAGGCAGCCTTGACACCGCAAAATGGCTCACCAATCATTACTGGGGAGAAAAACTGTTAAAGGAAAGGTATTCTCTCGAAACGGATCTTCATTGCTACACCGAATCGGATAACATTAATGTAGGAAGCAGCATCCTGAACATCAGCACAAGGCCGCAGAAGAAGGAAGGCAAGGTATGGAACCCTGCCCTTGGAGGCTTCAGAAATAAAGAATTTAATTATACATCGGGTATAATTAACAGCGGCAAAAGTTTTCGCCAGAAATACGGCATCTTCCAGGCAAAGGTGAAACTTAATACGGCCATAGGACCGAGACATGCATTTTACCTGCTGGCCGATAAGATAAGCCCTCACATTGATGTATGCCGGACAGGTAAGGGAAAGGTGTGGATGGATTTCTTTGCCAACGGCGACAGGGTGGCAAAAACCTCAATAGGAGGCAAATACGGAAGGGGCTTTTATATCTATACCCTTGAGTGGACGGCGGACAGCCTGGTATGGAAAATAAATAATTACGAGGTTTTCAGACAAAGCAGCAATATCCCCGCTGAACCAATGTACATCAATTTTTCAGGAGGCCTTGACAAACCAATATCAGGATCCAGCTCAATGGAAATAGACTGGGTAAGAGTGTACCGGCTTAAAAACTGATTAAACTCAGCTGCATAATAACATTTTTATTTAAATTTACAGGGACGTCCAAATCGGGCGTCCCTAAGTAAAATATACCGGTATGTCAAAAAGATTTCTTCTGATTATTTCATGCCTGATTGTCTTATCAGGGCCATTATTTCCGCAACGTTACATGGAATTTACACGGCAGGATACCCTGCGTGGCTCAATCACCCCCGGGAGGGAATGGTGGGATCTAAGCTTTTATCATCTGAACATTAACACCAATCCCGCCGACAGCAGCCTGGAGGGCTTTGTACTAATAAGATATAATGTCCTCAAACCTCATCAGCTCATGCAGATCGACCTCCAGCCTCCACTTGCAATAAGCAGGATAACGCAGGACGGTAAAGAACTGGAATTTGAACGCGACGGTAATGCCTGGTTTGTTAATTTGAAGAAGGATCAGCTTGCAGGTCAATCCAATGAAGTCATGGTATTCTACGGTGGTAAGCCCAAAGTAAGCCTTCGCCCACCCTGGGACGACGGCCTTACCTGGACTTATAATGCAAACGGAAATCCCTTCTATGCCACGGCATGCCAGGGAGGGGGTGCAAGCATATGGTGGCCATGCAAGGACCATATGTATGACGAAGCCGACAGTATGCGCTTCAGCATTACAACTCCCGGAAATCTTATGGATGTCTCAAACGGCAGGTATAAGGGTTTTACACTTAATCCAGATGGTACAAAAACATGGCACTGGTATGTTAATAATCCGATCAACAACTACGGTGTAAATATAAATGTAGGCGATTATGTGCACTTCGGAGAAGTGTATGAGGGCGAACTGGGTAAGCTTGATTGTGACTATTACGTCCTGACTTATAACCTTGAAAGGGCAAAAGAACATTTCAAACAGGTGCCAATGATGCTCGAGGCTTTTGAATACTGGTTTGGTCCCTACCCATTCTATGAAGACGGCTATAAACTTGTTGAGGCGCCATACCTGGGAATGGAACACCAGAGCTCTGTTACTTATGGCAACGGCTATATGAACGGTTACCGTGGCAGGGACATAAGCGGTACAGGCTGGGGTGAAAAATTCGACTTTATTATAATCCACGAATCCGGACATGAATGGTTTGCAAATAATATTACTTATAAGGATATTGCCGATATGTGGATACACGAGAGTTTCATTGCTTATTCCGAGGGACTTTTTGTTGAGTACTGGTACGGTAAGGAGGCCGGCTTTGAATACCTGAGGGGTGTTCGTTCAAACATAAGTAATGACCGCAATATTATAGGACCTTATAACGTTAATCGCCCCGGCTCCGGTGATATGTACCAGAAGGGTGCTACAATGCTCCACATGATACGGCAGATTGTAAACGATGATGAAAAATGGAGAGGTATTCTGAGGGGCCTTAACAAAACATTCTGGCACCGGACTGTGTCAACAGAAGAGATAGAAAGCTACATGGAAGAACATACAAGTTTAAAATTGAAACCCATCTTCGACCAGTTTCTGCGTGATACAAGGATACCCGTGCTGGAATACAGGTTTGCCGACGGTGGGCTGAGGTACAGGTGGGGAAATACGGTTCGCGGATTTAATATGCCCCTTAAAGTATACCTGGATGGTAAAGAAACCTGGCTTGTATTCGGAAACAGTGGATGGTCCTTCATTGAAGATATAAATCCATGTGAACTCGTGGTTGATAAAGATTTTTATGTGGCTGTTCTCAATATTATGGGAATATAAATATGAGGAAAAGTCTTCTTATCCTTTTACTCCTGTCAGTATTCTTATTTTCATGTTCCAGGAAAGACAAAAAACCAAACATCGTTTTTATACTTGTTGATGATCTTGGATACACAGACCTCTCGTGTTTTGGCAGTACCTTCCATGAAACACCCAACCTTGACAGGCTGGCATCGGGAGGAATGGTTTTTAACAGTGCCTGTTCCTCTTCACCTGTGTGCTCACCTACCAGGGCAAGCATAATGACCGGTAAATATCCTTCACGGGTCAATATCACAGATTGGATACCCTGGGATGACCCAAAAAACAGGAAGCTCATCGGTCCCGCAGATAAGCACCAGCTATCACTTGAAGAGGAAACAATATCCGAAGCATTGATAAAGAACGGCTATCATACCTTCTTTGCCGGGAAATGGCATCTGGGTGATACATCTTATTTCCCTGAAAACCAGGGATTCGAGATAAATAAAGGTGGACACCGGGTGCTGCAATCCGCAAAGGCAAATGGAAACTTATTGAGTTTTATCATTATGGGAAAAGCGAACTTTATAACCTGGCCGAGGATATAGGTGAAACAACCGACCTGTCAGGACAATATCCTGAAAAAGAAAGAGAACTCAAAGCCCTTTTGAGGAAAATGCAGGAGGAAACGGGAGCTCTCTTACCCATGGTAAACACTGATTTTAAAAAATAAGAGCGACAGGAATTATGCTGAGAGAGAATTTCAATATAATTGTAATAGCATGGATTGGTCTGGCGCTAATCCTCTTTCCCCTTCTCCTGAAGGTCAGGGCTCCCTACGGAAGACATGCCAGCAGTAAATGGGGACCCTTAATTGATAACCGTGCAGGCTGGTTCATTATGGAATTTCCTTCATTACTTTTAATTACAGCCCTTTTTTTTGCAGGTCACATGACCGGTAAAAGTATCAGGTGGGTATTTTTCGGATTATGGTTTATACATTATTTCAACCGTATATTCATTTTCCCCTTCAGAACAAGGACGAAAGGGAAAAAGATTCCACTCCTGGTAGTGATCATGGCATTATTCTTTAACCTGGTAAACGGTTTTCTTAATGGCTACTGGCTTGGCTATATGGAAGGGGGCAGCTCCCCCGTTGCAGGAGGTCAGGGGGATGTGACATGGCTTACGGACCTACGTTTAATCTTTGGTCTGTCACTTTTCCTCACCGGCTTCATTATTAACCAGCTTGCCGATAATCACCTCATAAATCTTCGTAAGGACAATAAATCAGGCTATTCCATCCCAAAGCATCCCCTTTTCAAACATATCTCATGCCCTAATTTTGCTGGTGAGATTATTGAATGGACAGGATTTGCTGTGATGACATGGAGCCTGCCGGCTTTGTCATTTGCTGTTTGGACAGCTGTTAATCTTATTCCGCGTGCCTTGCATCATCATGCCTGGTACAAGGAAAACTTCCCCGCCTATCCATGGAAAAGGAAGGCGGTAATACCGTTCATATTATAGGATGAGGTTCCCTGCAGACGGGATTGATGATCACGGCAAACTCAGGGCCCTTGTTTACCAGGCACTGATTGATTAGTCAGAGTTTATGGCACCGGTTTATGTTCTGCAGGCTTAGACCGGCTATTTGGAGGCCGGGTCCCCGCTCAAAAAAGGTAATTTGCATACCTGCTTGCATATATTCCATTGTTATACAGGGAAATTCTTATAAATTTGAATTAAATACAAAAACCTGATATAAGATTACCAATAAAAGTCCAAATGAATAATAAAAATCTGAAATTGAGTTTTATTCTGTTTCTGGGGATTGGCTTCGTCAGTCTTAAGGCTCAAATGCCTGAAAATACCTTCACTGATCCCAGGGATGGAAATATTTACAGCACTGTTACAATAGGCAGGCAGGTGTGGCTGGCAGAAAACCTGAGATTCCTGCCTTCGGTGTTCAGTCCTCTTACCGGTTCACAGAGCAAACCTTATTATTATGTTTACGGCTACCAGGGAACAGATGTGCAGGCAGCCAAAAACACCCCAAACTATTCCACTTACGGAGTATTGTATAACTGGCCCGCTGCAGTGGGCGGAGAACAGGGAAGCGAGGCTGTTCGAGGCATGGTACAGGGAGCATGTCCTGACGGCTGGCACCTGCCGGATGATTCAGAATGGACAGAATTAATTGAGTTTTTACAGGGCGAAGGCCATGCCGGAACAGAGTGTATAGTGCTTAAAACCAGGACAGGGTGGGAAAATGATGGTAACGGAACAGATATTTACGGCTTTTCAGCCCTGCCTGCCGGAGGCCGCTATACCTTATTTGATCCATTTAACGGTCTTGGTAAAAATGCCCGTTTCTGGAGTTCAACGGGGGCTTCTGACACTACCTCATGGTACCGTACACTGGGCTACCTTAATAATGAAGTTTACAGGCTGGATACTAATAAGGAGCTTGGATTTTCTGTCCGCTGCCTTAAAGATTAAAATTACGATCTTGCTTACCATAACATCGATTTCTGACTCTTATGTATAAATCATATTTTATATTGGACGATAACGCGCATGCTGTTAAACAAATTGAAAAACTAATGTTAAAGTATGACTATTTCAGGCATGCTGGCTCTGAAACATCACCGGAAAAAGCAATTCCACTGATTTTGAGCCAACGGCCGGATATTTTATTCATAGATGTGGAAATGCCGGTAATGACAGGGCTGGATGTTGTTACCAAAATACAAAAAGAAGGCTACCTGCCCCTTGTTATATTTGTTACAGCCTATGAAAAATATGCTGTGCAGGCAATCAGGAAAGCCGCCTTTGACTACTTACTTAAGCCGGTGGATAAAATAGAATTGGACATGGTAATTAAACGACTCCGGGAATACTATGCAAAAAATGATGCCTCCGTCGATAATAAATTAGTTAGCATTCTTACCCACAGGGAAAAAGATGTTTTTGAAATGCTCAGGCACTGCATGACAAGCATCGAAATTGCCGAAAGACTAAATATTTCACCTGAAACCGTATATACTTACAGGCGGAGAATCATTAAAAAATTAAATCTTAATTCAACCAGGGAAATTCTTGTCAGGTACCCCCTGCCTGGCAAGTAACAGTGAGGGCGTCAACTGATTAAGCTCTCTGTTTGCCTACTTCGTCAAATACCCGGTATTGGGTATTTCATTATAAAGATCTTCACATTAGTTTTACCTCAATTGTACTGTTGAAACAACATTGTAAAACTGAAGCAGCATTACTTCCGGACTGTCTTTATACTTCTCTTGGGGCAGGCATAATCGTTAATAACAGAATATACCCCCATTACCTCTAATAGATTATGCCTGCTTCCCTATTTTATAAGTTTGATTCCAAATTTTTTCAATATAATTTTACCGGCAAGGTTTTAACAAAAGACATAGAATGAAAAAACTATTTGTTCTCCTGGTCCTTCCTTCCTTCATGGTTTCATGTAACCTGAAAAACATTACCCTGGCAGATAAGTCACAAACTAATTATGAAATAGTTATTGCAAATACGGATGACAGCCTGATTAATCATGCCTCACATGAACTCCAGAAATATCTGGAAGAGATATCGGGTGTAAAAATACCTCTTGTTACCGTAAATGAGCGCAATGAGGAAAAGAATGAAATATTTGTAGGATCTTATCCTGTAAACAAGGGATTTAATCCCCATCTGATCTTTTACAGGGTAAATGGGGATAATCTGCTTATAGGGGGAGGAAGTGCGAAAAGCGTCCTTTATTCAGTATACAGTTTCCTTGAAAACGAAATGGGCTGTCTGTGGCTCAGCCCCGGAGTGGAAAAAATACCTCATGCAGATAAAATTAGTGTTAATGCAGATCTCGATTATGAGTATACTCCTGATATAGAAACAAGAACCGTGCATTCAAAACTGTTCTACGATAAGCATTCTTTTGCCGATAAACATAAGGTTACATATGAAGCCTTTCCAGGCTACGTGCCCGAAGCCAGGGTGCATACCTTCCACAGGTTCATGCCCGGAAGCGACTTCTATGAGCAGCACCCCGAATATTACGCCCTTCGTGAGGGAAAAAGGGTAAGTACCCAGCTGTGCCTCACCAACTCCGAGGTACTCAGTATAGTAACTGATTCGGTAGCCGCATATTTCAAACGTCACCCCGGTGCCGGTATTATTTCTGTGAGCCAGGATGATAACACCTTGCATTGCCAGTGTGACAACTGTGCCTCTATTGACCGGGAAGAGGGTTCGTCCAGCGGTACAATGATAAGGTTTGTAAACAAGATCGCTGAACAGTTCCCCGGTAAAACAATCTCTACACTGGCCTACCAGTATACCAGGAAGCCTTGCAAAACGAAACCGGCAGACAATGTACTGGTTACACTATGCTCAATTGAATGCGACCGGAGTAAGCCGATAGAGGATGGATGCACTGACTTTGCAGCTGACCTGGAGGGCTGGAAGCAGCTAAGTGAAAATATAAGAATATGGGACTACACAACACAATTCACTAATTTTCTGGCACCCTTCCCCAATATACATACCCTTGGACCCAATATAAGGTTCTTCAGGGAAAATAATGCAAAATGGGTTTTTGAACAGCACAGCCATAATCCCAGTGAGCTTTTTGAGCTCAGATCCTACCTGACGGCTAAACTGCTCTGGAATCCTGACCTTAGTACTGATGAGATCATAAGCGAATTTACAGATGCTTATTATGAAGAGGCAGGCAGCTACATAAAGGAATATATTGATATAATACATGAAGAGATTAAAAGGGTGCCTGATTTCTTTCTCTTTCTTTATGGCGACCCCTCCCAGGCTTTTGACTCTTTCCTCAGACCCGGCCTGCTGGAAAAATACGATGAGCTCTTTGATAAGGCTGAAGCCTCAGTTTCGGATAAAGCGGATGTGCTTAAAAGGGTGCAAAGCGCCAGCTTAAGCACTCACTATGCTGCACTTGAGGCATCGAGAAAGGGGATGTCGGAAAGATATAAGCTGAAAAAAGCCGTATCAAGGCTTGAAATATTCGAAAATATATGCAGCGATGCCGGTATTATTACGATGAATGAAATGGGATATTCGGTTTCCGAGTATACCGATTCTTACAGGGAGACAATAAAACGGTCTGAACAACCTAATATTGCAGCAGGCAAAAAGGTTGTTGCAATTACTGCCCCCAAAAAATATGCGGCAGAAGATCCCATGGCACTGACCGACGGAGCTTTCGGTGGTGCAAACTTTTATTCAAACTGGCTCGGATTCGAAGGAAATGATATGGAGCTAATTATTGACCTGGGTGAGTTGAAAACAATCAATAGTGTTCATACAGCCTTCCTCCAGGTTACAAACCATATTGTTTTCTTCCCTGAATTTGTTGAGCTTTCATTCCCTGGGAGCATTAGTAAAAATGATCAGAGTGGTTCAGGCGGGGACGACCGGATTGGACATCCCCGGGGTGATGGCATAAGACTATCAACTTCCCGGCCTTTGAAACCGGGCAGCAAGGTAAATGATATAGAATATTTTAACTTTAACGTCAAGCCCGTTGACACACGTTATATAAAAATCCATGCACGCAATATGAAAAAAGCCCCCGAATGGCATAATTCAGCGGGCCTCCCATCGTGGATATTCTGTGATGAAATAATAGTTAATTAAATACCGCCACGGGTCAGGGACAGCAATACCCTCCATTAAGTTTAAAGCTGGCACAGGATTTGGGGCTGTTAAAGAACCTGTTTTAATGCTTGGATTTTTTTTAAATTTGTCCGTAAAAGATCCTTTGCCTTGAAAAATAAAATCTATGCCATATGTTTTATCCTCGTCCTGCTTGCCCCCTGTACGGTGACCTACCTCTGGTTGCTACACAATAAGGAAGCAGTCAGGTCACAGGTTGAAAAAAGCATCCTGAAGGGCATAGACAAAGACAGGCTGGTGGTACTCGGGTTCACCAGGGAGGAAATTGAAACAGAGCTGAGATGGGAACATTCAAGGGAATTTGAATATAAACGGCAGATGTATGATATTGTCGAAACCAAAATCCTTGGCGACAGTATCTATTATTCGTGCTGGTGGGATATTGAAGAAACACTTATCAACAACAAGATCAGTGCCCTGGGGAAATATACAATTGATAACGATATGCAAAAGAATGAGAGAAAAGAACATATAAACCCATGGTTCAGGCTGATCTTTACCGGTGAAGTTTATAAATTCCATTGCAACGACCTCCCCGACCGGACTATTAAATTTATAACCTACACCAATCTGTATAACTCACTCATTATTTCACCGCCTGAACCGCCTCCACGTTATTGTTGATATTATTTTCCGGGAAATTTTTCAGCTTCGGCGGCAGGGGAATTTTCCGGCTCTTGTAGCCTGAGAATTTTTTCAGCTATAGAGGCAGGGGAATTTTCCGTCAATAGAAGTCTGAGAATTATTAAGCTATTGCAATCTCAGAATTCTTTCAGTCACAGCGGCTGGAGAATAATTACATAAATTATAAAATGAGATAGAAACAATGAAGAAAATATTCTTATTATGCATATTTCTGTGTTCCCTTATTATAGCCCGGGCCCAGACAATAACCATAATGGACAGTGAGAGTCACAGACCGGTTGAGCTGGCTACACTCATAAGCGAAAGTCCCAGGGCCTTTGCCACCACAAATTCAAAGGGACAGGCCGACCTGTCAGCTTTCACGGATGCAGACAGGATAGAAATAAGGACTCTTGGCTACAAAACTGTTGTTAAGAGTTTTTCCGAGCTTGAAGCACAATCCTTCCAGCTCTTTCTTGAAGTATCCAACATCAACCTGGAGGAAATAGTCGTTTCTGCCACCCGCTGGAGACAATCAACGGACAATGTACCTGCTAAAATCATTTCCATCTCGCCCAGGGAAGTGGAATTGCAGAATCTGCAGACCGCAGCTGATCTTCTAGGCATTTCCGGTAAGGTATTTATCCAGAAGAGCCAGCAGGGCGGGGGAAGCCCGATGATAAGGGGATTTGCAACCAACAGGTTATTATATACCATTGACGGAGTACGGATGAATACGGCAATTTTCAGAGGTGGTAATATTCAGAATGTTATAAATCTCGATCCCTTTGTCATGGAAAACACCGAGGTACTCTTTGGCCCCGGATCGGTAATATATGGCAGTGATGCCATTGGTGGTGTGATGAGTTTCCAGACCCTGGTCCCAAAACTGGCAATTAACGGGGCACCTCTGATTACCGGTAAGGCTGTAACTCGCTATTCATCGGCCAACAATGAAAAAACCGGTCACTTCGATATCAATGTGGGCTGGGACAAATGGGCTATGGTTACGAGTTTCAGCAGCTGGGATTATGACCATTTGCGCCAGGGAAGCCATGGCCCTGATGATTATATTAAAGATTACTATGTACAGAGGCAGGACAGCCTGGACAGGGTAATCAGCCAGGAAGATCCCCTGCTCCAAATCCCGTCAGCCTATTCCCAGCTTAACCTGATGCAGAAAGTCAGGTTTACCCCGGGAGAGGAATGGGATTTCCAGTATGGCTTCCACTATTCCGAAACCTCAACATACGGAAGGTACGACAGGCATAACAGGGTGCGCAACGGTACAGCCAGGTACGCCGAGTGGAACTATGGCCCGCAAAAATGGATGATGAATAAACTGTCTGTTAACCATACAGGCAACAGGGCAGCATATGACCATATGACTCTCAGCCTGGCACAGCAAGCATTTGAGGAAAGCCGCATTGACCGGTCTCTTAACAGTAACAGCCGGAGCATTAGAATTGAAGAGGTAATGGCCTATTCCCTTAACCTGGATTTTGTAAAGTCCACAGGTGAGAGGAATACAACTTACTACGGTGTTGAATACCTTTTTAATGATGTGACTTCCACCGGGATAGATGAAAATATTTCGACCGGCTTGAGCGTCCCCGGCCCTACCAGATACCCACAGTCTGTTTGGAGCTCCATTGCAGCCTACATCAACGATGAATACAGACCGTCGGAAAAACTCACCCTGCAGGCGGGACTGAGGTACAATCATTTCCTGCTTGACGCTGAATTTGATAATACCTTCTATCCCTTCCCTTTCACTACGGCAAGCATCAACGACGGAGCCCTTACGGGAAGCCTGGGAGGCGTATACCGCCCGTCAGAATCACTGATAATAAGTGCCAACTTCGGAACGGCTTTCCGTTCGCCGAATGTTGATGACCTGGGGAAGGTCTTTGACTCTGAAGCCGGTACGGTTGTGGTTCCAAATCCCGGCCTGGAGGCTGAATATGCCTGTAATTTCGACCTGGGCCTGGCCAAAGTCTTTGATGATGTATTAAAAATTGATTTCACAGGCTATTATACCATCCTCCAAAATGCCCTGGTCAGGAGGGATTTCCTGCTTAACGGGCAGGACAGCATTATGTATGACGGTATAATGAGCAGGGTCCAGGCCTTACAAAACGCTGCCATTGCAAGGGTTTACGGAATACAGGCCGGTCTCGAGGTGAAATTACCTGCAGGCTTCAGCTTTTCTTCTGATATTAATTTCCAGAAAGGAGAGGAAGAACTCGATGATGGAAGTTCAAGCCCTTCCCGCCATGCTGCTCCCTTTTTTGGCATCTCCCGCTTCAATTACAAGGCTGACAGGCTACATATTAAATTTTATGCTGAATACCAGGGAGAACGCAGGCATGAAGATATGCCGGAAGAAGAAAAAGGCAAGGATGAAATATATGCCAAAGACGCCAACGGCAATAATTACTCACCTGCCTGGTATACTCTCAATATTAAAGCCATGTATGAACTGACCGAGACGCTCTCAGTATCAACAGGAATAGAAAACCTTACTGACAGGCGCTATCGGCCATACAGCTCGGGTATCTCAGGTCCGGGCAGAAATTTTATCATCTCCCTCAGGGCAAATTTCTGACTGTGCCATTTAATAGACTTGAAACAATACTATAGATGGCAGGTTCCAATACAAAGATTTTCAACGATGTATTTAGAGCCTGCCATTTATTTCTGTCTAAAGTTTTTTCAGTGCTTCCAGGGCCGAAGTAAGCCCGGGATTTAATTCCAGTGCCCGCTTATAGGCTTTCTTTGCCTCCGTGCTCTCCCCTTTAATCAGGTATGCTTCACCAAGACTGTCCCAGCAATTTGCCACTTCAGGGAACAGTTCGGTGTTCAGACGGAATAATTCAATTGCCTCATTAATACGGTCCTCTGCCAGTATTGTATACCCCACAATATTGAGGATCAAATCTCTGGGGTCCGCCGGGTGGAAATTAAGGGTCAGTTCATCAAAGTTAGCCCTGACATAATCTATTCCTTCTTCATTGAATGATTTATAAACCAGCTGCACAGCAGGCAATGAAGGTTTTTCTGGTTCCTGGCCACGGATAAGAGCCAGTATGTCCCCGCCAAGATTTTCGGCAACGGGTTCATCCATATTGGCAAGTACCACTATGGAAATATCATCACTCACAAGCTGGTATATTGCAGTATTAAAACCTTCAAAGCCCCCTGCATGGACAGGTGCCTTACCTGGAGGCAAGTCCTCCAGGAATTTGAAAAAGGGATCACTGTCCTTTATTCTCTTACTTAGAAGTAGGGTATCATAATAATAGGACCTGTAAAATTTCATAACATCCTCTGCTGTTGACAGGAAGCCGCCATCAGGATTGGGCAAGTCAATAAGATTATA
Source organism: Bacteroidales bacterium (assembly GCA_032260385.1). Taxonomy (GTDB): domain Bacteria; phylum Bacteroidota; class Bacteroidia; order Bacteroidales; family VadinHA17; genus UBA9300. The sequence goes on along the minus strand of JAVVEL010000003.1, from coordinate 123,845 downwards.
ATTCCTGACAAGCTCACCCCTCACGGTCTTATAATAACCTTTTGCCCTCCTTGATTCCAGCTCATCCAGGTCCTCAAGGTATGTATTCGTGAGTTCCAGTGGCCTGGTAATTCTCTCTCTCACAATCCTGAAGTAAGACATATTGCTAACGCTTTCGATTATTGCACCCAGCAGAACATAACCTGTGTTGGAATACATCTGTTCAGTCCCCGGCTCAAATTCAAGTGTCATACTCCTGGTCCGGTCAACAATAGCCTGCAGTGTCTTCTGCTCCTCAGGCTGATCGAAATATCCCCTGTCATGATAATCACCGAAGCCGGATTCATGCTCGAGCAGGTGTCGTACCGTAATATTCTCTGCCATGGGATCTTTAAACCCTTCAACAAAATATTTCAGGCTGTCGTCATAATCCAGTTTCCCCTCATCAATCAGCTGTTTAATTACTATTGAAGTAAAAGTCTTGTTCATTGACCCGATATCGAAGAGGGTATTAACAGTATTTGGAATACCTTTTTCCCTGTCGGCCATACCGAAAGCTTTATGATAATACAGAATTCCCTGCTCTGCAATAAGGATGACCCCTGAAAAGATATCCAGGTTTATGTACTGCTGTACGAGATTATCGACTTTATCACCCATCTCCCTGTCGATTATGGCCGGCTCTCTATTACTGTTCTTCTCTCCACATGATAAAAGGATGCTTAACATGAGTAAAAATGTAACATTTCTTTTCATATCTGTAAGGGTGTTATTTTCACATCAATATTATATATTCTAGTCTCAAAATTATTGGTTTTGCGTATTTTAACACTAAATTAACAAAGTGAAGCGGGTCTCTTCCCTGCCGGTACTTCCTGTTGTTCATTGCCGATAGCAGGACCCTGGGACAGGATCTTTTTGTTTATACTTATATCTTTACACTTTATATGAAACTTACCTGCCTGATAATATTATTCACACTGGGGGCCTGCCAGCATCTTAAAGCCCAGAACCCCGTGAGCCCCCCCGGGGTGTACATTGCCGACCCTTCGGCCCGTGCATGGAGTGACGGGAAACTTTACATCTACGGTTCAAGCGATGAAAGCTGCGACTATTACTGTTCATGGAAGCATGATATCCTTTATACTGACGATATGCTTACCTGGAAACTCCGGGAAAAGGTTTTTTCTTCGGATGGACCCGGTGATGCCGTTTCCTATAACAGCAGCCTGCTGTTTGCCCCTGACTGTGCAGAAAAAGACGGCACATACTACCTGTATTACTGCCAGCCTGACCCCGTAAACGCTGAGGGTGTAGCCCTATCTGATAGTCCCCTCGGACCCTTTGCGGGAGGGAAGGCAATAAACACACATTCTTATAATCAGATTGATCCCGCTGTATTTATCGATGACGATGGTACCGCTTATTATTTATGGGGGCAGTTCAGTCTGAAAATGGCACAACTTAAACCCGGTATGCAGGAATTGGATCCTGCAAGTATTAAGGACAGTATCCTGACCGAAAGCATCCATCACTTCCATGAAGGAGCTTTCATGACTAAGAGAAATGGCATTTATTACCTGGTATATGCCGATATCAGCCGCAAGGACACGCCTACCTGCTTAGGATATGCTACATCAGCAAAGCCTTACGGTCCCTATGAATACAGGGGTGTAATTATTGATAACGACGCTTGTAACCCGGGTAACTGGAATAACCACGGATCTATTGCAGAATTTAAGGGTCAGTGGTACGTGTTCTACCACAGGTCAACACATGGCTGTAAAACGATGAGGAAGGCCTGCGTTGAAAAAATAAGTTTCAGGAGGGATGGCTCAATCCCCGAGGTCGAAATGACCTCACAGGGAGCCGGAGAGCCCTTAAATGCAAGAAAAGAAACAGATGCTGCCTGTGCCTGCCTCCTTCATGGCAAGGCACGGATAATTGCAGACAGCCCGGAAAATGAAATATTAAGCGCCTGCCGCAATGGGGATGCGGCAATATATAAATATCTTGATTTTGGCAGTGGTCTTAATTCCGTTAAAATGAGAATAAGACCTCTGAATGATGGAAAAATTATCCTTTCTGCAGATAAACCATGGTCCAGAAAACTGGGGGAATATGATATCGTTTCCGGCAGCAATAGAAAGGACTGGCAGATAATAGAATTCGCTATTGAGGAAATATCAGGTGTTCATGCATTATGGATACAATTCCGGGGTGATGAAGGAAAGGATCTTTTTGAATTAGACTGGTTCCGTTTTGAATAAGACCTCCCGGGCCTGCACCAGGATCACCGGGTGTTTTTACTGCCTGCCCAGGGAAAACCGATCAAAATGAATGCTTCTTTACCATAATTCCTTTTTACCTCTTAACCTATGAAAAAACTTTGTATTCCAATCATAATGATCCTAATGGCTTCCTGCTCGCAGACAGGAGAGAGGGAACATGTTCCGGGAAACAGCCTTACTTCCATGGATCTCACCAGCAAACCCTTTGCCCGTTACTGGTGGTTTGCCTCTGAAATTAAGAAGGAAGATATAAGGTATAACCTCAACTGGCTCAAGGAAAAGGGTTTCGGCGGTGTTGAGCTGGCCTGGGTGTACCCGCTGAATGCCATGGATACAAGCCTTGAACAGTCATATACCCCCAGACAGGAATGGCTCAGTCCGGAATGGCAGGATATTGTGGATTATGCAATATTTTATGCCGACAGTATCGGACTGGCCTGCGACCTCACAATGGGCACCCTCTGGCCTTTCGGGGATTCGGGGGTAAGTTACGCCGAAGCCTCGCAGCAATACGGGAAGGATGAAAGACAGGCAATAAACAGATCATGGGAGTTTCCGGTAACAGGCTATGTTGTTGATCATATGCTTCCTGAAAATTACATGAAATACTTTAACAGGATGATCGATTCCTTCCCCCAAACAGAAACTAAACTGCCACAATCATATTTTATCGACAGCTGGGAGGTGGAGACCAAAGGATTGTGGTATGACGGCCTGGAAAAAGAATTCCTCAATGCTTACGGCTATGATATCCCGCCCCTTATGGATTCACTCTACCTGCCCGGTCAGGAAAATCATCTCTATGACTATATGAAACTTATCTCGGACAGGGTAGTGGCTTTCTATGACAATTACGACAGGATACTTGATCAGCATAATATCAGATCGCGGGGTCAGTGTTCGGGTGCACCCTGCGACATTATCTCTGCCTATGCACGAATGGATATCCCCGAGGGGGAAGCCATGCTCTATGAGCCCGAATATAATGCCATACCGGCCTCGGCTGCCGTGCTGAGCGGCAAAAATGTGGTCAGCGCCGAAACCTTTACCTGTCTCTACGGCTGGCCGCGTAATTATATCAGGGAAGAGCAGACAGCCGATCTCAAGCTTGTTGCCGATGCTCTTTTCGCAAACGGTGTTAACCATATTGTATGGCATGGCAAGGCCCATAACCCTGCAGGCCGGGACTCGGTGAACTTCTATGCCAGTGTGCACCTGGGCGACAGCGGCAGGCTGGCTCCTGACTTGCCTGCCTTTAACAAGTACCTGGAAAAAGTGTCTGAAGTCATGAAGCAAGGCAGGCCTTACACCGATGTTGCCGTTTACCTGCCCCAGGAAGATGCATGGATGAAAGGTATCATGCCGGTGGAAAAACAATTCATCTGGGCCTGGGGCTACTACGAGATGAGGTATGTCTATTTCCCGGAAATACTTAAAGGCCATCATCCGCTATGGATCAACAGGGAGTTCCTGGAGAAGGCAAGCTATGAAAAGGGGACTCTGAAAGTGGGCCATGCCTCTTTCAGCCAGCTGTACGTAGATGCAGAATACCTTGACTATGAATCGCTCAGTATAATATACAACCTGGCTGCGCAGGGCTTACAGGTGAGCCTTCCCCGTGAGCCTCTCGAGCCGGGTACCGTGAAGCACGACGACTATCGGGATAAGGTGAGGGAACTAATGAGCCTGCCATGTGTAAAAACAACCTTCATCCCACAGGGGAAGCCTCTGCTGGAGGGCCCGGAAATACCTCCCTGCAGGGCCAGGGAAACGGAGAATGGCCTCTATATCTTCTTTGCAAATCCTGCCACGGCAGGCATCAAGTTTCCCCTTCAATACGGGCAGTCATACTTGGAAAAGACTGAAAATATGGAGTTAAGACTTAATTATGCCGGTAAAAGCTACGATATAAACCTTGAATATAAACCATATTCTTCACTGCTTTACAGGCTTAAAGACGGTGTTGTCGAAGAGCTTGATATAGCATTCTCACCACCAACTCCGCAGGTAAAAAAACTGCCTCCCGCCTACAGGGCACCCTGGCTGGTAAATTAAAACAGTATATTTATGCCACGATTTTTCAAAAATGGCACCAGGCAGGGCAGACAGATTGAAGACCGGTATTGATCACAGGTGGCTCAAGGCCTCCGTTGCAGGAAGCATGTGGGCTGCCTCCGAAATAGTTATTGGCAGCTTTCTCCATAACCTGAGGGTACCGTTCAGTGGCAGTATACTGACTGCAATAGGTATTGTTTTACTGATCTCATTAAGCCATAAGTGGAAAGAAAAAGGCCTGTTCTGGAGGACCGGCTTAATCTGCGCCCTGATGAAGACCCTTTCGCCCAGTGCCGTGATCTTCGGACCAATGATTGCCATTATGAGCGAAGCCCTGCTCATGGAATTTACAGTCATTCTACTGGGTCGGAATGTTGCCGGCTATATTGCCGGCGCTGTTCTTGCCATGTCGTGGAGCCTTGTGCAGAGAGTGCTGACCCTGGTAGTATTCTATGGAAACAGTATTATCGAAGTATATACAGAACTGGCCGACATGGCTGAAAAGCAAACAGGCATACAGGTCGACATGGCCTGGCTGCCCTTATTGATCCTGCTGGCTGTCAATGTTATTCTGGGTATTATCACTGCTGTAACCGGACTGAAGCTTGGCCGCAGGACAGCAAAGGAAACCGGGGTTGGGATCAAACAGTACCGCAGCACCATGGCTAAAAACAGCTTTAACGATCCAGATCAGAAGACTCCTTACTCCCTGGCATGGCTTTTTGTTAACCTTTCCCTCTTTGTAGCGGCAATGCTTGTGCTTAATTATTCACCCCTGGTTGTCTGGCTCGTAATCGTACCTGTGATTACAGGCATATGGATAATGAGATACAGGCGGGCAATGCGCCAGCTGATGAATCCAAAGTTCTGGATATTCTTCATAATTATCACCATAATCACTTCATTCGTATTCACAAGGGCCCGCGAAGGGGAAGATATTCTTAAAATGGGATTAATTGAAGGATTAAGGATGAATTTCAGGGCAGCCACCATTATTATAGGTTTTTCTGTGCTTGGAAGCGAACTATATAATCCTAAAATCAGGCAAAGCTTTGCCAGGACATCCTTCAGGAACCTGCCTCTGGCCCTTGAACTGGCGGTCGATAGCCTGCCCCTGTTTATAGCCAGCATTCCCGGTTTCAGAACAATCGTCAAAAATCCTGTCAGTGCACTTTCAAATGTAGTTGTCCATGCAGGGATACGCCTGCATGAATTGCAGAAAAAGAATTCCACGGACAACAGGGTGTTTATTATAAGCGGTAAAAAGGGCGAAGGGAAAACAAGCCTTGCCGCAAAGCTGGCAGGCATGCTCAGGGAAAACACATACAGGGTCGGCGGGATACTTACGGAAAGAGTGATGGACAGGGGGGAAACAAGCGGTTATGACCTGCTCGATATTGAAGCGGGGAATAAAATAAAGTTCTTACGAAAAAGCCATGACGACACACCGGAGAAGATCGGGAGCTATTCCATATACCCGGCAGCCCTTGATCTGGGACGCAATATACTGTGTGGCGGAAGTGCCAGGACCATTACTGTCATAGATGAGGTGGGCAGGCTGGAGCTTGGCGGCGGAGGCTGGTCAGAGTGCCTTTCCCTTTTGCTGAATAGAAACGAAGGAATTGTGATCCTTACAGTAAGGGACAGCTTACTTGAGAAAGTGATAAAGAAATGGGGAATCGTGAATTTTCATATAATAAATATCTCCGGGTATTCTGTTCAGGAAGCATTTGATCTTATCCGTGATCCTGTCAGCTGAGATTATTTACGATTCAACAATCATATATTACGATCCGGCCAGATTTAATTTCATTTGCTTTTCTTACTCCTTTACTTTGAAGACAAATCATAAAATAAAATATTATGAAAGCTTCAATCATTACCCTTGCTTACATGTTCATGCTTTATTCAACTTCTTTTGCCCAGGATAAATGCCTGGATAAATATTTCCTGGCACAAATACAGGATATCGAGACTGACAATCAAAGCTTACAGGATTATGAAGTCAGCCTTAAGTGGCAAAATCTTGATGCACTCAATGGCACAACTTTTAATTGTAATGTTGTCCTGGCAAATCTTGCTGTTGACCCTGAAAATAACATAACAAGATGGCAGGATGCCAGACTGGCTTCGATAGGTGATTTTCGTGAAGAACCCGAAAATACAGTGAGCCTGCCTGCTCTTGACGGTTTCGAATACGAATCCTTCACCGCTGACTTTTTGCAGGAAGATTTCTTTGACGACATCGCTCCGGAACTTCGCGATCTTGCGAAATGGCTGGTCTCCGATGCCATGCAGATGCAGGGACTGGCAGTATACGTAATGGACAGCCTCAGGTTCGGGCAGGAGTTCATGCCTGTTTTACTGGAGGATTATGAAATAGAGTTCCAGAACTGGGTGAGCTTCAGCAGCAGGTACCAGGAGCTTACATGGTCGGCCATAACAAAACACAATGATGAAGTCTGTGCCGTGATAAAATTCGAATCAGAATATAACCCGGTCAGTGCTGATACTCCCGCGATGTCGTTCAAAGGAAGATCACTATACTACGGTGAAATGTGGGTTTCATTGCAGGATAAGCAGCTTGAATATGCCATCATGTTCGAGGATGTCATAATGAAACTTGAAAGTGATGCCTTCCCCGGGGGGCAACTTATTGACCTGCAACGTGAAATAGTTTTTGATAAGAGCAGGTAAACATTAATTTTGTAAGAGATGAAAAAGAAAAGAGATTTAATAGTCATCCTGCTTTTTGCTGCCTTCAGCATAATGTATGCAATAGTATTCAAATGGATACAGACGGGCAGCCCCCTGAACCTTCAGACTGTTTTTTTCGCTATCATGGTCTTCCTGAATATTATTATCCCCCTGGGGATAGCCCGCCTTATCCTGAAAAGGTACACTTATATACCCCTGTCCAGGTTGAGAAAGAGGATTATCCCCTCGATATTGATAGTGGCGGCCGGACTGCTTGCAATACAGTTATTGCTGATAAGCGGCGGAGTCTTCCTGTATTTTATCTTCCAGGGCCTGGATACCACAAATTTCTTCAGCCACCTGTTCAGTGTTGAAGTCCCGGCTGCAATTAAGCAATTTGCAATATGGGTCCTGATAGGTTCTGCAGCATTTTTCTATTACATATGGCAAAGAACCTTAGCGTCAGAAAACGCACTCAGGGAATCCAACCTGAAATACAGGTATATGTCACTTAAATCACAGGTCAATCCCCATTTTCTCTTCAACAGCCTGAATACCCTGTCTGAGCTGGTCCATTCCGATCCCCTTGAGGCAGAAAAGTACATACAGGAATTAGCCGGAATATACAGGTACGTAATTGAAAATGAAGAGAAGGAGTATGTGTCCCTGGATGATGAAATCAGTTTTGCCAGGGCTTTCTTCAAACTCTATGACCTCAGGGAAAAGGAAAAGATCTTCCTGAATATAAACACCGGTGATACTGCCGGGCTGATGATAACACCCGTCTCATTACAGATACTGATCGAGAACGCCATCAAGCATAATACGGCCTCGCGTGAACGTCCCCTCGTGATAGATATTGAAAGAGATAATGATTACCTTGTGGTGCGCAACAACTTACAGAGGAAAAATGTAATGGAAACAATGAAACTGGGCCTTGAGAATCTTAAAGAAAGACTTCAGCTGATTACAGGTAAGGAATTGAAAATAAATGATGACGGTTATAATTTTATTGTTCAGATACCACTTAATAAGCAGGTGAATGAAAGTATTGATAATTGAAGATGAGAAACCGGCATCCCTGAAACTTAAAAGGATGCTTTATGATCTTGACGATACAATTAACATAGCGGCCATCCTTGAATCAGTGGAGGAGTCAAGCAACTGGTTCCTTAACAACCCTTCCCCCGATCTTGTATTTATGGATATCCAGCTCGACGACGGCTTATGCTTTGAAATTTTTGAAAATGTCAATATAACCATACCTGTAATATTCACTACGGCTTATGATGAATATGCCATCAGGGCCTTCCGGGTAAACAGCGTTGACTATCTTCTCAAGCCCATTAAGGCGGAAGACCTTGGGAAGGCAATCGACAAGTTCAGAAAGATACATGGCCGGAAAACGGATGATTCGATTATAAACAGCCTGCTCAAACAAATGGAAACCGGCAGGAGGGAACGCTTCCTCATCAAAATAGGGCAGCATTACCGACCGGTGCAGGTAGCTGATATACATTATTTCTTTATACGTGAAGGCTGTGCATTCATCTCAGGGGGCAGCGGACGTGATTATGCCATTGATTTCTCGCTTGACAGGCTTGAGCAAATGCTTGATCCGAAAAAATTCTACAGGGTCAACAGGAATTATTTAGTGAATATCAATGCTATAAAAGACATAATGGCCTATTCGTCCAGCAGGCTTAAACTGATCCTTGACGGTCAGGATGATAATGATGATGTTGTTGTGAGCAGGGATCGTGTCGCTGATTTTAAAAAATGGATGGACAGGTAAATTTCCCGTGTAACTTTTTATAACTTTATCCGTCGTACACCTGATAAGTAACTATGACACCACAGGAGTATAATAGAGCAGTTGAAGAATACTCTGACCGCATATACAGGTTTGTTCTGAAAAGCATGGGCGACCGGGACAAAGCCAGTGATGTGGTTCAGGACTGCTATGAGAAACTGTGGATCGGTGTTGAGGAAATAGACTACGTCAGGGCAAAAGCCTGGCTCTTTACTACGGCGCATAATGCAATGATAGACAGCCTGAGGAAGGAAAAAAGGCTCATCTCCCTTGACTCACCACCTGAACTAATGCACGAAGAGGGCTATTCCGACCTGAATGAAATGCTTCATCAATGCCTTGCCAGGCTTAATGAGTCATGGCGATCAGTTATCCTGCTGAGAGATTATGAAGGATACAGCTACAGGGAAATAGGTGAGATAACAGGTCAATCGGAAGCCCAGGTAAAGATAAATATTTACAGGGCAAGGATGGCCCTGCGTAAAATGATAGGTAAAATGGAAGTGCTGGTGTGAAATGATAATAAACAGGCAAAATTATCAAATATGGATCACTGACTATTATGATGGTCAGCTCGACGATTTCCAGGTGGAAGTGCTCATGGATTTCCTGTCTGACAAGCCTGATCTTTTGTCTGAATTTGAAGAGTACCACGGCTGCTTTCTGAATCCTGATGATGAGGGTAAATTAGATAAGAGTGAACTCCTGCGATCACCTGAACAGCTAACGAATGAACAGGTTGAGCATTTCTCTATCGCACTCTGTGAAAATGACCTTGATGAAAAGCAAAAACTGGAAATAAACGAGCTTAAAAAATCCGATCCCCGCTTCCGCAAAAACATCAGCCTATATGAAAAAATCCGCCTTGAGCCCGGTAATACAGCATATCCCGATAAGTCATTACTTCTTAAGATACCGGGGAAAAGGAGAATCACCCGTATAATCATTTCCAGCCTCTCAATAGCTGCCTCAATAGCTATTCTGACAGGTCTCTTCCTTATCCTTGACCAGCAGCAGGCAGGCGGTACAGATGAAAGTTCCCTGGCAGCCTTCAGCCTCGAAAATGAAAGTGAGCAGAAAAGCCGGGAAAAAGCTCCGAGGCTTGACCTTCCTGATGAAACGATAAGATATATACCTGCCAGGACAGAAACGCAGCTGGCCGTAACAACCAGGAAGCCTGATATTATAAGGGATGAAAAGACTTCCGTACAAAAAGAAGCCTGGGCTTCCCTGAGACATCTCACGGCACTTGGTGAAATAAACCTCTATAATAAACAGGTCCATTATTTACCGGCAGAAATAAAACCCTATGAGATAAGCCTGCCTGCCGAAAGCTCTGAAACCCTTAATATGTCTGTAAGGGAATTCCTGGCCTATCATTTCAGAAAGGAAATCCTGGATAAGGAGGATCCCGGTATTGAACATCTTAAAGCATGGGAGATTGCCGATGCAGGAATAAAGGGGGTAAATACCCTCCTTGGATGGAACATGGAACTCCGGACAGGTGAATCGGAAGAAGGCAGGCTGGAAAATATATGCTTTACCAGCGAGCTTATTAAATTTGAACATAAATCCAGCAAAAACAAGGCCGGCCTGTAACTTTCTGCCTGTTTATTTCGTCTGAGGGGAAAATCATTATAATCATAAATAGAGTACCATGAAAAGAATTGCTTTTTTGATTACCGCGGCTTTTATCCTTGCAAACACAATGTGGGCTTCCGCACAGGATACAACCGAGATTAAACTGAGGAAAAACGAAATACTGAAAGTTACCGAAGATGAAAATAATACCAGTGTTACAGTAGGAGGCGACTGGTTCGAAGTTGAAGCCAATGATGAAAACGTAAAAATAAGGCTGGGACTGCGTGGCCTTGAGATAATTGAAACCCCTGAAGGAACGAAAGTGGACTGGAAAAAATATGAAGAGGAAAATTATGATTATGAGGAAGATCCCGATGAAATGAAAAGAAGGGACAGGAGAAGATACTCACCCCACTGGGCTGCCTTTGAGCTGGGAATAAATAATTACCTCACCTCCGACTATTCCATGAGCCTCCCTTCTGAATTGGCCTATATGGACCTTAATACGGGTAAGTCATTCAATGTTAACATCAACTTCGTACAACTCGGCCTGGGTTTTTCAAGATATGTCGGTATTGCTACAGGCCTTGGGCTGGAATTCAACGATTATAAATTTGAAGGCAATAACAATATCACCAAGGATGAAGAAGGCCTTATAGTACCATATTATCCTGATTCCGGAATAGAGTTTGAAAAGTCAAAATTATCAACAATCTACCTTACAATGCCTCTTATACTCGAAGCACAGATACCGGTGAAATCAAGACGAACCCTCAATATTGCCGCCGGTGTAATAGGGGGCGTAAAGATTGGCTCACATAATAAAATGGTTTATTATGACGGTGGGAAGCAGAAGGTAAAAGAGAATGACGACTTCAGTCTCTCCGTTCTCCGGTATGGTCCAACACTGAGATTGGGGTATGAGTCCTTCCAGGTATACGCAACATATTACATAAACGGTATGTTCATCAGGGATAAGGGTCCCGATCTTTATCCGGTACAGGTTGGCATTTCCTTCTCTTTTAACGACTGATAGTCCGGTCTGCCATCATTCAATTTAATTACTCTTTCCCCAGTGCCCTGTGCCCTGCCTGTCTGCCGTAATCCCGGCTAAGCGGGACTACGGCGGATGCTTTTTACCCTGTGTCAATCCACCATTTTATTTTATCTTTGTTCCCGGAAGTAAAACAGAGTATGATGGTAAACACAAAACACCTCTCCGGCAGTGAAAAGAGACGCTACAGTATGCACACAAAGCTTCCCGGCATAGGAGAAGAAGGGCAGGTAAAACTCAAGACGTCCTCCGTGCTCGTGATTGGCGCAGGAGGACTGGGCTGCCCTGTACTGCAGTACCTTACAGCAGCAGGAATAGGGAAGATAGGATTGATGGATTTTGATCTCGTGAATGAAACCAACCTTCCCCGGCAGATACTCTATCGTGCTGATGACATAGGCAAACTTAAAACCATTATCTCCAAACTCAGGCTTAATGAACTGAATAATCATGTCCGTGTCGAAATACTTAATATAAAATTCGGAAAGGAAAATGCCCTGAAAATTGTCCCTAACTATGATATAATAGTGGATGCCACCGATAACTATGAAAGCCGCTACCTTATAAATGATGCCTGCGTAATATCCGGCAAACCAATGGTTCATGGTGCCATTTTTCAGTTTGAAGGACAGGTTTCAGTGTTTAATCATAAGGGCGGTCCTACCTACCGGTGCTACAACCCTGAAATAAAAAAAGAAAACAATAATCCCCGGCCATCCGAAACTGGCATGATAAATGTGTTGCCGGGTATTAGCGGGACCTATATGGCTAATGAAGTGATTAAAATAATACTCCAGAACGGCAAAGTGTTATCAGGTGAAGTGTTAATATTCAATATATTAACTAATAAACATTACTTATTTAAAGTAATACCTGACCCACGAAACAAACTTATTAAGGAAATATAATAAAATTATAAAGCTATGAGGTTACTATTGATCAGCAATTCAACGAATGCAGGTGAAGAATATCTGGACTATCCGAAGGAAGAAATAAGGAAATTTCTTGGAGAAAAACCCCTTAAAGCATTATTCATACCCTATGCTGCCGTAACTTTCTCTTTCAGTGATTATGAAAAGAAGGTGAGGAACAGGTTCAGGGAAGTGGGTCATGATATCGAATCCATTCATAATTTTCCCGACCCACGCAAAGCTATTGCAGAAGCAAAGGCAATAGTTGTTGGCGGTGGCAATACATGGCAATTGCTGAAAATGATAATCGATGAGGGACTGATTGAGCCGGTAAGGGATAAGGTCCTGGGTGGAACACCCTATATTGGATGGAGTGCAGGTTCCAATATGGCCTGTCCCACCATCCGTACAACCAATGATATGCCTGTTCTTGAACCGCCCTCATTTAAGGCCTTCAATCTTATTCCCTTCCAGATTAATCCGCATTACCTCGACGCTAATCCGGACGGTCATGCGGGTGAAACACGACAGCAAAGAATAGAAGAATTCCTTGTCGTAAATCCGGGTATCTATGTGGCTGGACTCCGTGAAGGCACCATGCTCCTGCTTGAAGATGACAGGCTTAAACTAATTGGTCCCAGAAAATTAAGATTGTTCCGCAAAGGTGACGAACCGGCAGAGTATTCAGAAAAAGATGATCTGAGCTTCCTGCTGAAAAAATAAGACGGTGAATGAATGAATCGCGCAAGGAAAATATTGAAATATATCCTGGCTGCAGGTAGCTCCCTGGTCATTATATTATTCCTGGTCTCAATAATTTTTGAAGCAAAAATCTCCCGTATATTTATAAGTGAACTGAATAAAAACCTTTCTGCACCGGTAAGCACGGGGGATCTGAACTTTTCATTATTGAGAAGATTTCCACGCGCATCCATTGAACTGGAAAATATCCTGCTTAAATCACCTCGTATAGACAGTGATGAAACTGTAAATGTTTTTCCTGATACCCTCTTGTTTGCAGGAGAAATTATTTTTACCCTCAGGATTGCCCCCCTGATCAATAAAAATTATGTCGTCGATCGTATCGATATCGACAGGGGTATAATCAATATCAGCAAAGCATCATCAGGAAGGATGAATACTGATATTTATGAAAAATCTGCACCTGCTGATTCTTCAACAATGAAATTGAATATTAATAATATAAACATTAACAATTCAAGCTTTACTTACAGTGTTCAGGAGACAGGTTTTCTTATAGGCGGACTAATTAACAGCTCGGCAAACAAAGTGCTTATGGAAGAAGGGCTTACTGAGCTGAAGTCAAAAAGCAGCACTGTAATATCGACCCTGAAAACAGGCAGGACTTTTGAGTTGAATGATCCATACCCCGTAAAATTCACTGCAGGCCTGGTTTTTTCAGAAGACAGCATAAACATAGTACCGGCAGAGATAAATATTGATGGCGTTGGAGTGAAAGGGGCTTGCAGGATAGGGAAGTCCGGAAAGGAATTATCAATCGTCCTTGAGACAGGGAAGGCAAATATCAAAAAAATAGCAGGAATTGTTTTACCCCGCAGCAGGGATCATCTGGATCAATATGGCATTGACGGTGTGCTGACCTCCGCTCTCAGTTTAAGAGGCAGCTATGTTAAAAGTTTACCCCTGGGATTAAGAGTAAAGCTTGAACTTGAAAAAGGTCTGGTCAATATCCCTTCACCCGGCATAATAATTGATGATATCAGTAGCTCTGCCAGGCTCAGTATGGATTTCAGAAACGGAAACAATAATTTTGAAATCTACAGTAACAGGATCAATGCCAGTCTTGACAATACAGATTTTTTTGGTTCCTTCCACCTCAGGAACCTAAAAAATCCTTACATAGACCTCATAATTTCAGGCCTATTCCCTTCTGAACAGCTTGCCGGCCTACTGAATGAAGGGGAAATAACTTCCTCCGAAGGTAGGGTGAGAATGAATGCCAGGCTGTCGGGCCCAATACCCTCAAAAACAGACGCTACCAGTCTCAATTTTCCCGGCTTGAAACGTACAATAAACCTTGGGCTTAACTCGGTAAACCTCGGTCTTCCCGCCCTTGAGGGTGAAATAGATAATATTCACGGCAACATTATGATTGCCGACAATGTTTGGATCGATGATCTCAGCATGAGCTATAATGGTCAGAATATTGCCCTTAACGGGATGATAAGAGGTTTTGACAAATGGCTGCAGGGAGAAAATCCCAATCTTGAGATAACTGCGGGCATATGGTCAGAAAAAATCAACCTCGCTTCATTCAGGGATAAATTTACCGGCGGCGGAAGCAAGGAAGGAAGACGTGAAACGAAAACCAGACTTAATCTTAACATACTTTGCGATAGTATTATTATAGGCAATTTCAGAGCCTCCCTTTTTGACGGTAACCTGTCATACGTACCCGGACTCACCGATATTACATCATTCAGCATGAATGCCCTTAACGGATTCCTGTCAGGTAATGCCGTGATCGCAGACCTTGGAGAGACCGGTTATGCAGTGAGGGGGTGGTTTGATATTGAAAATGTAGATATCGGCAAAACATTTTCAACCTTTAATAATTTTCGCCAGCATCATTTAAAGTCAGAAAACCTTGAAGGACTTATTACAGGAACCATTAGCGTTTCTGCAAGCACAAACAGGCAATTCAAAATTAATATGAATGACCTGGTCCTTAACGGTGAATATCTGATAGTTGATGGCAAACTCGTAAATTTTGAACCCGCCTATAAACTGTCAAGATTTATAGAAATAGACGAACTGGCGGAAATTGAATTCTCAAGGCTGGAAAACGAACTGATAATAAATAATGAAGTGATAACCATTCCCAGAATGGATGTCAGCTCATCTGCATTTAATATTTCCCTTGAAGGCACTCATGGTTTTGACGGTAAGTATGAATACCGTCTCAAAGTCTTATTATCTGAATTGCTCAGCAAGAAGAAAAATTTTAAAGTGAGTGAATTTGGTGTGGTCGAAGATGATGGACTGGGCCGTACATCATTATACCTCAGCATAAGTGGTGACAAATACGGTTCAAAACTCAGTCATGACACAGAAGCCCTCAGAACAGGATTAAAGGAAGATATGCAAAAGGAAAAACAAACTATCAAATCCATTCTGAACGAGGAATATGGATGGTACACCGGTGATACCCGTCCCGCTGATGAGGCTGATAAAACACGACGGTTCAGGGTGGTATGGGAAGAGACCGATTCGATCAGGACCGTGACAGCAGATACAAGTGAAAAAAAACTACCTTTATTAAGACTATTCAAAAGAAAGAATATTAATAAATAAACCAAGCGGTTTGGATATATACAGGAAGAAAACCATCTGGAAATTTTTGTTGCTGATATTTGCTGTAATTATCGGGGTGGGTTCCCTTTTATATACCCAGGCTCTTGTTAAGGATCTTAAAAACGAAGAAAGAGAAAAGGCAGAATTACTGGCCCGCACCTGGAGAATGCTTATCGACAGTAATGAAGAAGAAGAATATATTGGCTTCCTTTTCTCCATTATTGAAAATAACACTACGGTACCCGTAATTCTGGCTGATGAAAATGACAATATAATCGGCTATCACAATTTTGATTCACTTAAATTAAAAGATCCCTCTTACCTCCGCGGTCAGCTCACAAGGTTAAAGGTAAAAAGTGATCCCATAATTATTGATTTCGGTGAAGGTTTCAGGAATTATATTTATTACAAAGACAGTATCATACTCACCAGGCTTACTTATTATCCCTACGTCCAGCTTGCTGTAATCATAATGTTTATTCTGATAGCCTACATCGCTTTCAGTATGTCACGAAAGGCCGAACAGAACAGTGTCTGGGTGGGCATGTCCAAAGAAACAGCCCACCAGCTGGGCACACCTACCTCATCACTCTCTGCCCTGTCGGAGCTCATAAGCAGCCGCTATCCTGATACAAACATAGCCGAAGAACTGAACCGCGACGTTGAGCGCCTGGAAAAGATAACCGAGAGATTCTCAAAAATAGGTTCCGTTCCGGAGCTGCAAAATGAAAACATCCTGGCTATAATCAACAGCAGCCTTAAATACCTCAGAATGAGATCCAGCTCCAGGGTTAAATTCAGCATCAGGCATAATATACCCGAAGATACCCTTATCCCGCTTAATGCTTCTCTTTTTGAATGGGTGATAGAGAACGTGTGTAAAAATGCCATTGATGCCATGAACGGCAAGGGCAATATAGTCATAACACTTGCCGCAAACAGTGAGCAGCTGATTATCGATATTGCCGATACAGGAAAGGGGATACCCAAGAATGCCCATAAAAATATTTTCAAGCCCGGCTATACAACCAAGGCAAGAGGCTGGGGACTGGGCTTATCCCTTTCCCAGAGAATCATAGAACTCTACCATAAAGGGAAAATTTTTGTTAAAGCTTCCGATCCTTCCAGGGGTACCGTAATACGTATTATCCTCAATACCAAATAATAATTATCTTTGCTCCCCTGAATTATGAATATCACAAGGAAGGATATAGAAATAATGGCCCCCGTTGGGTCACGTGAATCGCTTATGGCTGCCATACAGGGGAAGGCCGACTCTGTATATTTCGGAGTGGAACAGCTTAACATGAGGGCGCGCTCATCGCATAATTTCACGGAAAAAGACCTTCCTGAAATAATTGAGATCTGCAGGGTTAACAATATT
The DNA here is from genome assembly GCA_032260385.1 of Bacteroidales bacterium. Taxonomy (GTDB): domain Bacteria; phylum Bacteroidota; class Bacteroidia; order Bacteroidales; family VadinHA17; genus UBA9300. The sequence continues at coordinate 106,744 of JAVVEL010000003.1, read as the reverse complement.
AAAAGCTACCTGACCCTTAATGTGGTTATCTATGACGAGGAAGTTGAACAGCTTAAAAGTATAATCAGGACAGCTGCCGACAGCGGTATTTCTGCCATAATTGCATCAGACCTGGCGGCCATACAGAATGCATATGAAGCAGGAGTGGAAGTGCACCTGTCTACCCAGGTGAATATAAGTAATTTCCATGCCCTGAAATTTTATTCACAATGGGCTGACACCGTTGTGCTGGCAAGGGAGCTTAACCTTTTACAGGTAAGGAAAATATATGAGCAGATTCTTGAAGATAATACACGGGGACCTTCAGGCAGACAGGTAAGGATTGAAATGTTTGCCCATGGTGCACTGTGTATGGCCATATCCGGTAAATGTTACCTCAGCCTCCATGAGAACAATAAATCTGCCAACAGGGGCAACTGTTACCAGACCTGCAGGAAGGGATATCTGGTGAGGGAAAGGGAAACGGGCTATGAACTGGACATAGACAATGAGTATATCATGTCGCCAAAAGATTTATGCACCATTGGATTTGTAAATAAGCTTCTCGATGCCGGTGTACGTGTCCTGAAGATAGAGGGCAGGGCACGGTCACCTGAATATGTCAAAACCGTGGCTGAAGCATATAATGAAGCTGTAGGGGCTCTTATTAATGGCACTTATGACGGCGCTCTTATTGAAAAACTAAGGAATAAGCTTGCAAGCGTTTTTAACAGGGGCTTCTGGGATGGTTATTACCTTGGGAGGAAGATGGGCGAATGGAGTCATAATTACGGCTCCAGTGCAACAAGGAGAAAAATTTACCTTGGCAGGGTTAATAATTATTTCACCAGGCTGAAAGTGGCAGAGATAAAGCTTGAAACAGGTGACATGCAAAAAGGTGATGAACTGCTTATAATAGGACCGGGCACGGGGGTGATAAATTATACCGTGAGTGAAATAAGGGTTGACGATAAAGCCACAGATAAATCGCTTAAAGGCGAAACATGTTCAATACCCGTTGACACCTTCCTCCGTCGTTCAGATAAAATATATAAATGGGTTTACGCCTCAGATATAAGGCGCCAGTAAATCAATAAGCAAGCATGTCAGCCAACTCCTTAACCTTCAAGGCATTTGAGGAGGCATCATCAATAGGCGATTCTACAAAAAACACCTGTCCTTCCTGCCTCTGCGACAAACCGTAACGGTAGGTCCTGTCATAATACTTCAACACAATTTCTATCGCTGTGTCAAGCTTATCTGCCCTTATGGCTTCAATGGCTCGTAACGTGTTGTCGCCTCCAAGTTTCCTCGATATTTTTTCCACAGACTGTATGAGCTTGTCATCTCCATATACCCCGTATTCTTCCCGTAGTCTCGGAAGCCGGGTCCGGATATCAGGCATAAGAGCAATTACTTTCGATTGTCTCATGAGGGAAAAGAAATTCTGAGGTATATTCACTGATCCGATATTATGGCTTTCATCTTCCACAAAAACCCGCTTATCAGGGCTGGTAGCTCTCAGGGCTTCAAAAAGCAGGTTGGTAAAATGTTCCGATCCCGGTTGCTCCGCCTGGCCCAGTGAGCCAAAAGCCGATCCCTTATGACAGGCCATACCTTCCAGGTCAATCACCTGCTCTCCCATTACCGAGAGCTCCTGAAGTATTGCCGTCTTGCCGCTGCCGGTTAATCCTCCAAGGATAAGCATTTTTCTGGGTCGGCCCAGTTCTGAAAGTATGTGTTTCCTGTAAGCCTTGTATCCGCCTTCAAGAAGAATGCCCTCAATCCCTCCGTTTGAAAAAAGCCATGCCATGCTTTCAGAACGGCTTCCTCCCCTCCAGCAATACATTAACAGTTTCTTCTTATTCCCGGCTATCTTCAAGCCATGCTTCAGCAGTTCCGGCATTTTAGGTCCCACTATATCCAGACCCTTCATTATGGCACTGAGCTGGCTCTGTTGCCTGTAAGCAGTGCCAACCACCGCTCTTTCATCATCACTGAAAAGCGGAATATTGAATGCACCGGGAATATGTCCCTTCCTGAACTCAGAAGGCGTTCTGACATCAACAAGGGGAACTGAGCCCGATAACTCAATAAATCCTTCGGCTCCTGCTCTGACTGGATTAAAGCTCACTTTACCTTGAAAAATATTTTACCAAAATGTTCTTTACATCTTCCTGCCTGACAGGTTTTGTGATAAAGTCCCCAATACCTGCAATTTCAGCCTTTTCTGCTGATTCAGAGGTACTATCTGCAGTCAGGGCAATAATAAGAGTGCCGGGCGAGTGTTCCAGGATTTTTTTTGCTGCCATATAGCCGTTCATCTCCGGCATGATAAGATCCATGAATACAATATCATAGTCCTTCGCCAGCGCCTTCTCCACTCCTTCTTTACCGTCTCCTGCAATATCGGTGGCAAGACCGAGGTTTTTGAGTATGGTTACTGCCACTTTCTGACTTATAAGATTATCCTCAACCACGAGTACTTTGAGGTCTTTCTTAATCTCATCTGACAAATCCTTCTCTGTTTCCGGTTTAAGAGCCGGAAACCTTTCTTTGAGAATATTCAATAATTCGCTTATGTTATATGGTTTTACAATATATTCATCAATGCCGTATTTTATGCATCTTACATAGTTATCCCTCTTATCGTTTGAACTTAACATAAGTATTAACAGTTCTGTATGCAAGCCGTTCCCGTATAGAGTCTGCGCAACTTCAAAACCGTCAAAGTCAGGAGTATCAAGTATAATTATCAACCTGTATCTTTCATCAACATGTTCCAGGTTTGATTTTATCAGATTCACCGTTTGTTTCTGCCAGCTTGTGACATAGGTGGCAAGACCAATCTTGTGGAGGGCATTCAGAAGATTCTCATCCCTCTCCCTCAGACCACTTATCAAAAGAGTCCTGATATCCTTATATTGTCTTACGCTGGCGGCCCCGTATTCCTTCTGTGTACGGGCATCTGAATATACCCTGAGGCTGAACTCAAACCTCGCACCCGGGGCATCATCCCGGTCAGAGATGCCTGAAGGGGTTGATGGTTTAAGATGACCCTCCATCATTTCAATAAGTTGTCTTGCTATCTGGGCCCCAAGTCCTTTGCTCCCATAATTCTGAGGGCTGCCGGTCTCGGCATTTAGATATTCTCCAAACATCTTCTTCAGCATATTGCTGTCATAGTCTCTGCCGGTGTCTCTTAAATCAAATTTCAACAGCACTTCGCCATCCGTCTCATCTTCAGCATGCACGGTCAGTTTTATTTCTCCTTTATCAGTATGTTCAAGGGAGGTATTGAGCAGGTGTGTAAATATCTGGCGGAACCTGAACGGATCACCTATTACTCTTTCAGGAACCTCCTCTGAAAGTTCCCATGTCAGGCTTACATCCTCTCCTGCTGATGTACCTGCAACATTGAAACAATATTCGATCTCCTTCTTTAAATCAAAGGGTATAGCATCCAGCCTCAGGCTTCTCTCTTCAATTTTTGAAAAATCCAGCATATCGTTGATAATTTCCATCAACTGGTCAGAAGAGTTTTTTATGAGGTTAATTACCTTCTGGCTTTCAGGATCATTATCCTTTCGTGACAAAATATCCGCCATCCCTATTATACCATTGAGTGGAGTCCTTATCTCATGGCTAATCCTGGAAATAAATTCCGATTTCAACTCCCTTGCTTTTGATTCCTGCTTATGAGCCATTTCCAGTAAAGTAACATCCATCAGCACAATCATACTGGCCTCTTCCCCCTTGAAAGCCACAGGGATTTTCTTTCTGTACAGCACAGTATCCACACCCTGCTTATTTATCATCATGAAATCCCCGGCTTCATAGTCGGCACCAAGGGCTTCTGCAAAAAACACGCCCTTCCCGGAAGGCTCTGTTTCGGGCATTAGTTTGCCTTCCATTTCCCGGGTATCAGGGAAATTAAACATTGTGGCAGCACTCTCATTTGCCTTTATAACCTCATTATTTCTGTTTGTCACCACTATCCCAACGGGCATTAATTCTATCATCCTCACAAAAGACTGCTCTGATTCACTCAACCTGTTGGCACTATAGGCCTGGCTTTTGATGAACCTGCGATAGAGAAGGATCAGGAAGCTTATTAAAACAATGGTAAGTGATACAATCAGTAATGAATTACGAATAAGGTAAATCTGGTAGAAATCACCGGGGGCAGAAAAGACCATACCGAAATTCTGTCTAAGTAATTCAACGGCGTAATAGGATGAGATAACCCTCCGGCTGTCACCTTTCACCTCTATCGAATGTTCTGTATTCCCGTTAATCCCCTGTCTTATATCATCATTAATACGGTTCAGATTCCTGACTACAATATCATCAAGGTTGGCCCTGTTACTTATATCGTCATCATAATAGTTGGAAAAAACAACATTGCCCTCCTCATCTATGAGCCATTGCCATTGCTGTTCCTCGATCTTGTATTTTCTGAATAAACTGCTGAAATATTTTATGTAATCAACTGTTATTATTATGTTCCCTGCAAGCTCATCCTCACTGCTATATACAGGCTTTATAAGGTCCCATTTATTCCTGTTCGGCTCAAGCCGGTCACTTTCAAGTAATTCTGTCTTGTCCTGGGCCATATATGTATTCGCTATCCAGGCATCAGTTTCCAGGTCCTTGTACAGAATAAATATCTGTGCTTCTGGTCCGTTATATTCTATTGTCTCAACAAAATTGTCATATTTCCCATAGTAAAATTTGAGCTTTTCTATCACCAGCTCCTTTACCCCGGGCAATTCTTCGTTGAATAAATCAGCAAGTTCTTCCTCCAGGATAATATTATTAATATCCTTCTCAAATTCGATATTGGTAGTGTAAACTTCCGAACCAATTATAGCTATCTGCTGTCCGAGCAAATCCTTGACATAGTCTATCTGTTTATTATATAAATTGTTATAATAGAAAAAGTTAATAAGCAGGATAAGCGATAAAATGATAACCGTAAGTAGGGTCAGGCGTTTCATATAAACACTCTAATTGATTTAATCCGATAAAGATAGGGTATTTTAAAAATAAGCAATAATTTATCGGTACTTTGAATTATTATCCTCAAAAATCTTAAGGTAACTCCTGTATCTGAACTCTTCAATCATACCCTCATCGAGCTGTTTCTTTACCTCGCAGCCCGGCTCGTTGATATGGAGGCAATTATAATACCTGCACCTGTGTGAAGCCCTGAATATCTCGGGAAAGAAATGATAAATCTCTTCCTTCTCCAGGTCTATAATCCCAAAGCCTTTAATTCCAGGTGTATCAATAATATATCCACCTATACTTAAAGCATACATTTCAGCAAAAGTTGTTGTATGTTTACCTGTTTTGTGGTATTCTGAAATATTCTCAACCCTTATATTGTACGAGGGCTCTATTTTATTTATAAGGGATGATTTCCCCACCCCTGAATTACCGGCAATCAGAGTTATCCTGTCTTTCACCATGTTTGAAATCATAACTGCATCCTCATCATTGAACAAGGATATGCTGTAAGAGTCATAGCCTAGCTTCCCGTAAACTTCCAGCAGGTAATCCAGCTTTTGTTTATCTTCTCCGGAATATATGTCAGTTTTATTGAATACTATCTTTACAGGAACGCTGTAGGCTTCTGCAGTAACAAGCACCCTGTCAATAAATTCAGGATGTGTTTCGGGTTCAGTTATGCTTGCCAGCAATATCAGCTGGTCAATATTGGCTGCAATGATCTGTGATTCACTGGAAAGTTTGGATGCCTTTCTTATTATGTAATTTTTCCTTTCTTCTATTCCGGTAATTATCCCTGTACTGCCATCATCCGATAGTTCAAAGATTACCCTGTCTCCAACCGTCACCGGGTTTGTTGTTCTGATGTCCTTTGCCCGGAATTTCCCTTTTACAAAGCATTCCGTAATGCTTCCCTTTTCATCAGAAACCTTGTACCTGTTGCCCGCAGATTTTATTACCAGTCCTTTTTTCATGCTCTCTCCCCCTGGTACAAAAATATCTAAAAATCAGACAAAACAGGTTTCCGACATTGTCTTTTTATTTTTAGTACCGGGTACCGGAAAGCGATGCATTCCGTTTGTCGTTCGTCCTTAGTCTTTCATCGTCTGATTTAATCAGCAGTATGTATATTGAAATCAATCGGATACTCTACTCAGCCTTTCATTTTTCCTGGTAAAACAAGGGTGGATGCATCTCATCAAAGCCCGTTGCCTGCTGGTATTTGCTGGCGGCAAGCAAGATACTTGCCTCATCATAGAGATTACCTATAAAGCATATACTGGTTGGGCTGTTTTCTTCGTTGAAGCCATTTGGCACAACAACACAGGGATGGCCCGTCAGGTTGGTAACCAGCAGCTGTTCCCCCCTGAAACTGGGTGTTATAACAACATCATAATCCCGCATAAGTTTCTCCATCTCTTCCATCAGTATTGTCCTGTGGCGATTGGCCTGTATATATTCCACTGCAGGGATAAAACGCGCCGACCGGAAGGTATTCGGCCAGCTCCACCCCTCCTGTGCGGTAAGGGCAGAATCAAGCCCGCTCCTTGTCAACTCATCAAAAGCTGCAGCTGCCTCAGCGTTGAGGATAATTCTAAGACTGCTTATTGGTATGCCCTCAAATTCCATCTCTATTGGTATAAGCTCAACACCCATCCTGTTAAAGACAGCAAGAACTTCCAGGTCATTGGCCTGATTTTCATAATCACCTCTAAACTCATTCTTCAGGTAAGCTATCTTAAGGCTCTTTATATCAGTATTAAAGTTATAATTAAATGCCTTATCCACCACTGTGCGGTCGATACCGTCGGGGCCTCTTATAATATCAAAAACCAGGGCACAGTCATCAGCCGAACGACATATGGGCCCTATCTTATCCATGCTCCAGCTGAGGGCCATGGCTCCGGCGCGACTTACCCGGCCGAAGGTGGGTCTTAAGCCTGTTACACCGCAACGGGTTGAGGGAGACACTATTGAACCAAGTGTTTCAGTACCTATGCTGAAAGCTACCAGTCCGGCAGCAGTGGCAGATGCCGATCCTGCAGATGAACCGCTGGATCCCTGTTCGGGATTCCAGGGGTTCCGGGATATCCCTCCAAACCATACATCACCCATGGCCAGAGCACCCATTGAGAGTTTGGCAACAAGCACAGCTCCGGCTTCTTCAAGCTTCTTCACAACCGTAGCAGTCCGGTCAATAAGCTGGTCCCGGTAAGGCATGGCTCCCCATGTTGTCTTATAACCTTCAACAGCCAGGAGGTCTTTTACCCCGTAAGGTATGCCATGAAGAGGCCCCTTGTAATTACCCTGCGATATTTCCCTGTCGGCCCTCTCTGCCTGCTCCAGGGCAAGGTTTTCAGTTAGTGTTACCACACAATAAAGGGAATCGCTGTACTTCTTTAGCCTGTCAAGGTAAATCTTTGTAAGCTCTACCGAACTCAGATCACCATTCCTTATCAATTGTGATAATTCTTCAACACTGAGAAAGGCTATCTCTTCTTCACTTTGAGGAAGACTCACCTCCCTTACCGGTACAGGATTGGCAGCTTCCTGCTCCGTTTGCCCATCAGGGTTAAGCAGTGGCTGGAACATCAATGCAGGAGCAATGCTGTTCTCCAGACTGTAGCTGCGCATCCTCTCATAGCTTGCAAGCTGTCGTCTGAGGTTTGACTGCATTTGATTGTGCTCGGCAGTATCAAAATGCAGACCCATGAGATTTTCAGCATTGATTATCAGGGAATCACTGAAATCGGCTAATTCACCCTGCTGCTCACCGGCTTTTTCTCCGCATGAGACAATAATAGCCGTAAATAATACGGCAAACATAAATAGACTGATATTTTTCATAATTCAGGTTTATTTAAGCTGCAAAATACAAAAAAAGAAGAAAAGGAATAGTGCAGAGGCCTGATAAAGAATCCCCGCTTTCACGGGGATTCGCACAATTAAGCATATATTTTAAGTGGAATAGCCTGTCTAGCTTTCCGATGCCATAAGGAAGAAGGGCTTCATTTCGAAACTATGATAGTATGGCCTGAGACGTTCCGTATTATAATAATCTTTCACATTAACAAGCTTCTTGGTTGCCACCACCACATCAATAGGCACATTATCATACCTGCCATTCTTAAGTACCACGAGTCGACCGTGAATACCCTTCAGAATAAGGTCAAGAGCCAGGTTGCCAAATGCCATCGGGACAATTGAATCGAGAGCGTCCGGATCACCACCCCTTACCATATAACCAAGTTTCTGGTTTATTACGTTGATTATCTTACCCCTGTTATATTTTGCTGAAAGGTTTTTTAATTCATTTGATACAATATCCCCGATACCACCCAGTTTAGCATGGCCGTAGGCGTCTTTCTCAATATTTGAAAAGATCATCTCGCCTCCCTCAAACATTGCACCCTCACTTATCAGTAAAACGGCATATTTGCTGGGATTGGAATTCCTGTCCTCCACAAGCAATTGAGCCAGGTGGTCAAGATCAAACTTATACTCGGGGATAACACAGCGGTTTGCCGATCCTGCCATTGTAGGCAGCATGGCAGTAAAGCCGGCATAACGTCCGAATACTTCCAGAACCATAAGCCTTTCATGTGAACCTGCCGAGGTTCTGAGGCTGTTGGTCATCTGTATGGTCCTTGTAACACAGGTACTGAAGCCTATGCAATAGTCGGTGCCCGGCACATCATTGTCCATGGTCTTTGGGATGGCCACAACCTTTACTCCATGTTTATACAAGTGAACACCATAACTAAGGGTATCATCACCTCCAATGGGAATAAGAAAATCGACCCCCAGCCATTCAAGGTTTTTTATCACTTCAGGAGTGAGGTCATTCACATCTTCATTGTATGTTTCCTTCAGATGATCAGGCAAATCGGACTTTGGAACATGGCTGGGCCTTGTTCTTGAAGTATGAAGAAAGGTTCCTCCTGTCCGTCCTGCCTTATTAACTATATCATCGGTAAGTACCTGGTAACAATTGCTGTTATCAGCTTTCTTATCTCTTATCAATTCAATGATGCCTGCCCAGCCTCTCCGCAATCCTATAACTTTATATCCTTCCCGGTTAGCCCTGATGGTTACTGCCCTGATAGCCGGATTCAGTCCCGGCACATCACCTCCGCCTGTAAGGATTGCAATAACTCCCTTGTGTTTTTTCTCGTTAGCCATAATTTTATTTTGATTTATTTAATGTAGTCTTCTGCTTTCCAGCGCGTAAAATTAAGATATTTGCTCTTAGTAGCAAAATTTTAAGGCGGCACAGACCAAGTGACTGTTAAAGAATATTATTCTTAACTTTGGAAAAGGAAATAGTTCACTTAAGAATCTATTAATCTAATATTTAATAGATTACCAATTCTTTACTGAAGCAGTGTCATGGATAAAAAACAAAAGTCAACAGTACTTATTACAGGCGGCAACGGACTGGTGGGAAGTACCTTATTACCGATGCTTCATAATGCCGGTTACAGCCTGAGGATACTCACCAGGGGTGAAAGCAGGCCCGGTCTTGCCCGGCCTTTTAAATGGGATATCCAAAAAGGCAGCATAGAAGAAGGAGCACTTGAGGGGCTTGACCATATTATACACCTTGCGGGAGAAAATATAGGCAGTGGCCGCTGGACTAAGTCAAGGAGAAAGAAAATTATTGACAGCCGTATTCTTTCGGCAAGACTTCTTTTTGATGCTGTTGAAAAAAGGAATCCTGAATTAAAATCATTTACCAGTGCCTCGGCTACTGGTTACTATGGAGCCCTAACCACGGAAAAGATATTTAATGAGAATGATCCGCCAGGTGACGACTTTGCCGCCAGGGTTTGCATAGAGTGGGAAGAGGCAGCAGGACTCTTCCGCTCAGGTGGTTACCGTACCAGTATTGTAAGAACGGGAATTGTGCTTTCAAAAAATGGAGGTATGCTTGCAAGGGTGCTTCCGGCAATTAATATGAGATTTTTACCCCTCTTTGGAAATGGCATGCAGGCTCTTCCCTGGATACACATCGAAGATCTTTGCGGTATCTATCTTAAAATACTATCCGACAGCAATATAGATGGTATTTATAATGCTGTGGCGCCGGAACATTCAAATTACAGGGATTTTATCAGGACCCTCTCCTCTGTTAAAAAACAAAAGCTACTGATGCCTCCCACACCTGTGTTTCCATGGAAATTACTTTTTGGTGAAAAAGCCTCCATGCTCCTTGAAGGCAGCAGGGTTTCGCCGGAAAAGATCATCGCTGCAGGCTATTGCTTCAGGCATCCCTTTCTGAAAGATGCCCTCGCCAGGCTGATTGACTAAGATTCATCTTTCCCTGGTTCATCATTATAATTGAGTACCGGCCACAAGCATCTTTCTTCAACAATACCCTTTTTACTAATTGTTTCTCCCATGTAGCTTAACGATACCGTATAGGTTCCGGGACCGGCACTGTAAGTGTTCCAGTACACCTTCCTGATATCCCTGTTCACCGGTATATCACGGCTGTATACCTCCCTGCCATCAATGTCGGCAATCGTCAAACGGGCTGTGCCCCACCCGTCATTTTTAAACCAGAACCATATTTCCAGTCCGTTTGGCTCGTTCGGAGTACGCAGATGGTTGCTTCCTGTCATGTGGTAATTACCCCAGTGAGCCTGCTGTGAATAATTAAGCTGAGGTTTTGCTTCTATATCGAAGAGGTGGAAATCGCTTTCAGCCACGTCCGCGGTCATCTGCTGCAGGGGGCTTATGTCTCCCAGCCATGCGGCACGACCGTAAGTCCCAACCAAAAGATCATTCTCACGTGGATGAACAAGCAAGTCTCTCACTACCACCGGGGGTATGCCGGCATCCAGTTTTGTCCATTCCTTTCCTCCGTCAAGGGTATAGTATACACCGATGTCATTCCCCAGGAAGAGAAGATCGGGGTTCCTCGCATCTTCAAAGATAACGTTCACCGGAAAATCCGGGAGGTTGGATGAAATATCCTCCCATGTATTACCATAGTCTCCAGTCTTAAGAACGTAGGGATTGAAATCATCATTCCTGTAACCCGTATGGCTTAGGTAGGCTCTTGCTTCATCATGTTTTGAGGCTATTATTCTTGAAACCCACCTTTCCTTTGGAACCCCTGCCCTTAAAACATTTGAGGTAAGTTCTTTCCAGTCAGCACCATGGTTCATGGTCATATGTACCTTACCATCGTCTGTTCCGGCATAGATCAGTCCCGGTTTTAAGGGTGATTCATCCATTGATACAATGGTACAGTACATTACATGGCCCGTTCCCGCTATTTTTACCTTATCATTTGAAGTGAGGTCGGGTGATATTTCCTCCCACGAAGCACCCCGGTCAGGTGATCGCAGCAGCTTTTGTGCTCCGGCATACAGGATCCTGCTATTGTGAGGAGATAACATTATGGGGGCATTCCATGTATAGCGGTACCTTTCAGATCCTTCCGGAGGGACCGGAGCAATGCCGGTTCTTTCTCCCGTGGCCTGGTCAACCCGGTGATGCGAACCAAACTGTGTCGTAAAATACAGCCATCTGTTATCTTCATGGTCCACTTTGGTGTGCATACCATCCCACATCCCGGTTATTACCCAGTCCTTGATGCTTATCTGACCTGACCAGCTATTCGATGGTGCCTTCCATGTTTCATGATCCTGCAGTCCTATATATATGTTATAAGGTTCTGCATCATCTACTTCGACCATGTAGATTTCACCAAGGGGTATATTGTAGTAATGAAACATACTTTTCCCTCCATCCCATGTTTCATACACTCCCCCGTCAGATCCCAGGAACATATGCCTGCCATCATCCGGATCTATCCACAAGGTCCTGTTATCTCCAAAATTGGTATGGAACAAACCACTCTCCCGTGAGCGGGGCCATGTTTTTCCCCCATCGAGAGTTACATGCATACCATCGCCTATGATATAAATTTTATCGGGATCATCTGGATCAACACATATTTTATTAAAACTGTAGGCAGCTTTACCACTTACATCAACTTTATCCGGGTCATTCAGTCTTTCCCATGTCTTGCCGGCATCCATCGACCTGTAGCATTCGCCGCCAATCAGATTGTCAAATGATCTGTCAGTAAATTCATCAAACTCAACAGGTACATCAGTATCGATTCCCGGCTTCGGGTTAAGGTTCTGCACAACTGCAACGACAACATCAGGATTATTGTGCTGGACGTCTATCCCGATCCTTCCAAGCGGACCTCCGGGAAAGCCGCCACCGCTAATCATTTCCCACTTATCGCCCCCGTCAACAGTCTTGTATAACCTGCTTTTCTCCCCTCCGGGTTCAAAGGTCCATGGCAACCTCACCTTTTCATAGGCGCTGGCATAGAGGACATCCGGGTTTTTTGAATTAATCGCAATGTCAATTATGCCTGTCGCTTCATCGATATAAAGGACCTTTGACCATGTAATTCCACCGTCAGTTGTTTTAAAAACCCCTCTTTCCTCGTTTTCAGAATACAGGTGCCCTATAACGGCAAGCCACACAATATCAGGATTATCAGGATGAATTATTATCTCGGCAATATGATGAGAATCTTCCAGTCCCATATGCTTCCATGAATTGCCTCCGTCTGTAGATTTCCAGATACCGTTGCCATAGTATGATGAACGGGCATTGAAATCCTCCCCGGTACCTATCCATACTATATCCGGATCAGAGGGAGCAAGTTCAACATCTCCTATCGCATTAACTCCAAGATCGTCCGACACGCATTCAAAGGTGGTTCCGTTGTTTACTGTTTTCCATACACCGCCGGCGCGTGCGGCAGCATACCAGGTATATTTATGTTTCTCGCCCGGGTTGACGGGTATTGCAAATTCACCCACCCAGGCACTTATCCTGAAGGCGCCCAGGTTCCTGAAATCAAAACCCTGGGGCTCTGCTTCCCTCCTCCAGTCCTGACCTGCTGCGCTTGAAAATGAAAAAGAAAGCAAGGCAAAAAATAGGATTTTTAAAATCATTTTCATAATTATTCCCCTCCGATCTGCATTTCTCTTACCCTGAAGGTTGGGGAGGCGAAAGTATCATTCATATCAATATCCGCAGCCATCATATCTATATCATTAAGGATATCCGATGCCCTGCCCGCTATTGTCAGTCCTTTTACCGGGTGTGCTATTTTACCATTCACTATCCAGAAGCCGCTGGCGCCGCCGCTGAAGTTACCGTTGACAGGATTAATCCCATAGCCTGTCAGTCCTTTAAGCAGCAGACCCTTTTCAGTTGAAGCTATAATTTCATTTCTTATATGCTTCCCGGGCAGAAGGTAGACATTGTGTGTGCCTATACCGGGCAGGGAGGTAAATCCCCTTCGTGATGCATTACCGGTACTTACCGTCCCTGCTCTTTTTGCAGCAGAGGTATTATAGATAAATGATTTAACAATACCGTTTTCAATGAGTGTGTTTTTCTGTGTTGGCACTCCTTCCCCGTCAAAGGGGGCACTGGCCATTCCTTTTTCCCTGGTACCGTCATCAATTATGGTAAGGTGTTCGGATGCAACTTTTTCATTCATTGAGTCTTTCAGAAAGCTGGCTCCCTGAAGCACTCTTTCACCGTTCAGGGCGCCTATCACGCCGCCCAGCAATGACCTTCCCACATCGGGATCAAAAATAACCGGGGCCTTCTGGGTGCTGATCATCCTGGGGTCAAGCATCTCATAGGCCTTTTTAGCAGCTTTTGCAGCCACTTCCGCCAGCTTTTTAAGGTCGCTGAACTGGCGCCTTGAACAAGCTTCACCCCCGGTGTTTTTCTGGTCGCCTTTTTCCGCAACCACACTCACGCCAATACTGCAGGCACCCGATTTATAAGATTTTGTCAGTCCCCTCGAATTGGCTATAAAGACTTCTGTTTCGGATTCACTGAAGCCGGAGCCCGAGCTTTTGCTTATCCTGTGATCGCTCATGGCCAGCTTCTCGAGCTCGATTGCCATATCTATTTTTTCTTCCATTGAAACAGCGGCAATAGAAGGATCAAATAAACCCTCTATTTTCGTTAGTCCCTTATCGTCAGCAAGTACATTGCTTTCATCAGGGCTTGTAAGCCTGGCAAAGGCTATGGCCCTTTTAATGGTTGCTTCAAGTGCCTTATTGCTGAAATCGTTACAATGGCTGAAGCCCATCTTATTGTCGACAAAGACTCTGAATCCCACCCCATGGGATGATGCTTCTTCTATAGTTTCAATTTCATTATTCAGTACCCGAATACTGAGGTTCCTAGTCGACTGAAGGTATACTTCGGCATCATCGGCTCCAAATTTCAGGCATTTATTGACCAGTTTTTCTGTTAGATCCTTATAATTCATTTCTATGGCTTTTTAATCGTTATTTTAAACTGCTACTGTTTTTCAGGCTTTTGAGCCTCCTACATTGATACCACGTATCCTTACTGTTGGCTGCCCGGCATCCACTTCGGCCGACTGGCCCTTGCCGCATATTCCCGGACCGAATTCAAGATCATTGCCTACTGCATCAATATTTGATATCACATCCATACATGAACCAATAAGTGTTGCGCCTTTTACGGGCTTTGTCTTTTTACCGTTCTCGATCAGATAGGCTTCACGGCATGTGAAATTAAACACCCCGGTAACCGGGTTAACGCTTCCCCCGCTAAGGCTTTGAACATAGATCCCCTTTTTCGTTGATGACAGTATGTCTGCCGGTTCAGAAACGCCCTTATCGATGTAGGTATTTGTCATTCTTGGTATCGGCAAATATTTAAAAGATTCCCTTCTGCCGTTACCGGTTCTCTCCATACTCAGCTGTTTTGCGCTGAGTATATCTGTCATATACCCTTTCAGCACACCTTTTTCTATAAGCACATTTTTCCGGCTTTGTGTACCCTCGTCATCAAAATTTATAGTTCCCCTGGCATCTGGTATGCTTCCGTCATCCACCATGGTAAAAACATCACTGGCCACCTTCTGACCTATTTTCCCGGTAAATGCTCCTATACCCTTTGCAATATTATCGGCTTCAAGGGGGTGACCCACAGCTTCATGCACAAGCACTCCGCCCCAGCCGTTCTGCATCACCACATCCATCATTCCTGCAGGAGCATCTTCGGCATCGAGCATGGCTATTGCTTCGCGTGCTGCCCTCCTTGATACCTCCTCGGGGCTTACCTCGTCGAACATCTCGAAGCCGCTGTGACGGCTGAGCCTTTCCCTTGACAGGTGCCTTGCCTTTCCATCGTCACTCATTGTCTGTACAATAAAGAAAAGCAGAGGCAGTTCATCTCGCAGGTATATGCCTTCACTGTTTGCTATGACACGTGCACGTATTTCATCGTAGTAATCTATCATAGCCATCTTTATCCTATCATCATAATCCATTGCTGCCTGGTCGGCCCTATGCATTATTTCTATCCTTCTCTGGTCTGTGACATCTTCAAGTGGCCTTTCAACCGTAATAAAACTTTCCCTGGAAGTCTCGCTTACATTGACAGGTGTGACCGATCCACCTTCCCTGGCCACATAGGAAGCAATCCTTGCAGCCCTGAGAAGACTTTCAGTATTGATATCATCTGTATAGGCATAGCCGGTCTTATTGCCGGATATTACTCTTACCCCGGCACCCTGGCTTATACCATAGAGGCCGCTCCTGAAT
Organism: Bacteroidales bacterium; assembly: GCA_032260385.1. Taxonomy (GTDB): domain Bacteria; phylum Bacteroidota; class Bacteroidia; order Bacteroidales; family VadinHA17; genus UBA9300. The sequence continues at coordinate 91,112 of JAVVEL010000003.1, read as the reverse complement.
TTCGACTCTTCCATGACGATATTCCTGGAAGCGCGGTTTTCAAGGTAGACCTCGGCAAAATCACCTCCCCTGCTCAGGGCTTCTGCGATCACCTTATCGAGGCTGGCCTTATCAATATCGAGCCCCCTTGCCGATAAGCCCTGTGGCTTGCAGGAAGTAAGCTGTGATAAGAGGGACGGAGTAGCCGCAATAAAAATTCCGCCCTTCATACTTAATTCGAGGAATTTTCGTCTCGGAATCTCCCTGACAAAGTATTTCTTTTCATTCATAACTGTTAATTTTTAATATTATATAAGATTCCCCTTACTTGATAAGCTGTTAAATTATTTAAAAAATATCAGAATGCATATTAGCTGACAGTATTTAACATTATTTTGCTTTTTGATCACTGAGAGATTCAAATCTTGATATTATTACCGCACCGCAGCTGTCACTGAAAACATTGGCTGTTGTCCTGAACATATCAAGTATCCTGTCAACTGCAAGTATTATTGCCACACCCTCCAGGGGCAGGCCCACGGCACTGAGAATAATTGACATCATAACCATTCCGCTCATTGGTATGCTTGCTGCACCTATGGATGCCAGCACGGCCGTAACTGCCACCGTGAGCTGCGCTGTAAAGCTAAGATCAAAGCCATATACCTGGGCAATAAAAATAGTTGCCACACATTCGTAAAGAGCGGTACCGTCCATGTTCATTGTGGCCCCGATAGGCAGGACGAATCCGGCTGCCCTCTTTGATGCACCCGACTCTTCAGTTACGGCTTTCATGGTTAGTGGCAGTGTAACAATCGTTGAACATGTGGTAAAAGCCGTTAGAAGGGCTGGAAGCATCCCACGGTAATGCTTCACGGGGTTTATTTTCCCCAGTGTCCTCAACAGGAGGGGCAGGGTGATAAACATATGAATGGCCAGCCCTGCCAGTACAATAAGAAAATAGAAGCCGAGCGACTTAAAGGATGCAAATCCTGTCTCTGCCACTATCTCTGTAATTATTCCAAACACCCCAAAGGGTGCCGACCATATTATGAAGGTGGTCATTTTCAGCATAGCCTCAAAAGCTGCATCAAAAACATCCTTTAGAAGATCACGCTGCTGTGGCTTTAACCTGGTAATGAAAAATCCGAAAAGGATAGAAAAAAATATAAGCGGCAAGACATCGCCCTCTGCCATGGACTGGAAGGGGTTCTCGGGAATTATATTCAGCAATATGTTTCCCAGCCCCTGTTCAATGGCTTCAATACTTTCCGGGTCGGCTTCCAGTCCTATCTCTGCTCCTTCCCCTGGTTTGAATATATTTACCAGTGTCTGTCCTGTTGTTATGGCCAGGATACTTGTCATAAGATAATAGACCAGGGTACGCAAGCCTATACGTCCCAGTCCCTTTGCCGAGCCCACCTGTGCAACAGCACTTATAATGGACGTAATAACCAGGGGGATAACAGCCATCTTCAGCAGTCTGAGAAATATATTTGCCAGTGGCTCTGCAAAAGGTATGATTCTGTCACCAAACGCTGACCCCGCAATGATACCCAGTACAAAACCACCGAATATCCAGAATGTCAGGGTGTATTTTCCTGTTCCTGGCATAATTTATTTCCCCTGGTTTGGAAACCCGATCCCTTGATCACCTCATCTGCCGGGCTGGTAAACAAGATCCCTTGCTCACCTCTGCTGCCGGGCCGATAAACACGATCCGTTCCTGAGCTCTGCCGCGGGCCAAGAAAGCTTTAGCGGCAGATAATTATATTTTACCTTACAACAAATTCTTTTTCTTTCAGAATCCCTCCCCTGGTGGATGAAACAGTTGCCTTACCCGGAATTTCACCTTCCTTATATACCCTTATGGTGAACTCACGGCTGTTAGTGCTTCCGCCCCGGGCATACCCGGCACCGAGAGTGATGGATGACTGTACCCGGTCTCCCCCAAACCTTCCATAATAGCTCCTTCCCCTGCTTCCTTCTTCACTTATAATTTTCATCACCGGCTCTTTTCCCCCAACAAGTTTCCTGTCAAAACTTATTGTTACTTGGTCTTCCTTAACTATTTTAACCAGGTGTGCCTGTTTAAGTGCCGTTGGTAATTTGCCTGTATTCCTGTAGCTTACAGTTATCCTGTAATCTGTTGAATCTTTCCTGTATGATTTTTCCTTTTTAACCCTGATATCGTCCCACTCCAGCATCGGAAGGTGCTTCACCATTTCCAGGTTAAACAGAGCCTGGTTCTTTGCCCAGGGTAAAAGGTGTTTTGCAGGCGGATTCTGGGAAAAGAATTTCGGGTGAAAACCACCTATTTCCACCTTGCCATATACCGGATGTACGGCTTCAGTCCATTCAATGAAGCCATCACCATCATTTTCCTCTTCGTCCCATCTCAGCAGATCAAGCTCATCAATGTCATCATCACCATCGTAGTCCTTGAACCTGGCCCCGTTCCATAGCTCGTCGCCGTACCATATTGAACCATAGTACCAGTAACCGAAATCAGGGCCGTGACCAAAGAGGGGATTTCCTCCTCCGTAATCCTGGTACACATCACCTGCCCTTTCATAACCTGTAATACTTTTACCCAAATCATCAAATCGCTTATACCACTCAAGATCTTCCTCATACATTCTTTCATTTGAAGGAGATGTTGAAGGTGGCCGGAGGTGCATGGGAACCCTGGTATCCATAGAGTTAACGATATAGACGTTGGGGTGGGAAAGAAGGAAGGTGACAACTGAGCGTGTTTCGGTTTCACTCAGGGGATATTCACCGGCTCCCCTCTGGGTAAAGCCCCTGCCCGTGGCATCCATGTTACTCTCGGGTCTCCAGTTTTCAGGATAGTTCCTGTGAAGGTCAAGTCCCCCTATACCGTCTTCATTAATGCGACCGTCACCATCATTGTCAATTCCCTCAGATCCGACCATATAATCTCCTTCGCCGGGGCTGACTCTCTTCATTATTCTGCCACCCGGATCATCAGGATCAACTATCATATTGCCCTTTTCTTCGTCTTTCCATCTCATCGACAGGATAATGCCATCACCATTTATATCATCCGGTGAATCCTCATCTATAAGCCCGTCGAAGTCATTATCGGTAGGTCGCACGGTGCTGCGGTTACTCTGGGCTGTATGCATGTAAAGGTTATGGCCGTCAGGGTTATTCACCGGCCTGAGATAGAAAGTAAAATTATCAATAAGCCTGCTTATTTCGTCATCCTTACCGTAAGATCTCAAAAGGTGCTGGGCAAGCCACATGACTGATTCAGAGCCGGTTATCTCTCCACTGTGCCTGTTGCCTTCAAAGAAAGCAGCAGGTTTATCGCTATGTTTTCCCTTATTTTTATTTGTAATGGTCATCTGTAATATTGGCCTTCCTTCATAACTTTCGGCTATCTGGTAAAGGTCAACGAGGTCAGGATATTCCTTTGACCACCTTAGCAGCCACTCGTTTATGACATCGACTGAATGGAACTTATCAAAGCTTAATTCGTCCCCTGCTACATATTCAACGTCATCATGCTTTACCTGGGGGAAAAAACTCACACCATGCCTGTAGCCGTTAACGGTATAAACTGAATCATTGGCATCCGACTCGGTCCATATAACAGGGTTCAGTATTATATAGTCCTGGCTGAAAACATTGGCTGCCAGAAGGACAAGGGCACTAAAAAACAGCTTCCTTTTCATTTTTGCAGATTTAAAAGGTTCAGAAATAATCTATATAAAAGTATTAATTTCTGCGAAACGGGATCTGAAAATATGAATGTTCTGGAACAGTCCCGGGCAAATATCATCCTTTTGAAGATATCATCTCAAGCTTATCCTCATTAATAATTTCAATCGTTTTCCCGTGGAGCATAATGAATCCTTCCTTCCTGAAATCTGACAGGGTTCTTATGACATTTGCCGTACTCATGCTTATATAATCGGCTATCTCTTTGCGCGAGACAGGGAGCTCAAAAATCATAGACCGGTAAATGTCCCTGGCAAAATATAAAAGGATATATGCTACCCTGCCGGCAAGATTGCGATTCCTGATATCAAGGGTCTGTAAAATAATCTTATCGCTTATCTGTGAGAGATTTGTCATCAGCTGAAGGGCAAAATTACCGTGACTCAAAACCAGTGATCGAATATAATCCAGCCTGATTGAACATATTACTGATTCCTCAATTGCTGTAACTGAGTATTTATATCTCTCTTCCGAAAATATACTCATGTTGCTGACAAATTCAAAAGGTCTTGTGATGGCTATTATCTGCTCATGTCCCGTCTGTGTCTCCCTGTATACCTTCACAAGTCCACTTTTTAAATACTTAAAATCATGGATGGGATCGCCTTCCTTATGTATAATACCTCCCCTGCCAAATGAATATTCCTTATGGTAGTCACACAGGGTCGTTATTTCCTTTTCCCCGAGGGTCGAGAATGCGACATTCCGGAATTCGCAGTTCGAGCACTGGCACTTATTATTTGCTGTCATATCTCGTTAACAATTTATATCTACAAAGTAACCTATTTAAATAATTATCCTGACAATTTTATTTCAGTTTTTATATTATTGCTTTTTTCTGACTATTTTGACAGGCGTTTAAAAGACAGGCAAAATATGTCCTCCGGAGCAATGATTTACAAGACAGATTATCATATACACACTTTATACAGTGATGGTAAGGCCTGGCCCGAGGAATATATAAGCAAGGCAGTTGAGGCCGGCATTTCCGAAATAGGTTTTTCCGATCATCTTACCCTTACCGACGAGCAGCAGGACTGGAGCATAAAACTATCATTATTAGATGAATATATTAAACGTATCATAAACCTCAGAGAAAACAAAAATGGTTTAATTATCAGGCTTGGCCTTGAGGTGGATTATTTACCGGGCAAAGAAGAAGAGATATCAAGGTATATTGACGGTCTGCCCCTGGATTATGTAATTGGTTCAGTTCATTACATGGGTGACTCCAGTGTAGACCTTGGTCCTGAATATTACGAGAATAAAGACATAGACATGATTTTTGAAAAATATTTCAGGCTTGTGGCACAGGCTGCATCGTCCGGTTTATTTGATTTTATGGCACATCCTGACCTGGTCAGGATTTTCAGGTATTATCCCTCATATAATGCCGAGCCTATCTACCGTGAGCTGGCAGGTCAACTAAAAAAGGCAGGTGTTGCTTTTGAAATTAACACAAACGGAATGAATAAACCTCTGAGGGATTTCTACCCTGACCGTCGCTACCTTCATATATTCAGGGAAGAGGGCGTACCTGTACTTGTAAATTCGGATGCACATAGTCCGGCCAGGCTCGGGCAATATTTCGATGCGGCATACAGACTGTTGCAAAAGACAGGATTCACCGAAATGGTTACCTACCGGGAAAGGAAGATTGAAATGAAGACATTCGCTTTATGACTGTCCGGATAATAGACCCTCAGGCTAAAACAGTGTGCTCCAGCAATATTTTCACACCGATACCAATTAAGAGCAAGCCCCCGATAATTTCAACCCTTGATCCAAGCCTTGGCCCAGCAAACTTGCCTATTCTTATGGCTGTCATTGAAGCAATATAGGTAACAAGACCTATTATCAGCGCTGCAAACCATATCTTTTCATAAATGAGCGCAAAGCTTATACCCACCGCCAGTGCATCAATGCTGGTGCCTATGGCCAATGTGAGAATCCTGTTATTAGTAAAGCAATTATTAGTCTCCACACCTGCTTTTTCCTTACTCCCCTCAATTATCATCTTTAATCCTATAAAAACAAGCAGCGCGAAAGCTATCCAGTGATCAACCGATTCAACGTAGCCATGCACGGTAGAGCCCAGGTAATACCCAAACACGGGAAAGAAACCCTGGAACAAGGCCAGGATTATGGCAATCTTGCTCGCACGGCGGAACTTAATATCCTGTTCAACAGCGCCGCAACCAAGGGAAACCGCAAATGAATCGAAGGAAAGACCGATTGCTATGATAAATACGGTAATTAATTCCATCATTCCTTGAAAAATGAATACAAAAGTAGCATTTAGACTATGAAAAACATAATTTCCCGGGTATTAAACAGCACTGTTATACTATAGGATATTTAGTATCTTTGACCCCTTATTACTGAAGCTATGAGAGCAGTTATACAGAGAGTAAGGAAAGCATCGGTCAGCATAGAAGGCCGGTTTAAATCAAAAATAGGACAGGGCCTTCTTGTTCTCCTTGGCATTGAGGATGCTGATAATGATGAAGATATCCAATGGCTTGCAAACAAGATTTACCAGCTCAGGATCTTCGACGACAGCAATGGAATAATGAACCTGTCGCTCGGTGATATTAAGGGTGAAATAATTGTAGTAAGCCAGTTCACACTTCATGCGAAGATAAAAAAGGGGAACAGGCCATCTTATATTAAAGCGGCCAGGCCTGAAAAAGCCATCCCTCTTTACCGGAGCTTCATCAAATATTTTACCAGCTTATCCGGCAAAGAACCGGGCACCGGGGAATTCGGGGCAGTGATGGATGTCAGCCTGGTGAATGACGGACCGGTAACTATCATCATTGACACTAAAAACAAGGAATGAATACAAGGGAGCTTAAGAGATCTGTACTTTATATAGCAGCTTTTGCAGCCTTTATAACGCCCTTCATGGGCGCCGCGGTAAACCTTGCCCTTCCTTCAATAGGCAAGGAGCTGGGAGCAAGTGCCAAAGAGCTGAACTGGGTGGTTACAGCCTACCTGCTTGGAACAGCTGTCTTTATGCTGCCCTTTGGCAGACTGGGTGATATCCTTGGCAGGAAAAAGATTTTCATGCTTGGACTCATCCTCTTTACCCTCACCACAAGCTGCGTGCTTTTCACTCAGAATATCAGCTCTTTCCTTGTTTTCAGGGTACTGCAGGGGATATCAAGTGCCATGATCTTCGGTACCAGCATGGCTATAATCACTTCCGTTTTCCCTCCCGGGGAGAGAGGGAGAGCCATGGGAATAAATATTACGGCCGTATATGCCGGGCTTTCAAGCGGCCCCTTCCTCGGGGGACTGCTTACCGAATATTTTGGCTGGAGAAGCATTTTTGCCTTTCTCATTCCTATCTCCGCAGCGGCTGCCTGGCTTACTTACAGGAAAATAAAAACAGAATGGTCGGAAGCCAGGGGAGAAAAGCTCGATATACCAGGTTCGATCTTGCTGGGAGGAGGACTGGTGGTCTCCATCCTGGGCTTTTCAAAAATACCCGGAACAAGAGGCATAGTGCTTATAGTATCAGGATTGCTGCTGATTACAGTGTTTTTCCTCTATGAGAGACGTGCAAGCCACCCACTGCTAAATATTAATCTGCTTGTCTCAAATAAAGTTTTCAGCTTTTCCAACCTTGCTGCCATGATACATTATGCAGCCACTTCTGGGATAGGTTTCTTTATGAGCCTCTACCTCCAGTACCTGAAAGGACTGGATGCACGAACGGCAGGTTTAATAATTATGACACAACCCATTGTTATGGCTCTTTTTTCCATACCGGCCGGTAAATTATCTGACAGGAAAAATCCGGGGCATATAGCATCTGCAGGTATAGCTTTTACTTCGGCAGGTATTTTTGCTCTTACTTTTATTCAACAATCAACATCATTATTATATATAACAGGCATCCTTGCCTTTATAGGCCTCGGCTATGCACTTTTCAGCTCTCCCAATTCAAATGCCATAATGAGCAGCGTTGAAAAGAAACACCTTGGCGTAGCCAGTGGAATGCTCGGGACAATGAGAATGATAGGCCAGACAACAAGCCTTGGCATTGCCATGATGCTTATCTCTCTTAATCTTGGTGATGAAGCAATTAATCCCTCCAACTTTGATCAGCTTCTTATAACAATAAGGACCGGTCTTATTATATTTGCAGTAATTTGTATCCCGGCAATATTTGCCTCTCTGGCCAGGAATAAAAAACTTAACAAAAAATACAATGGATAATACTTTCCGGGGCAAAAGCAAAGAAGACATACAGAATCTTATTTCAAGGCTCCAGGCAGATCTTAATCCGCTCAACACCAGGAGGATACTGGGACTGCTCGACTTTACCAGCCTGAATGTAAGCGACACAGCAGGCACCATTGAGGAAATATGTGAGAAAATAAATAACTATCAATTTGTTTTTCCCGATCTGCCCTGTTTTGCAGCCATATGCGTCTATCCGCGCTTTGTTCACACTGTAAAGAAAAAGCTGGAAGTGCCAGGTATAAAAATTGCTTCCGTAGCCGGCGGCTTCCCCTCATCCCAGACCACCACGTCGGTAAAAATAGCCGAGACCAGGGAAGCCCTGGAGGCCGGTGCCGATGAAATTGATATGGTAATGCCGGTGGGTGAATTTATTGAGGGGAATCACAATTATATCAGTGATGAGATAGCCTCGGTGAAGGAAATTATGGGTGATAAACGACTTAAGATCATTATAGAAAGTGGTGTCCTGTCCGATCCTGAATTAATATACGGTGCATCCATACTTGCGATGGAAGCAGGGGCTGATTTCATAAAAACCTCCACCGGAAAAGAAAAAGTATCGGCTTCCCTCGAAGCCGTGTATATTATGTGCCATGCCATCAAAAATTTCTGTCACGCCGGCGCTAAGATGACCGGTATAAAACCGGCCGGAGGAATAGCAAGCACAGATGATGCCCTGGCTTATTATTCGCTTGTTGAAATGATACTGGGAAAAGAATGGCTTTTGCCGGAATATTTCAGGATAGGAACGAGCCGGCTGGCCAATATTTTACTTACTGAAGTCGAAGGAAGAAATGTGGATTATTTCTGATCTCATAATGACTACTCAACATATAGCCGAACCCCTTGCCGAAGACATATTCAGGTCAGAATGGGTATTTGCCCTTCTTATCCTGCCTGTATTGATCTATCTCTTTATTTCGGTTACAGAAAAGTATTCACTAGCCGGGATCATAAAAACAGTCTTCAGCAATAAATTTGCAAATACCGCTTACCGCAACAGGAACCCTGGCATACAATTATTCAACGTCTTGCTGGGCTTTACAAGCATGATAAGTATTGCAACCTTCATTCTTTTCGTGGAAATCCATTATAATTTCACCTTCTTTGATCTGAATCCTTTCATGCTCTGGCTTTTCAACCTGCTTATAGTATCGGCCCTGATTGCATTCACATACCTGGCCTGTCTGGCTGCAGGTACGCTGTCACGCTCCGTGGACACTTTCAGGGAATACCTGTTCAATGTTTCACTTAATTATAAACTCATCGGCATACTCCTGATGATATTGAATTTCTTTATATCCTACCTTGTCAGTGTCCCCGATAAATACATCATATTCCTGTCTTTCTTCACCATAGCTATTATACTCATTTTCAGAATAATAAGGATAGTATATATTTTTCTTGTCAGGAGATTATCATTATTTTATATGATTTTGTATCTTTGCACACTGGAATTTTTCCCGGCTCTTATATTGATAAGATATCTGAGCGGCCAGGCACAATAAAAAAAGAAGGCTAGTTGTTGTACACTTAAAATCAAAGTGTTTTGAAGATAAAAAGTATACTGGTATCGCAACCGGAACCCCAGAATCCAAAATCACCCTATTTCGAACTTGCCAGGAATCATGGACTAAAAATTGATTTCAGGCCCTTTATAGAGGTGGTGGGTATCCCTGCAAAAGAGTTCAGGCAACAAAAAATCAATATTCTTGATTATTCAGCTGTAATCTTTACAAGTAAAACAGCCATCGATAACTTCTTCAGGATATGTGATGAACTGCGCATCAGCGTCCCTGACACCATGAAATATTTCTGCATCACTGAAAATGTTGCATTTTACCTGCAGAAATATATTGTGTACAGGAAAAGGAAAATCTTTTACGGTAACTCCAGGTTTCCCGATCTCTGCACCATCGTGTCAAAGCATAAGGACGATAAGTACTTCGTTCCCCTTTCTGTGCCTCATAAGGCTGAGATACCGGAACTGCTCGACAAACATAAAATAAAGTTTACCATCGGAAACCTGTACAGGACTATAAGTGCCGACCTGTCAGACCTTGCAGATGTCTATTATGACATACTTGTCTTTTATAGTCCTTCGGGTCCAAAATCATTGCTTGAAAATTTCCCTGATTTTAGACAGAACGACACAAAGATTGCAGCCTTCGGGCCTACAACCGCAGAAGCTCTGGATAAACTGGGACTCAGACTTGACATTCATGCCCCGAATCCCGAGGCACCTTCCATGACAATGGCACTGGATCAGTTCATTAAAGAGCAGAAAAAGACAAAACCAGAGTAAATCCCTGCAGGAAATTCAACAGGTGAATTCCACGGGAAAGACATATCAGGATTTTCGGCATGGATAAGAATAATTTCACCTTTAGCAAAAAAGAGAAACTCTGCAGCCGCAAAGTCATTTCCCTCCTGTTTGAAAATGGAAGATCTTTCTACTCGGAACCTTTCAGGATACTATGGATGAAAAGTGATAATGAACTTCCTTTTCCGGCACAAACAGTTATCAGTGCGGGAAAAAGAACCTTCCCACGTGCCGTTACAAGGAACAGGATAAAAAGACTGGTGCGTGAAGTATGGCGGCTGAATAAAAATGAACTCTACCGGCAGCTTCAGCAGATGAACACACAGGTTTATATTATGATTATATATACGGGAACAAAAGTGCCCGATTACGAAAAGCTGGAAACACAGATGAAGGACCTTGTTGTGAAATTTTCCCTGTATCTGGCGTCAACTATGAAAAATAATTAATCCCGGTGGTATTTTTGGCAACTATTTTGCATCAAAAAGCCGGGATGATGGTCTTTAAAAACAGAAATATTTCAGATTATGAATAAAAATATATACAAAACACTGCTGATAAGCCTGGTAGTATTGCTTATATCAGTCTTTGCCACAGCCTTTATTGCAAGGAATGAATCAAAGGATTTCAAACTGCAGAAAAACCTTGATATCTTCTACTCCCTGGTCAGGGAACTCAACGCTTTTTATGTCGATGAGATCAAACCCGATGAACTCTTCAGGGAAAGTATAGATGAAATGCTCAATGATCTTGACCCTTATACGACATTCTATCCTGAATCGGAAAGTGATGATTTTGCCTTTATGACAACGGGTAAATACGGAGGCATTGGCTCTCTTATACGAAAAAGTGGTGACTATACAGTGCTCACACAGATATATAAGGGATTTCCTGCCGATGTGGCTGAACTGAAGGCAGGGGATATACTGAAAGAAATAAACGGTGAATCACTCAGGGGACTGGCCGCTGACCAGGTAAGTGAAAAACTCAAGGGGGAAGCTAATACGGGAATGACCCTCCTTATTGAAAGACAGGGCAGGGAAATAGAGAAAAAAGTTACCCGTAAAAGAGTTGCAATACCTCCCGTACCCTATTATGGCATGGCAGATGATAAAACGGGATATATTAGATTTACCAATTTTACACAGGACTGCAGCGCGGATGTAAAAAATGCCCTTGTTAGCCTGATTGAAAAGCACAATGCCGAAAAGATTATACTCGACCTCAGATCCAATCCCGGGGGTTTGCTCTCAGAAGCTGTTGAGATTGTTAACTTTTTTGTAGGGCCCGGTCATGAGGTGGTAAGCACCAGGGGCAGGGTGAAAAGATTTGACAATACCTACAAAACCACAAGGCAGGCCATTGATGAGGACATTCCCCTTGTGGTGATGATAAACAGCAGTACCGCATCGGCAGCCGAGATACTTGCCGGAGCAATACAGGATCTCGACAGGGGCGTTGTTGTAGGGCAGAGATCCTATGGCAAGGGCCTGGTACAGATAAGCAGACCACTCAGCTATAATGCTACACTCAAGCTTACCACGGCCAAATACTATATCCCCTCGGGCAGGTGCATCCAGGCACTTGATTTTTCAAACCGCAATGAAGACGGCAGTGTGGGATATATACCCGATTCCCTGACTTCCGAATTCAGAACCAGGAACGGCCGAATAGTGAAAGACGGCGGGGGCATTGCTCCCGACTACGAAGCTGATGCGGAACAGATGAGCCAGTTTTCAACTGAACTCTATATCAGATCCCTGATCTTTGACTTTGCAACTGACTTTTACTGGGAGAATTCCTCCATAGATGAACCCGGAAGCTATCAGCTGAGCGAAGAAGCCTTCCGTGATTTCGGAGCCTATCTCGAGAAAAGAGATTTTTCCTATACCTCGGCAACCGAAGGAGCCCTTGAAAGACTTACTGCCACTGCGAAAAGGGAAAAGTACTATCAAAGTAATGAAGAACTTTTTGCTGAACTGGAAAAAAGCCTTGATCATAAGCTGCAAAATGACCTTGACCTGTTCAGGGATGAGGTAAGCAGGCTCCTTGAAGATGAAATAGTGGGAAGGTACTACTATGAGGAGGGTGTAATAAAGCATACCCTTAAATCAGATAAGCAAATCAGGAAAGCCATTCAGGTAATAAATGATGAAAATCTCTATACCTCAACCCTTAAGGGTATATCGGGAATGCTTTCAACAAAATAACATATGAGCATGGAAAATATTATACTGGTCCCCGGACCTGTAAAGACTTCTCTCATAGCAGAATATCTTAACAAAACCTCAGATGACAGATCAGCCGGAGCCCATTCGGTCTTTCTCGGGCAGGTGCGCAATGACAGGATAAACTACCGCACCGTTAAAGCAATTGAATATTCGGCCTATGAGGAAATGGTTGAAAAAGAAACCGTGAAAATAAAGAATACCATTACCGCAGCCTTCAGTGATGTGAAAGACGTGGTGATAGTACATTCCACAGGTATTGTGAAAGCAGGCGAGCTGTCACTCTTTGTAATGGTAACTGCCGGTCACCGCGACCATGCCACGCGGGCCTGCAGGCATGCACTGGAAATGATCAAGGAGAATTTTCCCGTTTGGAAAAAGGAAATCTTCGACGACGACACCCAACGGTGGCACGAGACCTAATGCATTATTGCCCGGTTTATAATTCCGATCAACCTCCCGCAAAGGGTGGCAGCAGTGCCACCTCATCACCATCCTGCAATTTTATGTCTCCCTTTACCAGCGTTTGATTAAGCGATATATTGAACTTATAATCCTCAAAAGAAGGATATTGTTCTATTATATGTTTCTTCAGTCCTTCAAGACTGCTGACCTTTTCCACCTCCATCTCTTCCTTCCCTGCCTTCTCGGCCAGTACACCGAATAATAATACCTTAATTTTCATTTTTCCTCTTCTTTTTAATGTGCTTCAAGCCAGTTCTTACCGAAACCGTGTTCCACGACCAGGGGTACGTCAAGTTTGCATGCCTGCTCCATCTCTTTGACAACCAAATCCCTCAGCTCTTCTTTGTCAGCTACGGCAAGCTCAAAAATAAGTTCATCATGCACCTGCAGAATCATTGATGCCTTGAGACCGGATTTCTTTAATTTATTATGAATATTTATCATCGCTATCTTAATAATATCGGCCGCTGATCCCTGTATGGGTGCATTTATCGCATTACGCTCGGCATTGCTCCTGAGGAGTGAGTTGCGCGACTGTATATCGCGCAGATAGCGCTTGCGGCCAAACATCGTTGTTACATAAGCATCCTTCCGCCCTTTTTCAATGCTTTTATCCATGTATTTTTTCACCCCGGGATAGGATTCAAAATAACCATCTATCAGGTCTTTTGCTTCAGAACGGCTTATATTAAGCCTTTGTGACAGGCCGAAAGCAGAAATACCGTATATAATGCCAAAATTGGCTGTTTTTGCCTTTGCCCTCATTTCACGGCTTACATCTTCAGGTTTTACCCCAAAGATCTTGGCGGCAGTTGCCGAATGGATATCCTGCCCGCCCAGGAAGTCTTCCTTCATCCCTCTGTCACCACTAAGATGAGCCATAAGCCTCAGCTCAATCTGTGAATAGTCAGCCGACAGAAACACATTTCCCTCAGCCGGGACAAAAGCCTTCCGTATTTCCCTGCCACTCTCGTCCCTTATTGGTATGTTCTGCAGGTTGGGATTATTGGAGCTGAGCCTTCCTGTAGATGCTACAGCCTGGTTGTATGATGTATGTAGCTTCCCGGTCTTACTGCTTATCAGTTCAGGCAGGGCTTCCACATAGGTCGATAACAGCTTTTTCAAGCCCCGGTAACCAAGAACCTTGCTTATGATAGGATGCCTGTCGTTCAAACGCTGCAAAGCCTCCTCGTTAGTGACATACTGGTTTGTCTTTGTTTTCTTTGCCTTATCATCCAGCTTGAGCTTTTTAAACAGTATATCCCCCAATTGCCTGGGCGATCCTATGTTAAACTCAGCCCCTGCCAGTTTATATATCTCCTCCTCCAGGGCTTTTATCTTTTCCCTGAGCACACCCGAATATTCTTTCAGGGATTCTTTATTCAGTATAACCCCGCTTCTTTCCATCTCTGCCAGCACGGGTATCAGTGGCATCTCAATCTCCATGGCCAGCTTCAACAGGTTTTCGCTTTCCAATCTTTCATAAAACATTTGCTTTAATTGATATGTTATATCAGCATCTTCCACAGCATATTCGGTTAATTTATCTACAGCAACAGTCCGCATGCTTTTCTGCTTCTTACCCTTCTCTCCAATAAGTGACTCTATGGCTATGGGTTTATACTTCAGGTAGGTCTCGGCCAGGTAGTCCATATTATGCCTCATATCCGGCTCCAGCAGGTAATGGGCTATCATGGTATCGAACAATTTTCCTTTTACTTCAATGCCGCAGGAGTTCAGCACCTGTATATCGAATTTAAGGTTCTGCCCGATCTTAAGGCTCTTTTCGCTTTCAAAAACTTCCTTAAATATATCAATGTTTTCCTTTACGGCCTTATCATCTTCAAAATAAACCAGGTAGCCCTTATTATTTTCCCAGGAAAATGAGATGGCTATCAATTCTGCTTCAAGGGCATTTAAGGAGCTGGTTTCTGTATCGAAACAAAATTCATCCAGTTTCATTAACTTATCCGCCAGTTCCTTCATCTCATTTTTTGTCTCCACCCTGGCATAGTCATGCTTCCTGTCATTAAGCGTTTCAAGATCACCTGCCTTGTTTACCGGCACCCCTGCAGTTTCAAACAATGAGCCCTGCAGGGATCCACTGTCCCGTGGAGCTGCCCCTGTCTCACCGGCACCCTTCTCAGCTGCACCAGCATCCAGCTTCTCTGCCAGGCTCCTGAACTCGAGCTCAGAAAACAGGTCCCTGAGCCTGCTCCTGTTCATTTCCTTCCTAAGCATTTCTTCCTCGTTGAGCTCGAAGGGCACATCTGTTTCGATGGTGACAAGTTTTTTGGAAAAGAGTATTTCCTCACTGTTATTTTCAATTATTTCTTTTTGCTTACCCGTCAGCTTATCACTGTTCTTTATAAGGTTTTCAACGCTCCCGAACTCGGATATCAGCTTTTTGGCTGTCTTCGGTCCTATTCCCGGGGCACCCGGTATATTGTCTGCACTGTCGCCCATGAGTGCAAGAATGTCTATTATCTGTTTGGGGTCCTCTATACTGTACTCCCTGCACACCTCTCCCGGTCCCATCACCACTGCAGCCCCTCCGCGTGTGGCAGGCTTATACATCTTCACCGTCTCGTTAACCAGCTGCGTGAAATCCTTGTCAGGGGTCATCATGTATGTGGTGAAGCCCATATCTGCAGCCTGTCTTGACATGGTCCCTATCAGGTCGTCTGCCTCAAAACCTTCTGCCTCGTATACCGGTATCCCGTAGGCTTCAAGTATATCCTTGATCCAGGGAACAGCTTTTTTAATATCCTCGGGGGTGGCATCCCTGTTGGCCTTATAATCCTTATACATCTCATGCCTGAAGGTGGGTCCCGGGGGATCGAAGATCACTGCTATATGTGATGGGTCCTGGTTCTGCAATATCTCATCCAGTGTAAGCATAAAGCCGAAGATGGCTGATGTATTCATGCCTTTGGAGTTTATCCTCGGATTACGTATAAAGGCATAATAAGACCTGAATATAAGTGCATAAGCATCCAGGAGGAAGAGTTTCCTTTCGTTAATTTCTGACATAGTAATTATTTATTATCATCTGCAAACCACTCGGCATAGGATGTGGCAGTCTCATAAAGCCTGAGACTGTGCAAACATGTCTTAGGGGGAAGCTTCGTCTTTATCCTGCCGGCAATATCGGCCACCAGGTTTTCACATGTAGGCTGGTAGTCCACCTCCAGCACATTGCCGAACATTTTTTCCAGTGCTTCCAGTTTTTCCCTCTCAAAATTCTTACTGATAACAACCGAATGGTCAAAGATTTTCACTATTTCCTTATTAACCAGTTTTTTCAGAGCACCAAAATCAATTACCATCCCGTTCTTCGGATTGACGCTATCATCCAGGGGCTCCCCCTTCAGTGTGACAAAAAGTTTATATGAATGTCCGTGCACATTCCGGCACGGTCCGTCATAGTTCCATAAGGCATGTGCCGTTTCAAAACTAAATTCTTTTGTGACCCTAATTATACTCATGACCTGCTTATATCAATCTTATACAAAAGTAACCAATAATAGCAAGATTTCTTAATGCGATGCCGAATCAGATGAGCCCAAGCAAATTTTTTATATATGAGCTCACCACCAGCCACATTTTAGTAAAATTACTGACACTCATCCTTTCAGACATTAAAGTCTTAACGTCCGTCTTACTGATAAGCCTGAAAAGTGTTAAATAATACCTGTAGGCCAGGTAGACCCCAAAACGTACTTCCTTTTTAAGTGACCTTATACCCTTCCTGGAATGAAGGAAAGACTGTCTTATATCTCTTTCTATTTCCTTTTTAATTTCTTCCGTGAATTTCTCAGGCCTGAGGTCCGGGAAGTAAACCCTCTCACGTTCTGTAAGATCAGCATGAATGTCTCTCAGGAAATTTACCTTCTGAAAGGCCTCCCCGAGCTTGCAGGCATATTTCTTGAGCTCTTCAAATTTTTCAGGCTCATCCCGGTAAAATATTTTAAGGCACATAAGTCCCACCACTTCAGCAGAACCGAAGATATACTGTTTGTAAGTGCTATTATCATGTCTTGCAGGTCGCAGGTCCATCAGCATGCTGTCAAAAAATGATTGTATAAGATCCCTTCCTATCCCGTATTCATTTACCACCCACTGGAATGAATGTAAAACGGGATTTGTCCCGAGACCTCTTTCAATAGCATCGTAAGTTTCACGGATATACCTTTCCAGCAACTCTTCCTTATCCTGGTTATGAAAAGTGTCAACTATCTCGTCGGCAATACGCACAAAGCCGTAAACGGCGTATACCGGGTCGCGGTACTTCCTGCCAAGCATCCTGATGCCTCTGGAAAAGGAAGTGCTGTATTTGTTTGTGAAAAGCTTGCTGCTTTTAATGCAACTCTGTAAGTACAGATCCATATTTTTTCTCAATTCTTTCGGTTACGAGTTTTGAACTGATAATGGCCATGGGTATGCCCGTCCCTGGCAGTGTTGATGAGCCGGTATAAAAGAGATTATCAAATTTTTCATCCTTGTTGGAAGGTCTCAGGTAGCCCATCTGCATCATATTATGACCAAGGCCCAGGCCACTGCCCCTGTGAAGGTTAAAAGTGTCGCGCCAGTCCTCCGGTGTGAGTATGGTTTTGCTTATTATACTGTTTTCCAGGTCATAAGCCGTCCTTCGTGAAAGATCCTTAATAATCGCACCGGCTATCTCTTCCTTATCCGACCAGTCAGTTTTAAAGCGAAGGTCAGGCACGGGACAGAGTATAAACAGGCTTTCCTTTCCTTCAGGTGCAGCCTCTGTGTTAAGTCTCGATACTACATTGACATAGTAATAGGCCTGCTCAAGGGAGGCCTGGTTCCGGTAAATATTGTCGGCATATTCCTTAAAATTGCCACGGAGGAAATAGTTATGCATCTTCAGCTCGGGCAATTTCATGTCTACCCCGAGGTAAATGGTGAAAGGCGCCATGGTCCACCTCTTTTTATCGAGTCTCTCCTCAGAATATTTACTGCGCTTCAATACCCTGCCACGGAACAGGGCTGCATCCGAATTTATGACATAGATATCTGCCTTCCATTTCTTGTTTTCACGGTCAACAAGTGCCTGCAGTCCTGTTCCATCTGACTCGATACCAACAATCTCCGTGTTATAATGAATTTTTACTCCATTGTCTTCGAGCATCTTAACAAAGCCCTTAACAATATTGTACATACCCCCCTTTACATTGTAGTAACCATCATGAACAAATTCTGTATAAGAAAGCATGGTAAAAACAGAAGGGGTATCGAAGGGTGTTCCGCCAAGGAAAAAAGACACCAGTGACACAATTTCCCTCACATCATCCGACTCGAAATATCTTGACACTTCCTTCCAGAAAGTCCTGAATAATTTTGGCAGATGGCCCATGGGCACCTTCACCAGTGTGGCGGCATAGTCCGCCAGGGAGTCAAAATTATTTTTAATAATGAGGCTCTCGGTATCGTGATATAATTTCCCCGTCGATTTCAGGTAGGCTTCCATTTTCTCCCTGAATCCGGGTTCTGCTTTCTCAAATTCAGCAGCAAGTTTTTCAAGATCCTTATAAATAGTATAGCGCTTGCCGGGCTCATCATACCACACCGTATATATAGGGTCAAGCTCCATTAGTTCAAAGGGCAGCTCTTTACTGAGATCACCGGCCAGCTCCCTGAATTCGTAACTCATACTGAAAAAGGTTGGTCCGGTATCAAATTTAAAACCGTCTTTCTCCAGCAGGTTCATCCGCCCCCCCGCCAGGCCGTTCTTTTCAAGCATCTCCACCTTAAATCCTCTCCGTACCAGCCTCAGAGCGCCTGACAATCCTGCTATGCCTGTTCCTACTATAAGTACCTTCCCTGCTTCCATCTGCGTGTTTTTTCTTATATTCGATCTCTAAATATAATACAAATTACCCTTAATGAACTGAGTTTAATGCCATCCAATAATATAACAACAAATATAATCGGTTCTGGTTTGGGAGGACTGGCTATAGCCATAAGGCTGGCCCGCCAGGGTCATATCGTAACAATCTTCGAAAAGAATCCCGGACCAGGGGGCAAAATGAACTCGATAGGAAAAGATAATTACCGTTTCGATACGGGCCCGTCCCTGCTCACCCTGCCTGAACTGGTAAATGAGCTCCTGTCTGATGCCCCGGAACATATAAAATCACTCTTCAGGCCGCTTAAGCTGGCTTATATCTGCAAGTATTTCTTCCCGGACGGGACGGTGATGAACACCCCTTCCGATCCGGCTGTATTCAGTAAGACCTTTTCAGGCCTTACAGGTGAAAAAAAGGAAAATATTGAAGGCTACCTGGAAAAGGTGCATGAATTATATGATCTCACAGCCCCTGTTTTTATCTTCGGTAATTTTCACAGGGGCAAGGAACTTTTTCAGCCAGGTAATCTTAAAGTACTATTTAACCTGCACAGGCTTAACCCCTTCTCAAGCATGCATGCCTATAACAGTCGCAGCTTCAGTCACGATAATGTGGTGCAGCTCTTCGACAGGTACGCAACCTATAACGGATCCTCACCCTATAAGGCACCGGCTACCCTGAATGTAATTGCCCACCTTGAACATAATAAGGGAGCTTATTTCCCCGAGAACGGCATGTTCAGCATAATACTTGCCCTCTACGAATATGCCAGGCACCTGGGTGTGAAGTTTATGTTCAATACCTATGTCAGCAGGATAATCCTCGATGGGAATAAGATCAGGGGTCTTATCGCCGGCGACCGTGAATACCTTTCGGATATAGTGGTGAGCGATTGTGATGTGTTTCATCTCTATAAATACCTGATGCCCGGCATCAAAGCACCGCGGGGGACCAGGAAAAAGAAACTATCCTCCTCAGCTATAATTTATTACTGGGCTATGGCTACTGATAATCCGGACCTGGAATTGCATAATATATTTTTTGCTTCCGACTACAGGGAAGAATTTAACTGTCTCTTGCGTAAGATGACCATGCATGATGATCCCACGGTTTATCTGTTTATAAGCTCCAAAGTGGTTAAACAGGATGCTCCTCTCGGCAAAAGTAACTGGTTTGTAATGGTCAATGCGCCCCATGACAGCGGTCAGGACTGGGATAATCTGGTGGCAAAGACAAAACAAAACATAATAAGTAAGCTGGAAGGAAGACTTGGTATTTCAATAGCTCCTAAGATTGAGCATGAATTTATAATTTCTCCCCCGGAGCTGGAAAAAAATACCCTGTCAACAGCAGGAGCCCTTTATGGTAACAGCTCAAACTCTGCCACTGCTGCCTTTATGCGTCATCCCAACTTCAGCCGCAGGATAAAAGGCCTCTACCTTACCGGCGGCAGCGTCCATCCCGGGGGAGGTATACCCCTCTGCCTGTCTTCGGCAGCCATAGTGGAAAAAGAGGTGATTGAACATTATAATACAGCAAATAAAAAATAAAATGCAGGTAAAAGCCCGGTTACCGGAACAGGATAAAATAAGGTCATTCTTTCTGTCATGGTACCTTATCGGATTCGCCGGCTTTGCCATCAGCTACACATATGATATTTTCAGGCAGCTTATCTCCCTGTCAATACTCCTGTCTGTTACACTGCTTTTATTATATCACAGGAACTGGAGCATTAAATTCCTGATAAGCGCCTTTACAGTAATGGCCGGTGGTTGGCTTATCGAGCTGATAGGCACCGGGACGGGTTTCCCCTTCGGGCATTACCGCTATACCGATCTTCTCATTCCCCTGGTGGCAGGTGTGCCCCTGATCCTTGGCCTTAACTGGCTCCTCCTCGTTTACTGTACATTCATAATAAGCTCGTACATCCCTGCTCCCAGAAGCCTGCAAGCCCTGGCAGGCGCCCTGATGATGACCGGCTATGACCTCCTTCTTGAACCTTTTGCCATACATACCGGCATGTGGATATGGGAAGGGGATAAGGTCCCCCTGTCAAACTATATATCATGGTTCGTGCTGTCCTTTGTTTTTATAAGGATCATGTTTATCAATCCACCTGAAAAAAAGAACAGGCTGGGTATCCACCTCTTTGTCTACCAGGCTGGCTTCTTCGCTGCCCTGGTTTTAACATGGAAACTGATGAGCCTATGATACCTGCACGGCATACACGCTTTCATACCTCCTTCTTCAGGTTTTATTCCAAATGCCTGATGAAGAATAATTTCCGGTCGGTCACCTTTGTTGACGACCCCGGTCCCACCTGTAAGGCACTGCTTATTATAGGCAATCACTTCAGCTGGTACGATGGCTTTTTCATGAATTATTACAATGACCGGGTGTTGAAAAAGAAATTCCATGTGATGATGCTTGAGGAGCAGCTCAAAGGGCGAATGTTCCTCAATAAAACAGGCGCCTTCTCTATTAATCCGGGAAGCAGGGACATCATCGAATCGCTTCGCTACAGTTCTCAGATACTGGCTGATCCCGCTAATATGCTCCTCATGTATCCCACCGGCGAAATACAATCATCATATATCAGCTCCTTCAGCTTCATGAAAGGGCTGGACAGGATATTAAGCGGCAATGATCCTGAAATACGCTTTTACGCCTGCCTCATAGATTATTTTTCCGGGAGGAAGCCGGCGGCATGGATATATTTGCATGTTGCCCCGGGTAAATACCTCAACACAGCTGACCTGGAGAAAGCATATAACGAATTTTACCGGAACTGCATCCCCAGGCAAAACGCTTACCGCCGATGATAAGAATAATCAGCATCACAGCACTGGTTTTTGCAGGGCTCCGCCTCCTTGTCGCCCTGGTCAATTATTTTTTCAGGCTAAGGAAAAAGCCGGGAGCTCAGGTGGAAGAATTGCCTGTATCCGTACTTATACCGGCAAGAAATGAAGAAAATAATATAGGGAAGCTGCTGGACCAGCTGGGTGAGCAGGATTACCTTAACCTTGAAATAATAGTCCTGGATGATAATTCTGATGACAGTACCGCGGCTGTTGTACGTGAAAAAATGGCCGGGGACAGTAGAATTAAACTCATGGAAAATGACCAGGTCCCGGAGGGATGGTCAGGCAAGAACCATGCCTGCCACCTGCTGTCACAAAAGGCCGGCGGAAACTATTTTCTTTTCCTTGATGCAGATATAAGCATAAAAAGCAATATCATATCCGCTATGGTGAAGTACCTTGACCGATATTCTCTTGTTCTGGTCTCTATCTTCCCGAAACAAATAATGCGCTCTTCCGGCGAACGTATTACCGTACCCAACATGAACTGGATACTCCTGAGCCTCCTCCCGCTTATTATGGTGCGTTTTAGTAAAAGACCTTCCCTCTCGGCAGCAAACGGTCAGTTCATGCTTTTTGATGCCGCCGCCTACCGGAGTCTGAGACCGCACGAGATGGTAAGATCATCCCTTGTTGAAGATATTGAAATGATGAGGGAAATAAAAAAACTGCGCCCCGACAAAAACAGGAGAAAATCACTCCGTAACAGGTATAAAACGGCTGTGCTCACAGGCGACGACAGGATATCATGCAGGATGTACAAAAACTTTGATGAGGCAGTGCACGGCTTCAGCAAAAACGTTTTGCATTTTTTCGGTAACAGCCTCGTTTGGACTTTTATCTTCCTCTTCCTCACAGGGCCTGTAATAATTATCATCCCCTTTTATTCCCTTCCCTGTACCCTTATTTACCTGATGGCAGGAATTCTGATAAGGGTTTTGATATCAATGACCAGCAAACAGAATGTACCCTGTAATCTGATGCTTGCTCCCCTGCAGCAACTTTCACTCTACTATATTGTTTATAAGGCAGTAAAAATTAAATTCGCAGGTTCATACACATGGAAGGGACGACAGGTAAAGACATGAAAATCATTGATAAACAACACAGGGCTTTTTTAGTGCTGCTACTGATCTTTTCCTCTTTGTTCAGTGCGGCGCAGGACATATACATGTACAGGGCACGCATTTATGATTCCTATGCCAGGGGGGAGATGAGCGGGTGGAGAGTTGCCATTGAAGAAATGGAGAAAGAATATGCAAGCTCAGGTAACCTGGATTTGCTCCATGAACTCTTACTTTCACAATACGGCTTTATTGGTTACTGCCTGAAGGAAGATATGAAAAAAGAAGCCTCATATCATCTTAACAGGGCCAGGGCCAACCTGGAAACACTGACAGCCTGCAAGCCCGGCAGCGCGGAGCTCATGGCCCTGGAAGGTGCATTCATGGGCTACGAAATGGGCATCCATAAATTAAAGGCTATGGTCCTGGGGCCAAGGGCAAAGGAAAAAATTGACGGTGCCGTGGAAAAAGACCCTAATACAGTAAGAACCCTGATCGAGAAAGCAAACCAGCTGAATTTCTCACCCAGGATTGTGGGAGGCGATCCTGAAGAAGCAATTGAATATTATAAAAAGGCTGTCCGCCTGATTGAAGCAGATACCCAGAACCTCAGGAAAAACTGGGTATACGTCAATACAGTTGTTGTACTGGCCTTTGCATATGAACAACTGGGCAATAATTCCAATGCATGCGCCCTGTATGAGAAATTAATCGAATACGACAGTAATATTAAGTGGGTTAAAGAGGATCTTTATTCCGCCTGTATAGACAAAGCGCGGTCACTTCAATAAGGGCCCGGGGCAATAAAATGGTATAAAACATATAATTACATGAAATTGCTTAACTTTGCACCAGCAATAGCCAGGAATAAAAGGCATGGATATTGCAAGGTATAAGGTAAGGATTTATGAGGGAAATAATGAAAACACAAACAAACAGCACATTCCGGTCGGTTATACTGGAGTCAGCATCAAGGTATGCGGATAAGCATGCCCTATCATTTGTAGGAGAAGAAGGGTATACCTACTCTGGCGTGTTCAGGAGGACAGAAGCACTGGCTGCTTTCCTTGAAAAGCTTGGTATATCAAAAGGAGATAAAGTGGCACTGATAGGACCTAATTCACCTGACTGGGTGATCAGCTATCTTGGAGTGGTATACCTTGGGGCCACTATTGTTCCGATATTGCATGATTTCTCCCCGGAGGAGGTTCAGAGCATACTTGAACATTCGGAGGCCAGAGCCATTATCACGGATAATAAAACAGACACTTCAATTGAAACTTATCCCGCTGACCTGCAGTATGTGATAAGCCTGGATGATTATTCATTTCTCAGGGATACCGGGGGCAGTACAGCTTTTTCTGAAGATAGGAAACCTGTTCTTGAGTCTGATATAGATGCCGATGATATGGCAGCTATCATTTATACCTCAGGTACAACAGGTAATTCCAAGGGTGTTATGTTAAGCCACAGGAATATTATTTCCAATGCCCTGATGGGTAAAAAGCTTCAGCATATTGATGACAGCGACAGGTTTCTTTCCATCCTTCCCCTTGCGCACACCTATGAAAATACTGTTGGGATGGTAATACCTATTACCAGCGGTTCATCAATATATTATCTCCGCAAACCGCCCACAGCACCTGTTCTGCTGCCGGCGCTCAAAGCTGTCAGGCCGACAATAATGCTGTCTGTTCCACTGATTATTGAAAAGATATATTTTAACAAGATCAAGCCTACCTTCACTGACAAGGCGGCCCTGCGGATAATCTATAAATTGCCCCCCTTCAGAAAAATGCTTAACCGTGTAGCCGGCAAAAAGCTTATGGAAACCTTCGGGGGTGAAATTATTTTCTTCGGCATTGGCGGTGCAAAAGTCAACCCTGAAGTCGAGCGCTTCCTTTTCGAAGCTAAATTCCCATATGCCATAGGTTATGGGCTCACGGAGTCAGCTCCGTTGCTGGCAGGCATGGCACCGGATAATGCCAGGCTCTATTCTACCGGGCCGGCTTGCGAGGGAGTCGAACTGATCCTCAATGATCCTGACCCGGCTACAGGCCAGGGAGAAATATGGGCCAGGGGCCCCAATATCATGAAAGGATATTATAAGAACCCAGAAAAAACAAAAGAAGTGCTTACAGAGGACGGCTGGCTCAGGACAGGCGACCTGGGCGCCCTCGATAAGGACGGCTTTGTCTTTATTAAGGGAAGGCTCAAAACGGTAATAGTGGGAGCCAGCGGTGAAAACATCTACCCCGAAGAGATAGAATCAATGATCAACACCTTCAGGCATGTGGTGGAATCTCTTGTTATTGAAAAAGGAGGCAAGCTTGTGGCCATGGTCCATATCAACAGGGATGAGCTGGAAGAAAAATACCGCGACCTGAGGGACGACCTGACCCGTGTTGTTGAGGAAAAAATAGAGGAAATAGTAACAGAGCTGAACCACCAGGTAAACCAGCGCCTTAATAAATTCTCCCGCATCAACCAGTTTGTGGTACAGCCCTTCCCCTTTGAGAAAACACCAACACGCAAGATCAAGAGGTACCTCTACTCCTGATCTCTCCCCTGTTCACCGAGAGGCTCAGGGCCCTGATGTTATAATTTTCCCGGGGATTCATTAAAATCGTCACTCCCCTGACCGAAGAGCGCATGTCCAGGCTTATATTATTTTGCCCCGGCCCTGGAAAGGACCCCGTGCGGGCTTCTCATCATCTTTACCCGGCTCTTCAGGCACCGGCATGCTGATTTTTGACCCTGCTATATACGATTTTTTATGCCAGTTTCCCGGATTATCTTATTTTTATCCCTTTTTGTGAAGGAAAATTATTCATGGGTAAGACGAAGACTGTTAAGAACAAAGGCATTCTTGGCCTTATTGAAAGAGGGGGCAATGCACTCCCTCACCCCGCCAGCCTCTTTGGCATACTGGCTCTGAGCGTACTGCTCTTTTCTTTGCTGGGACACCTTCTACATTGGCATGCCGTACACCCTGCCACGGGTGAAACAATAGACACGATCAACCTGCTCTCAAGAGACGGGCTTCACAGGATACTCCTGGAAATGGTTGATAACTATACCGGCTTTGCACCCCTGGGCATAGTGATGGTAGCCCTCCTCGGTATAGGAATAGCTGAAAGCAGCGGCCTTATCAGCGCAGCCATAAGATACCTGGTAGCCAAATCCCCAGCCCGGATGCTTACCTTCGTGGTTGTTCTCGCAGGTATTATCTCAAATATCGCCTCCGACCTGGGCTATGTACTCATCATACCCCTTGGCGGCATTATCTTTCATTCCGTGGGTCGCCACCCCATTGCAGGTATTGCAGCAGCTTTTGCAGGTGTATCCGGCGGCTTCAGTGCCAACCTGCTGATAGGAACAATAGACCCACTGCTGGCAGGCCTGTCAACCGAGGCAGCGAATATTATAGATCCTGAATATTATGTGCTTCCCACGGCCAACTACTACTTCATGGTGGTTTCAACCATCATGCTGGCTTTCGCGGGCACATGGGTAACACACAGGTTTGTCGAGCCCAAGCTTGGTAAATACACAGGTGATGTGCCACGTGATCCCCTCGAGCAACTTAAGCCTGAAGAAAAAAAAGGTCTGAAATGGGTAACGGCTATCACCGTTGCCATTGTTGCCATACTGGCAGCCGGGCTCATACCTGAAAACGGCCTGCTCAGGGGACCCGGCGGATCCTTCTTTACATCCCCCATCCTGAAGGGCTTCATAGCCGTTCTGTTCATCGTTGCCGCCATCCTTGGCATCGTTTACGGTGCTATCACCGGCTCCTTCAGAAACGATGCCGATGTGGTGAAAGGAATGGTGGATAATTTCAAGACACTGGCTGCCTTCCTTGTGCTGGTCTTTTTTGCCGCCCAGTTCGTAGCCTTCTTCAAATGGAGCAACCTGGGACTGATAATAGCCATTAAAGGAGCTGAAAGCCTGCACAGCCTGGATATTGGGCTTATACCCCTTGCTATACTGTTTATCCTGCTGTCCGGATTCATCAATATGTTTATGGGCTCAGCCTCGGCCAAGTGGGCCATCCTGGGACCGGTCTTTATACCCATGTTCATGTTCCTCGGCTATTCACCCGAACTGTCACAGGTGGTGTACAGGATAGGCGACAGCATAACCAACATGATATCACCCATGATGAGCTTCTTTGCCCTTATCATAGTATATTTTGAGAAGTATGATAAAAATGCAGGCATCGGGACACTCATGTCAACCATGATACCCTTCACGGTGGTCTTTTTTATCTTCTGGTCGCTGCTGCTTGTGGGATGGATACTCCTGGATATACCGCTAGGACCGGGTGCAGGACTATATTACGTGCAATAAATACCTACTCCTTGCCCTGCCTTTTCTGCACAAGAACAAGGATAATAATACCCAGCCTTGCAAAAAGGAATAAAACAGCTCCAAACAAAAGGTTAAGAAGGGCTATCTTGAGGCCCCCTGCAAGATATTTAGGAGCAAGCTCACCGTGTGCCCCTATGCTGTCAAAGGCAGTGATCAGACCAATGGTGTGACCAAGGAAGGCCCAGGCCAGTGTAAACCATCCGAAAGAAATCAAAAGAGATATTACTTTTTGATTATACCCCTTTTGAAGCAAACCCCATATAAACAGACCGATTATTGCTATCAGCATTAGAATCATGGGGTAGGTGAAAAACGGGCCACCCTCATTTAGCTTATCAATTATTTGATTTATCATGATTATGGTTTTTGATTAATACTGAAACAAATATAAACAGCAATATGATGGCAAATTTTTTTTTGCGACAGGGCTTGCTTTTACCCCTCTTTATAACAATATGTGCACGATATAATGCCTGCAGGGCTGTTTTTATGCAATATTAAGCCTTAATTATGCATTTCATCTATATATTCCGGGCTATAGCATTATTTTATGTAATATTGTGTTATCCCTGTGCTTATAATACACTGATGATTTGAAAACCCGGCTTAGAATTATAAGATATGTACTCATTCATATACTCCTGTGGATTGCAGTATGGTTTTTCTATGTGTATTTCTTCAGCTACAATTCTGATGACAGGGCCTATGTTATGTGGTTCTCAAGCCTCCTTCTCCCACTGGCAGCCGCTGTAACCTATTTTACGGTGTATTATCTGATCCCACGGTACCTGCTTCAAAAAAAATACCGGCAGTTTATCCTTTACAGCTTCTATACCTTTGTTTTTTCCTCGTATATAATAGCCCTTATTATTTATGGCTGCCTGATTTTCCTTCTCGATCTCAATATCAACGCCATGCCACCCATGAGCAAGAATTTTTTCTTCATATTGATCCTTTTATACCTCGTGGTGGGCATTGTCAGTTCAATAAGCATACTAAATCATAATCTCACCACCTCTTCCAGGAACAAGGAGCTACAGAATAAAATACTCGCCACACAGCTCCAGATGAAGGACCAGGAACTCCATTACCTTAAAAGCCAAATACATCCCCACTTTCTTTTTAACACCCTGAATACCATCTACGGCTTATCCATTAAACAGTCGAAACAAACACCTGAAACCATTCTCAGATTATCCAACCTGCTTGACTATATTCTCTACCAGGTGAGTAAACCCAGGGTAAGACTTAAAGAAGAAGTGCAGCATATAAGGGAATATATTGAACTCGAAAAAATCCGCTTCGAAGACAGCCTGAGGGTAGTATTCCGTTCTGATAATATCCCCGACGAGACCGGCATAGCTCCCATGCTGCTTATTCCCCTTGTCGAAAATGCCTTTAAACATGGCAGTATCATAAACGGATATCTCAGTATTGATGTAACCATCAGCCTTAATGAAGAAAGGATGGATTTTTCAGTAAGCAACACATTTATTGGTGAAAGCAGTGAAAATAAAGAAGGAGGACTGGGTATAGAGAATATACTTAAAAGACTGGAGTTCCACTACAGAGATAACTATAAGCTTGAAAAGGAAATAAAGGATAAGCGCTACAATGCCTGTCTTTCAATATTCAATATAAATAAGATAAGCCATGCCTGATAAAATCTCCTGTATAATAGTTGATGACGAGCCGGTGGCAAGGGAGATATTGCTTAGTCATCTGTCACAGATTGAAGCCGTCAGTGTTGTTGCATCCTGCAAAAGCGCCATTGAGGCATTTAATGTCATTAACGATAAACAGGTGGACCTCATCTTCCTTGACATCAACATGCCTTCCATCTCCGGGCTCTCCTTCGCAAAATCAATCAACAGGGATATCAGGATCATTTTTACAACAGCCTACCGTGAATACGCAATCGACGGTTTTGACCTGCAGGCAGTTGACTATCTCCTCAAACCAATATCATTTGAACGACTGCTGCAGGCCCTGAATAAATATATTGGTGAAAACGGGCAGCAGGTAAGAGCTGAACCGGAGAGGGCTGAAAAAGATAAACCCGATTATTTTTTTGTGAGATCCGACAGGAAGATGATAAAGATACCGTTTGACGAGATACAATATGTTGAAAGCATTGGCGATTATGTAAAAATATACCTTGAAGGCAAAACGGTAGTAACAAGGGAAAGCATGTCAGGTGTCGAAGCCAAATTGCCTCAAAGTGCTTTTCTCAGAACCCACAGGTCGTTTATAGTAGCTTTTGATCATATTGATTCATTCACAAGTGAATACATTGAAATTGGCAAGACCCAGGTACCTGTGAGCAGGTCGTATAAGGATATAGTTATGGAAAGGCTGGGTGGAAAGGACACCATCAGATAAAATAACAAAGTAGATCAGCGATTGCCTCAGGGTGTGCTCAAATCACTCACATGCCTTCGGCAGACTCGCGATTCTGGATTGAAGATTAATGATTTAAGTTTAAAGAAATGACCAGGCACTTATTCACCAGGGCCATTCTCAGGAAACCCGGCTTAAGTATGATTAAAGGTTTAAGATCCACTGATCTGGGCTCTCCCGATTATGAGCTTGCCCTCCGGCAGCACTCAGATTATGCCAGGGCATTACAGATATGCGGGCTCGAAACAATTGTACTGGAAGCCGATGAGAACTACCCCGACTCGGTCTTCGTGGAGGATACAGCTTTACTGACACCGGAATGTGCCATTATCACCAGGCCCGGGGCGGTGTCGCGCCGCGGTGAGACTGAAAGCATAAGGTCAGTGATCGAGGAATATTTTATAGCTGTTTATGAAGTCAGCGCACCGGGGACTGTGGAGGCAGGTGATATAATGATGGTTGGATCACACTTTTATATTGGCCTGTCAGAAAGGACAAACAGGGAGGGTGCGGAGCAGCTTATCTCCTTCCTTGAGCATCACGGTATGACAGGATCAAGGGTTGAACTGAAAGATGTATTACACCTCAAGACAGGAGTGTCATACCTTGAAAACAATACACTTCTTGCCGCCGGTGAATTTCATGCAAAGAAAGAATTTCAAGGCTTTAATATAATTGATATTGATCCGTCAGAGAGCTATGCTGCCAATTGTATATGGGTGAATGACAATGTACTGGTGCCGTCAGGCTACCCCCGCACAGCACAATACATAAGGGATGCCGGTTTTAACATCATTGAGATTGACGTTTCCGAATTCAGAAAACTGGACGGTGGCCTGAGCTGTCTCTCACTGAGATTTTAAAAAAGCACAGAGTACAAAACGTAAAACTTATGCCTGAGAGATGAAGGGGCTCAGGTATTGAAAGAGCTTGAAAGAGTTAAAAGAAGTATATGGTAGCCCGGACTTAGAGTGCAGCCCCACATAAGCCGGTGCCCAACCTGCCTGGCTAAAGACCCAGGAACAATATCCCTGCCCCGCAAAGCATAATGGCAAAACCCGCAATGATATGCTGATACTTCTCGAGTGAACAAATTTTGATAAGATTGAAGCCTTTAAGCAGGATAAAAACAATTATCAGCATTGTGCCTATAGTAGCTATGGCAAAAACCATTGCAACAATTCCCACGGCGGCATAATTATGATCTGCAGCCGGGTACATGAGTATAGGTATAAGTGGTTCGCAGGGGCCAAAAAGGAAGATCAGAAAGATAATCCACACTGTTAATTGTTTTCTTCCGTTTCTATCATCCAAATGCTTATGGACATGGCCCCTTCTCCGAATAAGCCTGAATACTGCCCATGCAGTGTAAGCTATTCCGAAAGAAAACAGTAACCATGCAGCAATATTACCCCTGAAACCTTCGAATAACTCCAGTTTTGACAGACCTATACCTGCACCTATGCCTATGAAACCTATTACCACTGAGCTTAAAACATGAGCAAGGCCACTTATTATGACAATATTTACCGTCTTAACCATGCTCCAGTTTCGGGATTTGGAAAGTGCAACAAACGGCAGGTAATGATCAGGTCCTGCTATTGTGTGAACAATACCGATTGTTAATGCTGTTAATAGTAATGCTGTATAGCCTTCCATATTTCTTTCTGCTTAATTAGTAATCCACCCTGCTCATTGATAACCTGCCATGCTGTATACCCTTAACCGCTATAAGTTTTTCAGCCAGTTCAGTAAGATCTTTTGCCTTCCCTTTCACGGCAATTATCTCCAGGCAGTTATCATTATCAAGGTGGAAATGCTGTGATGACAATATTAATTTATGATAGTCATGCTGAAGATCTGTCAGTACAACCTGTATATCATTCTTGTGATGATTGTATACAAGAGTCACCGAACCGGCAACAATATTATTGCATTTCCATTTTTTCACAGTGAGGTTATCGGAAATCAGGCGCCTTACTGCCTGCGATCTGTTGGCAAAACCATTATCCTCTACATATTTATCGAGTGCCTGAAGCAATTCCTTCTCCACTGACACTCCGAATCTTACTACTGACATGGTGTTACGGTTTTAGTAAAAAGTGTTACGGTAAAGATAAGTTTTAAAGGGAAAAGGAAAAAGGAAAAAAGAAAAAAGGTTTCCCTTTCAGATCCTTTCTCATTTATCCATAACACGGCATAAAGCTCAAAACATGGAACTATTGCAAACTAATACAAAAACCCGAAAAGCCAGAGAGGAATTGTGTTACCTGAGCCATGCTCAATATCGTCTTTCACGAGGAAAGCGTTTTCAAGATCTTTTATCTGTTTCCCGGTTTTATTTCTTCCTCCGACTTCTATTGTATATTTATTTTCTACAAGAAAATCTCCTTTATCAGAGTAATTTACATCAAATAAGGCAGAAAGCTGGTTAATAAAAAAGGTCTCCCTCTCAGATCCTTTTTCCGTAGCACGCAGGGTTAGCGCCTGCGAAAGATTACTGTTATGCAGGTAAATTTTTTCAGGTTTCGACATCATACTGATTCCTTTTGCACTTTTTCTTAACTGGTAAATAAGTCCCGCCTTTTCGAGCATGTAAAGGTAACGGTACATAAGATCGCGCGACACACCCACCCTTATGCTGAGTTCATTGATATTGGGAGTGAAAGGGACTGCTTCAGCCACTACTGACAGTAATTTCCGGATCTTCAGAATGGTGCCATAAGTGATGCCGGATACAGCCGGGAAGTCTGTGTCAAGTACAGCATTGACAACATTTGCCAGGCGCTCATGATAATACCTTATCCCTTCCAGAAAAAACGGGTAAGCTCCGTATTTGAGATATTCATCAAAGACCATCAGGGGCCTGACCTTCGATGATATTTCGTGTGCCACTCTTTCATGATCAAACAAGACTTCTTCAAGAGTTACCTGTGGAAACCTGATATCATACTTCATCGCAATAAACTCCCTGAGGGAAAGTTCATTTAATTCCAATGATACCATACGCCTGCTCAGATCTGCTTCGCCAGTTTCAATCTGCAATACCGAAGAGCCTGAAATAATTATTTTTAACGATGGGTAACGGTCATATAATGACTTTACCATAACCGGCCATTGCGGATTCCTGTGCACCTCATCAATAAGAAGATATTCTCCGCCTCTTTTAACAAACCATTCCGCAAAATCCCAGGCGGGATAACGACTGAAGATAATATCATCAAGGCTGATATATGCAGCCCTGTGAGATGGCAGCCCCAGCGTTTTGAGAAATTGCAGAAGGAGAGTTGTTTTTCCTGTTCCCCTGGAGCCATATATCAATATCAGCCTCTGGTCATGAGGAAGCTCAGGCATAAGATAACGAGTGTGCCGGTCAGGCACATTCGTTAACCTGGACTGTGAAAGCTCAAGTATTGAATCCATTTTAGTAGTATTTATACAACACTAAAATATACATAATATATTATATATACAACATTATTATACATTTATTGTTGTATATCACCAACATAATAAATTACAAAACGATAAAAATAAAACGGGTAGTCTTCAATAAATGAACCGTGGAATCAGCCTCCCGGTTGCAGTCCGCAGCGCATAGGGAAACCAGGTAATTGTAACACTTCTGCCAGCATGTATTTTTGGGAACCCGGTGTACCGGGACACTGTCAACGGCCTTACACCATCCCTTCCAGTACCCTTATCCTTTCCTGTATGGGCGGGTGTGTGGCAAAGAGGGTGGAGAAAGAGGCTCCTTTCTTTTTGACACCCGGGTTTTCAATAAACATCTGGGCCACATCCTTTCGTGTTACTGCCTCTATACGGGGATCACCCGACACCTTCCTGAGGGCTGAGGCCAGCGCGTAGGGTTTACGCGTCAGTTCAGCCGATCCTGCATCGGCAAGGTATTCTCTTTTTCGTGACAGGGCAAACCTGAACAATGTTGTAAGCAACCAGCCAATGGCTGCCAGTACAATGATCAATATTATGGCAATACCATTCTTACTGTCCCTTCTCCTTCCAACACCACCATACAAAGTGCCTCGCAGCAGCGCCTGTGTCGCAAATGCAAAGATGCCCACAAATATCACTGAGATAATCAGCAGGCGCACATCTTTATTGCGTATATGGGTCAGTTCATGGGCTATAACCGATTCCAGCTCATCATCATCCAGCCTGTCAATGATTCCTCTTGACAGGGATATCGTATATGTTTTTTCATTAACGCCGCTTGCAAAAGCATTCAGGCTGTCGTCTTCAATGACATTTACTTTAGGCATGCGCTTCATGCCGGCAGCAATGGCAAGGTTCTCGACCATGTTATAAACCCTTTTGTTCTCTTTTCTCTCCAGGGGCCTCGAACCGGTAGCTTTGTTTATCATCGATGTATGTGAGGACCAGGCAATGAAAAACCACAGCAGAACCCCGGCTGCCACCCATGGTATGGTCCTGATAAAGCCATTAACGGGATCAATGCCTGCTTCCGGCTGGTACATGCTGTATATCAGCCAGAAAACAAAAACAAGAGCCATGATCACCAGCGGGAAAAGAATCAGAAGGATTACCGACCTTAGATTATTCTTCCATATCTGCGATTGTAAGCCTACGAAACTCATTGATAATATTAATTATTCAAAACTAACCTTCGGCGGTTCTTCCATCACCTCGCGGCGTTCACCCAGGTCAAACATTGGTTCCTTGCGGAAACCAAACATACCTGCTATAATATTTGATGGGAAGACCTGTACAGCGATATTCAGTTCCTTCGTGGCTGCATTGAAGAATCTGCGGACAGCTGCAAGCTTGTTCTCAACATCTGATATTTCCTCCTGGAGCTGCATGAAATTCTGGCTTGCTTTCAGGTCAGGGTAAGCCTCAACAGCAACCTGTATGCCACCCAGGGCCTTCGTCAGCCTTTCTTCAGCACCTATTTTTTCATTAATGGTACCTGCCTGCATGGCCTGGGCCCGGGCATTGGTTACCTCTGTAAGCAGTTCACGCTCATGCGTCATATAACCTTTAACCGCATCAACAAGCTGTGGTATAAGATCGTGTCGCTGCCTTAGCTGTACATCTATGTCTGCAAAAGCATTTTCCCTGTTATTCCTTAACCTTACAAGTCTGTTATACAGAGATATAAGGATTAATACCAGAATAACAATAATAGCCAGTATAATAAGCAATCCTGTCATTTGATTTAATTTAAATTAGAAGGTAAATATATGAAATATTGGAATAATGGAGTAAAGGAATTTAATCATTATTGTTACTGTACGCCAAATCAAGTAATTCATCTGACTCATACAGCTCCTTCCCGTTCACATTATTTATCTCCCTCACCATTGCGTAGGCCACATCCCTGGCCTTTATGCCCCTGAACCTGCGGTTTTTGCCTTTCAGGGCGAAGCTAAAGGCAGTGATCAGACCCTTAGCTGCTGATTCGAGTATTCGTGTCTCCTGCCTCTTACCCAGTAATATTGACGGCCTCACAATAAGCCTGCGTTTGAAATCGAGTGAGTTTATTTTGTCTTCCATTTCACCCTTTATCCGGTAATAATAGTTGCCTGATGCAGCATTTGCTCCGATACTTGATACAACAGCTATATTTTTCACACCATTCAGCAAGGCAGTCTGTGCTATTATATATGGAAGATCCCGGTCAATTTCTTCCATTCTCTTTACCGATCCTGCCTTTCGCCGGGTTGTTCCAAGGCAAATAAAAAGGTCGTCTCCCTTAATCAAATCTTTGTATTCATCGGGATTATCAACACTGACAATATTCTCTATTACTTTAATATGCTCAATATGAAGTTCCCGGCGGGTAAATACCTTTATTGCCCTGTACCTTATATCCTGGATAAGGTGGTAAATAAGTTCGCTTCCCACCAGACCCGTAGCACCAAATACTATTGCCGTTTTGTTCATATTTTCTCATTTATATATAAAACACCTGCAGGGCTTCTTTAGTTCAGATCGGCAGAAAGACCGGTGCCGCCGGCTAAACAAGCAGCGGCACCCCTGCCTTCCTGGCTGTCAGTCCTTACTTTTGAATCATTTGCCGCTGAAACTCACATTGTTGAACAGCAATGAAGGTGTCCTCCAGGCCGCATCCTCGTAGACATCATTACCCACCTCTGCAAGGTTCTTATACAGATCCAGCATGTTGCCGGTGATATTCATTTCAGATACAGGTTTTACTATTTTCCCTTTTTCTATAAGGAAACCTTCAATACCATAGGAAAAATCACCCGTTGAGCCATTGCAGTTACCGCCGTTGAAGCCGGTCACAAGTATACCCCTGTCAAGAGAAGCAATCATCTCCTCCAGGTTCTTATCACCCGGTTCAAAAACAAGGTTGGTGGTAATGCCGCTGGTAGGCTCCATACCCAGCTTTTTGCCGTAGTATGTATCTATATAATAGTTTTTCAGAACACCCTTTTCAATGATTGTCCTTTTCTTCAATGCCAGTCCTTCATTGTCAAAATAACCGGAACCACGACCTGAGACAATAAAAGGGTCATCTATTATTGTCAGCCTGTCAGAGCCTACTTTTTCACCAAGCATGTCTATCAGGAAAGAATTCTTCTGTTGTATGGCTGAGCCGTTCAGAGCCCTTATGAGGGGACTGATACTCTGGCTTCCCAGCCTGTTTTCGATGATCATAGGCATATTTCCCGATTCAATCTTGGTCTGGCCCAGTTTTTTAAGGGCCCTTCTCAGAGCTTCCTTGCCTACACCCTCATGATCCAGTTTGTCATAAAACAGCGCGCTACTGTACCAGCCGTCACTGGGTCGTGCATCACCCTCCTTGACAGATACCGATGCGCTGATCCCGTAATAGGTGTTTGACCTGTCTCCTTCAAACCCATTGCTTGTCACCATCACCGTTTCACTGAGACCGTCATTATATGATGCTGTGACAGATATTATACGCTCATCACTGCCAAGCACTTCCTTTTCAACCGCAAAGGCTGCATCGATTTTTTCCTGCGGGTCAACAGAACGGAAAGTTTCATCAAAAGTATGCAAATCCGGCCCTCCTCCTTTATAATAAAGATCCGTTTCGGGCAGACTCCTGTATTCGTCCTCTGACAGGTACCTGGTTCCTTCAATAGCCTCACTTATAAAGCGGTCAAGCTCATCCCAGTTATCAAGCCTGTTGGTTGAATGCACAGAGTACCTGTTGTCTACATAAAGGTAGACGCTAAGCCCGTTTTCAATTGATTGTTCAAGGTTTTCTATTTTCTCTTCCCTTATCGATATACTGTTACTCCGGCTGTCGCTGATCACTGCCCTGACCTCTTGAGCACCATTCTCAAGGGCATTATTAACAACCTGCTTTGCCAGTTTATATTTTTCTTCCTTTGTCATGATATTTCTTTTTCCTTATTTGTAAAATTTCTAATTAATATTCTTGCCTGGAAATTAAGCGTTTATCCCGCCTACCGTAAGTTTTTTAACCAGTACGGTGGGCAGACCCATTGTGACGGGAACCGACTGGCCTCCCTTACCGCAGGTCCATGTCCCGTTATCAGTCTTATAATCATCGGCTGCCATTGTAATATCTGCCAGGGCCTGGGGTCCGTTACCGATGATATTGATGTCCTTTATTGGCTGTGTAAGCCTTCCCTTTTCCACCAGGTAGCCTGACTTAACAAAAAAGGTAAAGTCGCCTGCACCTATTTTGACCTGGCCGTTACTGAAATTATCAACATATACTCCATAATCTACCTGGGCAAGAATATCTTCCTTCCTGTGCGGACCGGGCTCCATATATGTCGATCTCATCCTCGGAAGAGGTATGTGACGGAACGACTGCCTGCGACCGTTGCCGGTGGGTTCAACACCATAATGCTTTGAACTTATCCTGTCATGGATATAACTGTTGAGTATACCGTCCTTAACAAGGTAGGTTTTCTTAACATCGTTTCCTTCATCATCTATGTTGAGTGAACCACGGTTATTTTCCAGGGTGCCGTCATCAATAATGTTAATATAGTTTTCAGCCACTTTCTTTCCCATCTTATCACTGAATATGGATGTTCCCTTCCGGTTGAAATCGGCCTCAAAAGTATGGCCAATGGCTTCATGAAGAAGAATGCCGGACCCTCCTGCACCGAGGATAACAGGCAATTCACCTGCCCTGGGCTTTATTGCCTCGAAGAGGATATTTGTATTGTCAACAGCTTCACGGGCCAGCTCCTCCACCAGGTCATCGTTGAGCCATTCAAAACCCATCCTGTAAGAGCGCGCCGAATATGAATTTTCTATCTGCTTCCCCTTCTGCATAATCGATACCGCCCCAAAACTGGTCAAAGGCCTGTAATCGTAGCTAAGCATCCCCTCCGAATTGTAAAACAGGACATAGCTGGTTTCGTCATTAAGAGAAGCATTCACCTTAACCACCTTATCATCCATACTGAAAATAAGGTCATTTATTTTCTGTAAGAATGGCACCTTGTCCTTTACGGATACATCTTCCCATGACCTGCTTATCCTGTAATAATCTGCAGGTGTTTTTTCAATTACATCACCCTTACTGAAGCTTGAAGGATTGGCAGCAATACTTGCCGCCAGTTTAGCGGCATCGAGCATTGAGGCAGTTTCGAGCGACTCTGAATAGGCAAAACCTGTCTGGTCGCCTTTCAAGACCCTGATACCAACACCGTAATCAATGTTTGACGAAGCAATATTGACCTGCCTGTCCTGTAAACCCAGGTTATTCGATATTTTATGTTCAAAGAACAAATCGGCATAGTCGCCGCCTTTGGCCATGGCCCCGGCAATTACTTTTCCGAGCACCTCAGTGCTGACTTCAAAATGATCAAGGTAGTTTTTCACGTCTGTTGATAATTTTAGCTTACTGCACGAATTAATAAATGGCGGTAAAATAATTGTACCGGCCACCGCAGCACCGCTGGTTTTTAAAAAATTTCGCCTGTTTAGATTCATATTGTTAAGAGCTTGATAATGATTATAAAAAAACTTTACAATTTAATATTTAATTAACTAATCCGGGCTGGTCCGCATGATTTTTTTCCTTTCTTTCCAGTCCGGAAGATATTTGTCCATTAAAGCGTAAAACCTCCTGTTATGACTCCTTTCCATCAGGTGAACCATTTCATGAACGAAAATGTATTCAAGTATGCTGTCAGGGTATTTTGCCAGCTCAAGACTGAGCCATATCCTCCTGTCCCTTACATTGCATGTGCCCCATTTGGTTTTCATCTTCCTTATTCTTACCTCTGACACATTTAAATGCATCTTCTCTTCCCATTTTTCCTTTAGCCCCGGTATTTTACATTTCATAGAATGCCTGTACCAGGCATCCATTAGCTTCTCCCTTGCAGCCCTGTCATAATCTTTGTCAAGGCTCATAATAATAGAGCCGTCATAAAGACGTACAGAAATATTCTTTGTCCCTTCAATAATCCTTAATGAATATTTCCGTCCCTCGTAACTATGATATTCACCATTTACAAATTCCATTGGCCCCTGCCCTGGAACATTTTTGAGCCTCTCATGCTGCTTGCTTATCCACTTACGCTTTGAGTCGATAAATTCTTCTATTTTTTTAGTTGTCATCCTCCCAGGTACAGATATAACAACCTTTCCGTCAGGCGGATAAACCCTTATATAAACATTCTTGATTGGTTTTCGAACCAATTCTGCAGGAATGGTACCAATAAGTATATTTTCAGATTCAGTCATTGAATATCGTTTCGGGCTCACCATCTCATACGTTAACAGGATCCCCGTTAAGTGAGACTTTTACAAATAAGGAGCTAAGATAAAAATTAAAAAAGATTTGTTTCAATGAAAATATAATTTAACTTTGCATCACAAAGTACTTTTAATCATGAATACAAATGCGCATTCTGAAGATCTGAAGGCTATCAGGAAAATAATGGAGGAATCATCCAGGTTTTTATCCCTGAATGGCCTGTCGGGAATATTCGCAGGGCTTATTGCAATCTGTGGCTCCATAATAGCGGCAATAGCCATTAATAAGTCACAGACAGCAGCAACTGACAACCTGGAATTGATACTCCTTGCAGATGCTCTTATCGTTCTATTTGCCGCCCTGGGCATCTCAGTCGGTCTTTCGATAAGGAAAGCGTCACGGAGGGGTTTGAAGATCTGGACAACAACAACACGGAGGATGTTGCTGAACCTCCTGGTTCCACTGGTTACAGGGGCAGTTTTAATCCTTGCCTTCTACCTGGATGGTAACTATGAATACCTTATACCGTCAATGCTGGTGTTTTATGGACTGGCACTTGTGAGTGCCGGGAAATTTACCTTTGGCGAAATACAGTACCTCGGAATTTTTGAAATACTTGCAGGTGTACTGGCGCTTTTCTTTCCGGGTCAGGGACTTGTTTTTTGGGCTTTTGGTTTCGGAATTCTCCATATACTCTATGGTTTGATAATGCATATCAAATACAGATAAAAAGCTTCGTGGCCGGATGAAAGATATCTTAAACAAACTGAGCAAATTACTTGAGAACCGTATCAGGCTTGGCATAATGTCAGCCCTTGTCGTAAATGACAGCATGGATTTTAATTCACTCAAGGATCTTCTCGATGTAAGCGACGGTAACCTGGCCAGCCATCTCAGATCACTCGAAGAAAATGACCTTATTGAAGTCAGAAAACAATTCATCGGAAGGAAACCCAATACAAAATATACGGCGACAGGGCACGGCAGGGATATTTTTAATCAGCATCTTGATGCACTGGAGCAACTTATAAAAAAGAAATAATATTTTTTTATAAATACACTTTGCAACTCAAAGTACTTTAAAAACCTTGAAAATGAAAAACGAAATTCCAAACGACATTAAATGGTATGAAACAATAACATTTAAGATGGTTCTGCTGGGTCTTATGGCCATCATGTTTCTTGTTCCCCTTCAGCTAATTAAGATGCTTATTGGTGAAAGGGTTGAGAATTCTCTTGCCGTCCGGGAGGAAATATCCCGTGAATGGAGTAAGACACAAACAATTACCGGTCCCGTTTTAAACATACCTGTTATCAGGTCTGTCATTTCCGGCGATAACAAGGTCTCCTATGAAAACACCCTCTGGCACATAATGCCCGATAATCTTGATATTACCGGAGAGATAAGTCCCGCTATCAGGTACAAGGGTATTTATGAATCGGTTATTTACGAAGCTGACCTTAAACTGGCAGGATCATTTTTACTTCCCTCCGATATCAATACACCTGCTACTGAAGTTCTTTGGGAAGAAGCATATTTCACCCTTGGGATATCAGATAACAGGGGAATAACAGAAGGCCTGAATCTCAGGGTGAATGATACTTCAATAGCGGCACAACCGGGAGCGGCGGATTATGACCTCTTCACCTCCGGAGTCACCTTTCCCGCATCTATCCGGCCGGGGTTGGAGCGTTTTGATTTTATTGCAGAGCTTGGCCTTAAAGGATCGTCAGGAATATTTTTTACACCCACGGGAAAATCCACAAGGGTTTCAATAAAATCATCCTGGTCTGCGCCTTCCTTTACCGGGAATTACCTTCCTGAAGACAGGGCAACCGGGGATGACGGATTTACAGCTGACTGGAACATAAGCCACCTGAACAGGAATTTTCCACAATCGTGGTTTGGAAATATCCACAAACCGGAGGAAGAATCATTCGGGGTAAAACTTATACTTGAAGTTGATCATTACAGGAAATCTGAGAGAGCTGCCAAATACGGACTTCTTTTTATTGCATTCACCTACCTGGTGCTGCTCTTTCTGGAATTATCGGCCAACAGGAAAATACATCTTTTCCACTATTTCCTTGTTTCTCTCTCCCTGGTATTGTTTTTCTCCCTGCTGAATGCACTCAGTGAACAGGTAGGATTCAGCCTTGCTTATCTTATCTCAGCCGGGTCGACCGTAGGCCTGTTGACCTTATTCAGCGGCTTGCTGCTCAAAAAACCGAAATATACCGTACTTGTTGGCGGCATGCTCACACTGCTATATATCTTTATATATATATTGCTGTCAATAAACGAGTTTGCCTACCTGGCAGGCAATATAGGTCTTTTTATTGCCCTTGGAGCAATTATGTGGCTGTCTGCCAAAACAGATCTTTTCAGGAAGAGCGGCATATGAAATAAGCATGCATCCCCGGTCCGGGAAGTAGCTTAAACAAATAAGACGTGCAGCTTCCCCTGGGATACCTGAGTCAAATTATGCTCACATAGTGAGTCATTTACTTTTTTTTACTATTTTGCGCCCTCAAAATCATAAGGATGTCAATAAAGACGAAATCGATACTGTTAATACTTCTAATCCTTGTCGCCGACCAGGTCTTCAAGATATGGGTAAAGACAACTATGGTCATAGGAGAAGAGAGGCATATACTGGGCGACTGGTTCATATTGCACTTTATTGAGAACAACGGTATGGCTTTTGGCATGGAGATGGGTGGAAAAACCGGCAAACTGATCCTTAGTCTGTTCAGGATTGTAGCCTCCATAGCTATAGGGTGGTATATCTGTTACCTTATCAGTCATAAGGCTCACCCGGGATTTATTTTAGCTGTCAGTGCAATTTTTGCCGGTGCGGTGGGGAACATTTTCGACAGTGCCTTTTACGGCATGATCTTCAGTGAAAGCTTTTATGAACCGGCTATGGTTTTCCCCCCCGAAGGAGGTTATTCGTCATTTCTGCATGGAAGGGTTGTAGACATGCTGTATTTCCCTCTTATTGATACAAGCTGGCCTGAATGGTCACCGGTGCGACCGGGACAGTCACTTGTTTTTTTCAGGCCTGTTTTTAACCTGGCCGACAGTGCTGTTACAATTGGTGTCTCCCTGATTATAATCTTACAGAAAAGATTTTTTAAGGATATGAATTAGTGTGACTCACACATGCTCACACACTTAATGATGCTTTTCAGATTATCATATTTGAGGGCGTAATAGGTCTTTTTCCCTTCCCTCCTGGAAACAAGCACTCCTTTATCCTTTAATATTCCCAGGTGATGTGAGGTGGTCGATTGTTCAATCCCCAGCCTTTCATGTATCTCCGTAACTGA
Source organism: Bacteroidales bacterium (assembly GCA_032260385.1). GTDB lineage: Bacteria > Bacteroidota > Bacteroidia > Bacteroidales > VadinHA17 > UBA9300. The sequence continues at coordinate 48,484 of JAVVEL010000003.1, read as the reverse complement.
TAAAGAGTCGCCTTCTTCAAGAAATCCTATTATCGCTATCCTCATGGGGTGAGCTATGGCTTTCAGCATACTGGCTGCTCTCTCCAGCTGTTCGGGATTTAATTTGACTTCTTCCATTTATGTTGAACTTACATTTATAATGCAAATATATATAAATATGTCAATATGTTCAATATTAACATTATTTAAATTGCAGTAAGACATTTTGCTTTTTACTTTGTTTATAACTTAGCAGGCAATAAATTAATTTTAAATTATAAAGCCCGATTTTATATCTTTGAAAATTGTTAGAGTCAGCAGGTATGCCAAAATTAAAATCAATCAGGAAGCCGGTGGAAACGGAAATGCGCGAATTCGAGCGTTATTTCAACAACATTCTGCGCACAAAGGTACCCCTGCTTAAAATCATCCTCAACTACATTATCAGGCGCAAGGGCAAGCAAATGAGACCCCTTCTTGTCTTCCTCTCAGCAGGGCTCAACGGCAAAATAAATGAAGCAAGCTATGTTGCAGCAACCTTCGTCGAACTCCTTCATACTGCAACACTGGTACACGATGATGTGGTTGACAATGCACAGGAACGACGTGGAGCACTGTCTATCAACGCCTTGTGGAATTCAAAGATTGCTGTGCTGACAGGTGACTACCTCCTTTCCCAGGGTCTTCTCATTAGCATTGAGAAAAACAGGTTTGATATGCTCGAAATAATGAGTGAGGCAGTACAATCAATGAGTGAAGGTGAACTATTGCAACTGCAAAAGGCACGTAAACTTAATATCACCGAAGATGTGTATTTTGAAATCATTAAGATGAAAACAGCATCTTTGATTTCTGCCTGCACAGCCTGTGGAACAATATCAGTTACCAGTGATCCCGATAAAATACGTTTGATGAAAGATCTGGGTGAAAAGATAGGCATCGCCTTCCAGATAAGGGATGACCTCTTCGATTACCAGGATAACGGGATGACAGGTAAATCAGCGGGCAATGACATTATAGAAAAGAAAATGACCCTGCCCCTGATTCATGCCTTGCAGGAAGCAAAATCTTCAGAAAGAAAACGCATACTCCATATTATTGGCAGCAAAAAGAAAAGCTCATCTGAAATCAGGGAAGTAATAGATTTCGTTGTTAAGAATGGCGGAACGACCTATGCAAATAATATGATGAAAAAATACCGGGATATGGCCTTTGCCATCCTTGACACTTTCGACGACAGCGAAATGAAATCTTCAATGAAGGACTTTATTACGTTTACGACCTCAAGAGCAAAATGATTTTAAAGCCTTAGCCTCAGCCTCAGCCTGAAAACTTATTTCTCCTTGAGTTAAAACTTCCGCTGAAGAGCTGTTATATATTGTATGTCAATATTATACCACCCATTTTTCTGTGTGCTCGAAAAAATGCCTTTCAGGAGGAATTTTGAAGAAAATCAATGATTTTCTCCGTTTTTGACTTCCCTATCAGATTTTCCAAATCCCCGGCAGGCACTGATTTAATTTTTTCGAGTGATCCGAATTTTTTTATCAACAGATCTTTTGTTTTCGGACCTATCCCTTTAATATCATCCAGGGATGATTTTGTCATGTCGCCTGATCTTTTAGCACGGTGAAAACTTATTCCGAAACGATGGGCTTCATTTCGTAAATGCTGTATTATTTTCAGGCTTATTGAATTCTTATCTATATATAGGGGTACAGAGTCGCCCGGGAAATATATCTCTTCCAATCTTTTTGCAATGCCTATAACAGGTACCTTACCTCTTATCCCCAGGCTTTCGAGGCTTTTTACCGCGGCATTCAGCTGTCCCTTGCCCCCGTCAATTATTACCAGGTCGGGCAGGGAACTGTCTTCATCCAGCATTCTCCTGTACCTTCTGAATACGACTTCTTCCATGGATGCATAATCATCAGGACCCTTAACCGTCTTAATATTATAATGCCTGTATTCTTTTTTTGAAGGCCTGGCATTTCTGAACACCACGCATGCAGCCACCGGGTTTGAGCCCTGGATGTTGGAATTATCAAAACACTCAATATGCATCGGTACATCAGGCAGATGGAGATCGGTCTTCAGTTTCTCCAGATTCTTCCTGGACCTGTCATCCGCCGTTTTAATATTTATTTTCCTCTGGTTTAATTTATATACACGGGCATTCCTTTCCGACAGTTCAAGCAATTTCTTCCTGTCACCCTTTCTCGGTACCGTATATTTTATATTTTCTATTCCTATATCAGGCATCAGTCCCATAATGATTTCAGGAGCATTGCTTGAATGACGCTCTCTTAACTCAATGATTGCCAGTGACATAATCTCACTATTGTTTTCTTCGATCCTTTTCCGCAGTTCAACCGTATGGGTCTGCACAAGAGCTCCACGTATGATTTTCAGGTAGTTAACGAATATTTTATCATCCTCTTCGTCCATCCCGAAGACATCGACATCCCTGATTCTTGGATTAACAACTGTTGACCGGCTGCTGTACTTCTCCAGGATTTCCAGCTTCTCCTTGATTACCTGGGCTTCCTCGTACTTAAGATTTTCGGCATATTTTTTCATCAGGTTCTTCAGATACCTGGTCACACTATGTATATTCCCTTTGAGTATTTCCTTTACCTGCCGTATTGATTCGTCATAATCAGCTTCCGGCTGCTTCCCAACGCAGGGACCAAGACAATTGCCCAGGTGATATTCAAGGCATACCCTGTATTTACCTGATGAAATTTTTTCTTCGCTAAGATTATATGAGCAGGTCCTGAGAGGATATAACTTCTTTATCAGATCCAGGAGGGTACGCACCATTACTACTGAAGTATAGGGACCGTAATATACTGAGCCGTCTCTTACCACATTTCTGGTCATGAATACCCTGGAAAAATGCTCTTCTTTAACACATATCCACGGATAGGTTTTATCATCCTTCATCAACACATTATACCTTGGTTGATGTCGCTTAATTAAATTATTCTCAAGCAATAAGGCTTCCGATTCCGATTCCACAACCGTATGCCTGATCTCGCTTACCTTAGCCATCATCACTCTGGTCTTTCCCATCAGTGATTTACCAAGGTATGAGGCCACCCTTTTCTTCAGGCTTTTGGCCTTGCCAACATACATAAGTATTCCTTCCCTATCGTAAAAGCGGTAAACCCCGGGGTCATCAGGCAGATTCCGGGCTATATTTCTTAGATCAGCCATAAAACAAAAATAAAGACAAAAGGCTAAAGAGCTTGAAAAAGTTGAAAAAAGTTTAGACTATAAATACAGGTTCACAAACTCAAACTTATTCCCGTCAAACAGTCCCCTGTCGCTTAGTTTTAATTCGGGAATAACAAGCAGTGCCATAAACGACAATGTCATGAATGGCGATTTCAACTTACAAGCCATATCACACACATAATCTGATATTTGCTTGTATTGTGAAGCCATTGTTCCACATGGAACATCAGACATGATACCGGCAATTTCAAGCTGTAGCTGACTGCAATTGTCGCCCCTGCAGGCTGCGAGTCCTCCCTTCATCTCCACGATTTTGTTCACCGCCCTGCATATGGATTCATCATCAACGCCCACGGCAATGATATTATGACTGTCATGTGCCACTGATGAGGCAAAGGCACCTTCCTTCAGCCCGAATCCCCTCACATAAGCCACGGCCGGAGGAGCATCATTATACCTGTCTTTCACGATAATCTTTAGTATATCTTCTTCCGTATCAGCTTCGATATATTTTCCGCTTTCCCCGGGCGACCATTCATAGCAACCCGTTACAATTTCCCCGTCAACTGCGTCAATTACCCTTATCCTTGCTTGTGCATTTTCAACCCTTATATCATCCGTGCTGATCAGTCCTGAATGAAAATTATTCAGTGGCTTAACAGCTATCGTTTTAAAGCTGATATTTCTCCCGTTAAACACCCTTTTACCGTCAATCCATGTTTCCAGGATGTTAAATTCCTCAGGGCCGTCAATGATTATAAAATCAGCATTGTCTCCTTTTCTCAGCAAGCCGGCATCCAGTTTATAATGCTTTACAGGATTAGTTATGGCAATGTTCAGAATGTCGAACAGATCGTAGCCCATTGCAAGAAGTCTTTTAACAAGCAGATTTATGTGCCCCTTTTCAAGCATTTCAGGGTGCAGGTCATCTGAGCATAGCATCAGCATTTCAGTATTATCGGCCAGCAATTGGTGAAATTTCTCAAGGCCACTGGCTGCACTACCTTCTCTTATCTGTATTTTCATGCCTTTATCTATCTTTTCCCTTGCTTCATTCAGGCTGATACATTCATGATCCGTACTTATCCCTGCCCCTATGTACTTATCCAGATCCTCCCCGCCAAGTCCCGGGGCATGGCCATCAATTGGTTTTCCTGCTTTCCTCGCTGACTCCAGCTTTTCCATCACCTCCCTGTCCTTATTAATCACTCCCGGAAAATTCATCATTTCCGCCAGATATTTAATTTCATTCCTGGCCAATAAAAGCTCTGTTTCCTTTATCCCTATTTTCCCGCCGCTTCTTTCGAAACTTGTTGCCGGCACACACGATGGTGCCCCGAAATAAAACTTCATGGGAACTGTTTTACTGTTCTCAATCATAAACTCAAGCCCTTCCAAACCCATGACGTTTGCAATTTCGTGTGGATCTGACACTACTGCAACGGTTCCATGTCTTACTGCCTTTTCTGCAAATCTTGACGGAACCAGCATAGAACTCTCAATATGTATATGGGAGTCGATTAAACCCGGAAGTATATAGTTCTCTTCAGGGTTATCCTCTTCTGCAATATTCTCTATTCGTTTACCCTTTACTGAAATATACCCCTTAAATATCCTTCTGTTAAAGACATCAATTATTTTTCCATAAATTTTCATTATAGTTTCAATAAATTTAGTTCCACGTGGAACAATTCATTTATAAAGTATTAGTTATGAATCATAAACCAATCATGACTGGTATCCCGTGTAATTAAAATGCAAGCCCTGTTAGTTTCATCATTATTAGTTTACTTTCCCAGGTATAGAAGCAGTACGCTAATATCTGCAGGTGACACACCACTGATCCGGCTGGCCGAACCGATGGTTTTTGGTCTTATCCTGTTTAATTTCTGTCTTCCTTCCGTTGAAATTGATTGAAGCTCGTCATATTCGATATCGTCAGGAATTATAAGATCATTCATTCTCTTTAGCTTTTCAGCTACTCCTCTTTCTCTTTCTATATATCCGCTATACTTAATTTTTATTTCAGCTGCTTCAAGTATTTCTCTTCTCGCCGGTCCCAATTCCTCCGCCATCTTTTTACCCTCATTTTTCATCATCAACAGATCCTCCAATCTTAATTGTGGCCTTAGAATCAACTTTTCCATGTTCTGTGTTTCATTTATTCCTGTTGTACCCGAATCTTCAAGGTATAAATTAAGCTCACCAGGCTTAAATTTTGTTCTTTTAACGAAATCAAGCACCTTTTGAACATCCTTTCTCTTTCCTTGCAGCCTTGCTAATCTTTCCTGTTCTGCCAGTCCAAGTTTATATCCTTTCATCGTCAATCTTTCATCAGCATTATCCTGCCGTAATAGTATCCTGTACTCTGCCCTGCTGGTAAACATCCTGTAAGGTTCGTCAACTCCTTTTGTAATAAGGTCATCAATCAGTACCCCAATATAGGACTCGTCTCGTCTCATAACGAATTCCTTTTCTCCTCTTATCCTTAATGCGGCATTTATCCCTGCAACCAATCCCTGCGCAGCAGCTTCTTCATATCCTGTTGTACCATTTATCTGGCCTGCAAAGTACAGTCCCTCAATCTTTTTCGTTTCCAGTGTCGCTTCCAACTGCGTAGGCTGAAAGAAATCATATTCTATTGCATATCCTGGCCTGTGTATTACTACATTCTCCATTCCCCTGATCTTTCCCAGTGCCTCAAGCTGATACTCGAGGGGCAGACTTGAAGCATATCCGTTAATGTAATATTCATTCGTATTCCATCCTTCCGGCTCAAGGAATAACTGGTGCCTGTCCTTTTCCTTGAAAGTTACTATCTTATCCTCTATACTGGGGCAGTATCTCGGTCCAATGCCTTTTATTATCCCCTGGAAGAGCGGACTGAATTCTATACCCTTTTCCAGAATGTCATGTACCTCCCTGTTCGTATGTACAATATAGCAACTTTTTGGCTCACTGATATTTATGTTTTCATTTAGAAATGAAAATGCCCTTCCTTCCGTTTCGCTTTCCTGCTCAGTCATAACAGAAAAATCAATGCTTCTGCCATCAATCCTGGCGCTTGTTCCCGTTTTCATCCTCTCCACGGTGAATCCCATTCGTCTTAATTGCTCGCTTATACCCTTTGATGTTTCATCACCTGACCTGCCGCCTTCTACCGTATTATATCCTACATGCATCAAACCGTTCAGAAAGGTACCTCCCGATAATATGAGTGCCTTAGCGCTAAATCTTGTTCCAAAACTTGTAATAAGGCCTTTCACATGACCTTCTTCCACAATAATTTCCCTGGCCATTTCCTGCCATATGCAGAGGTTCTCAACATTTTCCAGTCTTTTTCTCCATGCCTGGGAAAACATCATCCTGTCACATTGTGCCCTGGGACTCCACATTGCCGGTCCTTTTGACCTGTTCAAAAGCCTGTACTGCATCATGCTTTCATCAGTGACCAGTCCGGATAGTCCTCCCAAAGCATCTATTTCCCTAATAATCTGTCCTTTAGCTACTCCTCCCATTGCCGGATTGCATGACATTTGTGCAAGTTTTGTCATATCCATTGTAATAAGCACGGTTTTCATGCCCATTTTCGCTGCAGCATGAGCTGCTTCGCAGCCTGCATGTCCTCCTCCCACAACAATTACTTCAAAATTAAAGTCCATTTCCTGTGCTTTCCAGTTTACTCAAATAATAATCCTCTTTCCTCCTCATTAATGCCTTTCCTTCTTTATCCTTATCGTCGTAACCCAGCAAATGCAAGGTCCCGTGTACCATTACCCTTAAAATTTCGTCTCTGATTCCTGTTCCGTATATGTGTGAATTTTTTCTGATGGTATCAATACTCATGTATATTTCACCCTTAATTGTCTCACCTGTGCCATAATTAAAAGTTATAACGTCGGTATAATAATCATGGTTCAAAAATTCATTGTTAATTACTCTCAAATCCTCATCACTCAGGAAAAAAAAATTCAGGTCACCTGTCCTTTTTCCTTCAGACCTGATGACCTGCACTATCCAATTTTTTATGTCCTTTGTTTTCCCCAGCCTGAATTTTACATTTCTATAATAGATTTTTGCTACCAATTGCCTCGATATTAAATGTCATAATTACTTCATTTCCCACCTCGTTAAAACCGATATCATCAGCAAGATGTTTCATAAGAAACACTCCTCTTCCTCTCAGGTTTTCAATATTTTCAGGTGAGGTAGGGTCAGGGATACAGTCCGGGTTAAAGCCTATACCCTGGTCTTTTACCCTGACCACAAAATCATTATTCACACATTCGAAGCTCACACTGACATATTTTTTGTCATCATGCTGATTTCCATGAACAATTGCATTATTAACGGCTTCCATGGTAGCTACCATGATTCTTCCATACTCATCCTTTCTAATACCCATCTCAATCATAAGCTCATCCACCTTCCCTTCTATAATGCGTAAATTTTCTACATTTGATCCTATATCCACCTTCATTTCCATTTCTGTAAATTCTATCCCTCCTTATACTTATTTTTTACTATTTTGTTTCACTTATTTCTATTTTTTTGCCAGCCATTCCTCCGGATCCTTCTTTTCACGTTCTTCATACACCATAAATTTTATTATACTTTTCCCTTCCCCTTCATAATATACGTCACCGATGTATTCCTTTGCCTCCACCTCATCTCCTGGTCTTACTTTAACATTAACCAGGTTCTGGTATACCGTAAGATATTTTCCGTGCCTTATTATAACTGCCATATTACCGCCACTTATACCGAACACACTCATAACCCTTCCCTTAAAAACAGCCCTGGCAGTCTCCCGGGTACCGCTTGTTATTTCCACGCCTATATTATTAATTTTTGCTCCCTTTATAACAGGGTGATCGTGAACTCCAAACTGGGATGTAATAACTCCTCTTTCAACTGGCCACGGAAGTCTTCCAATATTTTTTGCAAAATCTTCTCCTATAAGCGCTTCTTCCGGTGTCATCTCATTCATTGCACTCCTTCTTCTCTCCTCCTCGATAATTCTTGCTATTTCCTTTTCTATCTCATTTGCTATCCTTCTTTTATCATCGAGCTCCTTCTTCAATTCCCTTTCCTTTCTGCTAAGACTACTTATTATATCTCTCTGGCTTCTTTGCTCCCTGTTAAGATTATTCTTCTGTCTTTCTTCCCTTTGCTTCAGTTCAGAAATTTCAATCAGGTCCTTCTCCAGTTTCTCCCTGTTTTCCTCGACTTCATTTTTTAACTCAATTATTATTTCCGCTTCCCTCCGCCTGTACTTAGCAACCTGCTGCAGGTATTTCAATCTTTTATAGCCCTGGTTTATATCCTTTGCAGATAGTATATATGCCAGTTCCGGATTTCCCTTATTCACCTTTTGAGCATGTTTTATGGCCTTTTCATATTCCTTCATTAAAATAATGACATCATTCTCCATGAGTTCTATAGCAAGTTTATTAAGCTCCATCCTTCCTTCAAGTAATTCCTGCTCTTCCATTAGTCCATTGATAATATTTTCTCTCAGGCTAAGCTTTCTCCTTATCATATTTAGCTCATTCATGCTTTCAGACTTCTCCATTGAAGTCTTTTCCAGCATGTTATCAAGATATTCAATATCTTTCAGGGCCTCGTTCCTCTTCCTTTCCAGCTCTGTCCTGGTCTGACCCTTAACGCTGCAAAAGCAGGTATTAACAATAAATATTATAATGAACCATCTCATTTAATATTTTTTCTTTTGTAATTACTTTCCACCTTAAATTTCAAATCCTTCTTTTGTTCCCTTCTGAGGTTTTCCATCTTAATATCCAATATTGTACTTCCATTATTTAACTTCCACGATATGCTACCAGGGTATAATAATCCGACTTCTTCCCTGAAATCGCTGAAATAACCGCTGATTCTTCCCTTATCCCCCGGCGCACTGCCATTTACCTCAACTATCTTTTTAATATTGCAATCAACAAGGTATTCCATACCAGTATAGTAATCATTCAATTGAACCCTTCCATTTTCGCACCTTATTTTCCTTTCTTTTATTGTAATTCTGTCATAATCACCAAAAAACAAATTTATATAATCATATTTTAACCCGTACTTTTCTGCCAGTTGCTCTGTGTTACCTGTATAGTATATCCTGTTTATTCTGTCTGCCATTCTCACACTATCTCTTTCTATAAACACTCTCGCTACTTCTATTCCACCGAAGGCTCTGATGCTTAATAATATGCCTCCCATACCGTCAGTCTTCATGTTTGCCCTTAACCTTCGCTTTTCACTTCCGTTCTCATAGTTAATTAATATCTTATTTACGGATAATGGTTGGTTCAGAATGTTATTGTCCTCCAGTTCGCCTAATAATTTTACCGAACTCATTTCCATTACCCCGTGCTCAGCTCTTGTTCCTGATATTCTCCATTTACTGCATGATGCTACTGAAATCAGCAGTAAAATCAATACTATGATATTTATTCTTTTTTTATGCACTTTCCTATTTCCTCAATTAAATATATTTTCCCTTTATCTTCCTTTAGTGCCGATTGCCATAAAATAACAGCTTCTTCACAAGCACCCGTCGCCTTTTTAATAAAGCCAAAATGTTCCAGTAATTCTGCATCGGTTATTTTTCCCGTCTGGAATATCCTGGTCATAACCTTTTCAGCATCCCTGTATCTTTCCAGCTTATACAGAACCCATGCATAGGTATCCAGGTAAGTTATATTTTCCTCTATTTTCAGGCATTTTTCTATCATGCCAAGAGCCTCTTTCAGTCTTAGCCCTTCCTCTGCCAGGTAATAGGCATAATTATTAAGTATCATGGCATTACCGGGTTCCAGTTTAAGTGCTTCGTCGAATTTGCCACCAGCCTGTTTAATTCTGCCTTCACGGAAAGCAATCTCTGCTTCCATAGCCAGTATCTGGACCAGGAATTGTTCCTGGTTATTCACAAGTATTCTGACTTTCCTAAGTTCTTCCCCGGCCTCATCAAACATATCTTTCTCAATAAGACTGTAGGCGTATAATATCTTTGGTAATGGTGCGGTATTAAACAGGGTGGATGCCCGGCCGGCATATTTATAAAGCTTTTCGGAACCACCATATTCATTTAGTTTCAATAAGAGGTTTTCCCATATATAATAATTTTCTTCATTCTTATCAATATATTCCGTAAGGAGTTCTATCTCCTTTATCTTTTCACCCACCTTATCGTATATTTCTGCCATCATAAGTATTGTGAGTGCATCTTCCTCGCCTTTTTCCATTATTTGCTCCCCGAGTCCCGTTAGGCCTTCCTTATACTCACTTATTATTATGCTGTCCTGCACTAATCTGGCAATTATTCCCAGCTTATCTTCCCGTGTAATTTCTCCGGCAGCGATCATTTCCTTTGCCTTTTCCAGCACCAGTTTATATTCCTTGTTTTCCAGTAAGAAATCCAGGTATGAAAAACCCAGTGCTGCACTATATTTATCTTCGTTAACAAGTCTTTCATACATCTCTTTAGCCTTTTCGCTGCTTCCTGTTTTCCGGTACAGTTCCGCCAGCATTCCCTCCAGGTTAATATTTTTATCATCTGCCTCCAGTTCCTTAATCAGTATTTCTTCAGCCTCTTCATATTTTTCAGCTTCCATTTTTGCATTTACCAGCAATGCAAGAATTTGTTCATTTCCTCCGTATTTTTCATAAAACTCTTCAAATATTTTCTCAGCTTCTTCGGGCTTACCCGTCTGCAGATATAAATTCCCCAACCTGAATTTTTCATTTTCGTCTGACGGATCTATTTGAACAGCCTTTTCGAGCCATATACCTGCGGAATCAAGCTCCGACTTCTCTAAATAAATATTCGCCATATTCAGCATATACCATGGATTATGATTATCCAGTTCAGCTGCGCGACGACCATATTTCATAGCGTTTTCATAATCTCTTCGCATAGCTGAAATCTGGCTTATTTCAAAATTCGCAGCATCACTTTCCGGGTTTAGTTCCAGGGCATCTTCAAATTTATCAAGTGCTTCCCCAAGGTTACCGCTTAATTTTTGTTTAATCCCTTCCACGTACATCAGGTCATACAAAGTATAATCTACAACTTTTTCCTGCTCACCTGTCACTTCCTCCGTGACATTTCTGCTTACCCGGCAACCGTTTGTGAGAACAATGATCACCGAAAGTAGTGTAATTGCCTTTCTATAATTCATTTCTTGGCCTGTTTACTATTTTTATCTCCATCTATATATCTTTTTTAAAAAGTACACTGATTGCCTTGTCCCTGTATTCCGCGTATCCTGTAAAGCCGGCAATTATCAAAGTATTGACTCCAAGTTCAAGGAAAATATTATTATAATTTATATAAGATACTAGTATAACGATTCCAGCACCCGTCATTATATATGCAAGTATCTTTTTTATGGGATAGTTTATGGGATAATGTTTTCTGCTTAGCATATATGAACCTGCTATCATAACTGAATAACAGGCAATATGTGCCCAGGCTGAAGCCATATAACCGTATACCGGTACCAGCAGCAAATTTATCAGTATTGTAACTAATGCTCCGATGATTGTCAGGTAAGCACCATACCTTGTAAGGTCTTTCACCTTATACCATATGCTCAGGTTTACAAAGATTCCGAAAAGCAGGTAGCCCATACTTACTATAGGTACAATGGCCAGTGCGCCCCTCAAATGGCTGCCCGCTATAATATATTGAAATCCTGATATATACAGGTTGATAATAAGGTAGAGGATAAGAGCATATATAACAAAGTATTTCATTACATATGAATAAATCTCCCTCGCATCTTTTTTATCCGCTCTGGAAAAGAAATAAGGCTCCATTGCATACCTGTACATCTGTATGAAGAGGGCCATTAAGACAGCTATTTTATAACTGGCTCCATATTCCCCGACTACTTCCAGCGGCGTATCACTATCGACTATCCTCCTAAGTATCATCTTGTCCAGAGCATCATTTATTGAACCTCCCAGTCCTGATATGAGCAGTGGTACTGAATAGCTCATCATTTGCTTCCACATGCCTGTATCGAGGCGTAATTGAACACTCAGTATATCTTTAAACAGGAGTACAAGCATTGAAAGGCTTCCGATTGCGTTCGCAAGAAAGACATAAGCCACCCTGAGATCAGGATTATACAGGTTTCCCAGCAGGCTTTTTCCTTTTTCCCTCAGTGATGGCTCAATTTTCAGGAATAAAAAAACGAGACCAATTGTTATTACAACATTTATTATTTTGATGATGCTGAATTTAAGAGCCTTATTTTCTCTTCTAAGCTTTGCGAAAGGAATCGCCGTTATTGCATCAGTGGCCAGGATAATGGCAAACAGCCTTAAATACATTTTTTGATCCTGGTATTTTAGAACCGTGGCAATATCATCGATAAAAAGATTGAAAAAGACAAGGAAAAGAGCTGAACTAACAAGAATTGACAGCAGGGCAGTACTGAAAATCTTCTTACTGTCACCTGTCTTTTGTGCAAATCTGAAAAAGGCTGTTTCCATTCCGTAGGTCAGCACTATAAGCATAAAGACCATATAGGCATACAGTTCAGTTATGATTCCATATTCAGACTTATTGAAGATCCAGGTGTAGAAGGGAGTAAGAACGGCATAATTCATAAACCGTGGCACTATTGTCCCAAGTCCGTATACCAATGTCTGCCCCGCCAGTTTGTTTATGTCTTTCACCTGATCGTAAATCGCTATATTCCTGCAAATATAGTATCTTATTATTCAAGCCCTGTTCTATTAAATAAAATATAGCCGAAATTAAGGAAAAGGAATAATCTCTTTCTTTCCCCGCTGTAATAGTCGAATCCGGCTGAAGCAGGTCCTACAGGTGTATAATATACGAGGCTCATATTTGCTATGGCATCCAGTTGCTCACCATACTTACCGTACTCCACTCCATTGTCAGTAGATTCAATATCCCTGAAGGGTGCAAAGAGGTACAATCCTGCTATCAGTTTCAGGTTGTTCGTAAAATTATAGACAGGAATGATTCCGGCTCCAATAAATGAGTTTGCTCTCAGGGAATAGCCGAAAAGTGCTTTGCTCATTACGGTAGGTTCGTACTTGTATGCATCGATCAAAGAGGCAGTATAGTTATTACTTAATTTCTTATTACTTACAACAATATCAACCTGTGTACCGAGGCTAATTTTTTTGCTCAAACTATAGAACCTCAGGTTTTTAAACTTCAGTGCAAACCATCCATGGTCCTGATTAAAAATTTCCCGCTGCTCCAGGCTGTCGTTAACAGCTCCGCTGAACCTTTCAAAACCAAGGTTATAATACATTCCCGCAGAAACATAAGCTCCGCTCGTTGAATACTGCTTACGGTTCAGAGTATTGGACTCATAAAATAATTTTCCTGTGCCGTAGAAATATTCTGTTTTATCCTGCTCATCCTGTTCTTCAAAGCCTATGCTTCTGTAGTACCTGTCGGTTATCCAGGTGAAGTTCAGCCCCGCCTTTAAGGATGAATTATTGCTTGTGGGGATCCCGAATGAAGTTCTCAGGTTACTCTCTCGTCTTGTTATGTAGGCAGGTACTGTTGTTTCAAAAAGGGATGATATCTCACTGGTAAAATAATTCCTGTTATAAGCTGAAAGATTGAGGTCAATGAGCAGCAGTTTCCTCTGCGGTACCGTAATACGGTGCGACACCCTGAAGGATGAATAATTCCTTCCGAAATAAAGATTACCGCTGAAACGGTTATTTATGTCACTCAATGCATAATACTCAAAGCCTATATAGGCCTGGTTATGAATGGTAAACCCAAGCAAGGCTCCGGCTTCCAGTGCAAAAGAACCCTTTAGTTCGATAGCAAGATAGAGGTCAAAGGTCCTGTCCTCAAAGTTGTATTTTGCTTCCGGGTAAACACTTTTGATGTTTTCTTCGGTTGCCAGCCTGAAATATTCTTCCTTAAGTTGTTGTATATCTATCAGGCTGTCTCTTTTTGATATAACATTTCTGATATAGTCTTTCTGTCTTTCTCCAACGCCATTAATGTAAATTTTCCTGAACACCGGTTCAGGAACCTTCTCTCTGAATTCTGCCCTTCTTTGGCTTATTTCTGCACTGGTGATCTTTTCTGTCCTGTGCCTGAAATTCTTTAACTCCTGCCTGGCAATTCTGTAACCTTTCGAAATTATACTGTCCGCTTTCTGAAAATCAAGTAAATTAACATTCTCAAACGCAATGTCCACCACATAGCCCAGGCTGTCGGGAATTTTATAATCAGTGGCTTGCATAATCATGTTCTCAAGCTGAAGCATTATATCATCCTTCGCCGGTCTCTTTGCTTGGTCTGTAACCTTACTGCCTATAATAAAATCAGGTCCGAAATCTTCAATCAGGACATCACTGGGAAAATTATTGTAAATACCTCCGTCGAAGAGCAAGGTACTGTCCATTTGATAGGGCTCAAAATAAAGAGGGTATGACATTGTGGATCTTATTGCACCTGCAAGGTTACCCCGGCGGAATATGACAGGTTTTTTTTCATATATATCTGCAGCCACGCACCTGAAAGGTATCATCAGGCTGTCAAAATTATTGTTTGCTGCTGCCGTCTCGCCGCAGGTAAGCTGCATAATTGCAAAATCGATAACTGACGAGGAAATGAGGTGGGAAGGCAGACCTGCTTCAGGCTTTTCTTCATCCAACTTCAGGTCTATATCAATCATTGCTGAATTAGGTTCATTGAGCTTGTATGTGAATTTCAGCTCTGTATCTATTGCACCTGTAGACCAGCGCAGGAATTCTTCGGATTTTACCAGCATGGTCATTTCTTCGGTTGTATAGCCCATAGCGTAAAGTGCTGCAATAATACCTCCCATTGAAGTGCCTGCCACATAGTCAATCTTGATGCCGTCTTCTTCCAGGGCCCTTATCAGTCCTATGTGTGCCAGTCCCTTAGCCCCGCCACCGCTCAAAACAAGTCCGGTACCCTGTGCGCTCACCGCACCCGTATTTAATACATGAAGTATCAGGACAAATACAAATATGTATTTAAACAGCCTGCTCACAATGTTTTATATTTATTCAAAATTTTAAATAACAACATTTATCTTTGTGGTTCATCATTTTCCTTATAATCATTAAAATTACAATTTTTATAAACTTTAATTATGATTAAGAAATATTCAACAGGCATACTTCTGACTCTTTTCATAACCTTCTTTCTTTTTGCCTGCTCAGGTACCGGCAAAGATAAGACACGTTACATAAACCTCGAAACAAGCGAGGGATTAATAAAGCTCAGGCTGTATAATAATACTCCCCTGCATCGCGATAATTTCATAAATCTGGTCAATGAAGGTTATTACGATAACATAAAGTTTCACAGGGTAATCGAAGATTTTATGATACAGGCAGGTGATTATACAACAAGGCCAGACCTTGAAGCAGATACAAGCGGGCGCTATGATTATACCATTCCGGCTGAAATCATTGTCACCAATTTTCATAAGAGGGGGGCCCTGGCGGCCGCCAGGACAGGCGACAGGTTCAATCCCGAAAGAAAATCCTCGGGCACCCAGTTTTATATCGTGCAGGGCAGGAAATTCGATGGCCAGATTACGGAAGAAGGAGATACAATAAACGCTGAAATGATGATAGAACATGTTGAAAACAGGATTAATTCATCTTTGAAACAGAATATATTCTACATGCACCTCCGGAACGAGAGACAGAAATCGGAAGACTCTGGAGATGGCAGGTCTGATGCCGAAATTCAGGAAGCAGCCACCATACTTACTTACACTGACCTTGAAAATTATAAACCCGTCGAAATACCAGATGAACACGTAAGTGTATATCGTTCAGAAGGGGGTGCCCCCCATCTTGACATGCAATACACAGTATTTGGCGAGGTAGTGGAGGGAATGGATGTTGTTGACAGGATTGCCGGTGTGGAAACAGGTGCCGGCGACAGGCCCCTGAAGGATGTGATAATCACCGGAGCAAAGGTGGTAAGAAAATAAGCTTATGATTGATAAGATTAATGATATACGTCAGGCTGTCAGGGAGTTTAAGGCTTCTGATCCCGGAGATATTGAAGAATTCAGGATAAAATATCTTAGCAAAAAAGGCCTTATCCCATCTCTTTTCCAGGAGTTCAAATCTGTCCCGCCTCACCTTAAAGGCGAGTATGGCAAGCTTATAAATGACCTGAAGGATGAAGCCGGCGAGAAACTTAATTCTCTGAAAGAAAGCCTGGCCTACAATGTTGAAACTGCTTCATTCACTGACCTTACCCGTCCGGCCCAAAATACGTTCACAGGCTGCAGGCATCCTGTGTCAATAGTGAGAAATGAAATAACAGAAATATTTCAGCGCCTTGGTTTCACAATCTCTGAGGGACCGGAGATTGAGGATGACGATCACGTATTCACCAAGCTCAACTTCCCGCCAGAACATCCTGCCCGGGACATGCAGGACACTTTCTACATTAAAAGGCATGACAGGGAAGATTGCAGGCCTGATGACATTCTTCTCAGGACGCAAACCTCATCCGTACAGGTAAGGGTTATGGAAAACCAGAAGCTACCCATCAGGACAATATCACCCGGCCGTGTCTTCAGGAATGAGGCAATCTCAGCCCGGGCCCATTGTATTTTTCACCAGGTTGAAGGTTTGTACATAGATGAAAACGTATCCTTTGCCGACCTCAAACAAACTCTTTTCTTCTTTGCGGTGGAAATGTTTGGCAAAAATACAAGAATAAGGCTCAGGCCTTCTTATTTCCCTTTTACGGAACCTTCTGCTGAAATGGATGTGAGCTGTACCATCTGTGGAGGAAAAGGCTGCAATGTCTGCAAATACACCGGTTGGCTCGAAATTCTTGGCTGTGGCATGGTCGATCCCAATGTTCTGGATTATTGTGGGATCGACAGTAAAAAATACACCGGTTTTGCCTTCGGTATGGGAGTGGAAAGAGCTGCCATGCTAAAATACCAGGTAAACGATCTGAGGTTATATTTTGAAAATGACATCAGGTTCCTGCACCAGTTCAGGTCAGCTTTTTAATCCTCAATAATAATTTCGTGGGTGATATCCATTGATTTCCTGTAGTTGTAGCTTACACCACAGTACTTTTCCTGGGAAAGTTCAACTGCCTTTTCCACCTTGCCCCTGTCAATATTTTTACCCTTTATTGTGTATGTGATATGCATTTTCTCAAAGTGTTTGGGATGTGTCTCTGTCAAAACACCGGTGACACTTACCTTAAAATCTTCATAGGGTATTTTCATTTTTTTCATTATTGAGGCTACATCCATCCCCGTACATCCCCCAAGTGCAACAAGCATTAAATTTTTAGGCCGCGGTCCCCTGTTCTTTCCGCCAAATTCCTCAAGCGAGTCTATTTTAAAATTATGCCCGTCCAGTTCCACATTGAATGACAGATCCTCATCATGGTGAAGTTTTACCGTTTCTTCCATTTCCTGTAACATTTTGAATGAAAATTTTTACAAAACTAATTAATATTATCAAACCTTATTGCCATATTTGTGTTTTAATAGCAGACATGAAACAAAAGGATATCAACATCCCTTTTTGCGATAATTGCGCGGTTAATTCCAATTCTGTATTCAGACACCTTTCACTAGACCAGATAAATATTATTAATTTTGTAAAGGAATTCAGGCAATACAGAAGGGGAGAGGTGCTCTATGAAGAAGGCAACAGGATAAGTGGTTTCTTTTGTATCAATAAAGGCATCATCAAGGTATTTAAAACAGGATTTGACGGCAAGGAACAGATCATTCGTTTTGCCAAACCGGGTGATATTATTGCCTACCGTTCTGTCTTGAGCAACGAACCGGCCTGCACTTCTGCAAAGGTTATTGAAGATGCCGGTGTGTGTTTCATCCCTTCCCATATACTTACTGACTTTGTTAAGGAAAATCCACCTTTTTCAATGGAAGTTATGAAGCTTACCTGCCATGAACTGGGTATTGCCAACGAATATATAACTGATATAGCACAGAAAACTGTCAGGGAAAGACTGGCGGAGGTACTCCTTCATCTTATAAACGACTTTGGGCTGGACTCAGAAAATTATCTTAAAATATCCCTCACCAGGGAAGAGCTTGCTAACATCGTCGGTACTGCAACCGAGTCGGTTATCAGGTTACTCAGTGAATTTAAATCAGACAGATATATTGAATTGAGCGGCAGGAAAATAAAAATACTTGACCGAAAGTCACTGGAGAAAATAAGTAATGTTTTTAAATAGACGACCTGATCTTAAGTATTACAGCTGCTGCTATTCTATTACACTGTTCAGTATTATATAAAGCACCAATCCCAGGACCACAAGACCGCCACTCCAGATAAGGAGAGAATTGCTCTCAAGATTTGAGAATTCAGAATATGCCAGCATGGCAACACCTGCCAGTACGAACAACAATCCGATCCTTTTCACAAGAACTTTCATAATCAAGATTTTAAATAATGACTCTTATTTATAAAAAAGTTGTTAAATATAAATATTAACGAAGACATTGCAAAATTAAAATAATAATCCTCTTCCGCCTGATTTTTGCTTGCCAAGATGCCTGTATGCCAGCTCTGTTACTTCACGCCCGCGCGGTGTACGTTTTATATATCCTTCCTTCATCAGAAATGGTTCATACACTTCTTCTATTGTCCCGCTGTCTTCTCCCACTGCCGTTGATATTGTATTTAATCCTACCGGTCCACCGCTGAATTTATCTATTATAACGCTCAGTATTTTGTTATCCATTTCATCCAGGCCATGGCTGTCAATATTAAGAGCCTTAAGCGAAAATTTTGTGATGGCCAGGTCAATATTCCCGTCACCCTTAACCTGGGCAAAATCTCTTACCCTTCTCAATAATGCATTTGCTATCCTGGGAGTTCCCCTGCTTCTTTTAGCTATTTCTTCCGCAGCGTTATCCTTTATGTCAACCTTCAGTATGCCGGCCGATCTTTTTACTATGCCGCATAAAATATCAGCATCATAGTATTCAAGGTGCATTTTTATTCCAAAGCGTGCCCTGAGCGGACTTGTAAGCAAGCCTGACCGTGTTGTTGCTCCTATAAGTGTAAAGGGATTAAGGTTAAGCTGTACCGACCTGGCACTTGGACCTTTATCTATCATAATATCAATACGATAATCCTCCATTGCAGAATAGAGATATTCTTCCACAACAGGGCTGAGCCTGTGTATTTCATCAATAAATAAAACATCCCCTTCTTCCAGTCCGGTAAGTAAACCTGCCAGGTCGCCCGGTTTATCCAGTACCGGTCCGGAACTGACTTTTAAACCAACATCCAGTTCATTGGCAATTATAATTGCCAGGGTTGTCTTTCCCAGGCCCGGTGGTCCATGAAGCAGAACGTGGTCCAGTGCTTCACCCCTTTGTGAAGCGGCCGTAACAAAAACCTTAAGATTGTCAACTATCCTTGACTGCCCTTTAAAATCCCTGAAGTAAAAAGGCCGCAGCTTCTTTTCTATTTCCTGGTCAGCAGGGCTTAAGGTTTCTTTTCGCAGGTTAAATTCTTCTCCCATCTGGCCGGGCTATTTAATTATTTTTACATCCCTTTCAGGAAGGTTTATCTTAATTCCGTTAATCCTCACTTCGTAGTCATCCTTGTAGGTTATAGTCATTTCAAGATTTCCGTCCTCATCATATTTCTTCCAGGTCCGGTGACGCAGTCCCATGTCATAATATTGCTCTTCCTTGATCATCCCGCTTTCATAATAATAGAAATGATAACCGTCGGGATTGTCCTGTATGTACCTTCCCCTGTATAGAACATTTCCTTCAGTATCATAATATCTCCACATACCGTCCCTTAATCCTATAATATAATTCCCTTCTTCTATATGATCTCCTATTGTTATTTTCCATGGCCCGTTTCTCTCCCCGTCAAGATATTCCCCTTCGCTTATTATATCACCCTCTTTTGAATATTCAATAAAACTGCCATCCCTTCGTCCCTGGTAATATTCTTCTTCCCTGAGAATAGACCCTTCAGGGTAATACCATTTCCATAAGCCTTCGGGCCTGCCGTTCCTGTAACTGCCTGTTTGAATAATACTTCCATCCCTGTTATAAAAATTCCAGAAGCCTGTTCTCCTGTTGTAATCATATTCGCCCTCTTCTTTTATATTCCCGTTCTCATAATAATTCTTCCACACTCCGTTCCTTCTTCCATCTTCCGTTACTATGCCCTCGGATACCTTTATACCCTGATCATTATATATAACAGAAGATTTTACCGAACCGTCTGAACTATATTCCCTGTGAATACCAACCGGCACTCCAAGCCTGAATGGTCCGCTGAAAATAAGGTTACCATCACTGTCATAACGGTTCTGAATATCAACCTCAGGATTATCTTCAATGTTCCCCTCCACTATTTTCCCGTTATCATAAAGCATGGTAGTGCTCAGTACACCCTTATCATTGTATTCTTTATAATAACCATGCAGCAGTCCATCCCTGTAAGTCATTTCCTTTTTGATATTGCCACTGGCATAAAATTCCTTCCATGGTCCCTGTTTTACGCCTTCATCATCTTCACGGTTTATCCTCTCCCTGCTGATCAGAAAATCATTATTGTATTCATATAGCGTAATTATATTACCTGCCTCGTCATACTCTCTGGACAGTCCCTGCTTCTTACCATCAATATATGGTATGGTCTGTTTTACTGAACCGTCTGGATAATAAAGATAAGCGGTACCCTGTCTTTTGTCTGCTGCATATAGTTCACTTGACCATACATAGAGGCCATAACTGCGGTCTCTTTTATACTTCAGGTAATACCCGCTTTTTTTACCATACAGGTAATCAATCTTTTCCAGGGTATCACCGGTCTGGCCATAAAACACCCATATACTGTCAAGCAAATGATTTCTCCTTCTTCCCTCCGACTTAATAACTCCCGTTACATAGTAACTCTTCCAGTAACCATCAGGTTTACCGTCACTTATATATCCTTCACTCGATACGGTACCATTTGGATACTTAAAAACATGATAACCGTCTTCAAGTTTAAGGTCCTGGGCATTTAAGCAAGCAATCAGGACCAGGGCTGCCGATGATAATACTATTTTTTTAATCATAATTTCAAAGTCCCAAGCTCTCAGAAATGTCCAGCATTCTTCTAATGGGTTTTTCCGCCGTTTCTATAAGTTTTTCATCCATGGTAACTTCCGGCATTTCATATTTCAGTGTAAGATATATTTTTTCCATTGTTATCAGCTTCATATAATTACACTCACTGCAGGCACATGTTGAATCTTTTGGAGGAGCGGGTATAAATATCTTGTCAGGTCTTGACTTTTTCATCTGGTGTATTATTCCCGGCTCTGTCCCGACAATGTACTTTTTTGAATTATCCTTTTCAATATATTTAAGCAGGTTACCTGTAGATCCTATGAAATCAGCAACCATCCTTACAGGCAGTTCACATTCAGGATGTACAATAATGCTGGCTTCAGGTTCTCTTTTCTTTATCTCCAATATTGCTTCAAGACTAAATTCCTCATGTACATGACATGCTCCCTGCCATATTAACATATCCCTTTTGACCCTGTTACTTATATAATTACCCAGGTTCCTGTCAGGGGCAAAAATAATCTTCTCATCCGCCGGCAATGACTCAACAATTTTAAATGCGTTGCTTGAGGTGCAAATTATATCAGACAATGCCTTTATTTCAGCTGTTGAATTTATGTATGTTATGACCGTTCTTCCCGGGTTTTCATCAACAAATTTTCTAAATTCATCAGGAGGACAGCTATCTGACAGGGAACAACCTGCATTCATGTCAGGTAAGAGCACCCTTGTCCCCGGTGATAATATTTTAGCAGTCTCAGCCATGAAATGAACACCGGCAAATAAAATTATATCATATTGAATATTTGCCGCTTTCCTTGAAAGATCAAGGCTATCGCCAACAAAGTCAGCAATATCCTGTATATCTGGTGTCTGGTAATAATGAGCAAGGATAACAGCATTCTTTTCTCTCTTCATTCTTTCTATCTCACCTGCAATATCAGTGTCCCTGGCAATAGCTTCATCTATGTATCCTTTCTTAATTATTTCAGACTTTATGAACATAGTAATATTAAGATTATAAGATTATTTATTTATATATGATAATATTAATAGGCTGTTGATACTGTTAAAACAAATTACAAAATTATCTTGCAAATATTGATATTAATAGCCTGAAAACATCTTATCAACAATCCAAAAATTATACCGTTTTTGATTTACAGCTAATTATATATTTTACGAACAATTGTTCAAATCAGGGCTTTCATAAAAATTACACACAAAGCTAATGTATTTTGTTGTTTAATTAAGGTTGAAATTTTGCTTTTAAAAAATAATAAAAAACACCCTAAATTGTTCTATGCACAATTTCATGGGAATAAGGGTCTTTTTTTAAATAATTACCAAACCTTAATTAACATGTTTCAACAATTGCTTTAACAGTCTTAAAAAAGAGAACATTTTTACACAATTATTGTCATACAATAAGACTGGAGTAAAAATAAGATATCAAAGTAATAATATCGTTTTTTTGTTGGTATCTTTAAAATCATTACACAGGATTATGATATGAAGAAAAAAATTGCTCTTGCAGCTGATCATGCAGGTTATTACATAAAGGAAATAATAAAGAAATATATTATTGATTACGGATATGAAATTAATGATTTTGGTTGCCATTCTCCTGAAAGCAATGATTATCCTGATTTTATTCACCCTGCCGCCAGAGCGGTTGAAGCAGGCTTGTTTGACATAGGTTTTACAGTATGTGGGAGTGGTAATGGCATGTCAATGACGGCAAATAAATACCCGGGAATAAGGTGTGCGCTGTGCTGGAACGAAGAAATAAGCAAGCTTGCCAGGGCTCATAATGATGCAAATATGTGTTCTTTACCCGGAAGGTTTGTTTCCGGGGCCGAAGCCCTGTTGATAGTTAAAACATTTCTGGAAACAGATTTTGACGGGGGAAGGCATAAAAGAAGAATAGATAAAATACCCTTAAAAAGAGTTTAGATGCTTTCAAGCACCTGTAAATATGGTATAAGAGCTGTAGTCTACATTGCAGGTAACAGTAAATATGGAGAGAATATCGGTATAAAAAAGATTTCTGATGATCTCAGCCTGCCGATGCCCTTCCTTGCAAAGATCCTTCAGCAAATGGTAAAAAAGAAGATACTTAATTCTTCAAAGGGGCTTCACGGGGGATTTTCTCTTGCACGTGAGCCGCAGGAGATATATATTATCGAAGTGGTTAAGGCTATTGACGGAGATGATGTATTTCACAGGTGTGTGTTACATAATTATAATTGTGTGAGTAATGAAAGATCAAGGACTAAGTGTACCCTTCATGATGATTATGTAAAACCCAGGCGGGAGATTGAAAAACTCTTTGAAAATAAAAGCGTATTTGAACTGGTAACAACAGCACGTAATTTTAATGCTTTATACTGATATTTAATATGGCCGGTATTTATATCCATATCCCTTTCTGCAAGAAAAAATGCCATTATTGTGATTTCTACAAGACACTGGATACAGGTATGGCCGGGAGATATTTGAATGCCCTTGCGAAGGAGATGGTCTTGCAGAAGGATTATCTTGAGAAGAATGAAGTAAAAACGGTTTACCTCGGAGGAGGTACCCCTTCTGTACTCACCGCCGCCCAGATAAGGGATATACTTGAAAAACTGGATAATGTATTTGGTATTTCTGAAAGTGCAGAAATTACAATGGAAGCCAATCCCGACGATATAAGCAGGGTTTATGCAAGGGATTTAAAAAAAGCCGGAATAAACAGGATAAGCCTTGGTATACAATCATGGGATGACAACATACTGAAATTCCTGAACAGGAGGCATTCTGCAGCCATGGCAGAAGAAGCGCTTGATGATATAATAGCTTCGGGAATAGAAAACATATCCGCAGATATTATTTATGGAATTCCGGGCATGACCCAAAAACAATGGAAAGAGGGTTTGCAAAAGACTCTGAACATGGATATTAAGCATCTCTCAGCCTATCATCTGACAATTGAAAAAGCTACGGTTTTCGGTAAGATGAAAAAGGCCGGTGAAATTAAGGAAATTCATGAAGGAGAAAGTGAAAAGCAATTTAATGTACTGACAGAAACTTGCAGAAAGCAAGGATTTATTCAGTATGAAATTTCAAATTTCTGCAGGGATGGTTATTTTTCGGTTCATAATACCAATTACTGGAGACAGGAGCCCTACCTCGGACTTGGCCCCTCTGCGCATTCATACAACGGCGACAGCCGGCAATGGAATGTTGCAGACCTGCAGACCTATTTAAAATCGCTTGATCAGGATAAAATCCCGGGAACAGTTGAGATTCTCACTATGAAAGACAGGTATAATGAATATATCATGACTTCATTAAGAACCATGTGGGGTATAAATCTTGACCTTGTGGAAGAGAAAATAAATAAGGAAAGCCGTGACTATCTCAATAACCTGGCCACACGTTTCGTGAAATATGGCATGATCACAAAAAAAGGAAATCAACTTGTGCTGACCGACCAGGGCAAGATGATTTCCGATAATATCATTTCAGAACTTATGATGGCTTAGCGGCTTTTGAGCATAAAGCTGCTTGAACCAATATTATGGCCTTCAAGAAAAAGGTCTACCATGTATGTGCCTTCAATAAAATCACCGTTGTTGTCAACGAAAATACTCATTTCTACATCCTTGTTGAGGTATTCAACAGTGCGATTCTCGGTGAATATCATTCTTTCACCCTCAACCTCGAAAAGATTATCCGGAGAATTGGTTATTACCAGACCATCGGGCCTGGTAACTCTCATATAAACGGTTTTCTTTCCTGCTTCGACAATAGGATTCTCATTCAATATAAAAGAGACCTCCAGCTTTTCAAATCGGTCCAGCCTGTCTGTATCCTTGCGCTTCTTGTTCAGGGTCAGGGGTATTATTTCACGCGCTTTTATTACTGAAGCTACCTCAACCTTTGTGCTTAGTTCGTTCTTTTCCTGGGAAAGGACAATATTCGATTGCTCCACCTGCCTGATCTGCTCTTTTATTTCCGTATTTTCTGCCATCAGAAGCTGGTTTCTTGTATTCAGCGAATCAATCTGAACTATATAGCTTTTCATTATCTCACGCATGGTTCCTATCTCCTTACGATAGGTCCTTATGGTTTGTACATTGGAGGCATTAATGGCAAGGAGGCGCTCAATTTTTTGCCTTTCTTCATCAAGCCTGGCATTAAGGGTGTCGTTATCGGTTTTAAGGGTATCATATCCATGCTTGAGCATGATAAGCTCATTGGTAAGAGAATCCTTCTGTTCGGTAAGGAGATTCTCCATCTCTATCATGCTGTTGCGCTGAAGGAAATATAATATTACCATGGCGGCAAGTATAGTGCCAAGGACACCGGCCAGAACTGCCAGTATTGTCCTTGTTTTATTCCGTTTCTGAACACCGCTTTCAGGTTTAACAAGATTCTTGTCTTCTTCCATTTTTTTAATATTCTGTTTAAGCACACAAAGTTACGAAATTATCTGCACCCTGGTTTAAAAAATCTTTATAACATTTATTAAATATTGATAGTAATAACGGCAGCAATGCCTATTTTATTGGC
This sequence comes from Bacteroidales bacterium, assembly GCA_032260385.1. Classification (GTDB taxonomy): domain Bacteria; phylum Bacteroidota; class Bacteroidia; order Bacteroidales; family VadinHA17; genus UBA9300. The sequence goes on along the minus strand of JAVVEL010000003.1, from coordinate 22,592 downwards.
TTCAATTGCGCAACAAATTTTTTAGCTATGAGCGGTTTTTTCGGAGCTATTGCAAAGAGTGATACGGTTAAGGATGTATTCTACGGTACTGATTATAATTCTCATCTGGGTACCAGGAGGGCAGGCCTTGTGTTTTACAACCGGAAAGATGGGTTTCAGCGTACTATACACAGCCTGGAAAACAGCTATTTCAGGACCAAGTTTGAAGATGACCTGGCTAAGTTCAGCGGACGGCAGGGCATTGGTGTTATAAGCGATACCGATCCGCAGCCAATAATGTTTAATTCTCACCTTGGTCGCTTTGCCATAGCTACCGTGTGCCGGATGATTAATATAGAAGAACTGGAAACCTATTTCCTGACAGATCGAAAACATTTTACGGAAAATTTCGAAGGGAATGTAAATCCCACAGAAGTTGTTGCAAACCTCATATGTGAAGAATATGATTTTGTGGCCGGCATAGAAAATGTTTTTGATAAGGTTAAAGGCTCATGCTCGCTTATAATTCTCACTGATGACAGGATTATTGCGGCGCGTGACAAGCTGGGACGTACTCCCGTTCACATTGGTAAAAAGGAAAATGCCTTTGCTGTGGCCTCGGAAACGACATGCTTTCCCAACACGGGTTTTGAAGAAGTCTATTGCATGGGGCCGGGAGAAATAGTTGAAATTACGGCCTCAGGGTTCAGGACCATGAGGAAACGGAGAAAAAAAATGCAGATATGTGCCTTCCTCTGGGTTTATTATGGCTATCCATCTTCCGATTATGAGGGTATAAATGTTGAACAGTGCAGGTATCGCTGCGGAGCTGCCCTTGCCAGGCGCGACAGCGTTGAGGCCGACCTGGTAGCAGGGATACCCGACTCCGGTATTGGACATGCTATTGGCTATGCCAATGAGAAACACCTGCCCTATGCACGTCCCTACTCAAAATACACTCCTACCTGGCCCAGGAGCTTTATGCCGCAAAACCAGGAGATGAGAGACCTGGTTGCTAAAATGAAACTTATTCCTGTTAAATCGCTTATTAAAGGTAAAAGACTGATATTTTGTGATGACTCAATAGTGAGGGGTACTCAATTGAAAGACAATACTAAAGATCTCAGAAAGGCAGGTGCCACAGAGGTTCATATGAGAATAGCCTGTCCGCCCCTTACCTTCCCATGCAATTTCCTGAACTTTTCACAGTCACGTTCCACGATGGAGCTGGCCAGCAGGAAGGCCATCAAACAACTCGAAGGCTCTGAAAAGAATCTCAGGGAATATGCCGATTCTGCATCAGAGAAGTACAGGGCCATGGTGGAAAAGATTGCAGAAGACCTTGGAATTGATTCTCTTATTTACCAGGATCTTAATGATCTGGTTGAGTCCATAGGCCTTCCTAAGGAGCAGTTATGTACCCATTGCTGGGATGGGAGCAGCCATTATTGAAAAGATCAGTTCTTTCTGCCTGTAAGTAGCTTTCTTGTTACTTCACGGATAACCCTGCCCGCAAGGACATCCTTATGGCTTTCAATAAATTCAGCCGTTTCCCCGGGATATCGTTTTGATAATTCCCTGAGAGCCCATGAAAGAGCTTTGATTACCATGTCGTCCCTGTCTCCCAGAAGCATTTCGCATATCATTAAGGTGCGGCCGGTATCACCTTCACCCTTTTGCGACTTAAGGTTCAATGCCACTGTTGAAACAAGGGCAATGCGCCTCCACCACCTGTCAGCAGAGGAAGCCCATTTCTTAACATCATCGTCACTTATGCACCCCAGCCTCCAAGCAGGTCCGCTTACCTGTGTTCCGAAGGAATCTGTTGAAGCCCAGTTGTCCATGTAGGTAGCCAGCACAAGGACATCATTCAGTTCAAGCTGTTCAATTATCCTGTATTTCTTGTTAAGCAAACCAAAAGCTACCTGCTGTACTTCAAAGATACCCGCCAGTGCCATCTCCTTGCACAGGCGTATTATCTGACCGCTATCCTCCCCGGCTATATCATTCCTTATAATTTTAATAACCTTTTTCAGATCCTCAGACTTAAGACCGATTACCTTCATCGAAGTGGGGAAATACCATTCCGAAAGCCCTTTCCTGTACTGGTCTGAATAAGTATTTAACAATGAAAGTGTTTTGTTTATAAGTGTACCGGTGTTGAGCATCATTATAATTTTAAGCATGCAAATTAAGAAAAATTACTTTAGCATCTTGAGCTTCTGTTTTGTTTATCTTTGTTTCACTTACTCAATACTCACGAAAAATATCCATTCTAGAGGGTATCAGAGAAAGGGCCGGAAACAGCTACAGTATTCAATATGCCCCGGGTTGCAGCAGGTATAGAGGAAGGCGGGTTTCAGGACAGGGCTATATTAGGCTTACCGGGCAGGCAGGAGGAAATGATTAACCGTATATCCAGCACGGGCGTGCCCGTGGTAGTTGTCCTGATAGGAGGGTCGGCAATTACTATGTCAGAATGGATGGATAATGTGAACGGTATAGTTGAAGCCTGGTATCCCGGGGATATGGGAGGCTATGCAGTTGCAGATGTATTAAGATTAAAAACACGGGTGAAAGACCGGGGGATGAGGTTGTTCAATTGTATATAAGGGACCAGCTTGCCTCCCTGGCCAGACCTGTTAAGGAACTTAAGGGCTTTAAAAGGATAAGCCTGGAACCGGGTGAAGAAAGAACAGTTGAATTCAAACTTGGCTTCGATGAATTATCTATGCTTGATACTGAACTTCAAAGAGTTGTAGAACCTGGCAGCTCCTCTAAAGACATAAGGCTGAGAAATCATCTGTATGTGAAATGACGTAACCCGGCTGGCAATATTGACATCACTTAAATGCCGGGTAAACGTTAACTCGATGAAAGTACCTGTAAAAATCAGTGGTTCTTTGCTTTGAACACCGTCTTAATAAAAACTCTTAAATATCTCATACTTGATAATACCAGTGCAAGGCCTATCCCAATATAAATTATAGATAGCAGATTCTGGGGTACTGGAGAATGCCTAAGCAGTATACCCATTGTAATCATAATAATAACCAGCATATAGCTTTTCCATGACATAAAGGCAAATACACAGCTTCTGGGATCAAGGGATTTTATCCTTCCCAGGTTTTTGTCGACTATTTTCAGGAATCCAAAATGATGAATAACAAGAGCCAATATTATGCCGGATATAATGTATATCCAGTTTTTGTCATATTCATGTTCAATTAACCAGGTTAAGGCCAGGCTGATCAGCATAATACCTATGCCGGTCCACATCAATCCCGAGATAAGAATGAGGTACTTGCTTTTAACTGCTGGTTTGTATTTGTTTTTATTGTACAAAAATTAAAATTTTAAATTAAGATTTAAGTAATTTTTTGCGTAATTTACTAATCGATATTCATTATTCTATCTTAATACCAGGAGTTTTTCCTAAATTAGCATCATCTTAATCTATATCTATAATCAAACTGATAAAAAAATGAAAACACATCTTTTAATTTTTGCAGGAACCATAGCCCTTTTACTGGGCGGCTGTTCACCGCAGGAAAAACAAAGTGAATTGAAAATAGACTATGAAAAATACCGGCTTGACAACGGTTTGGATGTAATTCTCCACCAGGATAAATCGGATCCTATTGTGGCGGTGGCCATTCAGTATCACGTTGGTTCAAACCGCGAAGTGCCAGGGCGCACAGGCTTCGCCCACCTCTTCGAACACATGATGTTCCAGCAGTCTGAAAACGTTGGACAGGACCAGTTTTTTAAACTTATACAGGGAGCCGGCGGAACATTGAACGGCGGAACCAATAAGGATGGTACCATATACTATGAGGTTGTACCTAAAAATGCTATTGAAATGGTGCTGTGGGCTGAATCTGACCGTATGGGCTACCTGGGCAATACAGTAACCGAATCTGCCTTTGCAAACCAGCAGAATGTGGTACAGAATGAAAAGAGGCAGAGCAATGATAACAGGCCCTACGGACATACAAATTATGTAATTGATAAAAACCTCTTCCCCGAAGGTCACCCCTATTCCTGGCAGGTAATAGGAGAGATGGAAGATCTTTTCCATGCAACAGTGGAAGATGTCAAGGAATTCCATGCAACCTACTATGTGCCCAATAACGCCACCCTGACAATTGCAGGCGACTTTGACAAAGAGGAAATAAAAACACTGGTAAATAAATATTTTGGCGAGATACCCGGAGGCGAAAAGGTGGAAGACCTGGATCCGATGCCTGTGACTCTGGAGGAAACTAAAAGATTATACCATGAAGATAATTTTGCCCGTACTCCTGAACTAACAATGGTATGGCCTACCGTTGAACAGTATCATCCCGATTCCTATGCCCTCGATTTCCTTGGGCAGCTCCTGGGCAGCGGTAAAAAAGCCCCCTTCTATAAAGTCCTTGTTAAAGATAAAAAAATGACCTCCCGGGCCAGGGTATATAATAGTTCAACGGAACTGGCCGGGAAATTCAGTATTTCTGTTAATGCCTTTCCCGGCATTTCACTTTCTGACGTTGAAGAAGCCTTTAATGAGGCATTTGCCCTCTTCGAAGAAGAAGGGATCACCGAAAATGACCTTGAAAGGATTAAGGCCGGGGTTGAAACACAATTCTATAATGGTATGAGCTCGGTGCTTGGTAAGTCCTTCCAGCTGGCACGCTATAATGAATATGCAGGTGATCCAGGCTTTCTGACCGAAGACCTTGCACGTATTCAATCGGTTACCCTCGATGATATCATGAGGGTTTACGAGAAATATATCAAGGGAAAACCCTTTGTGGCAAGCAGTTTTGTGCCAAAAGGGAAAGTTGATCTGATTGCCGGAGGATCAGTTGATGCCGGCATAGTGGAAGAAAATGTGCTTGAAGCAACAGAGGTTGATCAATCATTGGTGGCAGAAGAGGAAATAATCCAAAAAACAGAGACCAGCTTTGACAGGTCAGTAATACCTGCTATAGGCCCTGACCCTGAACTAAGCCTGCCGGAAATATGGACCGGTGAACTGGATAACGGGATAAGACTGTTTGGAATAAAACATGATGAGCTGCCCCTGGTAAGCTATAACCTTGAAATTGAAGGCTCTCACCTGCTGGAAGACCTGGATAAGGCCGGAACGGCAAGCCTGATGGCACAACTTATGAATGAAGGCACCGCAAATAAAACACCTGAAGAACTGGAAGAAGCTATTGACCTCTTGGGAGCATCAATCCGCATACGCGCCACGGGTGAGTCAATAATGATATCTGTCAATACCCTGTCAAGGAATTTTGAGAAGACAATAGCTCTTGTTGAAGAGATGCTTATGGAACCAAGGTGGGACACCACTGAATTTGAACTGGCCAGAGAAAGTGTTATAAATTCCTTCCCCAGGAACAGGGCTAATCCGAATTATATGGCCTCGCGTGTGCTCAGCAGGCTTATGTATGGAGAGAATCATATCTTTTCTGTGCCCTCTGGCGGAACTGAAGAAACAGTGCCGGGAATAAGCATGGATGACCTTAAGGAATTTTACAATACTAAATTATCTCCCTCACTAGCCAGTTTCCATATAGTAGGTGATATCGATCGCGAAAGGGTGGAGGCAGCCCTTACTTCACTGGAAAAAAGGTGGGAGAAAAAAGACCTTACACTGCCTGAAATAAAAATCCCGGACAACCCCGACCGGTCAAAGATTTATTTTGTTGACTTCCCCGGGGCCAAGCAGTCGGTTATTATGATAGGTAACCTGTCAATACCCAGGAGTCATACCGACTACTACCCCGCCTACGTTGCCAATTATAAGCTGGGAGGTTCATTTAATGGTATTGTGAACCTGATACTCAGGGAGGAAAAAGGGTATACCTACGGGGCACGCACCGGCTTCTCCGGAGATTCATATACAGGGAACTTCACTGCAAGCTCAAGTGTAAGAACAACCGCAACCCTCGAATCTGTGCAGATCTTTAAGGATGAAATGGAGAAATATCGTGACGGCATTTCACAGGAGGATATTGATTTTACCAGGGAGGCACTTCTTAAATCAAATGCCCGTGCTTTTGAAACACAGGGCTCTCTGCTGTCAATGCTTAACGACATCAGCCAGTATGATTTGCCACTTGACTATATAAAGAAAGAGGAAGACTTTGTACGCGGACTGACCATCGACAAACATAAGGAACTGGTGAATAAGTATATTGACCCGTCAAGAATGTATTATGTCATAGCCGGTGATGCTAAAACACAGGTGCCCGAGCTTAAAAAACTTGGACTGGGCGATCCGGTACTGATAGAACTCTAATATAAGGCGAGGATCTCCGGATCCATGCCCATCTCAGAATAGTAAGGATTAGCGGGCTGGCTCTTTATGGAGCCAGCCTCCTTTTTATCCATACTCCATCATGGTGCTGGTACTCAATCCTGTCATGCAGGCGGTTTTCTCCTTCCTCCCAGAACTCAAACAGGTCGGGGCTAAGGCGGTAGCCACCCCAGTGTTCTGATATATCAGATGATTTCATGTGTTTACAGTTTTATCTTAATTCAAGCGCTTGCCTGGAGAAAAAAGTGTTCGTGAACATATTCCGCACGCTTCACTTGTTTTTTTGGCTTTTTATATAAAAATTGCTATAATATAAACATTAATAAAACTTATCTTGTTTCTTTAATAAACAATAAAGAGGAAAATAATATGGCTTTTACATTGTACTTAGGAGCAAAAGCTCCCGGTTTTAAACTGAAGGCAACCGACGGAAATGTTTACAGTCTGTCTGATTTTGATGACAGCAAATACCTGGTGATCTTTTTCACCTGCAACCATTGCCCTTATGTTATTGGATCGGATGAACACACCAGGGAAATAGCAAACAAATTTATTCCTGAGGGAGTGAAATTTGTGGCGATTAATTCAAACAGCCCCAATACCTACCCCGAAGATGACTTCGATCATATGGTTGAACGCATGAAAAAATATAATTTTCCATGGCTCTATCTTTATGACGATACCCAGGAAATCGCGCTTAAATACGGAGCCCTGAGAACACCCCATTTTTATGTCTTCGATCAGGACCGCAAGCTGGTATATACAGGCAGGTCTCTTGATAATCCTAAAAATACTTCACTGGCTACAAGCAATGACCTGGAAAAGGCCCTGGAGGAACTTGTGTCAGGCCGGGAAATATCTGAACCCGTAACAAATCCCATCGGGTGCAACGTTAAATGGGAGGGAAAAGATGCACACTGGATGCCCCCCGCAGCCTGTGACCTGGTATAATCACCCTTCATTCGCTGGCGCGGATCTGATCCCCCTTTGAGCAGAATCCCGGGAATTAGGGATGAGCCCGGCGAAGCCAAGGGGGAAGTCCCGGCCGCGGTGTCAGGACAGGGGGATGTTTTCATGATAGCCATTAACTAAAACAATGTTTGAACGACTCCTTTATAAACTCCGTTACCGTTACCAGGTAAAATCACAGCAATATGCAATTACACGCAAAAAGCTTATTGAAAAGACTATGGCTGGTTTTGGGCAGGAGGCCAGAGAAACACGGGAAATGGCCCGCTTATTTTTCAGATTGCTTGAAAAAAAGCTGAAGCTGAATGAGAGAAGTGAACCACCAAGCGAAGAAGAAGTAAAGGCAGCAATAGAACAGCTGAAAGATATAGGCAGAATTTCAGTTTTTGCCTCCATTTCTATACTGCCAGGTGGAGGTGTATCGCTTATAGGCCTAGAATTGCTTGCAAGAAAATTTGGTGTGAAGAATTTTACTTTTATACCTACATCCTTCAGGAAAAAAGATCATATTTAATAAATTAACAGCTAAGGTGATCACTCAAGCGGCGCACCGGTTGAATGATTACTTTACCCAGGTGGTGGATGTGGTGAAGGTGTTCTGGTCACCTTCAACAAAGGTTTCAAGGTAAACCAGCTCACTCTTGCTTATTTTATCAATTGATGCTGTCTGAACCAGACCACCGTCAGGTGTGAATACGAGCTGCGTTTTTCCAACCAGCTCCCAGTTACCGGTTTCATCGACAATCAGAGGAAATTCCTTAATGTAGGTACCGTCACTGAAAAACTGCATGGTGCCGTCGGTATACACTGCCTTGAAACCTGCAACAATGGTCTTTATGGTTTCATTTTCACTGTTGGTGGTAATATTCTCGAACTGCCAAACCCCGTCGGTTAAAAGTGTAACACGATCCTTCTGGCAACTGCTGAGAGACAGAAGCAATACAGTAATCAGTATATAGGACGGAATGCTGATTATTCTTTTCATTTTACCTGTTTATTTATTTTTATTTGCAGCCCTAAAAATAATCATTTTATGCTATTGTTTAATAGTTGAATCGTTAAATCGTTAAATCGGGCCCTCCTAACTTCAACAAACCGATTCAACAACCACACAATTCAACAATTCAACCTCTTGGCTCAACACTTTAAAAATAATCAAGCATGCTGTCAATAAGCTCCATCCCTCCCCTTATACCCTCATCCTCAAATAAGGTATTGCCGCTTCTGTCAATTAACCTTATTTCAATCCTGGCGTCAACGGTCTCTTTTATTATGCGTGTCATAGAACCCAGCACCGGCGCTTTTAAATCACCCGGCATATTATTTACAGCCTTCACATAGAGTTTGTACTTATTGTTTGCCAGTATAAAATTCAGAATATTGTCTCTGTATTGCAGTGACTCAATTTTAGCCTTAGACCATGTGGAGAAATTGTAGAAATGCTCACCAAAACTAAGGTAAGAGATAAAACCTATGAAAAAGCTGCCAAGCCATGGTATCTTGGCCACGGAAAATGTAAATGAGGCATCAGGCGATTTAAAAGTATTGCAATGCAGCCATATCCATGATTCAGGGAAGGAGCTACCCCAGTCTTTCTCAATATAGCCCCTCCCTTTGCTGAAATCAATGGTCTTTTGCCTTACCTCAAGCTGCCCGTCAATGGCATGACCGGTGGAAACAATCCCATGTTTGCATTCCATAAAAGGGACAAAGGAATACCAGCCCATAATACCAGGCCTGGTAAGCTTTGCAGGATAATAGTTAAATTCACCGTAATCAATCTCGCCGCGTATATTTCCCTGCTCATCATCAATATCCAGTTTTATTCCCCTGGAATCAAATGAAGATTTGCCAACCTTAACCGATAAATTCCTGCCTGAAGCATTAAAGCTGCTTACCGGAAATCTGAAATATAAGGTTTCTCCTGATAAACCATCGAGGAGCTGCACGAAAGAATGACTGTCTTTCTCAGACAGTGAAAGGCCGGGGATGATGGCATATACATTTTTCCTGTCCTCTGAAACATGTTTGAAGTACCAGCCTTCAAAATAGTTTTTCATTCTTTTAGAACCCTGAAAAGCCCATGGCCTGAATACTTTCATATTGCAGAATAGTTTAATTGTTTATTTGTTTTATCCTTCGGTCATTGAAGCAGGTTTTATGATTGTTTAAATATAATGTTTTCTACGGCTTCTACGATTTAACGATTGGCTTCGCCAAACCCGCAAGATACATTTGCCTGCGGCAAACTAATATTTCCCGGTTCAACAATTCAACATTTCTTCATACTTTTCCTATCTTGCATAAAACCAAAAAAAAAGACAGATGGAGCCAAGCCGAACCTTCGACCTACTCGACAGATATATGCTGCATTTTCCCGATAAGACAGATGCACTGGCAGAAAAAAAAGACGGAAAATGGATATTTTACAGCGCAAGACAATATAATGAACTGTCACACCATTTTGCTTACGGACTGCTGGAAATGGGATTTAAAAAAGGCGATAAAATTATTACTATAACCAATAACCGTCCCCAGTGGAACTTCGTGGATATGGGAATGGCAATGCTGGGTCTTGTTCATGTTCCGGTTTTTACCTCTATGACATGTGATGAATACCGTTATGTGTTTGAGCATTCCGAAGCAACAATGGTGATTGTTTCTGACAAAAAACTCTATAACGCCATTAAACCGCTATGTGATGAGATTATTAATATAAAGTATGTATTTACTTTTGATGAAATTGATGGCATTCCAGACTGGAAAGAAATAGCTGACAGGGGTAAAAACTGTGATGCTTCAATAATTCAAAAGGCAGAAAGGATGAAAACAGAAGTCTTACCTGACGATCCTGCATCCCTTATTTATACTTCAGGCACAACGGGAAGGGCAAAAGGCGTGTTGCTCTCACATACTAACCTGGTTCGTAATTTCCTGGCTGCAGCTGAAGTTTTCAGACTAAAACCCACAGATAGCTACCTCAGCATCCTTCCCTTATGTCATGTGGGCGGGCGTATGGGTAATTACCAGACACAGTATTCAGGTACCTCAATCTACTATGCGGAAAATATGGGTACAATCGCAGCTAACCTGAGGGAGATAAAGGCATCCGGATTTGACGCTGTGCCACGGATCCTGGAAAAAGTATATGATAATGTGATAGCTAAAGGCAAAGCCCTGAAAGGAATGAAGAAAAAGATATTCTTCTGGGCTGTTGACCTGGGCCTGAAATATGAGCCTTTTGGCCGGAAATCATGGTTCTATTACCGGAAACTGCAAATAGCCGATAAACTGATATTCTCCAAATGGAGGGAAGCCCTGGGCGGAAAGGTCAGGCTTGTGGGCTGCGGAGGAGCAAGCCTGCAGGCAAGACATGAGCGTATATTCTGGGCCGCAGGGCTTAAAATACTCAATATGTACGGCCTTACTGAAACATCTCCTGTCATTACAATAAACAGGCAGGATGCACCACTTTGCCGGCTGGGATCAGTGGGTGCCCTTATCAATGGCGTGGAAATGAAGATTGCCCCCGACGGTGAGATACTATGCAGGGGACATAATGTTATGATCGCTTACTACAAAGATCCGGAACTCACAGCACAGGTCATTGATTCGGAAGGATGGTTCCATACAGGCGATGTAGGGCATATTGAAGACGGCAAATTCCTTATGGTTACCGATCGTAAAAAAGATATCTTTAAACTGTCGAACGGCAAATTTGTGGCACCCCAGATTATAGAAAATAAACTGAAGGAATCACCCTTTATCGACCAGGTTATGGTTACCGGTGAACATCAGAAATTTGCCAGCGCCCTCCTGGTGCCCGATTTCAATTACCTGAAAAACTGGTGCATCGCCAATGGTCTGTATGGTAATGAGAGCATAAGTGACATGATATGCCTTCCTCTTATACACGACCTGTTCTCCCGGGAAATAGAAAAGCTTAATAAGAAACTTTCGGAAAGCGAGAAAATCCTGCGCTTCAGACTGGTGGCAGATGAATGGTCTCCCCTGAGCGGGGAACTGTCAGCAAGCCTTAAGCTGAAAAGACAGGTCATAGAATCGAAATACAGCATGATAATAGATAATATTTACCGTAAAACATATACATAAGCATCTTTTCAGAAATGGAGATTGTTGAGGTTAAGAATAAAAGGCAGGCAAAGCTCTTCCATGACGCGGCAAGACTCATTTATATGAATGATGCTACCTGGGTATGTCCGCTGGATGATGAAATTGAATCAATTTTTGACCCTGCCCGGAATGTCTTCTTTAAACACGGTATCGTAAACAGATGGCTACTGTATGACGATGCCAGTAAACTGGCCGGACGAGTAGCGGCTTTTATTGATGAAAATACAGCAGGCCGGCAGAGTCAGCCCACGGGGGGCATGGGTTTCTTTGAATGCGTAAATGACAAAGACGCCGCTTTTAAACTGTTTGATACCGCACGTGACTGGCTGAAAGAAAAAGGGATGGAAGCAATGGACGGTCCCATTAACTTCGGTGAGACCGATAAATACTGGGGGCTGCTGGTTGAAGGATTTACACATCCCTCCTACGAGATCGCCTATAATCATCCTTATTACCGCGACTTATTTGAATCATATGGTTTCAGGGTTTACTATAAGCAGGAGGGTTTTCATCTTGATCTGAAAAAGGAATTGCCACCCCGCTTTTTGAAAATAGCTGAATGGATAGCCGCCAAACCCGAATATTCCTTCCACCATTTCACCTGGAAAGAAATGGACAGGTGGGTGAATGATTTTGCTGCTGTCTATAATGAAGCATGGGCTTCTTTTAAAACAGATTTTAAGCCTATGGAGGCTGAATATATAAAGAAAACTTTACGAAAGGCAAAGGCAATTATAGACGAGGAATTTATATGGCTGGCTTATTATGAAGATAAACCAATAGCTATCTACCTGATGTGGCCCGACGTAAATATGATCCTGAAACATCTCAAGGGTAAACTGAACCTTCCCGCAATGATTAAATTCCTCTACCTGAAAAAGAAAAAAACAATTACCAGGGCACGGGGAGTACTTATGGGTGTAATACCAAAATACCAGGGAAGGGGCATAGAATCGGGTATAATACTTAAAGTGGCGGAAGTAATGGCTAAAAAATCACATTATGAGGAAATTGAGTTTTCGTGGGTGGCCGACTTCAATCCGAAAATGAGGAAGATATTTTTATCGGTGGGATCCCTTCCCGCCAAACATTACATAACTTACAGGTATATGTTCGATCCGGATGCGGAATATCAGCGTTACCCAATACCTGAGATTAAATGATAAGAAAGCTTCCATAGGTCCGGTAATCCTGTATTCCAATAATAAAGACAAACCACTATGAACTACGACGTAATAATTATAGGAGCCGGCCTGGGAGGCCTTACGGCAGGGGCCAAGCTTGCGAAAGAAGGAAAAAAGATATTGCTGATTGAACAGCACGATATACCGGGAGGATGTGCAACAAGCTTCATGCGGAAACAGTACACCATGGAGGTAGGGCTCCATGAGATGGACGGACTGCATGCCCGCGATCTGAAAACAAAAATATTCAATGACCTCGGCGTCTTCGACAGGGTGAAATTTCTCCGGGTGCCTGAGTTTTACAGGTTTTATAATACCAGGCACGATATCGTAATAGCTCATGATCCCGGTGAGGCTATTAATACCCTTTTAAAGTCCTTCCCGGATGAGGAAGAAGGTATAAGGACCTATTTCGAACATGTGCTCAATGCCAGGCGGATAATGGTAGAGTCAAAAAACGTGGAAGATAAAAGCTTAGGGGACTTCCTTGATGAAATAATTAGTGATGAGGACCTTAAACTGGTCCTGCTGGGAAACCTCGGATATTTCCATGATGATCCCTATACCCTTTCATATTATTATTACCTCAATGCCCAGGGAAGTTATTATGCAGGAGGAGCGAATTTTGTAAAGGGAGGATCTCAAAAATTATCAGATGCCCTTGCAGACATTATTAGAAGTAATGGAGGTGAAATCAGGCTGAAACATGAAGTGACTGGCATAATTTTCGAAGAAGACAGACCGGTAGGAGTGAGCTACAGTAAGACCAGGGGGAGTGATGAAATTTATTCAGACAGGGCTTCTGAAATAATTGTAAATTCCTCCCTGCCCCTCCTTGCTGAGAATTTGCTGCCTGAAGACTGGGGGCGCGAACTGGCCGGTGCAATAAGCGATCTTGATATAGGGGCCTCCCTGCTTACGGTTTATTACGGTTTCAGGAAAGACCTCAAATCGCTTGGAAATAAATATTATTCAACTTTCATATTCGATGAGTCAGTAAAAAACCAGGCTGATATAGCCGGAAATAATCATGCCGGTTTTGACAGGAGGAGTTTTACCTTTGTTGACTACAGCCAGCTAGACTCAGGACTGGCACCGGAAGGTAAAGGAGTGGGTGCCGCCTGCTGTATTGACTATCCTGAAGACTGGGAAAACCTTGGTGCTAAAGAGTATAAAATTCAAAAGAAAAGGACGGAAGAAATGATCACAGCCAGGCTGGATAATCTTATCCCCGGCTTCAGGCAGGCAGTAGCCCATGCTGAAGTGGCAACAGCACTTACGGTAAAGAAATACACACTTAATAAAAAAGGGGCTGTATATGGCTTTGCCCAAAAACCCGGGAAATCAAACAAATACCTCTCAGTCCTGCCCGGTAATATGCATATAGCATCCGCATGGGGCAAATTCGGCGGCGGCTTTTCAGGGGCAATCTATAGCGGATATATGACGGCACTGGGTGTTTTGAGGAAAGGCTGAAAAAGTTGAAAAAGTTCAGGATGAGTTTAGAATGAGCAGTTTCGTGACCTGCAAGACCTGATACATGACTATTTTATCAAGCCCAGCCTCCTTGCCCTTTCTTCCCAGTTCTTTCGTGCCAATGCCTGCATGTCTTCCACATTATCCATTTCATCAACGATCTCCAGGCCTATTAATGTTTCGAAGACATCCTCCATGGTAACAAGTCCGCTAACCGTACCGTATTCATCAACCACCATGGCTATGTGTGCTTTCAGGTCAATCAGCTTGTAGAATAACTTTATGATCGGCATCTCCTCGTTCACTATCCTGACAGGCCTTATAATGGTCTTTAATGGCTTGTTCCCTTCTTCATCAATTATTTTTTCCATTATCTTATCCTTCAGCACAAAACCGGTGAAATTGTTTAATTCATCCCGGTAAACAGGAATTCTTGAAAAATTAATCTCTTCATGACTCTCATAAAAATCGTTGATCCTGGTATTTTCTTCGGCTGCAACCACCACAACCTGTGGAGTCATTATATCCCTTACCTTTATATGCCTGAATCTCATAAGGTTTTCAAGCAACTGTGACTCTTCCTCTTCAATTATACCCTCTTCAATAACACTGTCCGTAAGGGCATGGAATTCCGTTTTGCTTATCAGCGGGTGAAGACTATGGTCCTTGCGCATGATCTTGGTAATAAAATTTGTGAGTATGATAAAAGGGTACAGGGGAGAATATATCATGATTTTCAGGGCAATAACCGTAAACCGGCTGAGGTTTTTCCAGTACAGTGCACCCAGTGTCTTTGGTATTATCTCCGAAAGAATAAGTATGATAAGCGTCAGCACTACAGAGACAATAGTAAGATATTCTTCGCCCCAGAGTATCTGTGCCTGTGAACCTACGCCGGCCGCACCTATGGTGTGGGCAAAGGTATTAAGCGTTAGTATGGCTGAAAGAGGGAGGTCAATATTATTTTTGAAACGGTCAAGGGTGTGGGCATACCTCTTCCCTTCCTTCTTTTTCATGTTAATGTAAATGAGAGATGTACTCAGTATGGCAGCTTCAAGTAAGGAGCACAGGAAGGAAAATAACAGCGCTACGGTAAGATACAGAAATAAAAGTCCCATGCTACACATCCACCCATTTCACATAAAGCATATAAGCCAGCGACAGTATGATTGATCCAATAAAGAGTCCCATAAAGCCAAAGGCAATGAAACCTCCAATGGCGCCAAAGAAAATAACCAGCATGGGCGCCTTAGCATCCTTGCCCATTATGAGTGGTTTCAGAATATTATCTATAAGGCCCATTACAAGGAAGTATACAGTCCATAACGCAGCAGGCAGCGGATCCGTAAAAGCGAACAGGTAGATTATAAGTGGTATATTGAATATTATAGCGGGTATCTGTGCTATTGTCATAATAAGCAAGATAATTATCCATACCGGAGCAAGCGGGATATCTGCCAGTATCAGTCCCAGCCCCATCAGTGTGGTTTGTATTATCGCAACGCCAAGAACACCGGTGGCTACGTTACGTATCGTTGTAAGTGAAACATCAAGAAACTCGTCACCCCTGTCACCGGCCACCTTCTCAAAGATAGCCTTGCCTGATCGTTCCGCGTTTTTGAAATAAACCATGAAGATGCCTGCCAGTATAATCGACAGGGCAAACTGCAATACTCCCATGCCTGTATTGGCAATAGACCCAAGCAGGTTTTCCGTAAAATTGCTTATCTGGGGTATAAATCCTTTTAATGATTCCCCGAGATTCTCTGAGGCTTGCATCCAGTTATCATATACCCATTGCCCTATAAGGGGCCAGTCGGCCACTGCCTCTGTGGGTGGAGGAATTTGAAAATTCCCCTCCGGAAAAGTGTCCGCAAGATACTTTACCCCGTCAACAAGCTGGTTAACAAGCCAGATGCTTGGCAATACCAGAACCGACAGGCTCAAAAGGGTGATAAGCAATGACGCCAGTTTCTTCCGGCCCTTGAGATGACCAGTGAGCCATTCCAGCAGGGGGAAAAGTACAATGGCTATAATAAGCGACCAGAGAAGAATGTTGATAAAGGGCTTTGCAATTTTGTAGCATAGGAAAATAACAATAAACAAGCCTCCCAGCTTGAATATCAGGTCCAGGGAGATATTGAAAATCTTCTTCTTTTCTTCCCTCGTGGGATCAATATTACTACTCATATGTAATTTTTGTTAAAAGAATTCAACCTGCAATTTTAACAATTTAAGCTAATTAAGAATTAATTACAGAGGTTATTATTACTTACTTATCTGTTATGATTCATCTTTCTCTCCTGTTCTTTCCTTCCCTTGCCGTCAGCTCATCACCTATATCATTCCTTGCCTGTTCAGCAAGTTCCTCCAGCTTTTCAATTACTTCAGGATACAGTTCCTTTACATCGTACCTCTCACCGGGATCCCTGCGCAGGTCATAAAGGGCATATTCTGCCCTGCCCTGTGAGTAAGGTCCGGGGAAGCCGTCATTACCCGGCAATACATTCTTATATGAACGGTGACCATGCGGAAAAACAAGCTTCCACTGGCCCATCCGGACAGCTTCAAGATTATTATTGTGATAATAATAATAAAACGATTTTCTGGGTTCTGCATCCTTATCCCCTTTCAGTAAAGGCAGAATACTCACGCCGTCAATCTTATGGCCGGGTAGCCGGGTCCCGGTAATGTCGGCCAGGGTAGGAAGGATATCAATTGTGGAAGCCAGCCTGTCAGAAACCTGCCCCGCCTCTATTAATGCCGGCCAGTGAATTATGCAGGGCTCACGTACTCCTCCCTCCATACTCGTTCCCTTACCCTCTTTCAGTCCGCCTGTGGAACCGGCATGGTTACCGTAGTTGAGCCAGGGACCATTGTCGCTGGTGAATATCACGAGTGTATTTTCAACCAGACCGTTTTCTTCTAGGGCTTGCATTATCTCGCCAAGCGACCAGTCTATTTCCATTATTACATCACCATACATACCCTGCCGGCTCTTCCCCCTGAATTTATCGGAAACACCCAGGGGAACATGGGGCATTGAATGCGGCAGGTATAGAAAGAACGGTTCATCCCTGTGTTTTTCTATGAACCTGACCGCTCTTTCTGTATACCTGGTGGTTAATCTGTCCTGGTCCTCCAGTCCCTCAAGGTATTCAATTACTTCGTTATTTTCTACCAGCGGCAGGGGAGGGTAGCTGGCCTTACCAGGGTTTATTGATTCTTCGGTGATAGGGCCGCCGTCATAATCAACAGGCCACATGTCATTTGAATAGGGTATGCCCAGGTATTCGTCAAAGCCATGCTGGAGGGGGAGAAAAGGCTCCAGGTCGCCAAGATGCCACTTTCCGAAAATACCGCTTGCATAACCTTTCTGTTTGAGTAATTCGGCTATGGTCATCTCATCTGTGTTAATGCCAGTCTGTGAATTAGGACCAAAAACCTGCGGCATATTAAGACGGTTTGCATAACAACCTGTAAGCAATGCGGTTCTTGAAGCTGAACATGCACCGTGGGCCGATAGGAAGTTTGTAAAACGCAAACCATTGGCTGCCATTCTGTCAAGGTTGGGTGTCTCATACCCTGTGGCACCATAAGTGCCAAGGTCTCCGTAACCCATGTCATCGCAAAAAATGATCACTATGTTGGGGGATGAAATATCAGGATTACTGCTTGTACAGGAGTTGACAAACAGAAATGTAGAAATTACTAACAATGCAGATATTATCTTATTCATAGTATTTAAAGATGATAATAATGTAAAAATAAAAAAAATAATACCACCCACACAAGGCCGGAGAGGTTGAGAAAGAACAGCTACAGTGCCACCTGTGGATTAAAATACAACAAGCACTTATTATACCACCGGGGGCCCTTGAATACGAATGGCCACAACGCCACCTGGAGAAAATAAATAAATCAACTTATCCTGTCAGAATTGTACAATAATTTATAGATTTATATCAAAATAAGAGTATAAACATCCTGCCTGAAAGGACTAAACCAAAAAATAAAAATGAACGAAATATTTTCCATCAGTCCGGCCGGTGAAAAATTCCCCCTGCCCGGACCAGAACATTACAAGACTGAATTTGAACAGATTAAGCAACGTGTCAGCCTGGAGCGTGACAAAGGCCGCGAGATAGTGGTTGTTATGGGTGTTGGCTTCGTGGGTGCCGTAATGGCTGCCATTGTGGCCGATACCGTTAACGAAGATGGTGATCCGTCCAAGTTTGTTATTGGCATGCAGCGACCCAGTGTGCGTAGTTACTGGAAGATACCTATCCTTAACCGTGGCCTGTCCCCGGTAAAGGCGGAAGATCCTGAAGTTGACCCCATGATAGAGCGCTGTGTAAACAAAAAGAAAACACTCATCGCAACCTATACCTATGATGTGCTGAATCTGGCAGACGTGGTGGTGGTGGATGTCCAGTGTGATTATATTAAAAAAGACCTGGGTAATGTACGCTCAGGCCGGACTGATATGGCTGCACTTGAAGCATCCCTGGCTGTGATTGCTGAACATATACCACCTGAAGCCCTGGTACTGATTGAGACTACCGTTGCGCCGGGGACCACCGAGCAGGTGGCCTATCCCATAATGAAGAAGATATTCAAAAAGAGGGGTATAACATCAGATCCCCTGCTGGCACACAGCTATGAGAGAGTTATGCCGGGACGTAATTACGTTGCCAGCATACGCGATTTCTGGAGGGTATGCAGCGGTATAAATGATAAGGCCAGGAAGAAGGTGGTGAAGTTCCTCAATGAGGTTCTGAATACCGACGAGTATCCCCTTACGGTTATGGACAGACCCATTGAGTCGGAGACGGCAAAAATCGTTGAGAACAGCTACAGGGCAACAATACTGGCCTTTCTTGATGAATGGAGCCTCTTTGCAGAACGTAACGGGGTGGACCTTATAAAGGTTATTGAAGCAATAAAGATGAGGCCCACACACAGTAATATGATCTTCCCCGGTCCGGGGATAGGCGGTTATTGCCTGCCCAAGGACGGCGGACTTGGTGTATGGTCCTACAAGCATATCCTGGGCTTCGAGGATGATATTTTTAAGCTTACCCCCATGGCAATTGATATTAATGACACACGGGGCCTGCATGTTGGTCAGCTTACCCGCGATGCCCTCAGGAATATGGGACAGCCGATAGCAGGTGCTGATGTCCTTGTCCTGGGTGCAGCCTACCGCCAGGATGTGGGCGATACACGCTACAGCGGATCGGAAATAGTGATAAGAAAACTGGCAGAGATGGGGGCTGAAATAAAAGTGCATGATCCATATGTTGAGCACTGGTTTGAGTTTGAGCAGCAGGACACCTACCCCGCACCGGGACAGAGCAAGGCACAGTTTTTCAGGAACCAGGACAAACTTAAGGAACTGCGCGTTGAACAGGACCTGGGAAAGGCCCTGCATGACGCTGAAGCTGTCATTTTTGCCGTTCCCCATGAGGCCTACCTGGACCTTAACCCTGAAGAGGTGGTGAAATTAATAGGACAGCCGGCCGCTATAATTGATTGCTTCGGTATACTTACTGATGATAAGATAAAAAGATATTTTGAGCTGGGTTGCGAAGTGAAAGGTCTTGGCCGCGGACATATACAGCGCCTGAAGGAAGCGGTCAGAAAAGGCTAAACACAGCAGCCGGAGAAAGCCAACATTCTGCTGACGCTTGTTATGGGCAAGCAGGAGGAGGAGGTTCCGCCTGTTGACCTGGTGCCTCCGGAAATGGAAGACCTAAGCCTGCATGAGATCCGGAAAGGCTACGGCTATCTCATCGGGTTAAGGAAACCGGGTGCCGGGGCAGTGAGAGGCAATGAGCCCTGTCCTGCGCTGCACGGGCGAAAAATAAATAAACTTGCATAATTTGTAGAAATGCTGTAATATTGCAGTCCGAAAATTGACCATTTTCACTAAGGGCCCATAGCTCAGCTGGTCAGAGCACCTGACTCATAATCAGGGGGTCGCTGGTTCGAGCCCAGCTGGGCCCACTCAAAATCAAGAAGTTACAACCTCAAAAATTGTAACTTTTTTTTTGGTGCCAGTTTGGTGCCAGGATTTGAAGTTAAAATGTTAAAAATTCCAATTATATATCTTATGGAATAGAGTAGATCGGTGTAATAGACCACCTTTCTACACGGATTTTTAATAAACCAAACTACTCTGAATATTTCGGAGTATAGTGTACAACGGAATCCGGACAATAGTGTACAATCAAATCCGGAGTAAAGTGTACAACTTTCTTAGGTGTGTTTTTCTTTATTTTTGATTTTTTGGCGGCAGTGTCAGCACTTATCACCGGTGACAATCCGTCATATAGTGTACAACGGAATCCGGGCCAAAGTGTACAGTTTTAAAGGTAAATACTGATTGATTTGTGATTTTTGTGCTTCACTAAATGAGGCACTATGGCAAATAAACCAATCAGTATGGATAAGATTAGACGCATTGTCCAATTACGATCAGAAGGGACAAGTAAATTAAAAATCTCACAGGCAGTTGGGATACACCGCACAGTACTGGATAGATACCTGTTGAAGATGGAGTTAACTGGTAAGGATTATCCGGAGCTCCTTCAGATGAAACAAGAGGATCTGGCTCTTATTGTTTACTCCGATCAGACGACCCCAAAACCAGACAGTCGATTGCTTTACCTGCAAAAGCAGTTTATTTATTTTACGGAACAACTTAGTCTACCCGGAGTAACTCGTCGGATTTTATGGGAAGAATACAAATCCTCTCAGCCGGATGGATATGGGTATACACAGTTTTGTGAGCATTTTGCCAGGTATAGAAGGAGAAACAAGGCCACTATGCACTTTGATCACAGGCCAGGCGAATACCTCCAGGTTGATTTTGCAGGAAAGACATTGCATATAGTTGAGCATGATACTGGCGAAATAATTTCATGTCCTGTGTTGGTATGCGTCTTACCATATAGCAACTATCCTTATATTGAAGCTTTGCCATCTGCCAGGCAAGAGCATCTTTTTGCAGCATTAAATCGGTGTATTGAATATATGGGAGGTGTGCCTCGCAATATTCTAAGTGACAATATGAAGCAATATATCAAGAAGAATGACAAATATGAGTTCACCTTCTCAGAACTGGTTAATCAATGGAGTGTGCATTATAATACTAATATGGAAGCCACTCGTCCACGAGCACCCAAAGACAAGCCTTCAGTTGAGTCAAGTGTCTATGTATCTTATCTTCGAGTCTATGCCCGGTTACGCAATGAGATTTTCTATAGCCTTCAAGAGTTAAATCAGAGAATCCGGGAACTGGTCGAATCACACATCCATATTCCTTTTCAAAAACAGCATGGTACTAGGTATGAACTGTTTGTAGAACAAGAACAATCCTACTTGAAACCATTACCAGCAGAATCGTTTGTTGTAAAGCACGCTACAGTGGGTAAGGTACAGATGAACTATCATGTTGTTCTTGGAGAAGATAATCATCGCTACAGTGTTCCGTACCAGTTCATCGGACAGAAGACCAGGTTAATTTATGATACTGAGTATGTAGAGATCTTTATAGGCTTTAAGCGCATAGCTGTTCACAGGCGTAATTACAAGTCAGGAGGTTATACCACTGTGGAAGAGCACATGCCCGAGAAGCATCGCAAATATAAGGAAACACGAGGATGGGATGCAGATTACTTTTTATCTCTGGCGGCAGAGATCGGAGAAAATACTGTAGAGGTCTTTGAGCGGGTCCTGGCATCGAGAGAATTTATAGAACAAAGCTACCTGTCATGCAAGGGCTTAAAGAGGCTCTCAGAACAATATACTCCTGTTCGTTTTGAAGCAGCCTGCCGCAGGGCTTTAAAAGGCAGCAGAGTAAATTACAATATGATCAAGAACATCCTGGAAAAGAACCTGGATAAACAGGAAGCAATCCAGGAGGACCTATTCAAGATACCCAACCATGACAACATAAGAGGGAAAGAATCATACAATTAAACAAATATTAAACAATTAAATCAAAGCGAATGAACACTCAAATCACTCTGGATCATCTGGCAGAACTCAAGTTGGATGGGATGTCCAAGGCTTACAAAGCAATGCTTGAAATGCCTGTGCAAAATCAGCCTTCTATGAAAGAGTTTATGGCTCGTCTTGCAGAAGCTGAATTACAAGAACGAGCTATGCGAAAAACAGCTCTCTATCTTCGGCAAAGCAAACTCAGGTATGACGCTATACTGGAGCAAGTATACTGCAACACAGAAAGAAATCTCACACAGGACAAACTGATGATGCTTGCTGACTGCGGCTTTATAGAGAGAGCTGAGAATATCCTTATCACAGGAAAAACAGGTTGCGGTAATGTAAACTATATGATAATGTAAAGATTGATCGTAAAACCTTTACATTTAGTGTCTTCCCTCCAATTTTACTTTACATTATTTTTTCGTCTATCAATCGTAATATTGACAGATAACCAAATGATTAATGTAATGGAAAACAAAAAACAAACAATTGACAATCTGATGAATGCGATGTTCAACTACATG
>JAVVEL010000002.1:157261-191032 GCA_032260385.1 Bacteroidales bacterium | reverse complement strand
TTTACATCTCAACCAGAATTGCGCACGAGCTATGATGCATCAGTTCTAAAATCGGCCTTGCAAAGAGTCCGTATAAAAATAACTGAAATTTTGATTAGGGGTACAAAAAAAGTTAGCTTGAGAAATCAGTGTCTCCGAATCAGGGGGAATAGCTCCCAACGTATTGAAAATCTCCTAAATAAAGGTGATGCTCTTGTAGTGGCATCCAGGAACTCCCTTGTATATGAACCTTATAATCTCCGTTTGCTTGAGGTTAATGGCTAATAATTAAATGTACCATTTTAATTATTATTAATAATAAAAAAAATTTGATTATGGTCTATATAATTCTGCTTGAAATCATTATGAATATTCTGGTTCTTCAGGTGTTCAATTGCAACTACAAAATATAATTACCATGCTTTTTAAAGAGTGATTTTTTAGCCCATCAAATTCAAATCATACATGAGTCATAATAATTAAATTTTATGGAAAAACAGGACAATTATATATAATAACAGCTTAAATAATGCTGTTTCTGAGAGTAAGCCTGACAAAGTCAAGCAATATAAGAATCAAACAGTATATCAAATATATGAATTTAAATAATGCATGTCAAATTTATTTTTGCGTCATTGATTCGGCTGTTCTTTCAGTTAATCCAGTATTTCAATGAACCAATGGAATATTTATTACAAACTAGTTAAAAAGCAAAAATATATTTGTTACTTAATATACGTATCCGTATATTAATGTTATGAAAATAACCTTTAAAAGCAACAATAACGAACGAATTTTGCCAAATGATTTTGAAAAACCTGTTTTTCAAGGAAACTCCATTTCCTATACAGGAATTGTATATTCCTTGTAAGGAATTCCACGTTCCTATACAGGATTTGATACAAAGTAAAGTAAAGTAAAGTAAAGCAAACATAATAGGCGTTTTTTGAAGAAAAAATTAAGCCAATAAAGAACCGAAAAAACAATCCAAATAAGACATTAATGGAGCAGATAAAATTTCACAAACAGCAAGCTTTAAAAATTAGTCGGATGACACCCGATGAAGTGAAAATAGAAGAGAATTATAAAGACTGGAATTATTGTATCGGTTACAAAGAGCCAAAACGTCCGGGAATATTAACCGTTGAATTTGGAGAAGCAGGTATATCAAGGGGGAAAAAATTCATGTACTTCTCCGCAGATAAGATGGAGAAAATACTACTCATGAAAAATAGCTGGATAAATGAACCGGTACTTAATAAAACAGGACTGGCTTCCGTGAATTGGGATGATATCAGTAATATTGACCACTTACGTCGCCGGCTTGAACAAAAAGCAGAACGGTCAACCTTCACCGATGATGAAAAAAACAAGATCATAGATGCGTTGGAGAATTTTGTCAAGCTTGTTAAAAAAAGTTTGCGTTCTAATATTCTTTGATAACTTTGGAATTAATTGGCACAATAAAGATGAACTTAATAACGGTTTCAAATATTTCCAAAAAACGTTAAAATTCGCACTTTTTGATACCTATTTGATACAGGGAAAGAGACAAAAGAGACATTCAGTTTATTCACAGGCAGATATAAAGGTGGGTTCAAGACCCAGCTGGATCACCTCAAAGGCCCACTCTAAAGTGGGTCTTTTTTATTCCTCAGAGACCTCCATGAGTAGTTCGCGGTAGGTCGAGAACAATCTTGACTTGGAAAGTAAGCCCACATATTTACCTCCATCCAGAACGGGAAGATTCCATGCTCCCGTTTTCCTGAAAGTATCCATTACACTTGCAACCTTTTCACTTTTGTCGATATACGACGGAGGCATAACCATAATATCACTTACATAGGTGTCGTCATAAATATCCTGATCAAACATTATATCCCTCACATTGTCAAGTAATACAACACCCTCCAGCACTCCAATTTCATCAACCACAGGGAAGATATTTCTTTTCGATGCTGAAATTACCCTGACCAGATCACGAAGGGTAGCTCCTGATTTTACCGTTATAAGATCCGTTTCAATCTCCTTTGTCCAGTCCATCCTTGCCAGTACAGCCTTATCCTTATGATGGGTAATAAGCTCACCTCTTCGGGCCAGCCTTTTATGATAGATTGAGTGTTTCTCAAATCTCATGACAGTAATATAAGAAATGGTTGAGGTTATTATGAGCGGCACCAGCAAACCATAGCCTCCTGTTATCTCTGCAATAAGAAAGATTGCTGTAAGGGGGGCATGCATTATACCTGCCATTGCTCCTGCCATTCCTGCAAGGGTAAAACTGCTTTCCGGGAGTGAGTAATCCCCTAGGGTATTTATTAGCCTGGCCATAAAGAAGCCGCTTACCCCGCCAATGAAAAGTGAGGGAGCGAATATCCCCCCGACCCCTCCTGCCCCGTTGGTTGAACTGCTGGCTATAACCTTAAAAAGAGTGATGGCAAGGAGAAAAGCAAGGAGGAACCACCCCCTGTTGCTCATACCGCTAAAAAAACTGTTTTCAAAAAGGGATTGGGTATCACCGTTCAGAAGTTGACTTATAGTATTATATCCTTCACCGTACAGGGGAGGCAGCAGAAGGATCAGAATACCCAGAACTACACCGCCAGTTATAAGTCTGACATACTGATTTTTAACCTTTTCATATAAGGCCTCCAGGTACATTGTGGCCCTCGTAAAGTAAACCGACAGCAAAGCAGTTCCTATTCCCAGCAATATGTACCATGGAATGTTTCCCAGTGAAAAGGATTCCCGCAGTGCAAAGGTAAAAAGTACATCCCTGCCCATCAGGAAAAATGATACAGTGGCTGCGGTGACGGATGATATTAATAAGGGGACTATTGATGCTATCGTAAGATCCAGCATAAGAATCTCGAGGGTAAAAACGATCCCGGCTATGGGGGCTTTAAAAATTCCTGCAATGGCGCCTGCCGCCCCGCACCCAACCAGGAGAGTTATATTCCTGTAATTCATCTTCATGAGCCGACCTATATTGGAGCCAATAGATGCTCCCGTGAGCACAACGGGGGCCTCTGCTCCCACCGATCCTCCAAAACCTATTGTGAGGGTGCTGGCAACAATTGATGACCAGCTGTTGTGCTGTCTGATCCTGCTGTTTTTCCTTGAGATGGCATATAATATCCGGCTTACTCCATGGCCTATATCATCCCTCACAATATAACGAACAAATATTACTGCCAGGAACATACCTATGAGAGGGTAAGCCAGGTAAAAGTATCCTGCACTGCCGGTTTTAAACCATGTAGTAAGCAACTGTTCGGTATAGTGTATGGCATTTTTTAACAATACTGCAGCAAGGGCACTTAGCATACCTGTAACAAAACTCAGTACATAGAGGAATTGTCGCTGGTCAAGCTTCTTAAGCCTCCATTTTAAAAACTTATTCAGTAATACTGAGAATCGTTGCATACTGTAATATGAGGTAAAATTATTTTGTTACATCCCCCTGCTCGCTTCGCTCGCTTTTCCCTTTCAAAGGGGGATTTATTCTTCTTTAAACTCGCTTTCCCCATTCATAGGGGGATTTATTCTTCCATAAAGTTACGTATCATTGACCTGTATGTTGAAAACACATTAGCCCTCGATACAAAACCTACATATTTATCATTATCAAGCACCGGAAGATTATAATGTGATGAGGTCTGAAATTTATAAGCCACATCTTCCATTGATTCATGAAGTGAAACCCTTGGCTCGGGCATAAACATCAATTCATTAACGTAAATATTATCATATAATTCCGGCTTGAAGAGGAGGTGACGAATATCGTTTTCCCAGACTACACCCAGAAATTTGTTATCATCATCAACAACCGGAAATACATTTCTGGATGAGCGGGACATTACATTTACCAGTTCACCCAGGGAGGCATTCGGCGATATTGTGCTGAAATTAGTTTCAATAAGGCTCGACACATCCATTAATGAAAGAGCCGCTTTATCCTTGTCGTGGGTAAAAAGGTCTCCCCTCTGTGCCAGCTGATAGGTATACACTGAATTCTTAACAAATATTTTAACTGTCGCATAGGATATGGTGGAAGTTATCATAAGGGGAATAAACAATTCATAACCCCCTGTAATTTCAGCTATAAGGAATATTGAAGTAAAAGGAGCGTGTATAACACCTGCTATCATTCCGGCCATGGCCACAAGTACATAATTGCTTATTTCAACTTCAAATCCAAAATGATTCAGTAAGATACCAAAGAGCAAACCTGCGTGTGCACCGGTAAAGAGCGAGGGAGCAAAAATACCCCCAACCCCTCCGCTGCCAAAGGTTATAGAAGTTGCAATAACCTTTAATACAATGATCATTGTTAATACCAGCACCAGGACCAGCAGGCTGTCTTTATATTCATAATAAAGTGACTCCGTAAACAGATAGTTATACTGGCCTGCAAGAGCACTGTTTATCCCTTCATAACCCTCACCGAAAAGGGCCGGGAGAATAAAGATGATAACACCCAGAAGTAGCCCACCAAACAATAACCTGAACCACCATTTTTTTATCTGCTGGAACTTTTCAGCTATAAAAACATAAATACGGTTAAAATAAACCGATATAAGTCCCGTAAAAATCCCAAGAAGTATATAATAAGGAACATGGCCGACCATAAAACCTTCCTTCAATGTGAAGGCATACAGAAAGTTCTGTCCCATAAAAACATAGGATGTAAGCACTGCCGACACACTGGATATTAACAGGGGTACTATTGAGGCCATCGAAAGGTTGAGCATAATAACTTCAAGAGCAAAGGCTATGGCTGCCACAGGGGCTTTGAAAATTGCTGCCATGCCAGCTGCTGAAGCGCATCCAAGCAAGGTCATTATCTGCTTATAGCTCAGACGCAATTTCATTCCCAGGTTGGATCCTATGGCTGCTCCTGTTGCCACAGTTGGACCCTCCAGTCCCACCGAACCTCCGAATCCCACAGTTAGGGCACTGGAGATAATGGAGGAATACATGTTATGCCCCTTAATCCGTCCGTTGGTGCGTGATATGGCAAAAAGCACCCCTGGTATGCCGTGACCAACTTCCTGTCTCAATATGTACCTGGTGAATATTACAGTGGCGAGTACTCCCAGTATAGGTAAATAGAGAAAAGAACTATTGTAATGCTCCATGTTAAAGCTCAGGGTAAGGAGCCTCTGGATATAGAGTACAAGGCTTTTTATGATGACTGCTCCCATACCGGCTGAAATTCCGATGACAACGCTCAGTATAAGCATAAAAACCCTGTCACCTACGTGTCTCTTTCTCCATATAAGGAATCTGTCTATGGCTCCCTTTTCTACCATAAATGCAAATATAAAAACAATAACAACCTGAAATGCCTGTTTTTTAATTAAGTTTGTGTATAAGGGATCTATAATGAAGAATTTTATAAGCGCAATACTGCTAATATGCTTACTGTGCTGTGCTGCCTACCTTTCAGCCCAGGACACAGAAAGACCCCTGTCTCCCACTCTTGATCTTGTGACAGTGAATCCCTTTACCGGTCATACCTCATTAAATTGGACTCCGAGCACTTCTCCTGATGTTGCAGGCTACATTATATACCTTTTTCTGAATGAGGAAGGCTATGCTATCGATACCATCTACCAGCCAGATGCCGCCACGTATACCAATGTTTCCTCTAATGCTTCCTATTATTCTGAAAGCTATGTTATAGCAGCCATCGATTCTTCAGATAATGTAAGTCCCCTGTCAAATTTTCTAAGCACTGTATTTATCACAGGGCAGATCGACAGCTGCAAGCATGAAATTGACCTGTTATGGAATGCTTATCTGTCTGATTCGCCCGCAGTGAATGAATACCTTGTTTATTTTTCCAGGGATGGCTCTGATTATGTGATTGCAGGGACAACAGCTGATACGATTTTCAGCATTGAGTCTTTTGAATCATACTCAGAATATTGCTTTTATATTGAAGCCACCCTATCAGACGGATCAGCATCACTCTCCAACCTCTTTTGCAGAAATACCGACCTTCCGGCACCACCTGAATGGATAAATGCCAATTATGCAAGTTATAATGAAGACGGCTCTGTTCACCTTTCATTTAAAGTCGATCCCCTTACAGAGTATAATCGGTACAGGATAGAAAGAAGCACTGATTTAGCATCAGGATTTGTTGATATCCACGAAACAAACAATACTACCGGACTTATTGAATACACTGACGAAAGCCCACCTGCCGGAATCAAATATTACCGGCTTGCAGCTTTGAACAGTTGCGGAGAACCAATTGTATATTCAAATCCGGCCTCTACCATTAATCTCAACCTTAGCCTTGAAGATGGCCTGCTAAGGATCAACTGGAATCCTTATCACCTATGGCGGGGAGGAGTATCCTTATACAGGATATTCAGGAATAACAGTGGTTATTTTGAAGAAATAGCAGCAGTAGCGGCTAATGATACATCATATACCGATGAGCTGGAGACTTTTATGTATAAGACAAGCCAGGAAAACATATGTTACAGGATCATAGCCGAGGAGGCTTACAATCCTTATTTCGACGGTGCCAGCAGTACTTCAGAAGTGAAGTGTTTTGAACAACCCATGAATATTTATGTGCCAAATGCATTCACACCTGATGGTAACCTTGTAAATGATATCTTCAGGCCTGTTCTTTCCTTCACGCCGGTAAGATATAAAATGATTATAAAGAACAGGGCAGGCATCACACTGTTCCACACTGATGACCCTCTTGAAGGATGGGATGGAAGTCAAGGAAGCAGGAGGCTGCCAGAAGATGTTTACATATGGTTTATTGAGGCAGAAACCCCTGAAGGAAAAATAATTAGCAAAACGGGTACCATTACCATTATTTTAAATCAATTAGCCTGATTATTAGTTTATAATGAGCTTAATATTCGCTATATTTGCAGCTGGGCGCTTGTATAGAGAATATGGGGAACAAAAAAATATTTACAGAGGAAGATCTCGCACTGATCAATAAAGAGTTTAATGCATTAAAAGACAATCTGATCAGGTGTAACACCCCTGAATGCATTGAACTTATAACAAAAGCATTCAATCTTGCCAACAAGGCGCACATGAATATGCGGAGAAGATCAGGCGAACCCTATATTATTCATCCCATTGAAGTAGCGAAGATAGTAAATGCCGAACTCGGTCTTGGGGCAAAGTCCATTGCCTCAGCTCTGCTTCATGATGTTGTTGAGGATACCGATTACACCCTGGAAGATATTGAGAAACACTTCGGACCAAAGATTGCATCAATCATTGACGGTTTAACGAAAATCTCAGGCAACTACGATAACAGAAATACTTCACAGCAGGCTGAAAATTTCAGGAAGATGCTTTTAACCCTGTCAGACGATATAAGGGTCATACTTATTAAAACTGCTGACAGGCTGCATAATATGCGAACCCTTGACTCACTGCCCGAAAGGAAAAAGATGAAGGTTGCCGGGGAAACAATTTACCTCTATGCTCCACTGGCACACCGGCTGGGTCTTTTCGCCATCAAAACCGAGCTGGAAGACCTCAGTCTCAAGTACCGCCACCCAAAAATATTCGATGAGATAAGCAGGAAGCTTAAACACAGCGAGAAAAAGAACCAGGCCATGATAAACAGGTTTTCACTCCCGATAATAGCTCGCCTGGAAGCTGAAAACCTTAATTTTGATATTACGGGACGGCCTAAATCCATATATTCCATATGGAAAAAAATGCAGACCAAAAACGTCCCCTTTGAAGAAATATATGACATACTTGCCGTAAGGATAGTTTTTGAACCTGTTGAAGGGATATCGGAGAAAACAAGCTGCTGGAATATATATTCAATTATTACAGATATCTACATGCCCAAGCCTGACAGGCTTCGCGATTGGGTAAGCCGCCCAAAAGCAAACGGCTATGAAGCCCTTCACCTCACAGTAATGGGCCCTCACGGAAGATGGGTGGAAGTCCAGATCAGGAGTAAGCGCATGGATGAATATGCCGAAAGAGGCTATGCCGCTCACTGGAAATACAAAGGCGACAATGCACCGGAAAGCGAACTTGATAAATGGATAAAGAAAATAAGGGAAATGCTGGAGAGCCCGAACAGCGACCCCATTGAATTCCTGGATGAGTTTAAAATGAATCTTTTCTCATCGGAGATAATGGTATTTACCCCCAAAGGAAACATTATAACACTGCCAAAAGGTGCAACTGCACTTGATTTTGCCTACGAGATACACACGGAGATTGGTAACAATGCCATAGGAGCTAAAATCAATTATAAACTGCAAACATTGAATACAATACTCCAGAGTGGCGACCAGGTTGAAATAATTACAAGCGACAAGGCCAAACCTGTGAAGGAATGGCTCGACTACGTTACGGTAGCCAAGGCGAAATCAGCAATAAAGCACTCACTGAGGACTGAAATAAAAGAACTTAAAGACAGGGGGAAAAATATTCTTGAAGAGAAACTGAGAGAGCTTAAAGTAACACATAATTCAGAGGTTTATGATAAACTCCTCCCAGGATATGAATGCATTAGCAGGGATGACCTGTACTCAAAAATAGGAAATGATACTATCAGCCTGGATAATATAAAAAAAATACTCAAAAAGAACCCAAGCAGCCGCATTATTAAGTACTGGGAACTCAAAATGCCCGGTTCACAGAGAGAATCAAAGAAAAAGGAGGAAGCAAAGGATAGAAATATTGATACCAGGGTACCTTATCTTATAAGGGAAAGTGTAGATGACCTGAAACCTGACTATGAAATAGCCAAGTGCTGCAAACCAATCCCCGGGGATGAAGCGGTGGGTTATATAGCATCCGACGGTAAAATAATAATTCATAAGCCCAAGTGCCCAGTTGCTGTAAGGCTAATGTCAAGTGAAGGGAACAGGCTGATTGCAGTAAAATGGACTATTCATAAAATGGTGTCCTTCCTGGCACAGATCCATCTTGAAGGAATAGACAGGATGGGTGTGGTGAACGATATTACAAACATAATATCCCGTGAACTGAACGTAAACATGCGAAATATCACAATTAACGTTAATGACGGTATTTTCGAAGGCACCATTGATGTGTATGTACATCACACCAAAGACCTCAACAACCTGATAATGAAACTGGTAAATCTTGAAGGAGTTGACAGGGTAAAAAGAGTTGAAGATTTTAACTGAAGAGAACATCCCGGCTTCCGGTAACTACTATTTGTATTGAAGAAAAAAATCATTTAATTTGGTTATTTTAATCTGGTTTAAATATGGTTAACGAAGAAACCAAAAGAACCGTAAAACAGATATTTACAGCCTATCTGGAAAAGAAGGGGCACCGTAAAACACCTGAACGATTTGCAATTCTTGATGAGATATACTCAAGATCGGGGCATTTCGATATTGAATCTCTTTATATCTTTATGAAAAACAAGAATTACAGGGTAAGCAGGGCTACATTATACAATACAATTGACCTGCTTCTTGATTGTAACCTTGTAATAAAACATCAGTTTGGAAAAAACATTGCACAGTTTGAAAGAGCATATAATTGCGGCCAGCACGATCATCTGATAGATACAGAGACCGGCAAGGTAATTGAATTCTGTGACCCGCGAATTCACGAAATTATCAACACAGCCTGTGAGCTGCATAATTTTAACCCCTTATATCATTCCCTTTATATTTACGGTACAAGCAAGGATAAAAAAGACTGATAATTGTAAGCTGCTGTGTAATGATGTCAGCAGTTAATGGACAATAGTGATTATATAACGGTTTTTACACGGTAAATTCAGATCAGATGAACAATGTACTTCCTGGTGAATGCCACCTAGGTATGGATATAGGCTCAATTTCTGTAAATACTGTTATAATTAACAAACAGGGTGAAGTATTTTATGAGGATTATTCATACTGCCAGGGCAAACCTTTCAAGGTAGTCCTAAAAATATTAAAGGCTATTAAAACGAAATTTGGCCTCACAAATTTTTCTACACTTTCTTTCACAGGCAGTGGGGGTAAACAGGCAAAAGAGCTTCTGGGCGGGATCTTTGTAAATGAAGTTATTGCCCAATCCGAAGCGGTATCAAGTTTATTCCCCAATGTGCGCACCGTTATTGAAATAGGTGGAGAAGACTCAAAACTAATCCAGATGGAAGCAGACGGTGAGCCGCATGCCTCACGCCTGTCAGATTTTTCCCTCAACAGCCTCTGTGCTGCGGGCACGGGTTCATTTCTTGACCAGCAGGCTAAAAGAATAGGGATTAAAATTGAAAATGAATTTGGTGAGCTTGCTGAAAGATCTGAAAATCCACCCAGGATAGCGGGAAGATGCAGCGTATTTGCAAAAAGTGATATGATACATCTTCAGCAGATTGCCACCCCGCTTCACGATATTGTTGCAGGACTATGTTTTGCTGTTGCACGAAATTATAAATCTACTCTTGGAAGGGGCAAAAAGCTCGAAAAACCTTTTATTTTCCAGGGAGGAGTAGCGGCAAATACAGGCATGAGAAGGGCAATAACAGAAGTCTTTGACCTTAGGCCTGGAGAACTTATTATGCCTGAACATTATGCTTCAATGGGTGCAATAGGGGCAGTGTGTTATAATTTGAGACATAAACAGAGAGGGCGGCAATATGAAGGCACAGCCCTCCTTGAAAACTATCTTCAATCAGACGGCGGAAAGACATATCATCTTGATCCCCTGATAGTTTCAGATGCAATATATAACAAAGAGGTGAAACCAAGACCGCCAGGGATCGAAATATTGGACGTTTACCTGGGCCTGGATGTTGGATCCCTGAGTACGAATGTAGTACTTATTGACAAGGATAATAATGTTATAGCAAGAAGGTACCTCCCTACGGCCAGTAAGCCCCTGGACGCAATAAGAAGGGGTTTAAGGGAAATTTATGACGAGACAGGCACCAATGTAAGGGTAAGAGCGGCAGGAACAACAGGATCAGGACGATATCTGACAGGTGATTTCATAGGAGCTGACACTATTCAAAATGAAATAACTGCACAGGCCAGGGCGGCCATCGCATATGATAATACCGTTGATACAATTTTTGAAATCGGTGGCCAGGACTCAAAATATATCAGCATAAAAAACGGTGTGGTTGTTGATTTTGAAATGAATAAGGTTTGTGCTGCAGGAACAGGTTCTTTCCTGGAGGAACAGGCTGAAAAACTTGACATCAATATTAAAGAGGAGTTTGGCAAGCTTGCCCTTGAGTCAAAAAAACCTGTTAAACTGGGTGATCGATGTACGGTATTTATGGAATCTGACCTTAACTCACACCAGCAGAAAGGAG
Source organism: Bacteroidales bacterium (assembly GCA_032260385.1). Taxonomy (GTDB): domain Bacteria; phylum Bacteroidota; class Bacteroidia; order Bacteroidales; family VadinHA17; genus UBA9300. Next base: position 179,742 of record JAVVEL010000002.1, on the reverse strand, counting down.
TATTCCTGAATGACCTCCTTGGCGGACTGGCTTACTCAATAGTGCAGAATTATCTGCAGAAAGTAGTGGGTGAAAAGCTCATAGGTGAAAATATTTTCTTCCAGGGTGGTGTAACAAACAATAAATCGGTAGTGGCAGCCTTTGAAAAAGTTACAGGCAAAAGAATTACTATACCGCCTCATTTTGATGTCACCGGGGCTATTGGTGCAGCAATACTTGCACGTGAACAGATGATTGAAGGAGGAAAAACAAGGTTCAAGGGTTTTGAAATAAGTAAGAAAACTTACTCCGTAAAACGCTTTACATGCCAGGCATGTTCAAATAATTGCGAAATACAAACCATCAGGATCGAAGGAGAAAAAAAAGCTCTCTTTTACGGCGGGCGTTGTGAAAAGTATGAAAAAGAGGAAAGAAAAAAGAAGGAAAACAATATTCCTGACCTTTTCAGGGAAAGAACAGAGAGGCTCCTTGGAGACTATGTTGAAAAATCTGACAGGACCAAAACAAGTATTGGCCTTCCCCGTGCCCTGATGCTGTTTTACCAGCAGTTCCCATTCTGGCGTAGTTTTTTTGAAGAGCTGGGCTTTAACCTGGTACTATCGGATGAGTCAAACAGCAGGATTGTAAAAGAATCAATCGAACTTATGGTTTCTGAGACATGCCTTCCCATGGAGCTGGTACATGGGCATGTAAAGAATCTTCTCGACAAAGGGGTTGATTATATCTTTCTTCCTTTTATTGTAAATATGAAAGACCTTCGTGACAATCCTACAAGTAACTGCAACTGCCCGTGGGTACAGGCAGCACCCTTTATGATAAAAAGTGCTTTTAAAGATAAGTCTGTCAGGGATAAGCTGCTAATGCCTGCCTTACATTTCAGGTACTTTAAGACAGCCCTGAAAAAGGAGCTGGGAAAATTCATGAAAGAATCATTTGGCATTAAACCTTCACTTACATGGAAGGCAATACTTAAGGCCGACATGGTCCAGGGGGCCTTTGAAGAATCGTTGCGTTTGAGGGGCAGGGAGATAATCAGCAAAAATTACGGAGAAGGTATCAAGAAGATAGTTATACTGGGACGTCCATACAATACCGGTGATCCTTACCTTAATCTGAGGCTCATAGAAAAGCTTATTACTCTTAGGACACTGCCATTACCGGTTGATTTTCTGCCCCTGGAGGAAGAAAATATATTTGATGATTACCCAATGATGTACTGGCCCAATGGTCAGAAAATTATTGCAGCCTCACGCCTGGTAAGAAATTCAGATGATCTTTATGCTGCCTATATAGGTAATTTCAGGTGTGGCCCTGATTCTTTTATTACCCATTATGTCAGGCATGAAATGAAGGGGAAACCCTTCCTTCACCTCGAGGTTGATGAACACAGTGCAGATGCAGGAATGATAACAAGGTGTGAAGCCTTCCTTGACAGTCTTAAAGGATATGATAAAAATAAGGATAAAACACTCAGTGTAAATTTTAAAAAGTCAGCACCGAACAACCAGTTGGAAGGCCGGACCTTATATTATCCATATGCCAATGATGTGGTGCACATCCTTTCTGCAGCAACAAGGGGTTGTGGAATTAACTCTGAGGTACTGCCTATGCAGGATGAAGAAGACCTGGAAATAGCAGGCAAACATACAACGGGCCAGGAATGTTTCCCGATGATATGCACTACCGGCAGCTTTCTTAAAAAACTCAGGGAGCCCGGATGCGATCCCTCAAAAGTGGCCTTCTTCATGCCCGATCATAATGGGCCCTGCCGTTTTGGAGATTATAATAAGCTTCAGAGGCAAATCTTTGATAAACTTGGCTTCCATGATGTTTCTCTCGTAACACCCAGCAATGATAATGCTTATGCCGAACTTACAAGGGAACATGCACAGAAATTCAGGATGAACGCATGGCTGGGATCGAATGGATTTGACATTCTCAGGAAGTACAAGCAGGAAACACGGCCTTATGAAAAAAATAAGGGCGCTACCAACAGGGTATATGATGATTACTTCAAGAGCTTAATAAGCCTGGTCGAAAAAGGAGCCCGCGGCATACCCACTTTACTAGCAAAAGCCGGCAAGGCATTTTCTGAAATACCCGTGCATAACAGCGAGCGAAAGCCGGTAATAGCTGTTGTCGGGGAGATATTCATGAGAGATAACCCCTATTGCAGTGCTTTTCTCGTCGACAGGCTTGAAGCACTTGGAGCCGAAACAATGGTACCAAGGTTCTGCGAATGGCTACACTACTCGACTTACAGGTATACCCGTGACAGCAAATGGAAGAATGATTATAAGGGGATACTAAAATCCAGGGTACAGGAATTTTACCAGCAATATACAGCCAGGCAGATGAATAAAGCTGCTCACAATTATATTAAGCTCAGAGATTATTTCACTGTTGATGACCTTATAAGGGGATCTGCACCTTATATACACCGGGATTACGACGGGGAGCCTGTTGTCGCACTGGGTTCAGCTGATTCATTAACGGGGCTTAAGATCTCAGGCGTGGTATACATACTGCCATTTACATGTATGCCCGGGACTATTGTGTCATCTGTTTCAGGTGACTTTAAGAAAGACCATAACAATATACCGTGGTTGAACTTTGCTTACGACGGGCAGCAGGATGCAAGTATTGAAACACACCTGCAGGCCTTCATGCACCAGGCTCATGAGTACTGCCGCGAAAATAATTATCACCTGATAGATTAAGACAGGAGGCTTAGTTATTAACAAGATTCCATACTTGTCGCCAATAAGGAAAATAATTAGTAATTTTCGGTGTTTTTTTTAATTATTATTATCCGGGTATGGGAGAAATTGATATTCTGCTGGGACTGCAATGGGGTGATGAGGGAAAAGGGAAAATAGTGGATGCCCTCACTCCAGAATACGACATTATCGCCAGGTTCCAGGGAGGACCTAACGCAGGTCATACACTAATATTTGAAAATAAGAAATATATCCTGCACACAATACCTTCCGGTATTTTCAGAAAAGACAAGCTCAATATCATAGGGAACGGACTTGTTATTGATCCGTCAATCTTCCTGAAGGAAGTAAAGTCGCTGGAAATACCGGTAGATGAGCTTGTCGATAAAATAATTATCTCAAGCAGGGCACACCTTATCCTTCCCACCCACCGTCTCCTTGATGCCGCATATGAAGATGAAAAGGGAGAAATGAGGATTGGATCCACACTTAAAGGTATAGGTCCGGCATATACTGATAAAACATCACGGTCGGGTCTTCGCACAGGAGAAATCTTAAAGGATAATTTCCGGGATATTTATACTCTGCACAGGGAAAGACATCTTAAGATACTCCAAAACTATGAAACAGATAGCAGGCTTGAAGAATATGAAAAGGAATGGTTTGAAGGCATTGAGATGTTAAGAAAATTCCGGATAATCAATACCGAATACTACATTAATAAAAGCATTGACGAAGACAAAAGGATACTGGCCGAAGGGGCACAGGGCACGATGCTGGATATTGATTTCGGGTCATATCCCTATGTAACATCTTCTAATACCATAAGTGCAGGTGCCTGCTCCGGTATGGGAGTATCACCACGCAAAATAGGCAGGATATTTGGTATCTTCAAAGCATATTGCACACGTGTCGGAGGTGGCCCCTTCCCAACAGAATTAGAAAATAACACAGGCCAGAAACTTCGTGACAGCGGTTATGAATACGGTTCTACAACAGGCAGACCAAGGCGCTGCGGCTGGCTCGACATACCTGCATTGAAATATTCCTGCATGATTAACGGTGTTACATCCCTTTTTATGACGAAGGCCGATGTTTTAACAGGCTTTGAGAAAATTAAAGTGTGCACCGCCTATAAAAGAGGAAACTCCTTTGTTGAAGAACTGCCTTTTGATGTTAATGCTGACATTGAACCTGTATATATTGAAATGAAGGGCTGGAATGAGGATATTACGGGGATAAGGGAATATGATAAGCTCCCTGGTGCCCTGAAGGATTATGTCAGTTTTATTGAAAAGGAAACCGGCGTGCCAGTTAATATAGTATCTGTTGGCCCCGACAGGTCTGAGACAATTATGAAAGGAAAATTCTAATGGTGAGCTGCGAAAGATCTGTAAGTCTACTCTTTAATATACAACCACGATTCAAAGTTCACCGTATCCTGGTACTGGTATAACCTTTTTATAGCACGGCTTAAATTTTCATGGTCTTCGGCAGAAACGAGGTTAAACCTGTTATCCGGACCCGGTATTATCTGGGCATTATAACCCATTGAATTGTAATATTTAAGGTAATCCTCGGCATACTCAGGTGTAAGGAAACTACCAACTATTATGTGATACTTAAAACGCTCTTCCCATTCACTCTGAGCCTGCCGGGCAGCCTGTATTGAATCAAGCCTTGCCTGCTGGATGGCCTTCATTTTCTCTTCCTCCGCTTTTATGGAAGCAGCAATCCTTATACTGTCCTGTCGTGCCAGCCAGACAGCCATGGTGTCAGCTTTTGATTTTCCGAACCAGCCTTTCTCCTTGATAAACTTACATGAGCTGGTCAGCATAAGAAATGCAAGGAATATTGAAATTGAAGTTTTCATACCTTGTTTCATAATTAGTGATTTTCTATTAAGCAAATATACAAATATTTAGAATCAGTGCATAAAGTATCAATAAAGGATAGATTTCTTATAAGGTAAAAATTTGTATCTTCGACTGATTTACCTTAATCCTAATCATAGAAAAATGAAATCAATAGTGCAGTTCTTTGAAGAAAATGTAAACAAGTTTTCTAATAATGTGTACCTGTGGGAAAAGCCCGAGGACAAGTATGAAGGAACAACGTACTCAGAAGTTCGTAAGCAGGTTCACGAATTTGCCGCAGGCCTTCTGCAGCTGGGTTTAAAGGAAGGCGACAGGGTATGCATTCTGTCAGAGGGTTGCAATAACTGGGTAGTGGGCGAACTGGGAATTCTGTACATCGGGGCCATAAATGTACCGCTGTCAACCAAGCTCAATTCTGAAGAAGTACGCTTCAGGCTGAATCATTCTGAATCCCGTTTTGTAATGGTTTCAGCCATACAAACACCGAAGCTAATGGAAGTAATAAGTGATTGCCGCACAGTGGAGAAGATCATATGTTTTGAAAAGAAAGAGGAATATGCCGATAATGAAGTCCAGTTTAACCAGGTAAGAAAGATAGGCCGGGAGTGGCTGGAGGAAGACGGGAATGCGGAAAAATTTGAAAAGATCTATAAAAGTATAAGTCCTGAACATTTTGCCAATATATGCTATACCTCGGGAACCACGGCTGATCCCAAAGGTATAATTCTTACCCATGGTAATTATATTACTAATTGCTACCAGGGTTACAGCCTTATAGATATTCCACCATACTGGAAGACCCTGCTGTACCTGCCCTGGGATCATTCATTTGCACATACGGCAGCTATTTTTGCCTTCATGGGGAAGGGCGCCAGCCTGGCATCTGTCAAGCAGGGCAAAACACCAATGGAAACACTCCGGAATTTCCCCAACAATATGCGTGAGATAAAACCTAATATTTTACTCAGTGCCCCTGCCGTATCGAAAAACTTCAGGAAAAATATTGAGAAGGGTATCAGGGAAAAGGGCAAGTTCACTTCCTTTATGTTTGAAGCCGGTCTCAAAATAGCATTTGCTTATAATAAGGAAGGGTGGAATAAAGGAAGTGGAGCTTCCAGAATACTGGCTCCCCTTGTGAAATTTTTTGACAAACTGGTTTTCTCAAAAATACGTGATTTCTTTGGTGGCGAACTGGAATATTTTATCGGTGGGGCAGCACTTCTTGATATCGAGCTTCAAAAGTTCTTTTATGCCATCGGAGTGCCTGTCTTCCAGGGCTACGGACTTTCAGAGGCTTCCCCCATCATATCTTCAAACTCAAAAACCAACCACAAACTGGGTTCATCAGGTAAGCTGGTCAACAATATGGAATTAAAGATATGTGACGAAGACGGTAATTCATTGCCGGTAGGCGCAAAAGGAGAGATTGTAATTAAAGGCGGTAATGTGATGTATGGCTACTGGAAAAATGAAGAAGCCACAAAACAAACAATTAGGGACGGGTGGCTGCATACAGGGGACCTTGGTTACCTTGATGCAGATAATTTTCTCTATGTTCTTGGCCGCTTCAAAAGCCTGCTGATAGCAGATGACGGCGAAAAATACAGCCCGGAGAGTATTGAGGAAGCTATAACAGAACAGTCAAAATATATTGACCAGTGCATACTGCATAATAATCAGCAACCCTATACTGTTGGCCTTGTGGTACCAAACCAGCATAATCTGAAAGCCTACCTTGATGAAAAAAAGATAAACGCCAATTCAGAAGAAGGAAAGCGTGCGGTACTCATGCTTATGGAGAATGAAATCAATGAATACCGTACTAATGGAAAGTATGGTAAAATGTTCCCGCAAAGATGGCTGCCGGTGGCACTGGGCATACTGGATGAAGGATTTACGGAAGAAAACGGTCTGGTTAACGCTACAGTAAAAGTAGTCAGGGGCAAAGTCATAGAAAAATATGCAGACCTTATTGATTTTCTTTATACCCCTGCTGCAAAAGCAATTTCAAATGAAAGGAATATTGAAGCCGTTGAACGAATGAATCTTGGCTAAAATATACTGTGATGACAAAATATAAATTACCTTTTATCTTTATCCTCCTGTCTGCCCTTGTTTCTTGCAGCCAGACCGACCAAACTGCCTGGAAAATAGCAGATAATCCCTTGCTTACTGAATGGTCCGATGATGTTGACCCGGCAAAACCCTGGCCTGAATATCCGCGTCCGGCTATGGTTAGAGATACATGGCTGAATATGAATGGCTTATGGGACTACGCCATAACTCAAAAAGACCGGGAACCTGAAAGCTGGGATGGTAAAATACTTGTACCCTACCCTCTTGAGTCAGCTCTCTCAGGTGTAAAAAAAAGAATCAGTGAGGATGAATGCCTGTGGTACAGGACAGATTTTAAAGTACCCGGGATGTGGAAGAACAAGAGGATACTACTTAATTTTGAAGCCTGCGACTGGGAAACAATAATATGGATAGATGGTAAAAAGGCCGGTGAACACCGGGGTGCTTATGACCCTTTTTGCTTTGATATTACAGACTATGTAAGAGCAGGGAAGAAACACGAATTAAGGGTGAGCGTATGGGACCCGGCCAGCGAAGGCAGGCAGCCAAGGGGCAAACAGGTAACAGACCCTCATGGCATCTGGTACACCCCCTCAACGGGTATCTGGCAGACAGTATGGATGGAGCCGGTAGATAATATTTACCTCAGATCATTTCGCAGCCTGACGGATATAGAAAAAGGTACAATCAAAATATTACCGGAAATAGTTAATCTGCAGAACGGGGTAAAAACGAGGGTGAAAATACTGAAAGACAATATCTTGCTCGCAGAAACAGAAGCTCCGGGAGATAAGGAGATAAACATCAGGCTTGAGGATTTCGATTTATGGTCGCCCGGCAATCCGGTTCTATACGATATTGAAATAGAGTTGTTTAATAATGGAAAAGTAAGTGACAGAGTTACAGCTTATACAGGCTTTAGAAGAATTGCAATAGGAAAGGCTGAAGACAATTATACACGTATGCTTCTGAATAACAGCTTTGTATTTCAGAATGGGCCTCTTGACCAGGGCTTCTGGCCCGATGGTTTATACACTCCCCCAACTGACGATGCCATGCGGTACGACCTGGAGATGATCAAGAAGATGGGCTTTAATATGCTCCGCAAGCATGTAAAGGTTGAAAACAGGCGATTTTACTACTGGTGTGATATAATTGGGCTCCTTGTATGGCAGGACATGCCTAACGGGGATAAACACATAGGTGGTAATGATGACGATATTATAAGATCAGAAGAATCTGCCAGGCAGTTTGAACTGGAGCTAAGCCGTCTTATTGAAACAAAATATAACTATCCATCCATTATAGTATGGGTAGCCTTTAATGAGGGATGGGGGCAATACGAAACAGGGAGGATAACAGACCTTATTAAAGAGCTCGATCCTACCAGACTGGTTAACAGTGCCTCGGGATGGACTGACAGGGGCACCGGTGACATTCTTGACATACATCATTACCCTGATCCCAGATGCCCCGAAGCTGAAGAAAACAGGGCTATTGTACTCGGTGAATTCGGGGGTCTCGGCCTGCCCGTTGAAAATCATACCTGGGAGGAAAAAAACTGGGCATACGAAAATATGGATGATGCAGGTTCGCTGCTTTCCAAGTACCGTGAGTTTTATGATACTGTTTACAGGATGGTAAAAGAAGAAGGTCTCAGCGCTTCAATATATACCCAGATCACTGATGTGGAGACCGAAACCAACGGTCTGCTCACCTACGACCGCAGGATTGACAAGATGGGAGCAGATAATCTGCGAAAAATCAATACCGGTGAGAAATTTTAATTTACTTCAAAGCACCAGCCTGCTTTTAAAGGGAAGGAAGGTCATAAAATCGGCATGATGCACTATATAAGCCTCCGTTGTTCTTTTCACATGATCCCCCTCACCTGCATGGGCAGCTATTATATGACATACTTCGGGGGGCAGCCCACATTCCTCGGCTAATGAAACGCCTGAGAATGGATGCCTGAGGTATTTACCGTATGTGCCCTGGACGGCATTGCCATGTTCATCTTTTACATATTCAAGCAGCTTGCCCACATCAGCGAGTATGGCTCCTGAGATAAGTATATCCATATTTACGGGAAGTTCATCCCTGAAAAATTCATTCATCTTTTTGCCACTTTCCCGGGCTATATGAACCACACATCTCTTATGTGCCATAAAGCTAACTTTCAAATCGGGGCCACAGAGGAGGGTAAAAGGTATTCTTTTGAGGTCTTCCGGTGACAGGACACTTTTTTCCAGGGCCAGTTCCCACACCATAGCTGTTTTTTCCTTCAATTCCTCATTATCAATCCAATCCAGCTCAGGCCAGAGATCATATACTGACTTATTCATAAAACTAAAATTTAAAGGTTCGAAATAATTTCATCCGTCATTTCCATCGTACTGGCAGCACCTTTCTCTATAACATCAGGGCTTCCCTTCATCTTCATCATATCATAAGTCCTGATTTTTCCCTCTTCTATCACTTTTGCAACGGCCTTGCGTATCCTGGAGGCTTTATCCTTTTCATCAATATAGTCAAGCATCATGCAGGCTGATTCAATCATTGCAATGGGATTAACTATTGGAGTGTCGAATTCGGCATATTTTGGCGCCGATCCATGAGTCGGTTCAAAAACGCCGACACCATCGGCCGAAAACTGTGCCGAGCAGGCAAAGCCCAGCCCTCCTATCAGTCCTGCAAAGGCATCGGATACTATATCTCCGAACATATTACCTGCCACTATAACATCGTAGTCTTCGGGATTTTTGGTAAGCCACATCATCTGGGCATCAATATTGGTATTCCATAACTGGATATCCGGATACTCGTTCTTTTGTATATCCTTTGCCAGTTTAAGCATCATCCCGGATGTCTCCCTGATAACATTTGGTTTTTCACATACCGTGACTGATTTATACCCGTATTCACTTGCATGGTTAAAAGCAGCTCTTAATATTCTCTCGGTTGCCTTTTTGGAAAATATCCTTGTTGACACTGATAGTTCCTCAACGGGCACACTCCCGAAATTCTTTATAAACCTGGGGTGGGTCATCAGGGCCTTGTAAACAAGCGATGGGGGATTTGACCACTCTACTCCTCCGTATAGACCTTCAGTATTTTGCCTGAAAATTGCAACATCAACATGGGGCTCATCATAGTAACCATCTGTATTTCTACGAATAAAATTCAAAGGATTCCCTTTATAGGTACGACAGGGCCGAAGGCATATATCAAGGTTGAAATGTTGTCTGAGCCCTACAATGGGGCTGGAATAAACAAGGCCCTTGTTATGGAGAGATGGGTGCAGCTCAGCAAGAGCCTCGTCCTTGGGCTTTGATGTAATGGCTCCGAAAAGCGCTATCTTGTGTTTTTCTATGAGATCAATGGTCCTGTCAGGAAGGGGGTTCCCCTCAGTACGCCAGAATTCCCAGCCAATATCACCATAAACGTATTCAGCATCAAAACCAGCAGCAGTCAAAACTCTTATAGCCTGATCAAGTACAATGCCTCCAATACCATCACCTGGTAGTGCTACTATTTTTCTCTTTGTCATCTGATATTTTATTTAGATGTTTAAATTTATACATAAGGTCAGTCAAAATAAGAATTTTTTTTCGTTCGGTAAAACCCCGGCAACAGATAATAATATTTAAATCAAAGCCAATTTTTGATACCTTTGTGCGTATGACTTTTATATCAACTATAATTCACCTGAAATGATTTTTAAAAATCTGGAGCCCTTTAAGGTCTGGAGTTATTTTAACGAGATATGTAAGATTCCAAGGCTGTCAAAAAACGAAGAACAGATACGCCGGTACTTAATTGATTTTGCAAAAAAACAAAGGCTCGAATACAGAACTGACGATGCAGGTAATGTTCTGATCATCAAACCAGCACATCGCGGTTATGAAAACAGGAAAAGTGTCATTCTGCAAAGCCATATGGACATGGTTGGAGAAAAAGATGCTGACACCGGGCATGATTGGGCAAAGGATCCTATAATCCCCTTACTTGACGGTAAATGGGTGAAGGCAAAAGATACTACACTGGGAGCTGATGATGGCATTGGAATAGCTGCCCAGCTTGCCATTCTGGAAGACAGGGATCTAAAAGCAGGCCCTTTAGAATGTCTTTTCACCGTTGATGAGGAAAGCGGTATGACAGGCGCCATTAAGCTTGGCAAAGATTTCTTTGAAAGCCGGATACTTATAAATCTTGATTCTGAAGACGAAGGGGAGCTTTTTATAGGTTGCGCAGGTGGTATGGATACAGTAGCAGAATTGGAGTACAATAAAGAAAAAGCAAAAAGTGATTATGCTTCAATTAAATTATCAATTACGGGATTGCACGGAGGACACTCCGGGGACGAAATTCATAAAGGATATGCAAATTCAGTGAAGATTATGACCGGCTTGCTGCAAACATTGACTAAGGCTTATGATATAAGGATAGCAGAATTTAACGGAGGCAACCTCCGAAATGCAATTCCCAGGGAAGCTTTTGCGCTCATAACATGCAATAAAAGGAATCTTGACATGATAAAAAAAGATACAACTGCTTACGGGGAAAAGGTAAAAAAGGAGTATGCAGATAATGAATCTCAATTAAGTATCTCTGCCGGTAAGACAGAAGACCTTGCCTGGATAATCGATGAGAAAAGTCAAAAGTCGCTTTTAGATGCGCTTGAAAAATGTCCTCACGGAGTTATTGCCTGGTCGGAAGATATGGAAGGACTCGTTGAGACATCAACAAACCTGGCTTCGGTGAAGTTTGTGGACGGGAAAATCAGAATCGTCACGAGCCAGCGCAGCTCCGTTGAATCTGCCAAGAAAGAAATTGCCGGAAGGATCAACAATATATTCTCAGCCTGTGGCGCCAGTGCAAAGCACTCAGGAGGATATCCCGGGTGGAAGCCTGACACCAGGTCGGAGATACTGAACATTACTAAAAGTTCTTACAAAAAATTATTTGCTACCGAACCAATAGTCAGGGCAATACATGCAGGCCTGGAATGCGGACTGATACTAGAAAAATATCCGGGACTTGACATGATATCCTTTGGACCCACCATCAAGGGAGCTCATACGCCCCAGGAGAGGCTGGATATAGAAACGACCAAAAAATTCTGGGACCTCCTGGCAGATGTCCTTAAGAATATTCCGGCTAACTAATCAATGGCTTCAAACTCATTCTTGCTGGCCCCGCATACCGGGCATGACCAGTCATCCGGGAGTTTCTCGAAAGGTGTGTCCCGGTCAATTCCGCCTTCAGGGTCGCCATTTGCAGGGTTATATTCATAACCACACACTGTACACTTGTAAATGCTCATTTTATTTATATTTTGTAGCCATGCTACCGTTAGACTTTTACTTTTCTAACCACATCAATAACAGTTCCGTCAACCCACTTGATTGCTGCAATAACTCTCTCTTCGGGTTTTACTTTCTCAGGCTTCCCGCATATCCTTTCGGCTTCTTCCTTCAGTTCCTGTATGGGTATGAGCGGCAGGTCAGAATTCTTGACTGCATTTATAAGATCTTTTCTGAGGGGATTTATTGCTATACCTCTTTCTGTTACAATAACATCAATAAGTTCACCCGGCCCGCACAAAGTAGTAACATTGTCTATTATTACAGGCACCCTGTCACGAACCAGGGGAAGTGGCAGTATTACTGTCTTTGAGAACAGGCAGTTTTGCCAGCCTCCTATACCATGCAGGAGGTAACCGTCGGAATGGGTAACCACGTTGGCATTAAAATTAGTATCCACCTCTGTTGCCCCGAGTATAGCCACATCAACCAGGGGTGCAAAATTACCCTTGCCATGATAATTATAACTGGTAAAAGGGCTGGTCCATACGTGCCTGGGATTTTCCCTCATCGATCTCACACCGTCAAGGTCAAAAGTTTGTCCATCAAGAATATAATCGACAAGCCCTTCTTCCAGCATTGATACGAGGTATTTATTACTTCCTCCTCGTGCGAATCTTGCCTTTATTCCTTTCTCTTTCATAAGAATTCTGAAGAATTCACCTACGGCCAATGACGTCCCACCTGCCCCGCTCTGGAATGAGAATCCATCTTTTATGATACCTGCTGCATCACAAAATTTAGCAGTCAGTTCGGCCAGCAGAAGCCTGTCGGGGCTCTTTGTAATTTTTGTTGTACCCGATACTATCTCTTCAGGAATTCCCAGCTTGGGCACTTCAATGGTGAAGTCGACGTAATTACCCTGTATCTGCCATGGGATGCACGGGAAGGGGACCATATTATCAGTCACAACGATTACCCTGTTGGCATACTGGGAGTCAGCCAGGGCAAATCCAAGCAATCCGCAGGCTGAATCGCCTTCAAGCCCGTTTGCATTTCCAAAGGGATCAGCCGTGGGTGCGCCAATAACAGCTATATCAATCTCCACCTCCCCATCCTGCACTGCCTGGTACCTGCCGCCATGTGACCTGAGCACGGCCATACCTTTCATTTTTCCTTCAGAAACATACTTTCCCAGCGGCCCGTTCATACTCCCCTCTATATGATGTATTGTACCATCATCAAGGTATTGAATCAGGTGTTCATGGCATGGGAAGGAAGCTGAAGGAAACCATCTTATATTTTTAATGCCCAGTTCACTGACAGCATCAAACACCATATTGGCCAGCAGGTCACCATTTCTGAAATGATGATGGGTGGATATTGTCATACCATCCCTTATCCCTGCCTTTAAAAGTGCTTCACGTATGCTGCTGACCCTCTTATCCCCGTTTTCAGGGTAATCGGCACAGCTTGATATTCCCGGGGCATACTTTCTGCCCTCCGGTTTATATTTACCCACGCCCTGGTATGGCACAGCCTTCTGTCCGTTTATTTCAGTGACCACTTCGCGGCCTGCGGCATTCTTCACCATTTTATTTGCCATAGTCTCCTACTTTATAAATATCTCAGATTATATTAGGTGTTCTCAGTTTCATCAGGCATAATATTCAGTTTTTCAGCCAGTTCAATTATCCTCAATGCCCTGTTTACCACGGGAGGGTCAATCATTTTAGATCCGATGGAAACAACACCCAGTCCCTTTTCTTCAGCTTCCCTGAAGGCTTTGACTATTTCAAGTGCTTTCTTAATCTCATCCTGTTCAGGAGCAAAAGCAGCCTTAATTACCTGTATCTGCCTCGGATGGATGCATCCCATTCCTTCAAATCCGCAGGATTTGGATGCCATAGCTGTCGTTCTCAGGGCTTCCATGTCAGATACATCCGAAAACACTGAATCTATTGGTTGAACATGTGCTGCCTTTGCTGCATTAACCAATCGCAGTCGTGCATAGAGTGATTCTTTACCCTCATTTGTCCTCTGTACACCCAGATCAGCAGTGTAGTCCTCGAGGCCTATGGCAAGAGCTACCACATTCTTGACTGACGAGGCTATTTCAAAAGCTTTTTCAACTCCCATTGCACTTTCAATAATGGGCATAAAGAAGAGGTCTCTTTTAATATTATTCTGATCCAGGATCGCTTCTGCCCTCTTCGCCAGTTCCCTTAATTGCTCCCCGCTCTCGCACTTGGGAATAAGGACAAGATTAACATTATGAGGCAATACATATTGAAGGTCTTCATAGCCTCTTTCGCCCTGGTTAATACGGACCATGCGTTCTGCCCCGTAAAAATCAACCTGTCTGAGGGCATTTCTCACGAGGAATCTTGCTTCGTGCTTTTTCGCGGGAGCCACCGAATCTTCGAGGTCGAGTATAATCCCATCAGGTGAATGCAGTCCGGCATTAAGCATCATGCTTGGCGTATTTCCCGGAAGATAGAGCCTGCTGAAGCGGAACCTCTTCCTTTCAGACGAATAATTATTTTTTCCAAGCATTTGTGGCAACCAGTCCTTATCCGTTTTAACCAGACTTTTGATTGCAGCTTCCAGGCGTGCCATATGCACAAAGGGAAGGGCTCCGGAATCATTAATATCAAGCACTGCATTTTTAATTCCGAAATAGTCAAGGCCTTCATGAAAGAGGGAGGTAATTGATTTACCGTACATTGCCTTAACCTTTGATTCAAGGTTAAGTATTATTCCACCGCCTGATTTCAGTTCAAGCCGCAGTTCACAATCAGATCTTACACGTGGACCCGTATTACCCGTTACAGCAATATTCTTCATCAGCTTATTTTGAGTACTGTTTAATATACAAACCTAAAGATACAGAATTTTTTATCCAAGAAAGCTCAGCAATATTCCTGCAGCAACGGCAGATCCTATAACCCCCGAAACATTAGGTGTCATCGCATGCATCAGCAGGTGGTTTGTCGGGTCAGCCCTTAATCCTTCATTCTGCACTACCCTGGCACTATCAGGGACCGCCGATACACCTGCTGCACCAACCAGGGGATTTATCCTGTTATCTCCCCTGAGAAAAAGATTCATGACTTTTGCAAATATCAAACCTCCGGCTGTGGCTAACATAAAGGATATTGCACCAAGTATGAAAATCAGCAGTGAATCCGGAGTGAGGAAAACATCAGCCTGTGTTGAGGCCCCCACGGTAAGCCCGAGGAGTATGGTCACTATATCAACCATTGATGTACGTGCTGTTTCAGCAAGTCGCTTGGTAACCCCCGACTCTTTCAGAATATTGCCAAAGAAGAGCATCCCCAGCAGAGGCAGGGAGCTGGGTGATATAAATGCAGTCAGCAGCAAGCCAATTATCGGGAACATTATTTTCTCAGTCTTTGAAACGGCCCTTGGGGGTTTCATCCTAATTTTTCTTTCTTTTTTGGAGGTCAGAAGCCTCATTATTGGTGGTTGTATGACCGGTACCAGTGCCATATACGAATAAGCGGCAATGGCAATTGGTCCGATAAGGTTTCTTACCGTTTCACCGTTTGGCAGAATATTGACACCATTTGCCAGTCGTGACGAAAGAAAGATCGCTGTAGGCCCGTCGGCTCCTCCGATTATTCCGATAGCACCTGCTTCAGGTGGTGCAAAGCCCAGCATCAAAGCACCGAGGAAGGTAATAAAAATTCCTACCTGTGCTGCCGCTCCCAGAATCATTAAACGCGGGTTAGAAAGCAGTGAAGAAAAATCGGTCATGGCACCAAGGCCAAGGAAAATAAGTGGCGGATATACTCCTTTTAAGACACCGAAATATAGATAATTCAGCACACTGCCCGATTCATATATTCCCAGCTGCAGATTAATATCACCTTCCTGGTAGAAAGGTATATTTCCTATCAGAATACCTGTTCCTATGGGTATGAGAAGTAAGGGCTCATAATCATATCTTATGGCCAGGAATATAAACAGCAATCCCACAGCAATCATTATGATATGTCCCTTTGTGGCATTTCTGAAGCCTGAATAGTCCCAGAATTTCCTCAGCCCCCTGAAGGCAAGCTCATCATCAGTATCCTGTTGTGCTAAGACAGGGATTATACTATCTTTAACAATCTCATTTTCAATCTCTTTTTTACTTTCCTTTTCAGGTTTAACAAAAGCTGTCCATGTAAGGGACAGTATGATAAGAACTCCTGCAACGGTAATAAATCGCCTCATAATCAATTCATTTCAATTAAGACCTCATCCTGCAATACCGACTGTCCCTGGCTCACTTTTACGGAGATTACTTCACCATCATTATCAGCCTTGATCTCATTTTCCATTTTCATAGCCTCCATCATCAGCAGCTTCTGACCTTTTAACACCTTATCTCCCGGTCTCACCATTACCTGCATTATAATTCCCGGTAGAGGAGCTTTAATTTCCAGTTTGGGTCCTCCTTCTTTTTTCTCGATGTGTTTCTGAGGCTCTCTCAGTACCGGCCTCACAAGTGTAGGAGTTTTGACAGGCTTCACCTCCCTGTGTATTTCAACGAGGTAAGATGTGCCGTTTACCTCAATTTTTGCCACATCACCTTCAATCTCCAGTATCTCAACCTCATATGTATTACCGCTTATTGTAAATTTATAATTCTTCATCGCACTATATCTTAACGTTCAAGGTTTCTCATATTATAAAGCTTTGAATTCCAGGGGGAGTATGATTTTGATACCTTCCTTATTGTAATCACATTACTTTCAAAATCATGTATCTCATCAAAATAGAGGTATAGGGCTGTGGCTATGGCAGCATTTACCTCACCTGTCAGCACCTGTTTTTCAGAATCATCCAGGTGCCTGCCTTCCCTGGCTGCCCTGCGATACATACTTATCTTGAAGAACATAGGCATTACATACCTGAAAACAACATAGAGGAGCACAAGGGCAAGGAAGACTATCAGGTAACCTATGACAACTATTATGGTTGCCTGTCTGTCTATACCTGCAAAAATATTTATTAGTAAAAGCTGATCATTCATAAGCTGTAGTCTTTAAAGCGGTATATTCGAATGCTTCTTCATTGGCCCGGGATCTTTCTTTGTGGCTATTGCCCGCAGTGCTCTGATCACCCTGAACCGGGTATTCCTGGGTTCTATAATATCATCGAGGTAGCCGTATCGTGCAGCCTCATAGGGATTGGCAAATTTCTCACGATATTCTTTTTCTTTGGAAGCTACATAATTTGCCTTTTCTTCTTCATCTGCCATGCCGGCTATTTCTTTACCTTCAAGTACCTCAATTGCTCCCCTTGGTCCCATAACGGCTATTTCGGCCGAAGGCCATGCATAATTAATATCGCCTCTCAACTGTTTGGATGACATAACACAATGAGCTCCCCCGTATGATTTCCTGAGCGTCACCGTTATCTTTGGAACGCTTGCCTCACCATAGGCGAACATAAGTTTTGCCCCGTGGACAATTATACCTCCATATTCCTGGCTGCTTCCTGGCAGGAAGCCCGGTACATCTACCAGGGTTAATAAAGGTAGGTTGAAGGCATCACAGAATCTGACAAAGCGGGCTGCTTTTCTTGAGGCATTTATATCGAGGACACCAGCCAGGAAATTGGGCTGGTTCGCTACTATGCCAAGCGACATGCCTCCCATCTTGGCAAAGCCGACAACTATGTTTTTTGCGAAATTGGAATGCACTTCCAGGAATTCCTCATTATCAACAATCTTATATATTACATCCCTTATATTATAGGCATGGTTTGGATTTTCGGGGATAAGGATGTTTAAATCATCCTCCAGCCTGTCAATGGGATCGTCGCATTCAGTAAGGGGAGGATCTTCCAGGTTATTCTGTGGCAGGTAGCTCAACAGTTTTCTTATCAGCAGCAAGCCCTCTTCCTCATCTTCAACAACAAACTGTGCCACCCCTGACCGTGTGGAATGTATCCTTGCTCCGCCCAGGTCTTCAGTTGATATATCCTCACCGGTAACTGTTTTAGTAACTTTTGGCCCTGTTACGAACATATAACTGCTATGCTCACTCATAATTATAAAATCGGTAAGGGCAGGCGAATAAACCGCGCCCCCGGCACAGGGACCGAATATTGCAGATATCTGAGGTATAAGGCCTGAAGCCAGTATATTTCTTTCAAATATTTCCGAATAGCCGGCCAGGCTCCTGACTCCTTCCTGTATCCTTGCCCCTCCACTATCATTTATTCCAATAACAGGTGCACCAACTTTCATAGCCTGATCCATCACCTTGCATATCTTATTGGCGAATGTTTCAGAGAGTGATCCTCCAAAAACCGTAAAATCCTGCGAAAATATATAAACAACGCGTCCGTCAATTGTTCCATGCCCTGTAACAACGCCATCCGAAAGGTATTTCTTATCTTTTAAACCAAAGTCATCTGTACGGTGAGTAACAAACATATCGAATTCTTCGAAGCTCCCTTCATCCAGGAGGATATCTATTCTTTCACGAGCCGTCAACTTACCCTTCGAATGCTGGGAAGCTATCCTTTTCTCACCACCTCCCATCTTGGCTTTTTCACGTAATTCAATCAGCTGCTTTATTTTGTCCTGGCTATCCATTTTCCGGAATTATTAAAATTATTTACCTGATTTATCTTCACACAATTCTGTCAGCACCCCGAAGGTAGACTTTGGATGTAAAAAAGCTATATCAAGGCCTTCAGCACCTTTTCTTGGAATGGAATCTATTAGCCTTACCCCTCTTGACTCTGCTTCCCTGAGTTTGTCTTCAAGTCGGCTGACGGCGAAGGCAAGATGATGGATTCCTTCACCCCTTTTCTCAATAAATTTACCTACAGGTCCTTCAGGATCAGTAGATTCGAGCAATTCAATCTTAGTCTGCCCTACCTTAAAAAAAGCCGTTCGCACCTTCTGGTCGGCAACCTCCTCAATGTTATAACATTTCAGACCGAGCACTTTTTCATAGAAGGGAATAGCCTCATCCACACTTCTCACAGCAATACCAATATGTTCAATATGTGTTGGTTCCATTAAAATTCAGCTTAATTATAAATATGAAGCAAAAGTAATGCTAATAATGATACATTAATAAAGATAAAAGTCATATTTTGATGACTTTTTCAAGCGAAACCGGTGAATTATAATTCCGGTATCAAAGCATGTTGAACGAATTCTATAAATTGTTATAAACTAAATATGTCATTTTATACAAGGAAGGGTTTCAGAACGGGAATTCGTCGAGTTCTTTTACATTCAGTTCTGTTTCGTCAGGTTTTTTTGCATCCTGGTGAATGGGATTTCCGTCAACGAAAATTGCCTTGAAAGGTTTTGTGGGGCAGGCATATTCGCAGGCACCGCAACCAACACATATTTCATTATTAACTTCCGGAATAACAAGATTGCCTATATAAGGGACCATCTGGACTGCTTTTGTGGGGCAATGCTCTGAGCAGGCACCACAATCTGTCCTCTCGGTTTCAACAATACAATTTTCCTTTATAAAATTGACTTTTCCTATCTGTGTAAGTTTCTTGGCTTCAAGAGCAAGAGGCAGCAGGGCCCCTGAGGGACACACCTCAGTACATCTTATACACTCAAAATTACAGAAGCCCTTATGATAATCCATACGGGGCTGCATAAGCCCCGAAAGGCCGTATTCATTAAAAGAAGGTATTATTACGTTATTGGGACAGGCACTTACGCACAGGGAACAGGCTGTACAATAAGTATTAAAATGTTCTATGCTGACTCCTCCCGGGGGGCATACCGGAGAGGTACGATCTTCCTGAACTGTTGACTCCTTCTTGGGAACGGGAGCATCCTGGGCCTTTATAATGCGTGGAATAAAGGCCAGGAAAAGCAGTATGCCACCTATAAAACCTCTTTTTCCCTGGTCAGGTTCATCTATGTTTTTTACCGTGCCGGTCCTCTTATACCCGTATGAAATAGCGTTATCGGGGCACGCGGTGATGCAATTAAAACAGGTAACACACCTGCTCAGGTCAACATCCTCATTTTTGAAATCAATGCATGAAGCCTTGCAGTTAACAGCACATAGTCCGCAATGAGTACATTGACTCTCATTGATCCTTATCCTGAGAAATGACACTCTGGATATAAGCCCAAGTAAGGTACCAAGCGGACATACGGTATTGCAATAAAGTCTTCCCTTTGTGAACGATAACAATGTTACGAGTACCAGCAGGAGGACAGGCAATATGTATACTGCAAGTGGAATCTTTATAAAATCAACCTTAAAGATGAAATAATTATCAAACAATGAAGTCACTGCGGCAATAAGGTTATTTAGCAACAGCACCACAGGCTGGAAAAAGTATGTGGCGAACCTGCCAAAGACACTGTAGGGATCGAGCAGGCTTATCAGAAACACAGAACCTGCCAGCATCACTATCAATGTTACGGCGAGTATAAGATGCCTCAGTATAACATATGGCTTCCCATAACGAAACTTCCTGAATTTACGTCTGAACTTCCCCCCTGCGCGGCTTACAATGTCCTGGTAGATACCAAGCGGGCAGAGGATTGAACAGTAGCTTCGTCCCGTGACCAGGGTCAGTCCAAGGACAAAAATGAATCCTGCTGTTGCCAAGGCCGGCAGGTTCATAAAATTCAATACCGATGGCACAAATTGCAGGTAAAGGATAAAACTAAACCATTTATCAGGGATAATATAACGGAAGTCTATAAACGACAGTGTTATTATTACAAATACCAGTACTGCCAGAACAAGCCTGGTTGTCTTTAAAGCAGGAGATTTCATCCGGGAGCTTTACATTTTTATTCTGTGAATATTCAGGTTTTCAAGATCCATTCTTCCAATACCCATTTTATTGGCCAGTGGTATATAATCTATCTGTTCCGGACTCATTTTTATCATGCTTGCGGCAGCCGTGTCGGCAGCCAGCATATCTGTTGATATTATCTGAGCCTTCATCTCCATAGAATCGCTCACTGACACTCCCTGGGGGCCGTTTCGCATCATCACCCTGTAGCAGTCAATAATATTAAGCGTTGGTTTCTTTTCAAAGGTTGCATAATCGGCTATGCACTGGTGAAGGTTATTTGAATGCCAGAAACCCCGGTCCCACACATTGCCCATAAGATTCTTCATTGTAGCTGTCATCTTGGTGCTGGAATGATGTTTCAATACGGGCACATTAATGAAGACATCTGATTCGAGAATCAGTTCATGCACCTTTGCATTCTTCAGGATTTTAGCCCCGGGTATGTCTACTTCCTGATAGTATTTCTCGGTATCTGCCGGCACTATTCTTGCACCTGCATCTTTGGCGGCTTTTTCTATCCCTGAATTCTTATATGATTTAACCCAGTTATGACAGGTATGGTCAAAAACATAGACCTTATCTGCCCCTGCCCTAATGCAGTGTTCAACTATACGTTTAATAAGAAGAGGATTTGTGTTAGCAGCCATTTCAGGGCTCCTGTCCCATCCAATATTTGGCTTAATAACCACTGTCTGGCCTTTTTTGACAAAATTTGTTATTCCTCCCAGCGCGCTTATTCCCTTATCGAACATTGCTTCAGGCTCAGCCCCCATCACTGCAACCAGGTCATATGCTGCCGCAGCAGGGCTTGATGCCCATAATTTATTGTATCCACCGAGGCTGAACGCAGCACCTGCTGCCACACCTGCTCCCAATGACTTTATAAAAAAATCCCGTCTTTTCATTATTCTAAAATTTTATTCAGTGCAAATATTCAAATTAATTGTTTCACTGCAAAATAGCAATATTATTATTTTAATAATATGCTTAATATTATCTTAGCAGTAGTTTTAAAATATTAAATAATGAATACTCTCTACTACGAATGTTTCTCCGGTATAAGTGGTGATATGAACCTGGGTGCAATGATAGATCTCGGGGTTGACAAGGATTATCTTATTGGTGAATTAAGAAAACTTGAGATCCCGGGCTGGGAAATGCGTGTGGAAAAAGACCAGCGTCATGGCATAAGGGGAACAAAGGTAAGTGTGGTATTGACGGAAGAAGAAAAACATCGTCATCTTGCTGATATAGAAAATATTATTGAAAAGAGCAGCCTTAGTACAGCCGTTAAAACAGTTGCACTGGAAATTTTCAGAAAAGTTGCTGAAGCCGAAGCAAAGGTTCATGACATCCCCGTTGAAAGAGTACATTTTCATGAGGTGGGTGCCGTGGATTCTATAATTGACATAGCAGGGGCAGCCATATGCTACATCAATCTGGGAATAAAAGATGTTGCAGTATCACCTGTTGAGCTGGGCAGCGGCTTTGTCAGGTGTGCACACGGATTGCTTCCGGTACCTGCTCCCGCCACAGCGGAAATAATAAAGGGCATTCCCGTAACTAAGGGAAGGGTCGATTTTGAAGCAACAACACCAACAGGTGCAGCAATAATAAGCACACTGGGAACCCGTTTTGAAAGCCAGGCCAACATGAAAATTCACAGGACAGGATATGGC
>JAVVEL010000002.1:0-157162 GCA_032260385.1 Bacteroidales bacterium | reverse complement strand
ATAGGTCAAAGAAATAACCCTGAACTGCCCAACCTCTTGAGGGTTTATCTCGGGGAAACAAACACCCGTGAAGCCGCAGGGCACATGGCTTATCTCATTGAAAGCAATATAGATGACATGAATCCCGAGATGTATGAAAACCTTGTTAATAAATTATTTGAAGCAGGTGCAGCAGATGTGTTCCTGACAAATATTATTATGAAAAGGTCCAGGCCGGCTATCAAAGTAAGCGTAATTTGCGGGGCAGGAGATATTGAGGCAGTAAAAGAAACCTTCTTCACTGACTCAAGCACGCTGGGCCTGAGAATAACAAAGTTTGACAAGCATACCGCAAGCAGGCAGATGAATAAAATAGCAACGGAATACGGACCCGTAACGGTTAAATATGCCTATCATAATAATAAACTAATATCCGCGAAACCTGAGATATCAGAATGTATGGCCATCGCAGAAAAGAACAAATTACCTCTTGCTGAAGTTTATAATAATATCATTGCATTTATTAATGGCAGTAAAAGATAAAATAAGGAAATTATGCGCTGATTTCAGCAGGACTGACAATATTCTGATAGCATTTTCAGGAGGAGTTGACAGCACTTTTCTCTTATATATATTAAAAAGGTTTTCTGATGCAAGGGTGTCGGCAGTGACCATAAAAACACCCTACATACCACAGTGGGAGGTGGAGGAAGCAATTAACTTCTGCCGGTTCATGAATATTGAACATGATATTTTAAATATCCCTCTTGACAGCTCAATAATATTAAATCCACCCGACAGGTGCTACAGGTGTAAATCAATATTATTCGGGCATATTAAGAAGTATGCGGCCCAAAAAGGCTTTAACATAATTGCTGACGGTAGTAATGCAGATGACACTAAAGATTACAGGCCCGGAATGAAGGCATTGAAAGAACTTGATATACGCAGCCCCCTGCTCGAAGCCGGATTCACAAAGGAAGAAATAAGAAAAGGCCTCCGGAGTTTTAATCTCGAAATATGGGATAAGCCTGCGTATGCGTGTCTGCTGACGCGCCTGCCTTTTAATGAAAAAATCAATCCGCGTGAACTAAGGCTTGTTGAAGAATCGGAACGTTACTTGCACAGGATGGGATTCCCGGGCGCACGTGTAAGATTGCATAACAATATTGCGCGACTGGAAATCAACCCGGTCCATTTCAGCAGAGTACTTGAAGATGAGATAAGGAAGGAAATAATTAAAGAATTCAAAAAAAGGGGCATTGAATTCATCAGCCTTGACCTGGAAGGATACCGTATGGGCAGTATGAATCAAAACAAAAAAAAATAATATGAACAGGGAAAGACTAAAACAAATACTGGAAGATCTTTCTGAAGGAAAGATAAATACAAATGATGCACTTGAACAATTAAAGTATTTCCCCTCCGGCGATCTTGGTTTTGCCCGTATTGATCATCATCGTGAGCTCAGGACAGGCTATCCTGAAATAGTCTTCTGCGAAGGGAAAACAAGTGACCAGGTCAGGGATATTTTCAAACACATATCTGAGACCGGGCAGAGTGTTATTGGCACCAGGGCCAGTGAAGAAAAATTTAAGGCAGTGCATTCAATAGCGCCTGAAGCCATATGGCATGCGGAGGCCAGAATAATAAGCATTGTGAAGGGGAGGCAAAAGATTGCTGAATCCCCAATTGCGGTAATTACTGCAGGCACATCTGACATACCCGTAGCCGAAGAAGCAGCGGTTACCTGTGAGCTGCTCGGGAACAGAATTACCCGTATTTATGATGCCGGTGTTGCAGGCATACACAGGTTGTTTGATATGTTGCCTGAAATAAATAAATGCAGGGTGGTTATAGTTATAGCCGGCATGGAAGGAGCCCTGGCCAGTGTCGTTGGTGGTCTTATAGATAAACCGGTTATAGCTGTACCTACAAGTGTGGGCTACGGTGCAAATTTCGGAGGCGTGTCAGCACTGCTGGCCATGCTTACCAGCTGTGCATCGGGAGTCAGCGTTGTAAATATAGACAATGGTTTCGGAGCAGGCTTCAATGCAAGCATGATTAACCAGTTAACATAGACCGTGGAAGTAGAAATACTTATTTTGTCAACAGCTTATTACCCTCCAGTACAATACTTTTCCGAGCTACTGAAATCAGATAAGGTACTAATTGAGCAGCATGAAACCTATCCGAAGCAAACCTACCGGAACCGTTGCTATATCTATTCAGCCAACGGCGTAATACCTCTCAGTATCCCTGTCGAAAGAGGTAGTTTCCATAAGGTTAAAATGAAGGATATTAGAATTGATAATTCAAGGAAGTGGCAAAGAGAACACATACATGCAATAGAATCAGCATATAACTCATCAGCTTTTTTTGAATTTTACGGGGATAAGATTCTTCAGCCTCTATACGGTAAATACAAGTTTCTTATCGATCTTAACATGGAAATCCTGGATATTATCATCAATACACTGGAGATTGAAATCAGCCTGCATAAAACAGATTCGTTCATAAAAGCATATGATGATAATACCAGGGATCTAAGGTACAGTTTGTCGCCCAAGAATGAATCAGTCTTCAAGAGCCCTGAATACTTCCAGGTATTCAGCCCATCCCTGGGTTTTAAACCAAACCTGAGCTTTATTGATCTAATGTTTAACATGGGACCCGAAACATGGTCTTATCTCAGAACCTGAATCCCAGCGTGGCAGTTACAAGATGCCTGTTATATTGTATCTCGGCGGGATTAATATCAGGATGATTATACATGAAATACATCTGCTGGTTGCTTCTCAACGCATAGGAAACATCAAAGGAAAAGTTGCTTTGCCTGAATCCCAGGCCTGCCGAATATACTGACTGGTAATTATCTTCATTATCCTCTCCTTTAACAAAGGGGCTTCCATAGATTGCATAACCGGCTCTCATGTAAAATGAACTGAGCCTCAGTTCGCCTCCAAGCCTGATATTATGTGCTACATCATAGATATCCCTGATATCCTGGTTTTCATTGTAATAATCATAGTCGTCGGATGCTCTTGAGAATCTTGCCATCCTGTAATCAACAAATTCATAATCAGCACTCAGCAAACCTGATTTACCCAGCTGCAGGGCTGCACCGGCCATAGCCCGCAGTGGTGTGGTAAGAGTATAGGAGAACCTGAAGGGGTCGTTTTCCCACGTGTAGTAGTCGCCATTATCAAACTCCGATCTTATATCATCGTAGTAATATTCATCGAGCCTGTAGACCGTAGGTGTATGAAAGGCCAGCCCCAGTCTCAGCATTTCAATGGGTCTGACAATTAAGCCTAGCTTGAAGGCATAGCCTGTACCACTGGCTTCAACCACATCCCTGTAGGCAAAATTATTGAAGTCGTATATAAGATCCTGGTCATCCAGTTCAGTATGTTCATAGGTTGAATATGATTCAATTTTATTTACTCCCAGGGTAGCACCAATGTATATTTTATGACCTAGGTTTGCAGAAACACTTATGGCATGTTCAGCTGCATGTCCTTCCCGTGAAATAATCCTCCGTATGCTCTGGCCATAGGTGGAATTGGTATTTTCGCCGTATTGTGAGAAGGTTGTAGCATATTCATAACCACCTGATCCACTTATTGTATCAAGTAGCCACACTTCAAAGGCTGCTCCCGGAGCACCATCAATATCGGTATAATAGGTACCGTAAGCAATATCAGCCCAGTAATCGGCCATGGAGCTGTTATCATTTACTCCCCGTATCACTGTATTCATATTGAAATTATTGGTACGGTTAAACGAATATGCCAGGTTAATACCTGAAAGGCCGGAGGTTTTATCGTTGCTTAGAAGAGGATAAACAAAACCTGCCTGGTTCAGGTTGAACTGGTAGGCATATTCAGTTGCTTCTGTATTATTATACTTTGAAAGCGAATTATTATAGTACATCTGGGGAGAGAGGCTAACTTCCATCGACCTGTAAATCCCCAGTCCGGCCGGGTTCTGGCTCAGTACTGACAGGTCTCCTCCAAGAGCGGTAAAGGCACCACCCATTGCCTGGAATCTTGCTGACCCGCCATAGAATAACTGTGAATACCACAGTGCTTCATCTATTGTTTGTGCTTTACCCAGGGTAATCGCAGAAACAAAAGTTATAAGTATTATCAACGCTTTTTTCATTTTCAATTTTATTAAATGTATACCTGTCCATCCCACTCCGGGATGATATAATAAATTAATACAGCAAGCTAATTTCCAATAATTATACTTTCTTTATCTTCTTCTTCCTGAACTACTTGAGCTTGAAGTAGAGCTTCGTCCGCTCGATGACCTGCCGGAACTGCTGCTTACTGAAGAAGACCTGCCACCGGAAGAAATGCTGGATCCCCTTGATGAGCCTGATCCGATCGAGGAGGAGGATCTTCCTGTGCTAAAGCTGCTCCTTCCTGTTGAAGAAGATGAGCGGTTAATAATCGACCTGCCCGAGGTTCCTGATGATGAGCTGTTAATTATTGACCTGGAACGGTTGGTATTTGTACTGGTGCTGGAGGAACGGTTATATATATTTTCAATATTCCTGTTTGTCACAGTACTGCTTCTCCTGTTTGTATTATTATAGGCAGGACGAGTGGTCATCCTCGGATTTGTATAGGTAGGCCTGTAAGTCCTGTCCTGGGTATTATATTCAGGCTGCGAAGCGGCACGGGTTGTGGCATTAACCTGTGTTCTCCTGTTAAGGCTTGAGTTTACCGACCTCTCCTGCGGATTGACTGCATTGCTGATGTTAGTATTACTTGACACTATGGTTTGATCAGTCCTCCTGCTGCTTTCGGTACTCCTTGCATCACCGGAAACGGTTGTGGCTGTTCTTCTTGACGATGCACTGACCGAACCAGTGCGGTTGGAAGGATTGCTTACAGTCCTGTTGGCGAGGGTACTGTATGAACTTCTTCTTTTTACAGGCGTGGTATAATAATCAACATCACTGTGGTAACCGTAATAGTATGGTGATCTGTAATAAGGATAATAACCTAAACCATACCTGTAAGACCAGGGATTGTATAAATATGAGGAACCCCAGTAGTAAGGTGAATAAAACGGATCGTAGTAATATGAATAATACGGGCTGTAGAAAGGATCCCACATCCTGTAGGAATAATAGGGGTAACCAAAAGTCAGCCCATAGCTGAAGCCATAATAGAAGGGATCTCTCCAGTAAGGATCGAAGTAGTTACCGTGAAAACGGTTAAGATAACTCGCGTAGGATACCCCGTCATAATAATCAAAGGCACTGCTTTTGTCACTGTCATAATACATGAGATCTTTGTCATACTCGGCCGGGTCCAGATACTGATCAGCAACAAGTGTATCAAGATCATACTTGTCTTCGATCTCTGAAATTGATTCATATGCCTGTCCGGTCACACCGGCTTCCTGCACATATATTTCCTGGGGAGCAGGTGTATAATACAGATCATCATATTCACCACTCATATAAAGCGATGAAGAACAACTGCTTAGAAGAAATATTGCCAAAACTGTTATGTAAAGATAAGTTTTCATTTTAGACCTCCGATAATATTGTTTCATCCTGTTAATATAAGAGCAAAAATCATACCAATTAATGTAGTGTGCCGGGCACAAGGCTTCAGTAACAAATATAAGATTTTTCTTTTAACCTGGTAATTTTTCATGATTAATGAAATAAAAAAGCAGGCTCTTAACGCCTGCCCCTTCTTGTAGTTGATGCAGATTTGCTTTTATTAGCCGATCCGGAGTTGCTTCTGACAGCACTGCTGCGGGTATTGCTGCTTGCTGAGCTTCGCACTGCACTTCTCCCCGAGCTTCTTCCCGATGAGCTTCTGACAGCGGTGCTCTGGGTATTCCTGTTTGCTGAGCTCCTTACAGCGGTGCTCCGGGTATTCCTGTTTGCTGAGCTCCTTACAGCGGTGCTCTGGGTATTCCTGTTTGCTGAGCTCCTTACAGCTGTGCTGTTAACAGTTCTTGCGGTGGAAGTTCTGACTGCAGTACTGCGGGTGTCACGACTGGCGGCTTCAACACGCCTGCTGTCTGCATTCCTGTAAGTTGCCGGCCTGCTGTAGGATGCATACTGCGATGAGCGGTAGCTGTTATAATACCTGTTGTTACCTATATACCTCTGGTAATGATAGCGTGGCCTGTAATGGTTATAGGCATAGTAATAATTATTATAAAAATGATAATGGTTCCTGATCCTTATTGTATACCTTATAGCCGGATATGACCAGTAGTAGTAATCAGGGTAATAAGCACCATAGTAGTAATCGGGTCCGTAATAATAAGCCGGATAGTATCCGCCGTAGTATTCCCATGGGTCATAATACCCGGTATAATAATAAGGATAGCCAAAGGTCCATCCGAATCCAAATCTTGTATTAGCGGCATATATACTCAGACCCCATGTTGCCGGGCGGTAGTTATACCAGTATGTCTCGGTGTAAACCGGGGCATAAAATCCGAATGATACGTATGAACTGTGGAAGCGTCTTATCCTTGAGGCGTAGTGGAAATCATAGCCTCTTACCGATGTTGTGACAACCACGCCGGGGCTTGCCGCCGGGTAATTAGCCTTTGCAGGTGTCTCTGCTGCATCCAGCGGAGCTGTTATTGCCAGCATCCCTGCTATTAATCCGGTTAAATATTTTGCTTTCATGACATCCTCCCGCTTTTATATTAAGTGTAAGTTTATTTACTTTGTGCGGTATTTTCAGTTTTATATTCAATTAATATTTTACAAAATCCATACCAAACAACATGGCAGATTTTTTGACAAAAAGGGGAGAAAACTACGCCCAGTGGTATAACGATCTGGTAATCAAGGCTGATCTGGCTGAGAACTCGGCTGTCAGAGGATGCATGGTAATCAAGCCCTACGGTTATGCTATATGGGAAAAAATACAGTCTGAACTAGACAGGTTATTTAAAGCGACCGGTCATGTCAATGCCTACTTCCCTCTCTTTATTCCAAAGTCTTTCTTTGAAAAGGAAGCTGACCATGTTGAAGGCTTCGCTAAGGAATGCGCTGTTGTTACCCATTACAGGCTGAGGAACAAGGAGAATGGTAAGGGAATAGAAGTTGACCCCGGTGCAAAGCTGGAAGAAGAATTAATTATAAGGCCTACCTCTGAGACAATAATCTGGAATACATACAGAAACTGGATACAATCGTACCGTGATTTACCCCTGCTGATAAACCAGTGGGCAAATGTTGTAAGATGGGAAATGCGAACAAGGTTATTTCTGAGAACAGCAGAATTCCTCTGGCAGGAAGGGCATACAGCACATGCAACAAAGCAGGAGGCACTGGAAGAAACCATGACTATAATTAATCTTTATTCTCATTTTGTACAGGATTTTATGGGTATTCCCGTCCTTAAAGGTTACAAATCTGAAACAGAGAAATTTGCCGGGGCAGTCGATACCTATGCCATTGAGGCACTTATGCAGGATGGCAAGGCCTTGCAGGCTGGTACATCACACTTCCTCGGTCAGAATTTTGCAAAGGCCTTTGACGTACAGTTTACTGATAAATCCGGTAAACTTGAGTACGTATGGTCGACATCGTGGGGAGTTTCCACCAGGTTAATGGGAGCACTGGTTATGGCCCATGGCGATGATAACGGCCTGGTTATACCTCCAAACCTGGCTCCCATACAGGTTGTTATAATACCCATTTATAAGGGTGACAGACAGCTCAGTGAATTATCCGGCACTGCACTTAAAATTAAGGCTGACCTGGAAAAACAGGGACTCAGGGTAAAGTATGATGACAGGGACACTCATAAACCCGGATTTAAATTTGCTGAATATGAACTCAAAGGGGTTCCGGTAAGACTGGCTATCGGGCCGAGGGATATTGCCAACGGAACAATTGAAGTGGCCAGGAGGGATAAGCTGAGCAAGGAAATAATAAATATTGATAAAACTTCAGAACACATCACAAAGTTGATGGTTGATATCCAGAAGAATATCTTTAGTAAATCCCTGGATTACAGGGATAAAAACACTTATAAGGTAGACACCTGGGGCGAATTCCGGGAAGCAATCGAAAAAAGAGGAGGCTTCATCCTCGCTCACTGGGACGGAACTGCTGAAACTGAAGAAAAAATTAAGAATGAGACTAAGGCAAGCATACGTATTAT
The DNA here is from genome assembly GCA_032260385.1 of Bacteroidales bacterium. Taxonomy (GTDB): domain Bacteria; phylum Bacteroidota; class Bacteroidia; order Bacteroidales; family VadinHA17; genus UBA9300. The sequence goes on along the minus strand of JAVVEL010000002.1, from coordinate 149,015 downwards.
ACCCTTCGACGACCCCGGTGAAGAAGGGAAATGTGTATACTCAGGCAAACCATCAAAAAAGAGAGTGGTTTTTGCCAGGGCATACTGATTCATAAGATATTCTTTCGAGGAATTTTTAGTACATTGCCATACTTAACAAAGAGCAAGCGGCAATGGAACTGAATGAGCAAAAAGTCAAGATTGTAGAGACCCTGCATGACAAGTCTGTTCTAAAACAAAAAGTATATGACCATACCGAAGCGGCCTTTGACAGGATCAAAGGCTTGCTCGAAGCCCTGACACGTGAGATCAACAGGGATATCATGGACACCGATAAAAGGATAAGGCTGGTCTATAAGGAAAATGGGAGATTTGATGTCTCCATAAAGGTTGCCGGCGATATACTCGTATTCAGCATGCATTCAAACGTCTTTGAATTCGACCGGGAACACCCTGTATGGAAAACCCCTTACATACAAAAGGACAAGGATAATTCATATTCGGGTATAATAAGCATATATAATTTCCTGTCCGATTCATTCAAATATTCCAGGGTTGATGACCTGGGTTATCTCATTGCAAGGATCTTTATTAACCGTGAAAACCAGTATTTTGTTGAAGGAAAACGCCAGATGGCTATGCTCTTCTCAAATTATGGCAATGAGGATCTTGGCAGGGAGGCACTGAAGAGAATAATCTTTACTGCCATGCAGTATTCCCTTGAGTTCGACCTGCTGGTACCTCCTTATGACAGTGTAAAAATTGCCTCTGTCGGACAACTTGAAAAAAAGATACAGCTATCCAAGATGGTAACTGGCAAAAGACTTGGTTTCAAGTTCAATTCCGATGATGTGCTGGAAGAATAAACTGAACCATTTAACGAACAAATGCCTATATACTATGGCAAGATTCAGGCAAATATTGTTACCGCTTTGGATTATAATGACATTATTTGCCCTTCCGGCACACTCTCAGAACAATGCCTTTCTTAAAGCCGTCAGGGTAGCCGGGGGATCATACGTAAGCATCAACGACTCACTCGTTTACTTTAAGAATGATACTGTAATATACATATCCGACAGTTACCTGCCCCAGGATACAAATGTATACAAGCAGACTTTAATATTCTATGACTCTCTCAAAGCAAAGGCTGGAAGGAAGAATTTCACAAAAATACTATATGATCTTGTTGTGGTACCCCCCGCCATAGTAAGTCCATCAGGGATAACCAGGAGGGAAGTTGACCAATTCGTCGATCACAGCGGCAAGATTATCAGGAATATATATATCCGCAGACTCAATGCCTTCGGAACAACAATAAACGATCCTGAAGCTTCAATTGAAAACGAATCAGAATATTTCCTTAACAAAACACATTTAAAAACAAGGGAATATATAATAAGGAACTATCTTGTCATTGAAGAGAATGACAGTCTTGTACCGCTTAAAATTTCTGAGAGTGAGCGTATTCTAAGACAACTACCCTTTATTTATGATGCAAGGATTATAATTATTCCGGTCAGCAGCACAGAAGTTGACCTCATGGTAATCACAAAAGATATTTATTCACTGGGATTAACGGCCGAGATTAAAAGCTTTAATGTTGGTACGGTATCTGTATTTGATAAGAACCTGCTTGGTTTTGGACATGAACTTGAAATAAAGATACCATACGACTATGAAAAATATAACTCTGTCGGTTTTGGTACTGCTTATACGTTAAAAAATATAAGTCAGACAATGATAGATCTGAAGCTGGAATATAAAAATGCCTTTAAAAGGAAGCAGGCCGGATTCAATGCATCCAGAAAATTCTTTTCCCCGTACACAAAATATGCCGGCGGATTATCGGTAAATGAAATATATGTCCTCGAGGATCTTGATACTCTTGCAAGCCCTGAACCTGTTGAATTCAATAACTTTGACCTGTGGTTAGGAAGATCATTCCTTATTGACAATAACTTTACAAGGGCTGTAATATCAGGGCGTTACATAAATAATAATGTCTGGAACAGACCTGAAATCACGAGCAACTCATATTATGTATATCAGAAGTACAAGATGTACCTTGCTTCCTTTTCCCTTGTATCCCAAAGGTTTTACAAAACAAATCTTATTTACAATTATGGAAGGAATGAGGATATTCCTTACGGCGGCATCCTGGCAATTACCTATGGGAAGGAGTATAACGAGTTTGACACAAGGGATTATTTAGCAATTGAATCGGCTTTTGGTGACTTTATGCCCAATAACGGTTATTTATATGGTCGTGGTATTTTTTCAACGTTCATTAAAGATAATGTTACAGAACAGGGGCTTCTTCGCCTCAATTTTAAATATATATCAGATCTGCATAATCTGCGGTCATACAAGCTCAGGTTATTCGGCACCCTTGACTATACAAGGGGTTTTAAAAGATTCAATGATGAATACCTTTCAATAGGAGATGATTACGGTATCAGGGGATTTAAGAATGATTCCCTCTTCCCTGATCAGAGGCTCTATCTTAATCTGGAAGCTGTTGCTTTCAGTAAAGCGTTTATATACGGATTCAGGTTTGCTTTTTTCGGCTTTGCCGATATGGTCCTGTTTTCAAAAGATAAAATATTCTATGAGTATGACAACCTGGTATCTGGATTTGGAGTTGGTCTCAGGATAAGAAATGAAAATCTCATATTCAATACCTTCCAGATAAGATTTGGAATATACCCGGGCGCACCGCCTAATTCAATAATGCGTTACATAGACATAGCAGGTGAGCGTTTATTAAACCCGCCGGGCTTTGATCCCGGAGCTCCGGGAATAAGCAGATTCAGATAATACCTGAATAAGTGCAAAGCTGTAGCCATCATCTTTCTTTTTATTATTTTTGAAACAGGAAGGCATAAGCAATGACAGAACAGTTTGAACATTATAGGCAGGCCAGACAACTTTTTACAGGTAATGATAAAATTCTTCTGGCGGTCAGCGGCGGAATAGATTCTGTCGTAATGCTTGATATATTTATTAGGTTGAGATATAATATATCAGTCGCACATTGCAACTTCCAGCTTAGGGCTAAAGAATCTGATGAAGATGAGAAATTTGTAGAAAAACTATGCATGGCAAACGGACTAAGACTCTTCAAAAACAGGTTTAAAACCTCAGAATACGCGGGTGATAAGGGGATATCGATACAGATGGCTGCCCGTGAGCTGAGATATGAATGGCTGGATAAAATAAGGAAGGAAAAAAGCTTTGACCTTGTGGCCACCGGTCATAATCTTAATGACAGTATCGAGACCATCCTTATTAACCTGACCAGGGGTACAGGTATCAACGGTCTCACAGGAATAAGCGCACGGTCAGATCATATTATCCGTCCCTTACTGTTCGCAAGCCGGAAGATGATCACCGCTTATGCTGAAACAAGAATGCTTGAGTACCGTGAAGATTCCAGCAATATTAAAACAAAATATACCAGGAACAAGATACGGCACAAGGTTATTCCTGTTCTTGAACAAATAAATCCTTCCGCTATCAGATCAATTGCTGAAACTTCTGACTTCCTTAAATCGGCCTATATCATTTACGAACAGGCAATTCAAGAAAAGAAGAAAGAGATAATGCAAGCTGAAGGTGATTCCGCCTTTATTTATACAAAGCACCTAAAAAATCTTAAACCCCTCGAGACATGGGTTTATGAAATTTTCAAAGAGTGGAATTTTGGCAGGCTGCAGGTAAATGACATCATACATCTTATCAATGCCCGGACAGGTAAACAGCTTATAAGTTCCAGCCACATTCTGACAAGGGACAGGGACAGGATCATCATTAGTTCTTCAGAACCCTTTAAAGATAATATTATTGACATAAATTCAGCTTCGGACTGGAAGAATATCGGATTGATTGAGAAGCATGAAATAATACCGCGAAGCCGTCTTAATATGAGTAATGACCCTTCTTATGCATACTTTGATGCAGATCTAATACAGTATCCGCTCAAACTGCGCAGATGGGAAGAAGGTGATTTCTTTTATCCCCTGGGAATGAAGGGCAGGAAAAAAATAAGTGACCTGCTGATTGATATGAAAATATCAATCCCCGGTAAGAATAGGGTTTATGTCCTGGAAATGAATACTGAGATAATATGGGTGCTGGGAATCAGGATCGATGACCGTTTTAAAGTCACCGAATCAACTGCCAGGGTTATGCAAATCCTTAAGCGGAATGACTAATCATCTTCGAGACCAATATTTTTACGAAGCCTGTTAAAAAGAGCGTGTAATTCTTTCTCCTTATTATTTTCCAGCAAGTCTGTCAGCTCAGTAAGCCTTTTACTTATTTCGTAAAGCTTATCAACTGAATATTTGTTTAATAATATTCCACTCAGGAGATAATCATCTTCTGACAGTAAACCATGTGCTATCCTGAGGTGGTTTTTGAAAGTAGTACCCGGCACTTCCAGCTTCTGCATGCACGCAGAAAATACAATAGTTGAACTGAAAGGTATTGAAAGTGAATACGCAATTGTCCTGTCATGTTCAAGAAAATCGTATTCAAAGAGCGTCAGTCCCAGTTTGTTGTAAAACGACCTGTAGAATTCCTTCCCCCCGGCATCTGATTCTGAAATAATTATTGCGCACTGGCCCTTCAGATCTTTAATATTACCAAAGGTAGGCCCAAACATTGGATGAGTTGAGACAAATTTGAATCCGCAGCCTTCGTAGAACTTTGAGAGACCATTTTTTACCGATGCTATATCAGAGATGATACAATCTCCAGGGATGTAAGGTAATATTTGATCAAAGGCTTTAATCGTTTGCTTTAAGCCTGCCGCATTTATAAGTAATTGGGGTTTAAAATCAACTACCTCATCTAATTTCTTAAACCGGAATGTATTAAAGAGATACTTTAATTTCTGAGGGTCAGAATCATAAACTCCCACATCATAGTCAAGACAAAGTGTCTCTGCCAGCCATGAGCCCATTTTACCGGCTCCTGCAATCAGTATTCGCTCCATTTACTCAAACCCTCCGTATATTGCCCTGTTTATCAGAAGTAGGTCAGCCAGTGCAATAGACACAGCTGCTTCCACTATAACGGGGATCCTGATTGCTATACATGCATCGTGTCTTCCCTCCACTTTCAGCATATCCACCTCATCCTTTTCAAAATTCCAGGTCCACTGCTCTTTTGAAATACTTGAAGGTGGCTTCACCGCCACTCTCAGCACAATATCATTGCCATTACTTATTCCTCCGTTTATTCCTCCGGCATTATTGCTTGATGTCTTCCCATCTTTACTTATTACCGGGTCGTTATGTTCTGAACCTCTCATTTCAGCTGCCCTGAAGCCCGAACCGAACTCAATTCCTTTTATTGCGGGGATTGAGAATATTGCCTGGCTAATAGCCGATTCCACAGAATAATTCAATGGTTCTCCCAGTCCCGGAGGTAGCCCCGTAGCTATACATTCGATCAATCCGCCAACCGAATCATGATCAGCTGTCACACTCTCTATTTCAGCTTCCACATCCGTATTACCACCTACGCTTAAGAGCTTAGCATTGACCCGTCCGGGTTTAATAATCAGCCGGGCAATTGAACCGGCAGCAACCATGCCCCATGTCAGCCTGCCCGAGAAATGCCCTCCTCCCCTTGTGTCGGCATAGCCGTGATATTTCTGTCTCGCAACCATATCTGCATGTCCCGGCCTGGGAATGGCTGAAAACTGATCATAATCTGAAGGCTTTGTATTTGTATTCCTGGTCATGATCATAATAGGTGCCCCGGTGCTCACTCCCTTAAATACCCCGCTGACTATTTCCGGCATATCATATTCTCGTCTTGACGTTGTTCCCTTCCTTCCACTGCGCCGTCTGTCAATATCTTCCATGATCTTTGCATCATTAATGCCCAGGCCTGGAGGACAGCCATCAATGATTAGCCCGATGCCCGGACCATGTGATTCCCCAAATACGGATATCCTGAATATTTTTCCCAGTGTATTCATCTCTCTATCTTGTTATTTTAAATTTCATTCCAATTTTATTAAGGTCATCAAAAAAAGAAGGATAGGATTTATTCACCGATTCGGTACCTGAAATAACTACCTCGCTATCAGCAAGTGCTGATAGTACTGTTAGGGCCATTGCTATACGGTGGTCTCCATATGAACCATGCCTTCCTCCCCTGATCACGGTAGAACCTTCAACTTCTATCCTGTTGTCATGATTTGATATTTTAACTCCCATTTTTGACAGTTCTGTAGCCAGTGCTTCGCCCCTGTTGCTCTCCTTTACTTTTAATCTCTCCGTCCCATGAATAACTGATTTTCCCCTGCACCTGGATGCCAGCACAGCCAGTGGTGGAGCCAGGTCAGGACAATCTGATATATCAGTCTCAAAGGCAGACAATTCAGATTTTCTCACCAGTATATCATTAGCACCCATTTCAACATGAGCGCCTGCTTTCCTGAGAATCTCTATTATCAGGCTGTCGGGCTGTGCCGACAAATAGGATATGCCGCTTACCTTTATTTCGCCTGCAATAGCAGCAAGCACAAGGAGTAAGGCTGTCCCGCTCCAATCTCCTTCAACAGTATAAGAAACAGGTTTATATTTCTGTCTTCCGGGTATGCTGAACATCTCATAATCCTCATTAACAAGCTCTATTCCAAAATGATTGAGTACATTGATTGTCAGATCTATATAAGGCTTGCTCTTAAGCCTTTTTACAATTATCCTGGAGTCAGCATCCAGTACGGGCATTGCTATAAGGAGCCCTGTCAAAAACTGTGAGCTGACAGAGCCGTCGACGAAAGCTAGACCTCCACGCATTGGACCTTTAATCCTGAGTGGAAGGGAACCATCTGTTGTGCTTACTTCCACACCCATCTGTGTAAGTGTTTCTGCTAGCATTTTCAAGGGTCTTTTTAGAAGGGATCCTCTTCCTTTAACCTCCATCCATTCACTGCCCAGGGCTGCAAGGACAGAAAATACCCTTGCTCCCAGGCCTGACTCACCACAGTTTATGCTATTGCATACGGGATGAAATCCTCCATCTATTAACACCCTGTCTGAAAGACGGCTGATGCCAGCTCCCAGACATTCAGCCATACTTAATGAAGCGAGTGAATCATCACATAAAGACGGATTAATAATTTCAGACCGGCCTTCAGCCAGCAGGGCGCAGGCTACAGCTCTCTGCATAACACTTTTTGAGGCTGGCGCATTTATGTTACCGCTGACTGATGACGGACTTATTACAACTTCCATACTATCCGGTTTTATCTTTTAGTTTCTTAATAAGCTCGACGATCTCGTATTCCTTCTGGATTGCCCTGCCTATGCCATTCAGTAGAACAAAATGTATCGTGTTGCCCTGCTTCTTTTTGTCTGCAAGTATTTTATCACCAATATTCTGCCAGCTGGTTTGAATTCCAGGTAAAAGACCCAGCAGCTTTAAGGTATTCCTGATCCTTTCTGTTTCCTCCCTGCTTATAAGTCCTTCATCATTTGATATCTCCACAGCTGTCATCATCCCTGCCGCCACTGAAAGGCCATGACTTGATCCTGTAGCTGTTTCTATTGCATGTCCGAGAGTATGACCAAAGTTCAGCACCCTTCTTAATCCATCTTCCTTTTCGTCTTTTTCAACAACAGATGCTTTTAAGGCAATAGACTTTGAGATCAATTCCCCGAGCAAATCATAATTCCTGTCAAGTATAGAGTTAATGCTATTTTCTATTGATTCAAAAAAATTACTGTCTAATATAAGAGCATGCTTCACCAGTTCACCAAGGCCTGATATGAATTCTTCATCAGGCAGGGTTTTCAGCATATTTATATCACAGATAACAAATGAAGGATGCTTAAAACAACCAACAATATTCTTGACCCCTTTAATATTAACCCCGTTTTTCCCCCCAATACTTGCATCAACCTGCGACAGGAGGCTGGTTGATACAAAGCCAAAATTCACACCTCTCATATATATTGAAGCCACGAAACCCGTAATATCACAGACGAGGCCTCCGCCGATACCCAGCAGGAAGGAGGATCTGTCAGCACCTATTGTCACAAGATGTTTTATGATGGTCTCTACTGTCTCAAGCTCTTTTACTGCTTCTCCGGTACCTATTGTTATGACCGGGTAATCAGGGAAATGATCACCATAGAGGCCTTCAATATTTATATCGGTGATAATAATAGCTTCATTTACGGGCGCAAGTTCAGCAATTAACTCCCATGCATTACCCATAAATACCCGTGTTCCGCAATTCTTAAATTTTACTTCCATATCCTACCATGGTAAATAATTAATTTTTAAAGGTATCAAATCAATTTAACTAATTCATTACCTTATCCTGGAAGTTGATGGATTCCTTATGTATCTGTTTAAAGATCTCTATAATAAACTGGTCAGTCATTCCCAGCTGCCTGCCTTTTTCCAGTCTGTCTTCCAGTATTTCCGACCAGCGGCCGGTTTGAAGAATGCTGATATTCTCCTTTTTCTTAAACTTACCAATCTCCTCCGACAATGACATCCTGTTTTTCAGAATCCTTATCAGTTCATTATCCCAGTGGTCGATTTGTCTGCGGTATTCATTCAGGCTCTCCAACTGTCGAGTATTATCTATTTCTGATTTCCTGTGAATCAGACCTGCAAGAAGTATAGAAAGTTCGCCCGGTGTTATTTGCTGGTCCTTATCACTGAGAGCCGTTTCGGGTCTGAAATGTGATTCTATAAACAATCCGTCAAAATCAAGGTCCATAGCTGTTTGCGATATGCCGAACAGGAGCTCTTTTTTTCCGCATATATGACTTGGGTCGGTAATGATTGGCAATTCGGGTATTCTTCTTTTCAGTTCAATTGGTATTTCCCACTGGGGTAGATTCCGGTACGGTGACTGACCATAATAACTGAAGCCCCTGTGTATAGCTGCCAGTTTGCTTATACCTGCCCTGTTCAATCTTTCCAGAGCGCCTATCCATAGTTCGATATCAGGGTTTATAGGATTCTTTACAAAAACACTTATGTCCATCCCCTTTAAACCATCGGCAAGTTCCTGCACTGCAAAAGGATTAACTGTGGTACGTGCACCAATCCACAGTATATCTACATCATTCTTAATTGCTTCACTGACATGCCATAGGTTAGCCACTTCAACTGCTATCTTCATCCCTGTTTCTTCCCTGACCCTTTTCAACCAGGGCAGTGCCTTTGAACCCATTCCGGCAAAGGTATCCGGCCTTGTTCTTGGCTTCCATATACCGGCCCTGAAAATACCAAGTCCCATAGCTGCCAGTTGACGGGCTGTCTCAATTACCTGTTCTTCGCTTTCGGCACTGCATGGCCCTGATATTACCAGTGGTTTAAGATTTTTTCCGAAAAGACCGTTTTTTTGTATTTCTAATTTTTTATCCTTCATGATTCTGTTTTTTTACCCGGATCAAAGCTTCCCTGAGCCTGTATTCGTTTATACATAATGATGTCCTTATAAATCTGTGACCATTCAGGCCGAATATTTGCCCCGGAGTAATGAAAAGATGAAATCTATGCAAACAGTAATCCGAAAACTCATAAGAATCAGAAAATATGTCCGGTATTTTTGACCACAGGAACATGCCCGATTGATTTCCTTCAGTCCAGCAGTCCAGGCAATCAAGCACTTCCAGTACTATTTGTTTTCTGAGGGCATATATTGCATTGATCCCGGCGTACCAATCCTGACCCATTCTCAAAGCTTCTACAGCAGCCAGCTGAAGGGGCAGGAACATACCTGAATCCATATTACTTTTTATTCTTAGGATATTGTTTATATGATGTTTATGCCCAAGCACCATTCCCATCCTCCATCCTGCCATATTATGAGACTTACTTAATGAATTCAGCTCCAGAACATTTTCAAAGGATTTATCTGCTGTCAGAATACTTAATGGCATTGTATTCAGTATAAAACTGTAAGGGTTATCATTTATAAGCAGGATATTATGCTCGCGGGCAAAATCAACCAGATTTCTGAATAAGTCATCAGATGCTCTTGCACCGGTGGGCATATTAGGATAGTTAATCCACATCAGTTTTACGCCCCGGAGGTCCTTTTTTTGAATTTTTTCAAGCGAAGGCATCCAGTTATTCGCCTCCTCCAGGTCATAATGGATACATCCGGCACCACAAATTTCTGCAGCCGAGGCATAGGCAGGGTATCCCGGATCGGGGACCAAAACATTATCACCCCTGTCAAGGTATGCCATACTTATATGCAATATACCTTCCTTTGATCCAATAAGCGGAAGCACCTGGGATTCAGGATCCAGCTCTATATTATAATATCTCTTATACCATTCAGAAATGGCAGCTCTCAGTTCATATATACCGTTATAAGGCTGATAACCATGGACACCAGCCCTGGCACTGGTGTCTGTAAGGGTCTTAATGACTTCACCCGGAGGCTGGATATCGGGGTTGCCAATCCCCATGTTAATGACATCAATATCATCTGATATCATATCCCTGATCTCCGATAATTTGCCTGAGAAATAATATTCTCTTACCTGTTTTGTCCTTTTTGCGGATTTTATCATTGCACATAAAAAAAAAGCCCCTCCAGAGGAGGGGCTGACATGTATATCATATGCGTACGAATATATCCCTCCTACGTTACTTTTGTCAAGTAATAATAGTAGAAGAAATAATTATTCGCCCTTATCATCTTTAAACTAATTTGGCATCAAAATTAAGCTTGTTTTTCGGATCTGCAAATAATTATCCTGATTTTAGATTTTTTTTTAAAACATTTAGGTGAAATATGTATAATTGCAGAGGCATATGAGAATAGAAGAAAGATATAAGGGAGTAATTGATTATTTTCTTGAGCACAGGCCTGTTGCGGAAACGGAGTTAATCTACACAGATCCCTTTGAATTAATGGTTGCTGTCATTCTATCAGCTCAGTGCACTGACAAGCGGGTAAATATGATCACCCCCGGTTTACTACAGCGTTTTCCCGGTCCGGAAGAAATGGCCGGGGCGAGCACGGATGAAATCCTGGAATACATAAAATCATGTTCATATCCCAATAGCAAGGCCAAATATCTGAAAGCCATGTCAGAAGTCCTGGTAAATGAATATAACAGCAGGGTACCTTCAGAGATCGCAGAGTTGCAAAAACTTCCCGGTGTCGGGCGTAAGACTGCCAATGTAATAGCCTCTGTAGTGTACAAGCAAGCAGTTATAGCTGTAGATACCCATGTTTTCAGGGTTTCGGGACGTATAGGCCTCACAAACAATGCAAAAACACCCCTGGCAGCAGAAAAACAGCTAAGTGCAAACATCCCCGGGGAACTCATGCCCCTTGCACATCACTGGTTAATCCTTCATGGCCGTTATGTATGTAAAGCAAGAAAACCTCTGTGCCATGAGTGCGGTATAATAGACTACTGCAAATATTATAAGCAAGAGGTCAAAGAGGGAAAAAAATGAAATAATAATTATAATTTTGTGCCTGTAAAGCAATTTCTCCCCATGGGAATAAAAAATAAAATAAATCAACTTTTAAACAGCCGGTCCGAAGATTCAGGCGCCTTGCTCAAAGAGAAAGCCCTGTTGGAGAGTCTTATTGAAATGGCTCCTGATGCCATGGTGCAAACAACAACAGAAGGTATAATTGAAAGAATTAATGAGTCATTTTTAAAAGAATTTGGTTTTACGCGGGAAGAAGTAATAGGCAAAAATATTGACGATCTGATTGTACCCCCTGAATTAAGAGACCAGGGTATTGACTATACTAAATGCACAGCCAATAATGAAATAATCAGGGTAGATACTTACAGGACTGACAAACATGGTAAAAAGATCTATGTTAACCTGGTAGCACAAGCTGTGATGAAGGGTGAAGAAATTACTGCCTTAAATGCCACCTACCGGAATATTTCGAACAAAAAGAAGGATGATGACACCAAGTCGGTTATATATAATATTTCCGCAGCCACACTCACCATGTCTGAGTTCTCTGATATTTTCATCTCAATAAGAAACGAAATTGGGAAAATCTGGGATACAAAAAACTTCTATATAGTTCTTTACAATAAGGATACAGAGACTCTTACCCTGTCATTTTTCCAGGATGTGAAAGATCATTTTGAAGAAGTACCGGTAAAAAATACTATAACAGGCTGGTTAATCAAAGAAAACAGGCCCGTACTGCTCAAGGAAGCTGATATGGATGAACTGGAGAGAAAGGGTGAGATTGCTCTGGTTGGTTCACCCTGTAAAGTATGGCTGGGTGTACCCTTCAGCCTGGAAAACGAAATCAGCGGAGCCATGGTACTCCAGGATTATAATGATGAGAATACCTTTACCACTGAAGACCTTCGTTTGTTAAGTCTAATCGGGAACCAGATAGCCCTGGCGATTCAGCGTAAAAATATGCTCAACAACCTTATCCTTGAAAGAAGGAAGGCTGAAGATGCAGCCAGGCTCAAGCAACAGTTCATGTCGACCATGAGCCATGAGATCAGGACTCCCCTGAATGAGGTTATTGGCATAAATAACCTCCTCCTGCAGGGAAAGCCACGTGAGGACCAGATGGAATATATAAAAACATTGCGATTCTCAGCCAATCACCTGCTCAGCCTGGTAAATGATGTTCTGGACTACACAAAGCTTGAATCGGGAAATATAAGCCTCGAAAAAACAACATTTGATATTATTGAATTTATTGATGAACTGAAACGATCATACTCATACAGGATAAAGAACAAGGGTCTTGTTTTCACTGTTAGCATTGACAAAAATATCCCGCCCTTAATTACCGGCGATCCGGTAAGGCTCAACCAGATTTTATCCAACCTTCTGTCAAATGCTGTTAAGTTTACTGCTTCAGGCCATATTGAACTGAGTATCACGGAAGTATCCAGGACTCATAATGAAATACACCTGAATTTCAGTGTTAAAGATACGGGAATCGGGATTCCGGCAGACAAACAGGATCTTATTTTTGAAAGCTTCAAGCAGGCTTCGGATGACACAACAAGAAAATACGGCGGCACAGGTCTGGGTTTATCAATAAGCCAAAAGCTGGTTGAGCTGCAGGGTGGCAACCTGCGTGTGGAAAGCAAGCCAGGTGAAGGATCACGCTTTTTTTTCAGTATAAAATTCCCTGTAGCTGTCACGGATGAAAGGAATATTGCCGAAAATAATGAAGAACGATGGGATGAATGTATTGGAAAAGAGGTACTTATTGCCGAGGACAATAAGATAAATTACTTCGTGGTAGAAAAATTTCTTAAAAAATGGGGTATCAACGTGAGCCATGCAGAGAACGGGAAAATAGCTCTTGATCTTATTAAGGAAAAAAAATACGATATTATCCTAATGGATCTTCACATGCCAGTGGTTGACGGCATTGAAGCTACGGAGGTGATCAGAAATTCGGATGATCCCGGGATTAAGAATATACCCATTATTGCCCTTACAGCAGCCATAATGTCGGATCATGAGGAGAAGGTTAAACAACTGGATTTTAATGACTTTATACTAAAACCCTTTAAACCGAGAGACCTGTATGTCAAGATATTGAAACATGCCAGATAGCTGCTACCTGACACAATACCTGCTTAACATTCCTGAAGCTTGCCTGTGGCCGTATCGCAGGGCCATCCTGAAATCATGGCAGGCTTCTTCCTTTTTGCCCGAGTTCAGCAGTGCAAGCCCCTTGTTATAATATGCTTCTCCATCTCTTGGCCAAAGATCTAGCGCCATGGAATAGTCATAAATAGCCGGGTCCCATGATTTCATTTTCAGGTATATCTCTGCCCGGTCTGTATAACACTGTGCCTTCCCTGGATAATTCTCGATATTTTCGGAAAAATAGCGTAAGGCCCTGTTATATTCACCCTTTTCTGCAGCTATTATACCCGCTTGCCTGTTTGCTGTCTCCCCGCCTGGATAAAGTTCCCTGTAAAACTCAGCTGTCTCCATTGCCCTTTCCCGGTCACCGGCCTTTCTAAGGTTTTCAGATTTCATCAATAGCAATTCAGTCTTCCCCGGGTATAAGACCACAGCCTTTTCACAGGCATTCGCCGCTGTAAGATAATCACCGTTTTTTTCCAGCTGCTCTATGTATAATCTCCAGACATCATACTCCGGATTACCCCGGGCCACTATTTCTTCCAGATATTGGAGGGCCAGCCTGGTATTTCCGGCAGCTGCCTCAACCAGTCCCTTAAGATATAATATTTCAGGCCTGTCCTGGTAAAGGCTTTCAATACCTGAAAGAGCATTTCTGGCCCCCGGTATTTTTCCTGACTCAATCAAATATTCAATTTCGGCAGCCGTCTCTTCCAGTCTGTTATACCACTTACCTTTCCACAACTGTCTCCACCCTGCCGTTTCCTCAAGGGATGAAAAATAAGAATCGAGTAAAATTTCCTTCCTTGCTAATTTAAATTCTGACTTCAGATGTTGCTGTAAACTGGTAATAGCTTTTTCGCCTTCATTATTAATGGCATATGCTCTTGCCAGTCCGAGGTAAGCGGAGCCCGGTTTAAGATTATTCGCCATCTTAAAATCATCTATTGCAGCCTCTGTTTCCCCTTTCTTCAGATATGCATCACCACGTTCCGTGAATAAACGGTAATCCTCCTCAAGTGCAATAGCTTCAGTGTACAGGGCAATAGCCTGTGAAAACATTGACCTGTCCTTCAAAGCAGCAGCCTTTGTAAGATAAGTGTTTATATCCTGTGCTGAAATATTACTGCCATGAATTATCAGAAAAGTAATTAATATGCCTAAGCTGGATTTCATTTATTTATATTCTATTGTTACCGGGTCTGCCCCCTTTTCCATTATCACATGAATAAAACCGGTGAGGCTGTACTCCTCCAGTCCTGCGATCCTTCTTTCATAAACATCACACTGATAGAAATATACTCCCGGCTTCACTATTGCACCCTTATAGGTACCATTCCAATTGAGCCTCGGTTCATCGGTCTGGAAAATAAGCATACCTCCCCTGTTAAAAAGTTTGAAATCGACCTTTTCAACCAGGCCGGTGGTTTTAGCCCTTAGAATATCATTCTTTCCGTCATTATTGGGCGTAAAAACATTGGGAATTTCATAAAAATAACATGCGTCAACACAAATAACAACTGAGAGCAGGCTTTCATTTCCCTCCGCATCAAAGGCCTGAATAGCGTAACATCCGGCCACTATTTCCCCGGGATAGTGGAAATATTCCAGAATATTCCTGTTATCAAAAGTAATCAGGAGTCCGAGTTCACCATCAAAATCTCTTTTATACCATAATTTATAGCCGGCTATATCCTCAAAGCAATCGGGATCATCGATTGACCATGTAAGATGGTTATAGAGACTGTCGCAATTTGTTGTGACATTAAGTGCAGGCGTACATGGCGGCTCATTATCAATGGGAGTCACACATGCTTCCTGAGAAAGGTTAACAAGGTCCTTGGGCAATCCTGTGCTTTGATAGGAACCTATTGACCTTACATAGTAGCAGTATTCCTGTCCGTTTTCCAGTCCGGTATCAGTAGCTTCCAGGAGGTTAGTGCCGGCAATGGAATCGAACTGAGATGTATTGGGATTCCACCTGAAGATATCATAACGGTAATTAACCCAGGGCACATTCCTGTTAATCACAAACCTGGCTTTTCTGTCACCCGGTGAAAGCTCAATAAACAATGAAGATGCCACAGCGGGATCGCCTATCAAAAACCTGTCACCCGGGCTGTCATTATATAACTCTATCATGTAAATATAGCCCTGTTCAAGAGTATTTAATCCACCGTCAACATAGGTAGTATCATTAAGGTCTGCTGTCTGTATTGAAGCTATCGGGGTAAATCCATTCCCTGAATGTCCTTCTGACCTGTAGATTATATATTCATAGGGACCCGGTGCAGGTATGGTATCGAGCCGGTCGGGTTTGGCCCATGCAATAAAAATTTCTCCATCTGTTATACCTGTACTTGTAACACTTACATTTGTTATAAGGGGTACTCCTGTAATGAGAGCTGATGTGATCTCATTTGATACCTTGCTCTCGGTGCCGTTAGGATAAACCGCAACTATACGGTAGGCATATTCAATGCCATTCTCCAATCCTTCACCTTCATTTGTATCGATAAATGAAACAGTGCTTGCCCCGCCGGCAAAACCTATTTTTTCGAATCCGGAGCCTGAAGGCAGCCCGTTGGTACAACTGTCAGCCTGCAAATCAGTCGCTCCTTCCCTCCTGTAAATATTATAAGCCTCTATAAAATCAGATTCATACAATTCCCAGTTTAATCTTATATACTTACCGGTAGGACTGGCAGAAGTGAGTATGGGAGGAGGTCCCAGTACCTTTATCCTGAAATTATCCAGGTCGAAGAGTTCAAGTTCCTCATTATTGTCTTCCGACTTTACCAGCACATCATAGGGCTGGTCTCTTACACTTTCGTGACAGGGAATCCAGGTAAGAAGCCAGGCAGCTGACCCGGGCTGGGAACTTATGCTGTCGAAGCTGGCAGAACATTCAGGAAGAGTATAGATACCTGATGTTGAAAGCATGGTAATAATATCATTGTCAGGGTCGCTTGCCGTAACTTCAACTTCCAGTGTATCACCCGCCTCAATGCATAAATCAGACACAGGACCATTCTCGGGTGGATTATTATCAGTTTCATATACCTCGATCTGCATATCCCTTACCACAATCCCTATTTTAATGCCGTTACGCCACTCGTTGATTTCCATGGCGACATTGTAGGTCCCCAGCTGGGTAGGCGCATCCCACACAAGGTCACCTGAAATACTGTCAACATAAAAAGCCCTCGAAGCAGGTGGGTAGGTATAGTTCTCTATTGGTTTGCCATCTTCCCTGGTACAGACTGTGAGATTATATGATAAACTGTCTCCGTCAACATCATAGGCCCCCGGATTATGAATAAACTTATAGCCCAGGGCAGCCTTGTCATAAGGGGGATTAAGAAGCACAGGTGTACTGTTCAGTCCCATGCCGGGATTTACCATGAGAACGGTAGAAATGGAAAATACAACATTAACAGAATTAGGGATATTATTTATCCCGTAATTCCTGTTAGGGTCCTGAACTACAATCTTATATATACCCGGGCCCGGATAAGTATGCTCAATTTTGTAAACATTCTTCTGGTAATAATTGGGTAATTGCAGCTTGGAAATTCTTGCAGCGGTTGATATGGTGCCATCGCCCCAGTCAACATCAAGGAAATCCCTGTCGGCCTGGCTCAGGACATAGGTAAAAGTTGTAATGGTTATCTCATAAGTCAGATCCGAAAGCTGAACATAGGTTATTTCCCCTGCCCTGTTATGAGTGCCGTAGGTACTCATAATAAGAAACAGGAAAATCAATATTGCAAATAGTCGCTTCATTTATATTACATTACGATATAACTTTTCATTCCAGGCTTATCTTTTCGTTTAAATAATTAACTGTAAAACGAAAAGCCAGTTCGTTGTTTTCATCCTTATAGATAAAAAGGTTTACCTGGTCCATATGTATATCCGTTAAGATTGTATTACTAATTTCAATGTTATTTGTCTCCCAGCCGTATTCCAGAAAAAAACGCATAATAGTCTCAATTTCCAGTTTCTCCGTTTCCAGAAGACTTGCCTTTAACTGCTCGCCGTTAATTTTTACTTTTAGCTTATTATTGATATAGTCTTCAAATATATCATCCGGGCCGGTATAAACATGATCGGCAATATGTTCCCCGGGCAGTTGATAAAGACTAAGGAGATCAAGCAAGAGATCGTCGCTGAACATCCTCACCGTAATCCTGTATCCTTCATCCTGGGGAATATATTCCATGCTCGACATTGAAACATGCACTGGATGAGGCAGCAATAATAAAATATACAGTGTTAAAAATTTAATCATTATTCAGGAGGATTTAGCACCTTATGTGGCATCAAAAATCAGACCAATATAAGGTGTTAATTATTTAACTTACCCTCTCTTTAAGGTGTTCAACGGACCCCACTTCAATGTATGATGATCCTGTCCCCCTGTTAAAGTTACCTGCAAGCACTACAAGTATGTCACTATCCTCCAGTTCATGAGTCTCAAGCAGGTTTTCCAGTGCTATTTTGAGAAACATTTCCGAAGATTTGTGCTTCTCCTGCAAACCGGGATATACCCCGTACGAAAGGGCCAGCTCACGCATGGTTCTGGCGGAATAACACTGTGCCATGATATAGTTTATCCCGCGGTAAGCCGACATATTTCTTATGGTTCGTCCCCTTATCGTATCTGAAATAATGCACTTCGCGCCCACCCTTGAGGCCGTCTTTACGGCCACTTTTGCAAGGTAGGCTGACACTTCCCCTGTAAGTGTCCCTGCAGGGAGGTCAAGAAATTTTTCCTTATTTTTCTCTACTTCCTTGGCCACCCTGGTCATTGTTTCTACCGATTCAACGGGATATTTCCCGTAGGCTGTCTCCCCGCTGAGCATAATAGCATCAGTCTGCCAGTAAATAGCATTTGCAATATCGCTTATCTCTGCTCGTGTAGGCCTGGGATTTTCAATCATTGAATGAAGCATCTGTGTGGCAACTATAACAGGTTTACGGCTCTTTATGCATTTATCAATAATCTTTCGTTGTATACCCGGTATTTTTTCATAGGGTATCTCTATTGCCAGATCACCCCTTGCAACCATGATGCCATATGAGTTCTCAAGTATTTCGTTAATATTATCTACCCCTTCCTGGTTTTCTATCTTGGCAATGATCTTTATCTGGCTGTTCTTCTCGTCCAGCAATTTCTGAACATCCTGTACGTCGTGTGCCGATCTTACAAAAGAATGAGCTATAAAATCTATATCATTCTCAATGGCAAAATCAATATAACTCTTATCCTTTTCACTTATTGATGGCAGGTCTAGTTTTACGTTTGGTACATTCACACTTTTCCTTGACCCCAGGGGAGCATCATTCAGTACTGTGCATTCTAGGGTATTGCCATCTTTTCCTGTTGCCAGAAGTTCCAGTATCCCATCATCAATGAGTATATGAGACCCTACCGGCACATCCCTTGCAAAATCAGGGTAGGTAACAGCAATCACCGATTCGTTGGTTCTGGTTTCCGGTTCACCGGTCACCGTAACATGTTCTCCTTTCCTGAAGAATAAGTCTCCCTCAGATATGCTTGTCCTTATCTCAGGACCCTTTGTATCAAGTAGAAAAGCAATTTTATCCGACACCTTTCTGACATTTTCCATTACCCGCCTTGTTCCTTCGATATCCTGGTGGGCAGTGTTTATGCGTACCACATCCATTCCTGCCTTATATAATCTCCTTAGAAATTCAGGTTCGGCTCTTTTGTCAGAAATAGTAGCTACGATTTTAGTTCTTTTCCAGTTCATCTGTTATCATTTAATATATTCAGCAGTGCTTCGGCAGCAAGCCTGTAGCCATCAAGACCAAAACCAAAAAGACTTCCCCTGCAATATGGTGCAATCAGTGATTTATGCCTGTATTCCTCTCTTCCAAGTAAATTACTTATATGAACTTCAATTACAGGGACAGGACAGGCAGCTACGGCGTCGGCAATAGAAACTGAAGTATGAGTATAACCAGCTGCATTCAAAATAATTCCTTCCCCTTTTCCTGAAAACTCCTGCAAGGCACTGACTATTTCACCCTCCACATTTGACTGAAAATAGATGAAATCTATCCCGGGAAAGACTCTTTTTAACTTCAGAAGATAATCTTCAAAGCGTATATTGCCATAGATTTCATTCTCCCTGTTTCCCAGCAAATTAAGATTTGGACCATTTATTATTGTAATTATCATGGACGGTTTATGCTTATCAGAAACAAAGATAACAAATTTGATATTAGGGACTGTCTCAAAAGCTTCCATTGTAAAATAAACTTCAAGATATTCTGCAGGGGAGCCAGCATTGCTTTTTTTTTCTAAAAGCCCTGGGCATTAACTGTTATTTTGAACTTATGTTACTTAGTAATACTTTTGGATAGTTAAACCTATCTGATGAGAGAAAACTGGACAGATTGCATTGGAGAATTCAAGAATTACCTGAAGATTGAACGATCACTTTCGGAAAACAGCATCCAGGCTTATTTGCGTGATATTGCCAAGCTGCGCAGTTACTGCGAGGAACAGCCCACTGCCTTAATGCCAGAGGATGTTACATTCAGTGACCTGTCAGATTTCATAAAATGGCTTAACATAAAAAACCCCAGGACACAGTCCAGAATCCTGTCAGGAATAAGGGCTTTCTTCAGATATATGACAATTGAAGGTAAAATAAGTGAGAACCCGGCTTCCCTGGTTGAATTACCCCGGGCCGGAACAAGGCTGCCGGATGTTCTTTCAGTAAAAGAGATCGACAGCCTAATTTCAGCTATTGACCTGAGCAAACCTGAGGGACAAAGAAATAAAGCAATAATTGAAACCCTGTATGGATGCGGACTGAGGGTATCTGAGCTGATTAACCTGAGATTAACTGATATACATTTTAAGGAAGAATACATAACAGTCACCGGTAAAGGCGATAAACAGAGGCTGGTACCCCTTAACCCAAACACAATAAAGCAGATTGAGTTTTATTTGCAGTACCGTTACAGGTTAAAGACAATTACGGAAAAGAATATACTCTTCTTAAACCGTCGCGGTAAAAAGC
The DNA here is from genome assembly GCA_032260385.1 of Bacteroidales bacterium. Lineage (GTDB taxonomy): Bacteria > Bacteroidota > Bacteroidia > Bacteroidales > VadinHA17 > UBA9300. The sequence goes on along the minus strand of JAVVEL010000002.1, from coordinate 128,358 downwards.
TCAGCCGTATAATGATATATACAATAGTACGTGAGTTATGTGAAGCAGCAGGGATCAAAAAAAAGGTCAGCCCGCATACTTTCAGGCATTCATTTGCCACCCACCTGGTACAGGCCGGTGCCGACCTCAGGGCAGTCCAGGAGATGCTGGGACATGAGTCCATACTAACAACCGAAATATACACACATATCGACAGGATATTTCTCAAGGAAACAATAGGCCTCTATCATCCCAGGGCCAAGGTTCCCCCTTTGAGCCGGAGCGAAGAGAAGCCCGGTGACTGAAGGGAGTCAGGGGGATATTAAAAGGTGAGATTTGAACAATTTGCTATCTTTTGACTTATATCAAAGAGGAGAATAAAATCAATGGGCTACGCAAAGGAATTTCTTAACGAACTTTATTTCATAACAACTGAGATGGCTCCGTATTTACTGCTGGGCTTCTTCTTTGCAGGCGTGTTGTACCTCCTTTTTCCGAAGAAAAAAGTAAGGCAGTATATGGGTCGTAACAGGACCAGGGCTGTTGTTAATGCATCCATATTAGGCATACCCCTGCCCCTGTGCAGCTGTGGGGTTATACCAACAGGTCTGTCATTTTACAGGAATGGCGCATCACGGGGTTCAACAGTGTCATTCCTGATATCAACTCCGCAAACCGGGATTGATTCAATACTGGTAACCTATTCCATGCTCGGGCTACCCTTTGCATTAATAAGACCTTTTATTGCCCTGTTCACAGGAATATCAGGTGGATTGCTTACCAACAGGCTCACAAAAAAGGAAAAAGAAGAAGAAATTTCTCAAGGAGGCAATAACAAGACCCTCCCGAAAGGTTTTTTCCCAAAGTTGAAGACTATGTTCAGATATGCCTTTGTTGAATTCCTCCAGGATATTATGGGCTGGCTTATTATAGGATTATTGATAGCTGCATTGATTGCAGTCTTTGTCCCGGATGATTTTTTTGCAGGCCGTACAAGCAATGATATCCTTGAAATGTTAATAATACTTATAGCTGCCATCCCGGTATATATTTGCGCTACTGCCTCCGTCCCCATTGCCGCCGTACTGATGCTAAAAGGACTTAGTCCGGGGGCAGCACTGGTGCTGCTGATGGCAGGCCCGGCAACAAATGCTGCAACTATAACGATGATAGCGAAAGTACTGGGTAAAAGAAGCCTGGCCGGCTATCTCTTTTCAATTATCTCGGGTGCCTTAATTTTCGGATTCCTGATAAATACATTTCTGCCCGCCAGATGGTTCGAACTGCCCATGCACATGATGTCACATGACCATGAAATTCTTCCAGGCTGGCTGAGTGCAGGATCTGCCATCATACTGGTATTACTGATAATCAATGGATATATGAAAAAATTCTTTGGAAAGAAAAAGGATGCTACAACAGATGACATCCCCGATAAGGTGCCGAATGTTGCCACAATGAATGTCAAAGGAATGACATGCAACCACTGCAAGCAAAATGTTGAGAATGCAGCCTCTTCCGTTGAAGGTGTTGAATCTGTTGCGGTAGATCTTACAAGAGGCAGACTCTCTGTAAGTGGCAGAGATATCGACCTTGAGAAGATTAAATCAAATATCCGGTCTGTTGGATATGAGGTGGAGGAATAGAGATTTATTATTCATAATATTTCCTTTGTTCCGCCTGGTTCCAGGTTTTCGAGCCAGAATTTTTCCATAGTCTGCCTCAGGTGATAGCTCGTATTCTCTCTTTCATTAATTCCGTGCGACCTCATGGGATAGATCATCTGGTCAAAAAGTTTATTATGCTTTATCAACTCATTGGTAAGCATCTCAAAACTCTGATAATGAACATTGTCATCTGCCGTGCCGTGCATAATCAGAAGTTTTCCCTCCAGATTATGCGCATGAGTTATCGGTGAGCCATCCCTGTATCCCTCCGGATTATCCTGCGGTGTGCTCATATACCTTTCCTGGTATATGGTGTCATAGTTTTTCTGGTCGGCGACAAAAGCCACCGCTATTCCGGTCTTGTATAATTCCGGGTACCTGAACATGCAATTAAGAGTCATCTGTCCTCCACCACTCCAGCCATGAATACCAATCCTTGAGCCATCAATGAAAGGATAGTCTGAAATAACTTTCCTCACCGCGGCAGCATGGTCCTGCGGAGCCGCTATACCAATCTTCCTGTAAATAATTTTACGCCATTCCCTGCCTCTTGGCGACCTTGTACCACGCGGATCAATACTCAGGATAAGGTAACCATGCTGTGCCATATACTGGTGCCACAAATCACCTCCTCCCCAGCTGTTCTGTACGGTAGCACCTGCAGGTTCACCATAGATATATATAATAACCGGGTATTTCCTTGCCGGATCAAAATTCCGGGGCTTTATCATCCAGGCATCAAGCTCTGCATCGCCTATGTCAATCCTGAAAAATTCTTTGGGATTCAATCCCAGGTTTTCATAACGTTCTTTTGCCTCCTGGTTACTTACCAGCAAGCGTAATTGCTTGTGCTTCGCAATACTTACAAGTGATATACGCGGTGGTGTAATAACATTCTGGTATGTATGGACAGCCCAGCGGGCATCTGCTGACATCTGGTAGGAGTGTTGTCCTGGCATGCCCTCCGGTGTTACCCTTTCAGCCTCTCCCCTGCCATCCAGCCTGCTCCTGTACAGATAACGGTCTACGGGTTTATCCGGTGAAGCAATATAATATACATAACCTCCGGCAGGATCTATGCAGCTTATGCTTATAACATCAAAGTTACCCTTTGTAATGAGTTCCATATTTTTTCCATCCCTTGACACCTTATAGAGGTGAAGCCAGCCGTCACGCTCACTGGTCCAGGTGAAGTATTGCTCCTTATCCAGCCACATGATATTATCATGTATATCAAGGAAGGCCTCATCCCTGTCGGTCAGAATATTTGTCAGCTCCATGGTATTAACATCAGCCACCCATACAGTATTGGTATTTTGCCTGCGGTTAAGCTGTTGTATCATTACTTCATCTGAACCGGGAATGAAATCCATCCTTGCGAGATAATTATTACGCGGGTCGCCCGGAATATCAAACCACTTTGTTACACCACCGTCAGCGGGTATTACTCCTATTTTAACTGCCGAATTTGTTGTGCCGGCTTTTGGATATGGCAGGGGTATTGGAACAGAATATACTGAATCAACATTGTTTATCATGTAAAAAACACCGGTGCCTTCCGTATCTGTCTGCCAGTAGGCAATTTTTTCTCCGTCAGGGCTCCACCTGAAACCATCCCTGCAATCGAGTTCTTCTTCATATACCCAATCAAAAGTGCCATTAATGATATTGTTTCCACCATCAAAGGTGATCTGCCTGGTTCTACCCGTTTCCAGATCTTCGACATAGATATTCTGTTTGCTTACATATGCCACCCTTGTCGCATCCGGTGAGAACTTGGCAAACATCATTGTTGTTCTTTCCACTTCTTTACCTAATTGCTGTAATTTGCCTGTCTTCATGTTAAGTACCCAGTAATCTCCCCTGGTATTATATCTCCATACCCTCCTGGTATTTGTAAAGATTAACAGTTTTGTATTATCCTCAGACCAGGTATAATCAGCAAGCCTTAACGGGTCTGATTTACCCTCAGGGATCAGCTGTTTTGATGAGATCAGGATCGATCTTTTACCTGTTCCGGCTTCATACCTGACAATATCCGGTGCACCTGTTTCTTCATTAATCTCCAGCGTGGAATATCCTTCGGAATCTTTCATCCACCTTACAGGACCGAACCTTTCCTGGGTATATACACCATCACTGTAAATGTCATCAAGCTTCAGTTCATCATACTCCTGTGCTGCTGTGAAATTACCGGACAGGATAAGAGCCATCAGGGTAATCATACATTTTAAATAGGGCCTTTTCATGATATTCATATTTCTGTTTTACCTTTCTTGGTCAGAAATTACAAAGGAAATCTCATATCTCCCTTCACCAAGCACAAATTTACCATTTTCATTTATTGAATCTGTGGGCTTTGTAGTTTTATTATCCAGATCTTTTACCTTAAGCAGCCGTGTACCATAAGGCAGCATAATTTTTGCTTCACTTAACTCAGGAACCTCTAAATAGTAGTAATAGTTATAGTCCCTTTCCTTTCTCCAGTTTGCTGCTATAACACCATAATCAGACCTGTAGTTGCACCTGACACTGTCAAGTCCATCAGGGAATTTCGGAGATATTATAAACTTACGAAACCCCGGATGCTCCGGATCCGGATTTATTCCTGCAAGGTGCCTGTAAAACCATTCCGAAACACTGCCAAACATAGGATGGCAGTTTGAGTAGGTGTTATCACTTTCTTTCCATGTTTCCCAGATAGTAGTTGCTCCTTGTTTTATCATATGACCCCAACCCGGGTAATCATAATTGGTCACCACATTATAGGCATCAGAGATCTTTCCTGTTTCTGATAATGCGGAAAGAATATACTTTGTTCCGAAAATACCTGAGGTAAAGTGTCCGCCTGCTTTATTAATGCAGTATAATAAGCTATCCGACATCTTTGCAATATCCTCTTCAGGTACAATATCAAAATAGAGAAGGACTGAATATAATACCTGCTTATTCTCTACCTCATACTTTGGAGCAAGCCAGAAATTATTTAACAGTAATGCAGAAAGTTCAGATTCAAGATCTGAGTATTTTTCGAACCCCCTGTCATCATCCATATATTGTGCAAAGACCTTCATAATACGTGCGCACAGCAGATAATGTGCTGTCCCGGTAAGTTCAACCGGCACATTTTCCAGTGATTCATGATCGCTTAAACCGGCATCCACAACACCAGCAGGATGTATCTTTGCCACTTTATCCATCCACTTCCTGTTAAAATCATATAATCCCTCCACTATATCAGTGTCATTGTAGTACAGATACAGGTAATACTGGGTAATGAGGAAGGCAGATTCCCAGCTCAGTCCGCAATAGTTAATACCCACATAGGGTGCCGTATCCACAAAAATAGAATCGTTGACAGCGTCCACCCAGTCATAGACTGTCTTCCTGTAGAAATCTCGCATATTGAAGTTATAGATGAATGCCTCGCTCGTAGCGTTCAGGTCACCACCATATCCAAACTTTTCACGCGCCGCACAATCTGACTGAATACCAATAAGATTGGATCTGAAGGTACGTAATGTTGCATCCTGTATTGAATCAATCAGATCGGACGAAGAATGGAAACTATTGGATTGCAGGTCCGTACTGATATAAAGACCCTTTATTTGTGACAGCCGGGGTTTGTAATCCAGGCCCTTGATTTCAATGTACCTGCAGGTGTGATATGTAAATTCCGGAGAAAAATATGCTACTGAGTCTTCACCAAATATGTAGGTATCTGTCTGCCATGCAATAGCAGGAGCACCCGGACCTCCCATGCCTTTTCTTTTTATCTGACCGCATACCGCCGTCATAGGATTAAGTTTACCTGATTCATATATTCTCTCTCCAAAACGAAAAACCACTGAGTCACCTGGTTTACCCTTTAACATTATTCCATAAACACCCGTAAAGTTAACCCCCATATCCACCAACCATATATTATCTTCCACACCATATATATCAACAGGTATTATTGTGTCTACTACCACTACGGGAGGGAAAAATCTTCTTAGCAACTGACCTCCCGGCCCTGGATTAATAACTGCTTTGCCCCAATCAGTATCTTCAAATCCCGGAGTGTTCCAGCCAGACTGTTCATATAATGCATTATATACTACTCCAAGGTAGACATCATTCCTCCTTACAGGCCCGTAGGAGAATTTCCATGAATCGTCTGTAATTATTTCCTGAACTGATCCGTCATTGTACTCTATAATTATTTTAGCTACAAAGCAAGGCTTACCTACTGTAAGATTTTCTCTCAGGTTCAGATGACCCCACATTTTGAGGGGCAATGGGTTATAGAAGCCATTGCCCAGGCTCACGCCCGCACAATTCTGGCCTTTTACGATGCTTTCAGTAATATCATATTCTGAATAATACACTCGCTGGCTATAATCAGTCCATGAAGGACTTAATATGTTATTCTCTGAATCGGTACCATTAATAAAGAACCTGTAATAACCTGCAGCTGATATTAAGAGTCGGGCGCTTCTAAAATCCTTCCTGACCGTGAATTCCTTTCTGAAGATGGGTGCCGGGTGATTACCATAGAATAAGCTGTCATGATCCGGTAAAGGCATAGTATCCTGTATCCAGAGAGCTCCTTCCATGTCGGGGTGAGCTTTTTTTTCATCGCAACTCACTGATAAAATCACCGCTAATACGAGGTAACAGAAGGTGTTAAGGTAATGTCTCATATTTTCTCCTACTTAATTTCAACATTATATATGGCACCTGCCTCTGTTTCAAATTCAAATACTCCGTCCCTGATCTCTTTTTTATGCACCTTTTTCCCTGATTTATAAATATTACAATCGTAGCCTGTGTTTATCCTGCAAATTTCACCTGCTTTTGATTTAATATCCAGGTCAGTAAGTTTTTTATTTTCCCATTCAAAAGACAGTTCAAATCCTCCCCTGGCGCAAACACCGCTGAATTTACCACTATCCCACTCAGCAGGCAAAGCCGGCAGCAGGTCAATCACTCCTTCATGCGACTGAACAAGCATCTCGTTTATAGCTGCAGTCACACCCAGGCTGCCATCCACCTGCAATGGGGTATAACATTTGGCAAACAACTGGGGGTAAGCCTGTTCCTTAATATACCCCTTGAATATCTTGTTTGCCCTGTTACCGTCATAGAGGCGTGCCCACAGGGCCATCTTCCAGCCCCTGGAAAATCCCGTACCCCCGTCTCCCCTCTGTTCAAGGACTGCCTTGCATGCGTCTATAAGTTCTGGTGTTTTTTTCACTGAGATCACCTTACCCGGATACAGCCCGTACATGTGAGAAAAATGCCTGTGTTTATCCTCGAGCTGGGCATAATCTTCGGTCCATTCCTGGAGTGTCCCGTCAGAACCAATAAGCGGAGGAACCAGCCTTTCCCTTGCCTGTTTAACCTCCTCTGCGAAAAACATATCCTTACCCAGTATTTCAGATGCCCCGACATAATAGCCGAAGAGGTCATGAAGTATCTGCATGTCTATAGTTGAACCATAGCATATGGTAGTGAAGTAGTACATCCCCGTTACCTCATCAAAAAAGTAGCTGTATCCCGGCCCGTAGGGTGGATTCTCAGGGGAATTAGAAGGATTGGTCACCAGCCATTTACCATTCGGATGTTCGACGAGAAAGTCCATAAAGAACTCAACAGAGCCTTTAATCACAGGATAAATATCCATGAGATAATCCTTATCCATTGTATATAGATAATGTTCCCATAAGTGAGTCGTCAGCCAGGCACCACCTGTTGTGAAGGTGCCCCAGGTTGGACCGTCCATTGGTGCAGCCACTCTCCATATATCAGTATTCTGATGAAAAACCCAGCCTCCGGCTCCATAATGTTCCCTGGCAACTTCACTGCCCTGGTCGGTCAGTTCCTTCACCATTATAATAAGAGGTTCGGCGCATTCAGAAAGATTGGCTGACTCAACCGCCCAGTAATTCATTTCGGTATTGATATTGGTAGTATATTTTGAATCCCATGAAGGGTTCATATCTTCATTCCATATCCCCTGCAAGTTTGCAGGCTGGGTACCCGGTCTTGATGATGATATCAAAATATAGCGGCCAAAATTATAGGCCAGTGCAGCAAGGGCCGGGTCAGGATTATCTTCAAAGGCGATCATCCTTTTATCAGTAGGCAGATATGAATTTTCAGTATAAGGAAGATCCAGTTTAACCCTGTCAAATAATGAACGGTAATCATATATTGCGTCTGACCTGATATCGTCATATGATTTACCGCTTATCTTTTTCAGGTAGTCCTCAACACGCTTATTCTGGTCTGCACTCACGTCATTATAGCTAACAAAATTAGTGGCAGCTACTATACAGAGGGTAACAGCATCGGCACTGTCAATTATAAGAAATGTTCCTTCGGTCCTCATTTCTCCTCCTTCAATAAATGCTTTCACCTGTGCCCTGTACCTGACTCGTCCCTCCACTCCCAGATAATCTGCTGATTTTCCGTTTACCATCAGAGCATCTGATCCGAGGGCATCCATCCTGAAATAATCAGTTGCGTAATTCGAATGAGCCAGATTCCTTACCCCTCTCAGTTGACCTTTGAAACTTATCTTATTCTTCCTGTCACTACTCAGTCTTATGATAACAGCCTGGCCGGGTGCCGAAGAAAAGATTTCGCGTTTATACAGAATATCCCCATCCCTGTATTCCACGTGTACGATTCCCGTCTTTAAATCGAGCCATCGTTTATAATCCCTGATCTCACTGCCATTTTCAAAAAACAGGTACAAATCAGCTGTTGACTGGTATTTCTGCTGCTCCACAGGGTAAGCCATCAGGTGGCGTCCGAAAAGCCTGTGCGCCTCAAGAGGTTCCCCTTGAAAAATATATTCCTGAATTTCAGGTAAATATTTATATCCGCCTTCAACAACAGTACTATACGGACCTCCTGTCCAGTAAGTCTCCTCATTAAGTTGAATCCGTTCCTCGTCAAATTTGCCAAATATCATAGCCCCAAGCCTGCCATTCCCAACAGGCAGAGCCTCCTCCCATTCCTCTGCAGGCTGCTCATACCATAAGGTATAAGAAGGATCAAACACTTTTTCCTGCGCGCTCGAATTCTTAAAAAACATATAGAGGAGTATAGAAAAACAAATAAGATACTTCATGATCGACTATATTTTGAAATGCAATAATATTTGCTTACAAAATACCATTAATAAGTTAAATTCCGGGTAAGCAGCAGCAAAAAGCAATTAAGCCGGCAAAAAATATATGGGGAAAACATTATTCTGATATTCAATACCTTAACTATCAAACAAAAATATCAGATTTTGACTATTTTTTTGTATATTTGCGACTTGATTTTTTTTAAAAATAACTAATAATAAAAATAGAACTTTATGTCTAAGGTTAAAAGAGTTTACACTTTTGGGGATAAGAAAGCCGAAGGTAATGCCGGCATGAAAAATCTGCTTGGTGGCAAGGGTGCCAACCTGGCTGAAATGAACCTGACGGATGTACCGGTACCTCCGGGCTTCACTATCACAACAGATGTTTGTACGGAGTATAATGAGATGGGCAGGGAAAGAGTTGTGGAACTGCTTAAAGAAGAAGTAAAGGCTGCAATTGAAAATGTAGAAAAAATCATGGGCTCGGAATTCGGATCCAGGGAAAACCCATGCCTTCTTTCAGTCAGATCCGGTGCAAGGGTGTCGATGCCCGGAATGATGGATACGGTTCTGAATCTGGGAATGAATGATGATGCTGTTGTCGGACTGGCCAATAAAACAGGCAACGCCCGGTTTGCATGGGACTCATATCGCAGGTTTGTGCAGATGTACGGTGATGTTGTTATGGGACTTAAACCCGAATCGAAAGAAGATGTAGATCCTTTTGAAGAGATAATAGAAGCCTTGAAGGAAGAAAGAGAAATAGAAAACGACACTGACCTTACAGTGGATGACCTTAAACTGCTGGTGACAAAATTCAAGAAGGCAGTAAAGGATAAGACAGGTCTCGATTTTCCCACTGACCCATGGGAACAACTCTGGGGATCAATATGTGCCGTTTTTGACAGCTGGATGAATGAGCGTGCCAAATACTACCGCCAGATAAACCGTATACCAGAAGAATGGGGAACAGCGGTTAACGTCCAGGCCATGGTATTCGGAAATATGGGTAAAAAATCAGGTACAGGAGTTGCCTTTACCCGTGATGCGGCCACAGGCGAAAATATTTTCAATGGTGAATACCTTATTGATGCACAGGGTGAAGACGTTGTTGCAGGTGTCAGAACACCTCAGCAGATAACCCATGAAGGATCATTGCGCTGGGCAAAATTGGCAGGCATAAGTGAAGAAGAAAGGGCATCTGGATACCCATCCCTGGAAGAAGTGATGCCCGGGGTTTACAGGGAACTCTTTACTATACAGAAAAAGCTTGAAGATCACTATGGAGACATGCAGGACCTGGAATTTACCATACAGGACGGGAAACTATGGTTACTGCAAACAAGAAACGGGAAGAGAACAGGTGCCGCAATGGTCAAAATAGCCGTCGACCTGCTTAAAGAAGGGAAAATAGATGAAAAAACCGCTTTAATGCGACAGGAACCTAATAAGCTTGATGAATTGTTGCACCCGGTGTTCGATACCAAAGCGCTGAAGAGTGCAGTGGTGATTGGCAAAGGTCTCCCGGCTTCACCGGGCGCTGCCACAGGTCAGATAGTTTTTTTTGCAGATGAAGCCAGTAAATACACCAATTCAATACTTGTGCGTATTGAAACATCACCTGAAGACCTTGAAGGTATGAATATAGCCAGGGGTATACTGACAGCTCGCGGAGGAATGACCTCACATGCCGCCGTTGTTGCAAGAGGTATGGGTAAATGTTGTGTCTCGGGGGCAGGAAATATCAGCATTAATTACAAAACACGCACCATGAAATCAGGGGACAAGACCCTGAAGGAAGGTGACTGGATATCACTCAACGGTAGCACGGGAGAGGTATATGAATCAAAGATTGCCACAATTGAACCACAGATGAGTGGAGACTTTGGTGAGATAATGGAACTGGCAGAAAAATACACACGGATGGACGTCAGGACCAATGCTGATACACCCAAAGATGCGAAAACAGCCAGAAAATTCGGAGCAAAAGGCATAGGACTTACACGTACCGAGCATATGTTCTTTGAAGGTGAAAGAATAAAGGCCATGAGAGAGATGATCCTTGCTGACAAAGAAGAAGAAAGGCGCAAAGCCCTTGATAAACTCCTTCCCTATCAGAGAGAAGATTTTGAAGGTATACTGGAAGCAATGCAGGGCTACGGAGTAACCATCCGCTTGCTCGATCCACCACTTCATGAATTTGTACCCCATGAAGAAGAAAACCAGGCAGAAATGGCCAAAGAAATGGGAATCACTGCCGAAGAGGTAAAAGCAATCGTGGATTCATTGCACGAATTCAACCCAATGCTGGGTCATCGTGGCTGCCGGCTCGGGAACACCTACCCTGAGATAACAGAAATGCAGGCAAGGGCAATTATTGAAGCTGCCTGCAACCTAAAAAAGAAAGGTATTGATGCAAAACCTGAAATCATGGTTCCACTTATAGGTACAGTGGAAGAATTCAGGATGCAGAACCAGATAATACGGGAAGTAGCCGAACAGGTCTTTGAAGAGAAAAATATAAGGGTTGATTACCTGGTGGGAACAATGATTGAAATACCACGTGCCTGCCTGACAGCAGACAAAATAGCAGATGAAGCTGAATTCTTTTCTTTCGGAACAAACGACCTTACACAAATGACATTCGGGTACTCCAGGGACGACGCCGGTAAATTCCTTCCTGTATACATCAAAAAAGGTTTACTTAAGGAAGACCCCTTCCAGGTACTTGACCAGGAAGGTGTTGGCCAACTTGTGAGAATGGCTACCGAAAAAGGGCGTGCAAGTAACACTAAACTAAAGGTAGGAATCTGCGGTGAACACGGAGGCGAGCCGTCCTCAGTGGAATTCTGTAATTCAGTTGGAATGGACTATGTTAGCTGCTCACCTTTCAGAGTTCCCATAGCAAGGCTTGCAGCCGCACAGGCAAATATACGGTAAGCAGAATAAGGAATATAAAAAAGAGGATGGAGAAATAGCCGGTTTATCCTCAGGAGAATAAAATATTTTAAAGTAGCCCTCCAGGGCTTATATGTAAAATAAACAAAAAAGAGCTTGTCTTAAAAGTTGAAGACAGCCTCTTTTTTTGCAGTAAAATCTTTGTTACTTCCCAAGGTATAATTCGTAGTCAAGTGTGAAAATATCATCAATTGCACTGTCAGCTATGTTGGCAAAGAATTTCTTTGAGCCAAAACGTACATCAAAGAGGCTACGGTCAATCTCAATATGACCTGTAAAAATCATATAATCGCCCGTAGAATCAGGCTTACTGACGAACTCAATGGGCTCGCTGATACCCTTGATAGTTAAGTTGCCCTTAATTAAAAGGTCGCCACTTCCGTTGACCTCGGAACCCGTGATCTCAAATTTTGCTTCGGGGAATTTATCCGCACCAAAAAAATCATCTGATTTCAGGTGATTTACAAGCCTTTCCCTCATAGCCTCATTTTCAATATCAGAATTAGTTATGGTAGCCATATCTATCACTATGGTACCACTGACCGGCTTGTTTCCATTCATTATAATCTCACCTGATTTCAGGTTAATGTTGCCCGTATGGTCTCCACCTACCTTCTTTCCATGCCAAAGGATAACTGTCTTATCCGGATCAGCTTTAAATGTCTGAGCCTGCAGGACCTCAAATGATCCCGCAATTATTATTGCCAGAATTATTAAATACGCTTTTTTCATTTTAGTTATTATTTATGTTTGTCTATATTATAAGACAAATAATTCAACAAATTGTTTATTTTAGTTATTTTATTACTGTTCTTAAGTCACTTACAAAACAATACCTCTTCCCTCCACTCAAAGTAAAAGTGCTTTATAAATACCAAATAACATATTCACAGTTACAGGGACCGTTTCAAATATTTTATACCTTTGGTAATTACAAATTAAAATTATTGGTTATGGTTACAAGCAAAGATCTCCTGGCCTACGATATTCAAGACCCGGTGGAAATAATTTATAATCCTGATCATGAATATTTATTCCGTGCCGAAACAAGTCCTGATCTGGAAGGTTATGAAAGAGGTATTATCACAAATACCGGTGCGGTGGCAGTTGACACGGGAATATATACCGGGAGGTCGCCAAAGGACAAGTACATTGTCCTGGATGATAAGACCAGGGATACTGTTTGGTGGAAGTCAGATAAAGCACAGGTATCGGATAACAAACCGATTAGCATGGAAGTTTGGAATCACTGCAAGAATCTGGCATCAGTGCAGCTTTCAGGGAAGAAATTATATGTTATGGATTGCTATGCCGGAGCCAATGAAAGCACACGGTTAAAAATACGCTTTATCATGGAAGTAGCCTGGCAGGCTCACTTTGTTAAGAATATGTTTATCAGGCCCACAGAAGAAGAACTCACAACCTTTAAGCCTGAGTTTGTCTTCCTTGCTGCATCAAAAACGAACAATAGCCAATGGAAAGAACAGGGACTCCATTCTGACACCTTTGTATTCTTTAATTTGACCGAGAATATGGCCGTACTTGGGGGTAGCTGGTATGGTGGTGAACTGAAAAAGGGTATTTTTTCAGTAATGAACTACTACCTTCCCCTGCAGAAAATAGCTGCCATGCATTGTTCGGCAAATGTTGGAAAAGATAATGATGTAGCAATATTTTTCGGTCTGTCCGGTACGGGGAAGACCACCCTGTCAACAGATCCTGACAGAGCCCTGATAGGAGATGATGAGCATGGGTGGGATAATGACGGCATATTTAACTTTGAAGGGGGCTGTTATGCTAAATGCATAAACCTGAGCAAGGAGAAAGAGCCTGACATATATAAGGCAATCCGCAGGGATGCTCTTCTTGAAAATGTCGTTGTAAGGGATGGCGGATCAATAGATTTTGATGATGACAGCAAAACAGAGAACACAAGGGTTTCATATCCAATTTATCATATCAAAAATATTGTAAAACCTGTATCCAAGGCAGGCCATGCCTCGAAGGTAATTTTTCTCACGGCCGATGCCTTTGGTGTGCTTCCCCCGGTAGCAAAGCTAAATAAAGGGCAGACGAGCTATTATTTTATAAGCGGTTATACCGCCAAGGTTGCAGGAACTGAAAGAGGCATAAAGGAGCCACAACCCTCATTCTCAGCCTGCTTTGGTGCCGCTTTCCTCCTCCTCGATCCAATAATTTACGCCAATGAACTGGTTCGTAAAATGAAAATCCACAATGCCGATGCCTGGCTCGTTAATACAGGCTGGATGGGTGGACCTTACGGCCAGGGCAAAAGGATTGATCTGAAATCCACCAGGAATATAATAAATGCCATACTTGACGGTTCAATAAGCAAGACAGAATACTATGATATCCCGGTCTTTAATCTTTCCATACCTTCAGATGTTAAGGGTGTCGACAAAAAACTTCTTGAACCGGCAATGGCCTGGGATAATCCGGAAGACTGGCATGAATCTGCAAAGACACTCGCAGAAAAATTCATTCTGAACTTCAAAAAATTTGCAGTAAACGAGGATCTCCTTGAACTGATCAAATATGGACCTCAACTATAATATTTTCATTGCGGTCTGCCTTCTTGCCTATGCCCTGGGATCAGTGGCAACAGCTGTCTGGGCGGGTAAGGTTTTTCACGGTATTGATGTAAGGGACCATGGAAGTGGCAATGCCGGTGCAACAAACACCATCAGGGTTCTTGGATGGGCCACAGGCATTCCCGTTCTCTTAATTGACATTACCAAGGGCTGGCTTGCAGCCAGCTTGCCTGTGTTTCTGAAATTAGCTGCTTCCGGGTCTTCTGAATTGATTAATATGCAAATCATAACGGGTATTATTGCCATTATCGGTCATGTATTTCCCGTTTTTGCCGGGTTTAAGGGAGGGAAAGGAGTGGCAAGCACTTTTGGAGTCCTGCTGGCACTTCAACCCCTTGTAACTCTTTTATGTATGGCTGTTTTTCTTGCTGTATTGCTTATTACAGGCTATGTTTCAGCAAGTTCAATATCAGCAGGACTTGCTTTCCCCCTGATCTCGCTGGTTTTCTTTGACAGCCCATCTCTGATGTTTACCATTTTTGCCCTCCTTGTTGCCCTGGCTCTTATAATAACTCACAGGAAAAACATCAGGAGGCTCCTGGAGGGAGAGGAAAACAGGTTTATCTGGAAGAAACGGGATTCCTCCTAGTATTTGTTATATGATATAACTTCATCCGGATCCTTACGCCTCTTCGACCTGAGTGACCCGGAAGGATAGCCAAGTGTGATTATCAGCTCTGCCCTTCTGGACGCAGGGATAGCAAGCAATTCTTTTACTTTCTTCTCATTGAACCATCCAATGATGCATGTGCCCAGACCTTCAGCATATGCCTGGAGGCAAATATTCTCAACAGCTATACCTATATCAATTAATGAATAATCCTTATCTTTAAGCGTGCCCCCGACACGTGATATCACCTTTCCCTTTTCTTTTACCACAACAATCAAGACCGGTGCGTGGCCGATGAAAGTATTAAAGCCCAATTCCCTGGCCGATGCTGCCATCGCCACCTTCTCCCTTAGCCCAGGTTCATTTACCACTATGAATTTCCAGGGCTGGGAATTAGAGGCTGAAGGAGACATGCGGCCGGCTTCCAGGATCCTCTCAAGCTTATCGTTTTCAACGGCTTTCTCATGATATCCCCTTTCGCTCTGTCTTGATACTATAAATTCAAGCATCTCTTTTCCTGTAATATTCGTCATGGTTTTATTTAAGTTTTCCAAGTGCTTCTTTCATCCTGCTGCAGGCTTCAATAAGTTCGGCATCAGATGCAGCATAGGAGAGCCTTATGCAATCAGGAGCTCCAAATCCCTCGCCGCTGACAACTGCCACACGTCCCTTTTCGAGTAGATACATGGCCAGGTCATTGGAATTATTAATAATTGTTTCACCATCACTTTTCCCGAAAAAAGCTGTCACATCGGGAAAAACATAAAAAGCACCCCGGGGTATTCTTATATTCAATCCCTTAATATCCTTTAAGAGACCGCATATCAGGTCTCTTCTCTTTAAAAAAACATCTCTCATCGCCCTGCACGAATCAGGACCTGAAGTGACTGCTGCCATGGTTGCCCTCTGACCTATGGATGACACTCCCGAGGTGAATTGTCCCTGCAGCTTGTTTACGGCTTTTGCCAGCCAGAGAGGTGCTCCTATATAACCAATGCGCCAGCCTGTCATGGCGTATCCTTTTGATACACCGTTAAGTGTTATAACCCTGTCGTATATGAAATCAAATGATGCCATACTTTCATGTTTCCCTGAAAATATAATATGTTCATAGATCTCATCAGAAATAACAAAAAGGCCTTCGTGTTTTTCAATCACCCTGGCAAGCTCTTCCATCTCCTCCCGGCTGTAAACCATCCCCGTAGGATTGGAGGGAGAATTAAATATAATAAGCCTTGAGCGCTCGCTCAGGGCCTCTTCAAGTTGCACGGCGGTAAGCTTAAAATCGTTTTGAATACCCGTTTCGATTACCACCGGTTTCCCTTCTGCAAGAATGATCTGATCATAATAGCTTACCCAGTAGGGAGCTATAAGAATTACTTCATCACCCGGGTTCACAAGGCTTAGGATAACATTTATCAGGGAATGCTTCCCTCCTGCCGATACAACAATTTGATCAGGAGAATATTCAAGATTATTCTCTCTTTTGAATTTTTCAGAAATTGCCTTTCTCAGATCAGGATATCCCGGCACAGGGGGATAGTGTGTATAATTATCATCTATTGCCTTTTTGGCTGCTTCTTTGATATGATCAGGGGTGTTAAAATCAGGTTCACCGATACTAAGATTTACAACATCAATGCCTTTTTCTTTCATATCACGGCTTTTCTGAGCCATGGCCAGCGTTTGAGATACTGAAAGGGATTTAATACGATTCGATAAATATTCCATGTTTCATCCGGGTTTAAAAACCTCAAAATTAAGTTTTTTTTCACAATTTAAGCCGCCGCCAGGCACAATTTGTAAATTTCATCATTGCTCGCTCCCACCAGCCACGATCACCGGCCTCTTGCGAGCCTGCAGGACTCACTTGCTATCAGCAATCACGCCCTTCCCGGTTCCATTATTCCACGATATTATAATATCGACAAAAAGTTATACGTTTGTATATATAATTCAACAAGCTATGATAATGGAAACCGCAAAGGAAATACTGTTTGTTACAATACCTGCCCTTCTTGTGATGCTAACTGCCTATCTGCTCATCAGGAAAACCATTGATAACGACAGGGAAAAAAGGCGTCACGAGATCGTGCTTCAAAATTCAAGGACCATCACACCTGTCAGGTTACAGGCCTACGAAAGACTGACCCTCTTTCTTGAAAGGATATCGATGGAATCACTTATCATGCGCACACACAAGTCCGGGATGGATGCTAAAAAGCTTCAGGCTGCCCTTCTGGCTACAATAAGGTCTGAATACGACCATAATCTTGCTCAGCAGATTTACATATCGCCGCAGGCCTGGGAAGTGATTAAAAGTGCACGAGCCAATTCGATAAAACTAATCAATACCATCGCTGAAAAGATACCCCCTACAGCCAGCTCTGCAGACCTTTCAAGGAACCTGCTCGAAGCTATTATGGAAATGGACCAGGAACCGGCAAAGGTGGCACTTGACTTCCTGAAGAAGGAAATTTCCAGGATGCTTTAACTATAAAAGTTCTATACTCCGTTTAACGAAGGTATTGAGTTTTTCTCCTTTGAGCATATTATTTGCCAGGAGAGCCAGGTCAATAAGCTGCTGTACCACAGGTTTTTTATCTGCGTACTTGCTTATTATTTCCTTTTTCTTTTCTTCTGCTTTGGTTTTCTTTTTACTCAGGGCTTCCAGTTTATCTTTTTCAGCCTGTGTAATTTCTTCATCCTTTTTACCTACCTGGGATTTCTCTGTCTCGTTTATTTCCTTCTCCAGTGCATCTATTGATTCATCCTGCTTCTTTATGGTAGCTCCAATCTCCTTAAGGGCATCCGCTGCAAGGCCTTCTATTATTGTATGGTTTGTGTTGATTACCAGGTTATAGGAATCAGGCAAATCACCATAGAAATTCATTCCGCCACCCAGTTTTGACATATCTTTCATTCTCCTCATGAATTCAGACTGTGTTATAACCACCGGTGAATCAGATTCCTGCATTGGCTCGGTAAGCGGTATAAAGCTATCCTTTCCTTTGAGCTGACTCGAAAAGACCATCTTTATTATCTCCTGCTGGTCACTATTCAGTCTGGATTCTATCTTTTCTTCCTTCTCAATAATTTTATCTATAACATCTGAATCCACCCTGACAAAGCGGCTATCTTTAAATTTAGATTCGAGGTGATTGATCAGATGGGGCTCCAGTTCTCCATCCATCAGAAGAACATCATAGGCTTTTGCTTTGGCCTTATCAATATAACTATACTGTGAATCTTTGTCAGTGGCATAAAGGTAGATAAGGTTTTTATTCTTATCCGTCTGGTTTTCCTTTATGAGCTTTTCATATTCATCAAATGTAAAATACTTTCCGTCGGTATTCTTAAAGAGTGCAAACTTAACTGCCCTCTCATAGAATTTTTCCTCTGTTATCATCCCGTATTCTATAAAGAGTTTCAGGTCGTCCCATTTCTTTTCAAAATCCTCACGGTTTTCCTTGAAAATCTCATGCAGCCGTTCAGCTACTTTCTTGTTTATATGGCTTGATATTTTCTTTACATTCGAATCACTCTGAAGATAACTTCTTGAAACATTCAGAGGAATATCAGGCGAATCTATAACACCGTGCAGGAGTGTAAGAAACTCAGGGACAATCCCTTCAACCGAATCAGTAACGAAAACCTGGTTGCTGTAAAGCTGTATTTTATTTTTCTGTATCTCAATATTATTCTTTATCCTTGGGAAATAAAGTATTCCCGTAAGATTGAAGGGATAATCAACATTGAGATGTATATTGAATAAGGGTTCATCAGCCATGGGATATAGTTCGCGATAAAATTCCTTATAGTCTTCATCTTTCAGGTCAGCCGGTGTTTTTGTCCATGCCGGTTCAGTATTATTAATTATTTTATCCTTATCCGTTTCAACATACTTATTATCTTTCCACTCTTTTTCCTTACCGAAGGCAATCTTAACGGGAAGGAAACGGCAATACTTTTTAAGCAGTTCCTCAATCTTTGCTTCTTCCAGGAAATCTTTTGAGTCTTTATCTAAGTGCAGGATCACATCTGTGCCCACCCTTTCTCTTTCGGTATCCTCTATTGAATATTCGGGGCTGCCATCACAGGTCCACTTAAGGGCCCGGGCATCCTTTTGCCATGACCGTGTAATCACTTCCACCCTGTCAGACACCATGAACGACGAATAAAACCCAAGACCAAAGTGACCAATTATTGCATTTGACTGCTCCTTGTATTTATCAAGGAAATCATTTGCACTGGAGAAAGCTATTTCATTCAGATATTTCTTCAGTTCATCAGCGGTCATTCCCAATCCATAATCAGAAACGCTTATTGTTTTCTTCTTTTTATCGAGGGATACCCTGATGGTCGTATCGCCCAGTTCCTCCTTATATTCGCCCACTGATGCCAGGGTATTAAGTTTTTGTGTGGCATCAACGGCATTTGATACAAGTTCGCGGATAAATATTTCATGGTCAGAATAAAGGAACTTTTTTATTATAGGAAAAATATTCTCAGTAGTAACACCAATTTTACCTTTCTGCATTTTTTCAGATTTTATATGTTTGACATTTTCTCAGGGGCACATTTTCAAAGCTCATGCCAATCATTTTACCATGACAAATAGTCACATAAATGTGAAAAAAATGCAGGATATGGCAGGGGTTCGACCTAGGTCCTACGGAGCAGGAAGGAGGGGACAGAGAGCAGGATTAATTACTTATATTGCGCAGGTCAATATCCTCCACCAGTATCAGCATGCCGTCCCTGATTTCCAGCGCGTCGTGTGAAAAATCAGGGCCATAATATTTATACATGCCTCCGAACTGTTCTGATGTTGGTGAAAGGTGGTCAAAGACGATGCGTGAACGGTCATCACTGAACCGGAGCATCATCGTCGCCAGTGGAGAATATTTAAAAATCATCCTGGCCTGATCTCCATTTTCAGGACCAAATACCTTTTCACCAAAAACCGCTTCCCCATCCTTATTAAACTGAAGAATTTCAACAACTTTTGCATTCCCGTTCAAATTATCAGGATCAAAACCAAGAAGTATATAGCTCTGGTGATCTTCCTGACGAAGAGGCTGTACATCATAATACAGGGATCCATACCATTCGCTGGCTTTCAATACCTTATCGGCATCAAGTGTCTGCAATCCCGCATCTCCCTTCAGAAATATTTTCTGGTCAAGGCTATCGTTATATATTATACAGTTATACAGGTTATTTCCATTAGATATTGGAACATTCCAGGTAAAGAATTTAAGGAGGCTGTCGGAAGAGCTTATCTGGCCCAGATAGTTCACACCTGGGATGTCAGTGGCGACAATATCATCTACGGATTCGAGGTATGCCAGCAGGGTGTATGCAATGGAGTCGTTATACACAAGTCTTTCTTCCACTGCTGTTGAAGCTATTATCCTAGTGAAATAATAATTAATTTCATCAGTCACCTGTGCACCTGCTGGCTGGCAGATAAGGGCTACCTGAAAAAAGAATAATACTTCAGGATATTTCATCAATTGTTTTAAGGATTGTATCAACTGCATAATCAATTTCATCATTTTCAATTATAAGAGGCGGAGCTATGCGGAACGAATCATTACAAAAAAGGAAGCTGTCAAGCATCAGTCCATTTTTTAGTCCCCGGGACATAAATTTCGCCGCCATTTCAGGAGAAGAAAGTTTAACGGCGAGGAACAAAGCTTCACCACGGATTTCGAGTATATTTTTATGTTTTAACTTGCTTCTGAATCTTTCACCCTTTTGGTTTGCGGCAATATCCAGTTTATTATCTGTGATAAAGTCCAGTGCGGCCTTTCCTGCAGCACATGACACGGGATGGCCTCCAAAAGTAGTGATATGTCCCATTGCCGGATTATGGGCAAGGGTGGATATTATTTTTTTCGATGAGACAAAGGCGCCGAGAGGCATTCCTCCCCCAAGTGATTTTGCCAGGCAAATAATGTCAGGCACAAGGCCAAATTTCTGAAAGGCAAAAAGGCTTCCGGTCCTGCCAAAACCGGTCTGTATCTCATCAAAAATGAGTAGCGACCCCGTTTGACCGCATCTTTCCTTTAGCTCGTGAAGGAAATCTTCCCGTGGACATATTATACCTGCTTCAGCCTGTACAGGCTCAACAATAACGGCGGCCACTTTATCATCAATTACAGAAAGTGAATCGATATTATTGAATTCGGCCTGGACCATTTCCGGTATAAGCGGCATAAAACCGGATTTGAACGAATCCTCACCATAGAGGCTCAGTGCTCCGAGGGTCGATCCGTGGTAGGCCTTCTTAAATGAAACCACCCTTGATCTCGATGTATATCTTCTGGCTGTTTTTATTGCCCCCTCCACTGCTTCCGAGCCCGAGTTTACGAAATATACGGTCTCAAAGTGATGTCCCAAAACATCACTCAGCTTTTTTGCATAATACACCTGGGGTGACTGTACCAGTTCTCCGTAAACCATCAGGTGCATATACTTATCGAGTTGATTCTTCACGGCCTCTATAACTGATGGATTACCATGGCCTGCATTGCTTACCGACACCCCGGAAACCAGGTCAAGGTATTTCTCCCCTGAAGGACCGAACAGCCATATCCCCCTGGCTGACTCAATCTCTATAAGCATTGGTTCATTTGAAGTCTGGCCGACATGTGCCAGGAATAAATTATGATTAGATAGCATATAAACACGGGGTTTATCTCATCATAACGTTGATCTCTTTCAGAAGATTTTCACGGTATGATTTTCCTATGGGGACATTAGTAATATCAAGATCTCCGCTTATATCAACAGAATTATCCTTTATCATTATAATCCTGCTCTTATTGACAATAAATGAACGGTGGACCCTGATGAATATCAAGGAAGGCAGCTGTTGTTCAATAGCCTTCATTGTGAAATGTATGGTATACTTTTCTTTATCGGTATGTACCACAACGTAATTTTCGAGGGCTTCCACAACCACTATGTTAACAAGCTTTAGTTTAACAAGTGAGGATCCCTTTTTTATAAATACTTCCTGCTGGCCGACATTATCCCTGGCATTTTTATTCTGGTAGCGTACCACTTTATCAACAGCCTTGCAAAATCGTGAATAGCTTACGGGTTTTACGAGGTAGTCAATAACATCAACGTCATAAGCTTTCACTGCCAGTTCTTCATTTACAGTTACCATTATTACTGCAGGAGGACTTTCGAGGCTGTCAATTAATTCAAAGCCATCCATATCAGGCATTTGTATGTCAAGGAAGATAAGATCGATGTCAGATTTTTCAGCCAGTGAGTTCCTGGCGTCGATTGCATTATCATATACACCTGTCAGGGTAAGAAAGGAAGATCTCTTTACATGTTCGGTGAGCACCTTTCTTGAAAGTTTATCATCGTCAACGATAATGCAG
The DNA here is from genome assembly GCA_032260385.1 of Bacteroidales bacterium. GTDB lineage: Bacteria > Bacteroidota > Bacteroidia > Bacteroidales > VadinHA17 > UBA9300. Next base: position 106,000 of record JAVVEL010000002.1, on the reverse strand, counting down.
TTCATAAATATATTTTTCTAACAGTCCAGGTTATTGTTCAAAAGTATAAAAAATTTCTTTAAAAATTTATTCCCTTCTATTTTTCATAAGCATAAACTTTTTTTCAAGCAAGTCCGGTTTTTTAATAGTCTTACGCAACCAGTCCAATTTCAGTGCTGTTTTTTCCTCATCTTTCAATTGCCAGGCCAGGCCTTCTTGCCTGAGCCTGGATACCAGTTCATATATACTTATGGCTGCTGAGACTGAAATATTATAACTCTCCGTAAAACCATGCATTGGTATTTTCAGGGCTTCGTCGGCCCATTCCACTGCCTCCTTGCTGAGCCCGTGCATTTCAGCACCGAAAACAAGGGCCGCAGGACCTTTCCCCAGGTCGAATTTATCAAGGCTTACAGCATTTTTTTTATGTAGTGATGTTGCTATGATCCTGTAGCCCCTGGAGCGTAAATTTTCGTATGCTTCGAAAGTGTTGTTTCCTTTACCCTTATATTCAACAAGAGTGAGCCATTTATCTGAACCAAGCGCAACATCGGGATTAACATTATATTCATTTCTGTTTTCTATAATATTAACTTCCTGTATACCAAGGCATTCGCAGGTCCTTAGAACTGCACTGGCATTATGAGGCTGAAAGATATCTTCAAGGACAACTGTTATATATTTCGTTCTCTCCGATAGTACTTTATCGAAAAGTTTTACCCTGCGTGCAGAAACAAAATTCTCGAGGTATTCTATAAGTTCCCTTTCAATCATATGCATCAAAAAAGGGGGTGCGTCCACCCCCTTTAGCAATCCTGGAATAATTTCTTATAGCTTATCGCTGAGGCCTGGTGCTGCTTTAAATTTCACCACTTTTTTGGCAGGAACATTAAGTTTAGCTCCTGTCTGAGGGTTCCTTACCACCCTTGCGCTCCTGGTATCTACCTTAAATGTACCCATACCTGGTAACTGGATCCTTTCACCTTTTTTCATTGCGGCACCGAAAGCATCTACAAATGAATTAAGAGCTGTATTTGCATCTTTAATAGAGAGTCCTGCCTTATCAGCGATAGCATTTACTAATTCCTTTTTTGTCATGGTAAATAGTTTTTATGGTTAGTTAAATATTGTTTATTTGAATACAAATATATTTTTTTTTCTACGAATAGCAAACTTTCATGCCCATTTTTCCATGAACAGAGCACTTTTTAGCCATTATTTATAACAATTCTGACCTGGAAGTCTCAGGACTCCTCCCACTTCTTCACCCGCGCCGAGGCTGTAAATTTTGCAAAATTAAAAAATTGCTATCTTTGCGGCGGAGAAATGGCAGAGTGGTCGAATGCGGCGGTCTTGAAAACCGTTGACCGTTTACGCGGTCCGGGGGTTCGAATCCCTCTTTCTCCGCCAGCGCAAAATAAAAGCCATTCGCAAAAGCGAATGGTTTTTTGTTTTTAGGCCTTACGGGCCGAGCTTGCTCGAGCGAGTAAGCGCCTGGAAACAAAATCAATGCCTCAGAAACTGATCTCACAAAGTTGATATGACCGTTTTTGTTACACTCAAAAATGAAGTCCCGGATACTTTTTCCGGAATATTTGCTGAAATCTCCCACAATGGCCAGTTTGTGTGTCTCAATTATCATTAATCCTCACTTTTCCAGACTTACGCCTTTTACGGTTAACTACAATAATTAATCAAATATAAAAAGTTCTTCAATAGCCACCGAAAAAACAGTGGCCAGATCATGCGCAAGTTTCAATGAGGGATTATACCTGTTCTTCTCAAGAAATACTATGGTTTCCCTCCTGACATTGACTTTCCTTGCAAGTTCCTCCTGTGTCAGGTTATCACGTGCCCTGAATTCTTTTATCCTGTTAGTCATTCTTTATCCCTCTGAAATTAAGCACCAACCATATTAATGCAAATGTGATGGCCATTGCCAGAATCCCGGTCCCAAGCAACTGCTCTGTATCAAATTCAATCCTGTCCTTTATAAATATTATAAATACCCAAATGTAGAGGGATATATAATATGAGAGGGCTGCCGTTTTCTGAAGAACTCTCTTTGACAGCTCATCCTCTGTCGGTTCGCCTCGCCTGGCATTCCTGAGCCTCTGTATTCCAACGAAAAATGCAAAGGCAACAAGAATTATGATTATAGCGTAGTGCAACACATCCATTGCATTAAAATCCGTGTAGGAAGTAAAAAACCACAGGCCGGTTGACAGTAAAACGAGGGCTGCAACGATAAATACAATTATTGAACGTTTCATAATGTAATATATGTTAATTATTTCTAACACAATGTTAGAAATAAATAACATACAAAACAAATTTTTTTTGCTGTTTTATCCTGTATATTTCTCGTTTCTCTTCCTTATTTCAATGCAGGCATCTTTTTCATAATCCATAGATGACCTCCCATTCAATCTTTCCCGTGATAGTACTTTTAAGATGAACTTCACGAAGCCCGTTTTTGAGATATGTAAGGGGAGTCAGTTCCCCATCAATTCGTATTTCCTGAAGCTTATAATCTCCAGGCTCGGTAAGATAAAGAATGTAGTCATCACCTGCCACCAGATCACTTTCACCAGAAAGGCTAAGGTTTTCCCAGTCTAAACCTGCGATCTCAAGTGCACCACATGATATATGCCTGTTAGTTGCTAGCAGCTGGGGGTGAGATTTTTTCTCACGAATACAGAAAAGCTGACAATTGTACGTGGTATCTATGTCACCGGCTAGAAAACCCTTGTTAAAGTTTCCAATGAATTTTTTGTCCCAGAAGCTAAAAACAATATATTCTTTTGAGGGATCCAGGCCAAGTCGTTCAAATTCAATATATTCCACTCTCTCACCGGTCCGCCCCAGCAAGACCCAGTTTTCATAAGCCTCATTAATTTCCAGGAGAAAAAGATCATTGAAGGATGTACGGCTGGCATCAAATATCCGTTCACCGCTTCCTGATGTTTCAGTATCGACCCTGTCAAGGTACATCGACCGGCTGGGGTCAACATCGTAGATCTGCCCCGGCATGGTATGCATTACGGGTATGGTACGTATAACAGGTTCAATGTTACCTGTTTCATAGTCTTCAGGCTTATCAGTGATCATATATAAGGAGCCTGTGAGTGAGGTGGCCATACAATCCCTGTAGGCATAGTCCCCGAATGCCTCTATATGGTCAGGATCATTAAGCCAAACAACATTATTGAAAGAATTGTACTGGGACAATCCGCCAAGTCCGTAACCGTCAGTTCCTATCCGGCAGGCATCTACTATTCCTGCCAGTTCAGGACGAAGACCCCAACACGCAAGAATATAATTATCTGGTCCTATTTCTTCCCGCACGGCTTCCAGGACTTTTCGAAAAGCTTCAGTCCTGGATTCACTTTTTACACTGAAATATTCAGGGTAACTGTTATAACCATCATATCTCAGATGTCGCAAGCCGTCAACCTTGTAGTATTCCCATCCCATATCCTCAAAACCGTCATATGTAGGACGAATATATTTACTTATTGCTTCCTGATTTGACCCGTCAAGGATATACTCAATCCACCTGCCCGTTGCAAGGTTACCATTTTTATCGCTCACGAACAAGGAGCTGTTTGACTCAGCCTCTTCCCTGTCGTGAAAATTCATATAGGTCCAGATCCCGGGTATCATCTTTTTATCCCTGATATATTCAGCCAGTTTTTTCATACCGCCCGGGAATTTCTCGTTTGGTATGAGCCACGATTCGGGTGTACCACCGGGCTCTCTCTGGTAACCATCATCAATTTGCAGGTATTCAAGGCCATAAGGCACCAGCTTCTCGGCCAGCACGTCTGCTGTCCTCCGTATATCATCCTCAGTTACACGGTTCCAGAAAGCAAACCATGAGCACCACCCTACAACCGGTTTTTCCGGCATCCTGTATTCCCAGGGCCTGAAATATGCAAGTCCCCGGTGTTTCTGATAGTATAGCGGCCTGAATCTTAAACAGATCTCGTTGCCTTCAATTTCGACGTAAAAAGTATTTTCCGGAGAGGGAATAATCCTTACCCTGGAACCCTGCTCATCCACTGAAAGTACCCAGTCATATTTACGGTCATACACGGCCCTGTTCAATAAACTATGGCTTAAACCTGTACTGTGCCTGACCAGATCATATTCAAATGAACTGCGCCTTTCAGACTCACAGGGAAATGACTCATCACTTCCCTCTATCTTTCCGGTGATAATCATGTCCTGGCCCTGAAACATCACAACCTGGGTGACCTTTCCATTATTAATATATGAAGTTGAAATATGTTTCACCTCATGCCGGGAGTCTATAGTGCCTGTGAAAATATCTGCTCCGTTATAGGTAATACGTATCTGGCTGTCATCAATATATACCATGGCCGGCAAATTTGGAGGAGCCTGCTGACTACTTATAGGGATATGGCAAAACAGCAAGAAAAAAAAGAAAGTAAGAATGTATCTCATGATCCTGTATTTTCTCCTGATGGAAAAACTATATGGATGGCTATCCTGCTAAATTAATATACCAAAGATATTGATATAAGAATTAAAATTGAAATAACTCTTTAACCATTAGGGATAAGGTATGCTGAAAAACAGATATGTGTAAACTCGCGACTAGTGGTGCCGGACTTTCCACCTGTGCACTGCAGTTACCTGCCTGGGTGCAAGATAGATATTGGAGGCACTTTTACCGATTATATAGGCAATTGCAGCTGCCATTACACCTACCATATTGAAGTAAGCGATACATATCAGAAGTGACAGGACAATAGTGAGCAGTTCTATACCGGTGGCGACAGATATGGGCCTTGTGGTACTTGCCACAACCAGGGTTGATCTTTGAAACGAAAGAAGAACGGATAAAGCAGGCAATAACAGCATTATCTTCAGTGGGGTGTAAGCAAGGTCTGCAAGATCATTTGTAAGCCCGGACACCCTGACAAACCAGACATTGGCGAGTGGTGAGAATGCTATAATACCAAGGATGAGGGTAACGGCAGCACCAAGAATTATGGCAAAATTGCGAAGCCGTGGATAGTTCTGTTTCCGGTCACCAACAAGGGCTATGAGAACTTCCTGGAATGAGAGCCCCATGCTCCTGAAAATAAAAACAAGTGAATTTACCACAGGAAGCACCGCAAGAGATTCAATAGCCATCTGGCTTCTTCCAAGGAAAAATGTCACAAAAGGATTTACGCCAAGTGATAATAAAGATGTCAGGGCAAGGGGTGTGTAGAATCTGGCTATAAACCTGTAGCCTATTTTTTCACCGTTATTATATCCATCTGGATCCTGTATGTGTAAGTCGCCATCAGTAATTATTCTTCTCACAGTGTTTCTTGCCATGAGCCAGGACGCTATGGCCTCGGCAAAAACTGCTATGGACAGTGTTGCGGCACCAACGTAGGCACCTTCTATTCCTGAGATATAAAGGCCAAACCCTACCAGGGCAATCATAGAAAGCCTTACCAGGGTTCCGTAAGTCACCCTGCGTGTTAAATTGTTCCTTATAAGGATACCCTGGTAAAACCTCCTGTATCCGATTGCAGGTGCCCATAATATTAGTAATATAAGTGCTATGTAGGTTAGGCGAGCAACATTTTGCGGGACGCCCATCAGGTCCTGAACAATAAAGTTAAAAACCGGAGGAATAAGCAAGATCAGCTGTACACCAACCACAGAAATATTGAGAATATCAGTAAAACGCTTCATTTTTCTGTATGAGTCCCTGTCCGTCACCAGTGCCGTTGATGCACTCATAAGCATTATCACAGGAGCCTCTACTATCAATGCAAAAGCAAAAGCAATACCAAAGGCTGCCAGATTAAACTTGGCATCAGGCAGCCTCGCTATTACGGATACGAGAAATGGCTGTTCGGTGGCCATCATAAGCCATGTAAGTGCCAGGGGCCCCCAGAAGCGGAAGATCTTCCTGTACGTCAAGTGCTCCGTAATTCTCACCGTCCTTAATATTAAGGCGCAAAGATACTGAAATTATAAGTTACGAATGATTTATCACCAATGTTTAAGATTTTGTGGGAGTTTATAAAATATTATTCTTTATTCCTATCTTGAAAACAAAAATGAAGCTGATCCTGGATAAGAAATGAGATATGATAAATTACTGATTTTTTGGTTCTCGGGTACAGGTAATGCCAGGAGAGCAGCAGAATGGATAAGCGCTTATGCCACCAACGCCGGTATACAGTCTGATTTATTTGACCTCTCGAAATCACAATACCCATCGAAAGATTTGCTGAAAGACAGTACACTTATTGGATTTTCATTTCCCACTCATGGATTCAATGCCCCACCGGCAGTAGTTAAGTTTATCAGGAAATTCCCCAGCGGAAGTTGTGACATCTTTCTGCTAAATACTCGGGCAGGAATGAAGATTTGGAAAATATTCACTCCCGGACTTAGCGGTCTTGCTTTGGTTTTACCAGCCCTGATAATGAGAATGAAAGGATACAGGATAAGGGCATACAGGCCTATTGATATGCCGTCAAACTGGATTTCCCTTCATCCGGGTCTGAGGCAGAAAGTTGTAGATTCTATACATGAAAGATGCAGAAAGATTACACTAAGGTTTGCGGGTAAAATTCTTGACAGACAATATGTGCCCAGGGGTCTCTTAAGCCTACCTCTCGACCTTGCCATATCACCCATATCTGCAGGTTATTACCTCTACGGTCGCTTTGCCCTGGCCAAAACATTTTACGCCAGTTCGAAATGCACTGATTGCGGACTCTGTTATAAGAAATGTCCGGTTCAGGCCATAAAAACCAAAGATGGACGGCCATTCTGGACTTTCAGCTGCGAAAACTGCATGAGGTGTATGAATCATTGTCCTGAAAAAGCTGTCGAAACAGCTCACGGCTTTACCATACTGCTATGGTGGCTTGCCTTTTCTGTTATCCCGGTGGCAATTGCAAAGCTACTTGTTGTACTGAGTATCATTTCACAGAATTTTTATCATGATCATCTTAGACTGATCATTGATATTATCATCCTGTTAAGCGGTCTTATTACTATTTTCCTAGGATACAATCTATTACACTTTCTTTTAAGATATAAACTGTTTAGCCGCCTATTTACATATACATCACTTACCAGCTACAGGTTCTGGAGAAGGTACAGGAGTTACGAATGATAAACCGGGCAGGGCGAGTATTCCGGGTACCCGGTATGCGAGGACTGCCCTGAATACCTGGTATCCGGTTCAACAAGCCCTGAACTCCTGAAATTCAGAAGCCCCCATATTAACATGTATTGTTAAACAGTAATATTTAATAGGTGATCTTCTGCTCTTTTATTATTTTTGATCTGAATCACAACAAGAATAAAAATCCATTTAAAATGAAAACCCACCTAAAGCAAATCATCCACTCACCAATGGTGATGGCACTGATAATAATGTTGTTTTCATCCGGTTTCTCACCTGTTTCGGCAGTGAGCCAAACCAGGGACTACAGTCCCCCGGATGAGGTCAATAAACGCATCCTGCAAATTAAACAAGATGGAGGAGAAGCCGTAAAGATCCATAAGATTGCAGTCTCGCCAGGGGGAACCGACCTGCTGATGCTGGAAATTGGAACCGAAACAGGGTCCGGGTCAAGGGAAAACCCTGCCATACTTGTTGCAGGCAATATGGATGGCACCAGGCCCATAACAACTGAGGCAGCCCTCTTCCTGGCTGAAAGAGTTTTGTCTGACAGGTCCAATTATGCTGACCTTACATGGTATATTCTGCCAATGGGCAACCCCGATGCTCATTCCGGATTCTTTGAAAATATCATTTATGTTGACTCCCGTAACCTTTCCCCCTATAATGATGATATGGATGAGCTCACCGATGAGGATCCTTTCAATGACCTTGACGGCAATGGCATAATAACAAAAATGAGGGTCAGAGCACCCGGGGGGACATGGCTGCCTGTGAGTGGTGAGCCCAGGCTGATGCGACAGGCTGAATACAAGGATGGGGAAAAAGGCATATATAAAATATATGATGAGGGGATTGATGACGACGGAGATGGTGAATACAATGAAGACGGTAAGGGAGGAACAAATATAAATGCAAATTTTCCCCACCTCTTCGAGCCCCTCAAGCTTCAGAGCGGCCTTTACCCGGGATCAACAACCGAAGTGTATGCAATACTGAAATTTGCTTTTGAGCATCCCGAAATTGCATTGTCCTTCTCCTTCGGAAGCACAAATTTCCTCCTTAGCCCTCCACGGGGAGGAAGGAAGGGATCTGTCGATATGGATAAGATATCAATACCTGAACAGCTGGCTGAAATGATGGGCTTTGATCATACCCGGACATACACCATGCAGGAAATAATGGAAAAAGTCCAGCCGATGTTACCGGCAGGCATGGAGGTTGACGAAAGTATGATAGCCAGCTTCCTGGGGCTGGGTGCAGTTGTTAACCCTATGCAGGAAGATCTAGTGTTTTACAACAGCATCAGCGAGGAATATAAAAAATACCTCGAGGAAAAGGCAGGCAAATCAGATAGGATTGACCCTGCCCCGGCAAAAGATGGTTCTTTTGAATTATGGTCTTATTATCACCTTGGTGTTCCGGTGTTTTCAATGGACCTGTGGGGCGTTCCAAAAAAGCAGGAAGAGAAAAAAGCATCCAGTGGCATAACAGTTGAATCGCTTGAAAAAATGAGTTCCGACGAGTTTATTGCCCTGGGAGAAGAAAAAATAAGCCAGTTCCTCAAAGAAAGTGGTGCTCCCGCAGAATTCAGTGCGGAAAGGGTATTAGCCATGGTAAAGGGCGGACAGGTTAGCCCGGCACAGATGGCCGGCATGATGAAACAGATGCCAAAACCTGCAGGTGACACAAAAAAGGGAGATCCGGACGAGCAGGCCTTACTGGCTTTCTCTGACGAAGTGCTGGAAGGTGCGGGCTTTGTCGACTGGAAACCATATAGTCACCCTGACCTTGGTGAAGTTGAGATAGGTGGCTTTACACCTTATTCCGACATTAATCCTCCGGCAGAAATGCTTGATTCACTTCTCGGCCTTCATGTACCCTTCCTTTTTGAACTTGTAAAAAAACTGCCAAAGCTGGCAATAGCTGAAGTAAAAGTGGAAGACAGGGGCGCAGGCATTTACGCTGTTGATATATGGATAGAAAATAAGGGCTTCCTTCCCTTTGTAACTCAGATGGGCAAAAGGAACAAGGTCCCCTCACCTGCCATCATTAACATCACAGGCAATGATTTACAGTTCCTGTCAGGCAAAAAACGCACTCCGGTTAATGAACTGGATGGGAAAAAGGCAGTAAAATATTCATGGCTGATCAGAAGCGATAAGGATGTCACGGTCATGGTTGAGCTTGACTCAAAAACTGCAGGACATGATACAAAACAAATTAAATTAGGAGAATAGTCATGAAAACAATAAAAATATTTTCCCTTATCACAATATTACTTCTTACCACTGTATGCCAGTCCCAGGATATAAGTGTACCACTCAGGTTCGATCATTATTACTCCTATGAACAGGTAGGCGAAGCATTAGAGGAACTGCACAAGGCTTATCCGGATCTGACTGCAATAGAAGAAGTAGGAAAAAGCGAGGAAGGAAGAAGCATATGGGCATTAACAATTAACAACCCCAAAACAGGGGAACCCCTGACAAAACCAGGGGTTTATGTTGATGGCAATATACACGGAAATGAGATACAGGCAGGCGAGGTGTGTCTTTACCTTGCAAATCGTTTGCTCACAAAATATTCCGAAAACGGGGATATTAAAAAGATAATTGACCGTAATGTGTTTTATATTATACCCGTTGTGAATGTCGATGGCAGGTATCACTTTTTCCAGGATCCCAACTCACCAAGTTCAAACCGGAGTATAAGAATACCTAAAGATGATGACCGTGACGGGCGAATAGATGAAGATTTTCCGGACGACCTTAATGGTGATGGAAGCATTACACAGATGAGAAAAAGGGACACCCTGGGTAAACTGAAAACAGACCCTGAAGATCCCCGCTTAATGATGGCTGTTGAACCCGGCGAGACAGGGGAATGGACACTGCTGGGACCGGAAGGTATAGATAATGACGGTGATGGCAGGGTAAATGAAGATTCAGAAGGCTATGTTGACGGGAACCGTAACTGGGGCTATAACTGGTCACCTCCCTATGTGCAATCAGGATCAGGCGACTATCCTTTCGAAGGGAAAGGTATAAAAGCAATTGCCGAATGGATGATAGCCCGACCAAATATTATTATGGTATTTGCTTTTCACAACAATGGAGGAATGTATCTCAGAGGTCCGTCAGTAAAGGCAGAAGGAGAACTTCACCCGGGAGATATATCAGTCTATGACTACCTGGGTAAAAATGCTGAAAAGATCGTACCCGGCTACAGGTATCTGATAAGCTGGAAGGATCTGTATGCTACCTATGGTGATTTTACCGATTTCTGCGATAATATTATAGGTTCATATTCTTTTGTGGGTGAACTTTTCCAGGTTGAAACAGAAACCTATGACGGGACATTGTTCAGGAAAAGTGAGGGCCAGAGCCTTTTTGAAGGCAGTAATGAACAGGACAGAATAAGGCTGAAATACAATGACCATGTAACCCAGGGTGAATTATATCATGAATGGAAAGCTTATGATCACCCGGTATATGGTGACATCGAGATCGGAGGATGGGCAAAAATGAGTTCAAGGCTGCCCCACCCCTTTATGTTGCAGGACCTTGTTCACAGGAACGCTTCGGCAGTGATATTCGCTGCAGGGCAGACACCTGATGTTAAACTTGAAGTATTCGAAACAAAAAAAATTGACAAAAACCTGTACAGGATAAGAGTAAGGCTGGTAAATTCCGGGGCTATGTCCTCAATGCTTTACAGCAGCGTCAATAATAAATTGTATCCCCAGGATATGCTTACCCTTAGCTGTAACTCAGCTACTGTTGTGAGTGGCGGCAAACTTACCGATGCATACAATGACGTGGTTGACTATAAAAAACATAAGCCTCATATACAATTTTGCCAGGTTCCCGGTTTCGACAAGCTTGAGTACCAGTTCCTGGTGAATGGAAAAGGAAAGGTGGTTGTAGATTATGAATCCAGGAAAGCAGGGAGTAAATCAGTGGAAGTGGAATTGAAATGATAAAGGCCACCGGAAAGGGTATCAGATATACTTTATCCTTCCCTTTATATTGTGCCAGCGGTTGACGATCATGCCGAAGAGTATTGCATTGAAAAATGTGAACATCCCGTAGATTACCGCCGGGAGAGCCATGCTTGTATCGTTGAGAAAGACAGGGCTGCTTGCGATGGTGATTGCCAGGGCACTGTTCTGTATCCCCACCTCGACGGAAAGTGTAACCAGTTTTGGTTTCCGGAACCTGAGCCAGCGCCCCAGGAAATACCCGGAACCCATACCTGACAAATTGAGCAATAAGACGAGGGGTGCTATTCTCAGGTAGAGTTGCATGGGGTGTTCGCTCTCATTATTGCTTGTAATTATGACAAAAAGGTAAACGACGGCAAGCAATATCGTTGTTATGTATTTCATGTATTTTTCCACCACCCCTGCCTTTTTTGGAAATCGTTGACGGATAATTATGCCAACTGCCGTGGGTAGTAATATCATGAGGAAGATCTTTAGTATGGTTGAACCAAACGGCATAGTTACAAGCGCTTCTTCTGCCATAAACATCCTGCCTGCAAGCATAACGAAAGCAGGAATGGTAAAGAGTATAAGTATGCTGTTTATGGAAGTAAGTGAAATTGATAAGGCAACGTCACCTTTAAGCAGATAGGTTATCAGGTTTGATGTGGCCCCGCCCGGACAGATTGATATGAGCACAATACCCAGTTTGATAGGGCCTGGCAGGCTGCTTAAAGAAGCTATGGTGAAAGCTATGGCCGGCAATAATAACATCTGGCATGCAAGACCCGTGATAAGTGCTTTTGGTGTAGCAAAAATAGTCTTGAAATCCCCGAAATTGAGTGACAGGCCCAGGGTAATCATTATAAGGGCCAGTGTTACCGGCAGGATATATTGTGAAAACAGGCTGGCTTCCATCTGTCAACTTAGTAGTTAAAGCATCAAAGATAACAGTATTTGGAATAATGCAATAATGGAACCGGGCAGGGTGGGTTAATAAACGAACTCTTCATCTGGTTGGAGGACAACCGGGAAGTGCTCATTACCATATTTTACCTCTACCTGGCCTCCTTTCTCGGTACGTATCACTGCTTTTGTGAGTTTTCCATCCTTCCACGAAATATCACATTCAAAGCCTCCACGGGGCATCAGCCCTTTAACACTGCCTTCGTCCCAGGCAGCCGGCAGGGCCGGTAGCAGATGGATTATTCCGTTATGGGACTGTAATAACATTTGAGCGCCGGCGGGTCCGCTACCGGGACCTGCCTCATCCATTATCTGTCCGTTCATGGCCATTTTACCACCCGTCAAGGCTTCAAATTCTGCGTCTTCTTTACGAGCAAGTTTAATCTTATTTGTCAGGATTATTTGTGCGGATAAGTTTAAAGGGTTCAAAAAGCCCGTAGTCCATCAGGTAATAATCCGAAGCCGGGGGTATTTTCGCAGGCGCGCTGTTCCATGAGAACGGGCCAAAAATCCAGCTATCATTATCCTCATAGAAAAACCCAAAAGTATTTTTCAGACTTCCGGTAACGTTGACAGTAATCATATTAGTTCCTGGTTTCATCCATTCAGTTACATCCAGCTCACCAAGCTGCCATGCGATTAGACCGGCTTTCACCCCATTCACCAGGACTTCAGCCAGGCTACCCTTCCAGTCGCCCAGCTGAACTTTATATGTTGAACCTGAGAGATCCCCGACATTAAAATTCAAAGAATAGCTAATTTCCTGTGAATAAAAGGGTAATCCAGCGTCCTGCCATGAACCGGTACCACTAATTTCACCACCGCTTATCTCAAATCCTTTTTCTTCAGGTTCAACTAAAAAATCTCCCAGCAGGTAAACAGGCATTACTTCTGCTAAAATGTTCATGCGGGGTGCTTTCAGTGTCAGCGTATTTTCCCCGTATTGCAGAAATGGACCTACATGGAACAGAGGGAAGGCCTTATCGATCCAATGCTCTCCCGGTATTTTTTCAACTTCCTGACCATTAAGGTACACTGTCCATAATTCCGGACGTTCAACCACAGCACGTATGTTTTGCATTGCGTTAAAATCTAAATTTTCCCGGATTGTAAAATGATAAGTGGCATTAAACCATGATTCAGGGGTAAATAATGAGTCCAGATCGAGATAATTTCTCCTGTACTGTATCTTATGCTGCCACGGATTCCCCATGTCAATTCCATTTTCCCTGAATAAGAGGTTAAGGGCTTCCATAAAATAGAGCTCTTTCCTGTCTGTGTCAGCTGTTTCCAGGTCGAGGTAGTTAACAACCAGCACATTGTCTGATAGTCTTTTAACCTGTAGATCACCTGTACATTTCATTTGCGATCCGTTTTTTGATGAAGGCACAAATTTTTTATCAGTCAGGGGCTCAGCAGTTATGGCAAACAGTTTACTGCCTGCAGGAGCAAGGTCAAAAGAAAAAGTCAAGCACCCGTTTCTTACCTGGGCAGGGTAGTTGGCCACTTCCCCGGTAAGCAGATCAAGCAGGGTAACATGATTCCCTTGTAATGACACCTCTGCCGAGGCTCTATTATCCGGATGAGAATTCACCACAAACAAGACCTGTCCGTCATCCAGAATCCGGCGCTGGTGGTATAACATACCACTGGATGTAATATCTTTCATTTCAAATTCAGGGTTAGCCAGCATATTTAAGACTGCCTGTTCAGACAGGTTTTCAACCACAGTCCACTGACCGGGGTATGAGGCAGCGAGTTCGTTAACCCGGGGAGATTTTTCTCCATCCAGGTATGGTATATCCTGGCGAAAAGACAAAACTTTACCTCCTTCTGCCATGTATGCATCGAGCAAGCGGAAGGTGCCGGCATCGATATTTTCCATTTCTGCAGGGATCACCACCAGGGAGTAGCTGCGCTGGCCAAGACACAGCCTATCACCTTGAACTGCTCCGAGTGTTTTCAGTACATATTCAGATCCAAGATCGTACTCCAGGTGATGTTGCTCCAGGAGGTAAACAAAATGCTTAAACCCATTTTGGATAGTATCAATTGTTGGATTATTTCCCTTTCTTGAAAAATACATCCAGGCAGATGTATTGGGTTGCAGAACGAGTGTTTTATTAATTTGCTGACCGGATGACATAGCCAGCGAAATCCGGCCAATATAATCGCCCATCAGCTTATAGTGTTTCCACCATGGTTCATGGTAGGAAAAGGACGGTGGGTAGTCAAATTTACGTACCCCGTTCAAAGAATAATAGGACAGATGCTGGTTAACAAAATTAACACCCAGGACACATTGCCAGTCAAGCAGCCGTTTTTGTTTTTCAAAGCTCATCTCCCATCCTCCTCCACCATATGTCTCACTTAAGGTGCGAATTCTCCCTGCCTGGTTTGCTGCGCTGCGAAGTTCGCGTACTGCCCTGTCATTACCAAACTGGCCGCCCAGGCCTTGTGGTAACATCTGGTTGCCCAGCATGTCAATCCCGGGCTGCTGGTGCCAGATGTAGAAGGCAGCCTCGTCAAGGCCATCCGTGGGCACGGGCCATCCATGTTCCCAGTAGTGACCGGTCCATTTCAAACCATTGTCGTCGCAGTATGTGCTCCATGGTTTTGCCCATCTTTCAATAAAAAGCTCAAGGATGAGCTCATAATAATCATGCCGCACTTTCTTCCAGTTACCGGTTTCATCCACCAGTGAAGGAAGATGAATCTTCAAGTCATATCCCCACCTTTCCCGGAAAGCATCCCACAAACCGGGAGTCCAGCGTATAAGGCTACCGTGTGACAATGCTGCCTCAAGATTGGGTTCATCGGTAAATACACCCAGCACTGTTGTCCCGAAGTCTGCTTTATTCCGTTCGTAACCCCTGGTCATGGTAATTTCAAGAAACTTTTCAGTAACCCCTTCATGTAAGAGATCGACATAAGTAAAGCCTCCATACCATGGAGAACGTGAAGGATAAGTTTTACGAAACACATAGTAGGTGCCCTGGTGCCCCATTTCTTGTTCATACAGTGCAGTGACATCTGTAAAACCTGTTTCGTTTTTTTTCAGAATAACTTCAATGGTATCAGAGGGCAAGACCTGTAATTCATTCTGTACTTCCATTTTTAAACCGGTACCATTTTGATAAGAATCAGGCATCTGAGCCGGAACATGCCCACCCGCAAAACCGGATGGATAGGAATTTTCATCATAAATCCATACTTTCATATCCAGTTCCCGGCCTTTCTGAACTGTAAAGTCGAACAGTTGAAACCATTCATCTGACAGGTACTCGTTTAGCAAACCCGGCCGCGGATGTACAAAAACACCACCAATGCCGGCCTTTTTAAATTCACCCATCTGAAAACTGATACCTTCCTTTGTAATTTCTTCATTCCAGTTCCAG
The DNA here is from genome assembly GCA_032260385.1 of Bacteroidales bacterium. GTDB lineage: Bacteria > Bacteroidota > Bacteroidia > Bacteroidales > VadinHA17 > UBA9300. The sequence continues at coordinate 90,498 of JAVVEL010000002.1, read as the reverse complement.
AGCGGTGCACTGCGGTATTCAGACGGGGGGTCTGCAAAGAGGCTTTTAAGCATGGAACAACTGTTGACAGGAGAAACTGATTCCGGCTCTTTCTTTGAAGAACAGCTCACAAGAAATAAAATAACTAATAGTTTGATTATTGGAGTTTTCATTTCACTATTTTTTCAAAATTCATTTGCATTTGATGCAGGGCAAGTCTAATAGAAGCTCCTGGTAAGCTTGCAATTAAAATACTTCTTTCATCTGTTCCTGGCTTAAAAGCTTCTCCCCTTCCACCACCTGCCTGACCGTTTTGCCTTCCCTGTAGGCTGTTTTAGCTATTTCTGAGGCCTTATCATATCCTATATAGGGAATCAGTTTTACTGCTATATCGAGGCTGTTCTCAACGTTTGATTTGCATTTTTCCTTATTGGCTCTTATGCCCTTAATGCATTTTTCAGAAAACATTACAGAGGCTGAGGATAAAATCTCCAACGACTGCAAAAGATTATAAGCAATTAAGGGCAACATGGTATTGAGCTCAAAATTACCACCCTGTGCCGCAGTAGTTATTGTGGCATCATTGCCTGTAACCTGGGCTGCCACCTGGAGTACAGCCTCGGGGATTACAGGGTTTACTTTTCCGGGCATAATTGAGGAACCCGGCTGTACGGATGGCAGGCTGATCTCACCAATTCCTGCCCTTGGCCCAGAAGACAACCACCTTATATCATTGGCAATTTTGCCAAGGCTTACGGCAATAGTTTTCAGGACACCGCTCAGGGCCACTGAATCGTCCTGTGCTGCCTGGGAAGCAAAATGATTTCTTGACTCCTTAAAATACAAACCTGTTTCGTCAGCTATATTCTTAATGATTCTTTCTGCAAATGCAGGATGGGCATTGATTCCCGTCCCCACTGCCGTCCCTCCAAGGCTTAGTTCCAGTAAACTGCCTTTTACTGCATTCATCATTTCCATATCTTTTTCAAGCTGACTTGCGTATCCCGAAAATTCATCGCCCAGTGTCATGAGAACAGCATCCTGGAGATGAGTTCTGCCCAGTTTTTGAATACCTGAGAAAGCCATACTTTTTTCAACCAGGGCATCTTTCAGACAGGTAAGGGACGGAAGGAGATCACGTTCTATCAGGTATAAGGCAGAAATATTGATGGCGGAAGGAATAACATCATTACTCGACTGGCATAGGTTCACATGATCATTGGGATGAACCCTGACATCATTAATTTCTTTGGCAGAGAGGATTTGATTTGCCCTGGTGGCGATTACCTCATTCATATTCATATTAGTGGAAGTACCCGAGCCTGTCTGGAAGACATCCACGACAAATTCCCCGTCATGTTTCCCTTCTATAATCTCCTGTGCTGCTTCTATAAGAGCATCTGATATCCTTTTATCAATCAGTTCCAGTTCCCCGTTTACCTTTGCGGCATTCTTCTTGATCAAAGCCAGGAAGATAATAAAGGGCTTCTGCAGTCTTAAGCCGCTGACAGGAAAATTCTCAACTGCCCGCTGTGTTTGTGCCCCGTATAATGCATCAGCAGGTACTTTTACATCACCCAGCGCATCCTTTTCGATTCTGTATTTCATCTTTTATTCTTTTGGATCACCTTTCAATTAGCCATTAGCCAGCAGTAAATAAATTTACATGGTTGAAAATATTCAATAATTGATTCCTAGCTGGACGCAGATGTTGCTGCCGACACAGCTGCTGTCGCTGCAATGCTTGCTGTGATTGCGGCTTGTATTTCAATTATTGCCTTGTTGATATCGGAAGCAAAAGGATTATCCTTTGTCAATTCCAGCAGTCTTATCCTGATCTTTCTTCTTTCAGGGCCCACATTCGAAAGAACCTTATGCATTTTGCAGGCAAACATAAGTCCAAGAACCATTAATTCAGATTCATCAGGTATTTTTTTAAACAGTATAATATCTTTATACCTGATGATAAGATTCTTCCTAAACCCTGGTTTCGCTACATAATGTAACTTATATGGTATACCAATAAACCTTTTATTCTCTACTTTCAGGATTCCCTCCTTCACAAAGTATTTCTGCATCTCCTTCCTGTACCATGCAGATTTATTTCCCAGCCTCCTTACCCAGGTCTTAATATTACGTTGCCGGCCCGACTGGCTTATAGTTTTTAACATCCGCTCTGATGCAGAATTTCCTGTTGGTGACATATCCTTACCTGCCAGTAGCTTATGTTCTGCAATTGATATTCTTTCTTCAAGAGAAAGATCCATCAGCATGGCACCAACTATGCCATAGGTTAGATAATTCCCCAGTACCTTGTAGCGACCTGTACCAGGGTTAAGCGATAAGATGATAAAATGCTCTGTTACTTTGTGTTTCATGATATATTTCAAAATTAACTCATTCCAAACTCATTCCAAACTCATCCTAAACTCCTTCTCACTTTATTAGCCTTTCACTCCATCATCTGCATATTATACAACTTCGTATACAATCCGTCCCGCTTTTTAAGAAGCTCATCGTGTGAGCCCTGCTCAACGATACGTCCTTCATCTATAACGATAATTTTATCAGCTCTCCTGACTGTTGACAGCCGGTGTGCAATAACAATGGAGGTCCTGTTTTTCATCAGTTTTTCAATAGCATCCTGGACCAATCGTTCTGATTCAGTGTCAAGGGCTGAGGTAGCTTCATCCAGGATCAGAATGGGCGGGTTGGCATATACTGCCCTGGCTATGCTTATACGCTGGCGTTGACCGCCACTCAGCTTATTCCCTCCTTCACCAACATTATGGTCATATCCACCGGGTGTCTCCATAATAAATTCATGGGCATTGGCCACCCGTGCGGCTTTTTCAATTTCTTCCCGGGAATTCATATCAGAGCCGAAAGCGATATTATTACTGAAATTGTCATTAAACAATATGGCATTCTGGCTTACAATCCCCATTAAATCTCTAAGGTCGTTCAGCTTCATGTCACGGATATCCACGCCGTCGATTTTTATACAACCCCTGCCGACATCCATAAACCTGGGCAGAAGATCAACGAGAGTTGATTTTCCCGCCCCGGATTTACCCACTATTGCCAGGGTTTCACCCTTATGGACTGTAAACGACACATCATTTATTACAAGATCTTTATTATAGGCAAAGCTCACATTTTCATAGCTAATGGTTCTACCAAAGGACTTAAAGTCAACAGCATTTTCACGTTCAATGATTACTTCCTCTGCATCAAGTATATATTCAATACGCTCAAGTGAAGCCATACCTTTTTGGACGTTGAAATAGGATGTGGTGATATTCTTTGCCGGCGGGATCAACTGGGAGAAGACTACCAGGAAGACTATCAGCTGGTCGGATGTCATTTCTGAAGATCCATTAAGCACAATCACACTTCCAAAATACATCACCAGCATCAAGGAAATAGTCGAAAGAAATTCACTTACGGGTGATGCCAGGTATCTTTTTCTCAGGACTCTCCTGTAAATCCTGGTAAATAAATTATTGATGCCCGCAAAGCTTTTCTCCATATTCTTCTCTGCATTAAAAGCTTTAATTATCCTGAGGCCGCCGAGGGTTTCCTCCACCACTGACAGCAGTTTACCCAGTTGTTCCTGCCCCTTAAAGGATTTTGCTCTCAGATTTTTTCCTATTCTACCTATAAGCCAGCCACTTACAGGCATTAATAAGAGTGAGAACAAGGTCAGTTTATAACTTATTATAAAAAGGAAGACCAGGAAAATAATAATGGTTACAGGATCCCTGAGAAGCATGAGCAGTGAACCCATTACCGATACCTGGATTTCCTCAACATCATTTGATATACGGGTCATCACGTCCCCTTTCCGGGATTCTGTGAAGTAGGATACCGGTAGTCGCAATACCTTATCATATAATTTCTTACGCATATCCCTCACCGTTCCAGACCTCAGGTAGGCGAGAGCATTATTTGCAGCAAAGACGAAGGCGTTCCTGAAAAGGCTGGCTGTTATTACAAGGGCGCATACCCCTATAAGGGCTGCACCGGCGCCCATCTTGTCGATATAATGACTTATAAGATAATTTAGCATACCGGTGAACCAGTCCCGGCTCAATTCGAAGACTCCGGGATGCGTTGTTTCAGGCACCACTCCAAATAATATCTTGAGAAAGGGACTTATCAGGCTGAAGGTAAAAAGCGAGAATATTGCAGCCAGTATATTAAACAAAATATTCTGACCCGCAAACCATTTGTAGGGTTTAATAAACGACAGAAGAACCCTGAATCGCTTCATACTTAGAATTGAAATTATTTACCTGTATAATTAAAAGGTGTAACAGCCTTTAATTCCTCTTTAACAACTTCCTTCACATCAAGACCATCGATAAAATCCAGCAGGGATTGCCTGCTTATATTTTTGTTTGTCCTGGTCAGATCCTTCAGTGCCTCGTAGGGTCTGGGATATCCTTCCCTCCGGAGTATAGTCTGTATTGCTTCAGCCACTACAGCCCAGTTATCATTGAGGTCAAGGTATATTTTATCATTATTGACAATAAGTTTACCCAGTCCCTTCAAAATTGAAAGAATAGCTATCTGCGAGTGGGCAAAAGGCTGTCCTGCATTTCTCAATACGGTTGAATCTGACAGATCCCGCTGCAGCCTTGATACGGGCAGTTTCTCCGAAAAGTGTCCCAGGATGGCATTTGATAATCCAAGGTTTCCCTCGGCATTTTCGAAATCTATGGGGTTTACTTTATGGGGCATTGCAGACGAGCCTGTTTCTGTGCTGCTTATTTTTTGTTTAAAATAATCAAATGATATATAGAGCCATACATCGCGGCAAAAATCAATCATGATTGTATTGATCCTTCTTAAGGCATCACACATGGCTGCAAAATTATCATAGTGATCGATCTGAGTACTGGGCTTTGATCTGCTTAAGCCAAGTATCTCATTTACAAAATTATCAGCAAAACTATCCCAGTCAACCCCGGGAAAGGCAACGTAATGTGCATTCAGATTACCACTCGCACCACCGAATTTGGCAGACCAGGGCACAGCTTTTAATTGTCCGGCCTGTACCTGCAGCCTTTTTACAAAAACCCGGATCTCCTTACCCAGTCTTGTGGGTGTTGCAGGCTGACCGTGGGTACGGGCCAGCATGGGTATATCCTTCCACTGATCAGCAAGCTTATCCAACTCTGAAATAAGCCTTTCCAGCATTGGATAAAAGACTGACTCAGTGTAATCCTTAATGGATAAGGGAATGGCAGTATTGTTTATATCCTGTGATGTTAGTCCAAAATGAATAAATTCTGACCACTCACCAAGGTTAAACTCATGAAACTTTTCCTTTAAATAGTATTCAACAGCTTTTACATCGTGGTTTGTGGCACTTTCTATATCCTTGACCCGACGGGCGTCATTTACACTGAAATCCTGATAAAGCGATCTTAAGTGGCTGAAATTTTCAGTAGCAAATTCATTTAGCCGGGGCAGGGGAAGGTTGCACAGGGCTATAAAATACTCCACTTCTGACCTAATCCTGTATTTAATAAGCCCATATTCAGAAAAGTACTCTGCCAGTTCCATGACCTTTTCCCTGTACCTACCGTCGATGGGGGAAATAGCCGTTAATTTATTAAGGTCCATTTTATAAAAATTAGTTCCTGATTATGACCGGATGTAAATTTACTACATTAGAGGGGGAAATAAAACTGAAATTTAGTAATTTCGGGCATTTAAGCCACGTTTCAGTTAATCATCTATGTTTGAAGTCAGGATCTCGGCGGTAAGGTATTCAAATACCTATCCTCTCATTTATGGGCTGGAGAACTCAGGCATTGAGCTCAATGCAGAAATTAAAATTGACCACCCTGCAGACTGTGCAAAAAAAATTGTGACAGGGGAGGCCGATATAGGCCTTATCCCTGTAATTTCAATTCATCAAAACCCCTCATTGTCAATAATAGCTGATTTCTGCATTGGAAGCAGGGGGCCGGTGAGAACGGTGCTCCTCTTAAGTAATAAGCCGCCTGAAAAACTCGACACCATCTACCTTGATTACAGGTCGAGGACATCCGTTGCCCTTACCCGCCTCCTGGCCAGAAAATTCTGGAAGTGTGATTTTAATTGGGTGGAGACAAACCATGATTTCAGTTTTACAAACATAGCTGATAATGAAGGCCTTGTGCTAATAGGCGACCAGTGCTATGAGATGGAATCAAAATTCAGCCACAGGACGGATCTTGCCACTGAGTGGAATAAACATACAGGTCTTCCCTTTGTTTTTGCATGCTGGGTAGCAAATAAAAGTTTCAGCAGTAATTTTATAGAAAAATTTAACAAAGCCATGGCCTTCGGTGTCGTCAATATTGACAGGGTGGTTGAATATTACGGTAACAGGGGAGTCATGCCCCATGATGTCTTGAAGGATTATCTTACCAACAACATTGATTTTTTACTCGATGATGAAAAAAGACTGGCCATGCATACCTTTTTTAAGTATCTTGATGAACTTAAAATAAGCTGATTTTAAAATAATAAAAAATATGGAACGCTTTCTTTTAATGAGCTTTTGTCTTCTTGCAGTGTACTTCCAGGTTTTATCAGCCGGTGAAAATCCACAAGATGTGCCGGCCACTGAGAACGACCAGGTAATAGTGTATAAATTTGATATCAAGAAGGTCATTGCCGCTCCCATCTGGCGAACAACAAAGCTGAGCCTTGAGGAGGCAACCAAGCTGGGAGCCGACTATATTCTTATCCATATGAATACTTACGGGGGACAGGTGGATATGGCAGACTCAGTAAGGACAGCCATACTCAACTATCCAAAGCCGGTGCTTGTATTTATCGATAACCAGGCAATATCTGCAGGTGCACTCATATCAATAGCATGTGACAGCATCTATATGCGACCGGGAGGCAGCATAGGAGCAGCTACGGTTGTTGACCAGACAGGCCAGCAGGTGCCTGACAAGTACCAGTCGTTCATGAGAGGCATGATGAGGTCAACAGCCGAGGCACATGGGAAAAAGCCCCTTGTAGTTGATGGCGACACCACATATGTATGGCACCGGGACCCTGCCATAGCAGAATCAATGGTCGATCCCAAAGTTTATGTGGAAGGGGTAAGTGATACAGGTAACGTACTTACTCTTACAACAGTTGAAGCCATCGAACTGGGTTTTTGCGAAGGGCAGGCACTGAATCCGGATGATGCCTTAAGGCTGGCAGGAATAGAGAATTACAGGATGGAAGAATTCAAGCCCGGGGGTGCAGAAAAAATAATACAACTGCTTATTAACCCTGTCGTTTCAGGTTTATTAATAATGATTATTATAGGTGGCCTTTACTTTGAATTACAGTCGCCCGGCATTGGCTTTCCACTGGCGGCATCCGTACTTGCAGCTGTCCTGTATTTCGCCCCGCTCTATCTCGAAGGGCTGCAGGCAAACTGGCAGATAGTAATTTTTGTGGCTGGCATAATCCTGGTCCTTGTAGAGATATTCGCCATACCCGGATTTGGAGTCACAGGAGTACTGGGTATCGCCGGAATAGTTATAGGATTGACCTTTACCATGATAGACAAAATTACCTTCGAATTCGGACCATCACCCGACGGAACCGGTATACAAAGAGCGATGGCTTCTTTTGCTATAGTTATCATCTCTATGTTCCTCGCCTTCCTGCTGTCAATATGGCTCAGCAACAAACTATTCGCACCATCTAATATACTGGGTAAACTGGCTCTTCAGAAAAAACAGAATATGGATGAAGGTTATATAAGTTTTGACAGTAAGAAACAAAAATCACTTATAGGAGCCAGAGGGAAGGCTCATACTGTACTCAGACCCTCCGGCAAGGTTATTATTAACAACGAAACTTATGATGCACGATCAGATATAGGATTTATTGAGAGGGGCGCCAACATACGTGTGATAAGGGACGAAGCCGGACAGTTGTACGTCCTGAAAGATGAATAAAGAAAATGAAAGGCTACAGTCTAAGAGACTACAAGAATGATGATTACGAGGCTGTGATTAAGATATGGCAGGAAACGGGAATGGGACGGCCCGAACGCGGTGACGATAAAGATGCTATTGAACGATGCCTGAAAACAGGGGGTAAATTATTGATACTGGTAGATGATAATAACAGTGTTATTGCCGGAACATCCTGGATGACTTACGATGGCAGAAGGTTATACCTTCATCATTTTGGCCTTTCTCCCGGATACCAGGGCAAAGGTCTATCAGGCTACCTCCTTGAAGAATCTCTTAAATATGTCAAAGAAACAGGATGTCAGGTTAAGCTTGAGGTGCACAGCTCCAACAAAGTGGCAATAAAGCTTTACAAGAAATACGGGTTTAAGTATCTGGGTGATTATAAGGTGTTTATTATAAGAAATACGGATGATGTCAACTAATGGTAATTTCTTAAAAATATGTTAATAAGCAGCTATTGTTATTGAGGCATGAAAAATTTATGTAATTTTATATAGTAAGGGTTAATTAAGAACTAATTAAGGATGATGAGCAGAACAATAACATTCAATAAACTGAGGGAGATAAAAGACCAGCTCCCGGAAGGTGGTGTAAAGGATATTGCGAGGAAGCTGGACATGAACGAAGAAACAGTTAGAAATTATTTTGGCGGCTGGAATTTTGATGAGGGCGAAAGCATAGGAATCCATCTTGAACAGGGACCGGACGGTGGCCTGGTTACATTAGATGATACAACAATACTCGAAATTGCGGAGAAAATGATAGCTTCTGACTGAAATGGAAGTGTCTCCGCCAGGCTGTTGTAAAATTACTTTTTACGGTCTGTCTGTTAATTTTTTTTCATTACTTTTCAGGGAAATTAAATCCCTGAAAAATATGAGACATTTATTAATTTTTGCCATGGCTGGATTATTGATTTTACCGGCCTGCAAGCAGCAAAATAAAGATGAGGTAAACATAAACCTCAAGTACGACGACAATCTGAGTCTCGAATATCATGAAGTGATTGATGCCTACAGCCAACTGGCTGATTATTATCCTGAAGCCAGGCTGACGGAAATGGGAATAACCGACATAGGCAAACCACTCCACCTTTTTATGATCTCCGGAGACGGCGATTTTGACCCTGAATCAATAAGGGAAAAAGGTAAATGCATAATTCTCATTAATAACGGTATCCATCCCGGAGAGCCTGAAGGCATTGATGCCAGCATTGAATTTTCATGGAACCTTCTCAGAAATAAGGATAATCTGAAAGAATACCTTGATAAGGTAGTAATTGCTATCATACCGGTTTACAATATCGGGGGAACACTTGACAGGAGCAAATATTACAGGACCAACCAGAATGGTCCTGTTTATAAGGGGAGACGCAGGAATGCCCGCAACCTGGACCTGAACCGTGACTTTGCAAAGCAGGAAACCAAAAATGCGCGCAGCTTCGTCAATATCTTCCTGCACCTGAATCCCGATGTCTTCCTTGATACACATACCACAAATGGGTCTGACCATCAGTATACCATAACACTGATAGAAACCCTTTACAGTAAGCTTGATACGGCCATGGGTAAATTTTTCAAAGAAAAAATGTTGCCTGATCTCTACGACAGAATGGAAAAAAATTCTGATTACGGGATGATCCCATACATTCAGATGAGTAACTATTTCGGGGATATCAAAGACGGGATAATGGCCTACAACGATGATCCTTTTTATTCCACAGGATACACAGCCCTCTTTAACTGTTATTCCTTCATGACAGAAAATCTTGTTTACAAGTACTTCCCAGACAGGGTAAGATCGGTTATAGATTTTCTGACGCAGCTTACAGCATTTACCTATGATAACTGCAGCGAAATAAGGCAATTGAAGGATGAGGCCGACAGAAAGATAAAGGAAGAGGAAACCTATCATCTCGACTGGGAAATAGATATGTCATACTCAGAAGACCTGCTGTTCAAGGGATATGAATATGTGAGACCTGAGCCCTCTGAAGACAGGAGAGCGAGAGGTTACTATGATCATGAACGCCCCTGGACCGACACCATCCCTTACTATACCAAATATGACCCTGTTTTAACGGTAAGCAAGCCTTGGGCTTATATCATACCCCAGGCATGGAGTGATGTGGTCGGAAAACTTTGCCATAACGGGGTTACAGCATTCAGGCTCAAAGAAGACACCGAGCTTGAAGTTGAAACCTATTATATTGAAAACGCCGAGCCTTCAGGGAGGGCCAACCAGGGGCATCGCGTTAATCAGAATATAAAAGTGCGTCCTGTGAAACAAACGATGCCCTACTACAAGGGTGATTTCGTTATTATAACCAATCAACACGCCAACAGGTACATTGTTGAAATGCTTGAGCCTCATGCTCCCAACTCATATTTTGCATGGAACTTTTTTGATCCTGTCCTTGAGTCGCACGACTTTTATTCCATCTGGGGTTTTGAAAGTCATCTTATGGAACTGCTGCATGAGGATGATAAGCTGCGTGCAGAAGTGGAAAAAAGAAAAACTGAAGATGAAAGTTTTGCCAACGATCCATTGGCTCAGTTAAGGTTCATTTACGAAAGGGCACCCATGTATGAGATTGAGAAATACAACAGGCTCTACCCCGTGTCAAGGCTGATAAGGGAACCCGGAGACCTTGCAACGGAAGAAGATACTGATCCTCTTACTCAGTAAGATATGGAGGGGTGCTTAAGTTATCATTAGCGCACCCCTTACTTTATCATAAAATCAATCACTTTCAGGTCGCCTATATAGCCTGTTAACCTGTCGCTACGGCTGACGGGGCCTACCCCGGAAGGAGTACCGGTAAAAATCAGATCTCCTGTTTTGAGGGTAAAAAAACGCGACACATAGGAAATAATACTGTCAAAGCTGAATATAAGCAGTGAAGTGTTACCCTTCTGTACTGTTTTACCGTTTTTTTCGAGCCTGAAAGAAATATCATTTGCATCACCTGCCTCATCAAGGCTAATGAATTCACCCAGCGGGGCTGCCCCGTCGAATGATTTGGCTATTTCCCAGGGTTTGCCGGCAGCTGAAAGAGATGACTGAAGGTCCCGTGCCGTCATATCTATACCAAGAGTAATACGGTCAAAGTACCTGTAAGCAAATTTTTCAGCGACAGAACGGCCCAGCTTGCATATGCGCAGGACTATTTCAGCCTCATAATGTATATTGTCGGAAAAACCAGGTATAAAGAAGGGTTTATTCCTTTTTAGAAGTGATGAGTCAGGTTTGAGAAAAACGAGAGGTTCCCGGGGAAGAGGCTTGCCCATTTCCTCTGCATGGTCCCTGTAATTAAGTCCTATACAAATTATTTTCATGTTGTAAAAAGCAGCCTTAGCCCTTATTAAATGTCCTTAGCTTTATTTCAGTAAGTACTTTCTTGGTATATTCCGGGAAGTCACCTTCCATCATCCATGCAAAGTAACTTGGTTCATTTTTCAGGACTTCTTCAACCGGCTCACCTTTATGTTTCCCAAAGTTAAACACTTCCTGTCCCTTTGAATTAAAGACTATGCGTCCTGCCAGATCTGCAAATTTACTGTGATGACTGAATTTAGCCAGTTCATCCACATCATTATCAAGATCATCATATCTCTGAATCTGGGCTTTGAGTATTTCGTAGGTTGCCTCGGTGTCAGCTTTTGCGCTGTGAGCGTTTGAAAGTTCCTTGTTGCAATAAAAAACATAGGCAGCACTTAGTGTTCTCTGCTCTTTTTTATGAAAGATAACCTGAACGTCAATGTATTTTCTTTTCCTTATATCAAAATCAATTTCTTCCCTCAGAAACTCCTCGGCAAGCAAGGGGATATCGAAGCGTATAGCATTATAGCCGGCCAGGTCGCAACCTTCAAGAAATTTTGCCAGGTTCTTGCCGATCTCCCTGAAAGAAGGGCAATCCTTTACATCATCATCAGTTATGCCATGAACAGCACTGGCCTGTGGACTTATGGGCATGCCGGGATTAAGTCGTTTAGTAAACCATTCCTCCCTTCCACCGGGATGTATTTTAACAACTGATATTTCTATTATCCGGTCCCTGGCGATATTTATCCCTGTTGTTTCAAGATCAAAAAAAGCAAGTGGTCGTTTGAGGTTCAGTTCCATCCGCTTAGTCAGGCATTGATCATCATAGGCATAAGGAGCATCAGGACATCCTCAGCCTCATTATCTGTTTCCGAAGGCAGAAATAAACCGGCCCTGGTTGGATCGGCCAGTTCAATCACCACATCAGAAGATTCAATATTGGAAAGTATTTCCAGGAGGAAGACTGATTTAAAGCCAATCTCCATATCATCCCCTTCATATTGACAATTGAGTCTCTCATAAGCAGAAATGGAAAAATCTATATCCTGGGCAGATACCCTTATCTGGTTGCCTGTAAATTCAAGTTTTACAAGGTTACTGGCCTGGTTTGAAAATACGGATACTCTCTTAAGGGTATTTAACAATTCCACCCTGTCAATGGTGATCTTCCTAGGATTATTGGTGGGTATTACAGAATTGTAATTAGGATAATTACCTTCAACAAGCCTGCAAACCACTTTATATTCCGAAAGGGTGAAAAAAGCATTTTTATCATCCAGTTCAAGTGACACCACACCTTCTTCCCTGGGCAGTATGTTCTTCAGTAATGAGGCCGGCTTCTTGGGCAGGATAAATGATGCATTCTCTTCGGATTTTGCGTCGCTGCGCTGGTACCTCACCAGCTTATGTGCATCAGAGGCCACAAATGTAATCTTGTCGGCTCCGGCTTCAATAAAAATACCACCCATCACCGGCCTTAACTCGTCATCAGCCGTGGCAAACAGAGTCTTATTGATACCCGAGAGCAATAATTCAGCATCAAGATCAAAGGAAACCTTCTTATCTCCTTTAATGACAGGCAGCACAGGAAAGTCAACTCCGTTCTGGCCCACTATACTGAATTTACCCTTTTCAGAGCTAATCACTATGGCCATGGTATCCATGTTGATCTCAAAAGTAAGCGGCTGTTCAGAAAACTCCTTCAGTGTATCAAGGAGAATTCTTGCCGGGATAGCAATACTCCCGTCACCCTCGGTGTTCTGAAGACTCATTTTGGTTATGAGCGTTGACTCAAGATCAGAAGCCGTTATCTCAAGGTTATCTCCCTCAAGTTTAAAGAGGAAATTATCAAGTATGGGAAGTGTGTTTTTTGAACTTATTACCTTACTTATACCCTGAAGATGGCCCAGAAGCTCAGTACTTGATACGACGAATTTCATGTTTTATGTTTATTTAGTTTTACCAATTATCCCTTTAACAGTAATCGAATGAGTTAAATGCCTGAATCAAAGGCATGTTTTATATTAATTACAGTTTATCAATATTAGTAAAAAAAGTTTTATCCTCAAATAAAAATCAGTCCGAAATAAAATAGGACGGTCCTTTGATAAGAGGATCCAGGTCATAGTATCTAAATATTAACAAATCCTCTCCGTTGATGCTGCCCCAAAGCCTGTCGGTATCTTTTAGATTCTTACTCCCACCCTTAAATATCCTCGTCCATGTCAACAGGCTAGTTGTATCAGCTCCCCTGCCTATGAGCTCCAGCTTAAAGTATGGCGGGTCCTGCCTGATTGAATCCATGGCTGCCCGGGTCATATCCAGGACCCTGCTTTCAAATGGCACATATGTAAAGTATGACAGGTACCTCCCGACAGCTGTGGTATCAATAGTTTCATTCACGTATATTTCACTCCTGAACGAGACCTGACTTCCGTTTATGCTGATACTGAAGGATGAATCAGGTGTTTCAAAATATTCAAAGTGTATTTCTTTGATCATGCCCGGACTTGTACTGAACAGCGTGTTGGGCATCCAGAACCTTTGGTCAGCAATAAAAAAAGTCCCCGGATCAAGATCATAAGCCGGCACATGAACAAAGAAAGGTTTTGCATCATCCCTTTTTCTCATAATACAGGGGACCTCATATGATGGATTACTGTAAATATGGAAGGACTGAACAATTCTTCTGTCATCATATATCTTAATATCTGTACGTTGCGTATCTCCATCCCTTAGGATATCATTAAACACATCAGATGAAACGGGTGACTTAATTCTTATATCCCTTATAATTTTCAGTAATGATTCAACTGCCGCCTGCCTGGCCGGTTCTTTTCCGTTAACATACCATTTGTCAGTCCTTCGTTCCAGGTTAACTGATGAATTATCCGAGACAATGGATATACTTGTTACCCCTTCCGCATTCTCAAGGTTGAAAACGGAATTGCCTGCACCGAAAGGAACATGTCTCCCAATTAAAAAGAGTGCAATAATGAGTACTATAATCAATATTACTCCTGCTACCCATTTCATTTTAATACTGAACGTATTTCTTTTTCCTGATAATCATAAAGCCCGTTCCGGCAATAAACAAAAGCAATACAGGTCCCAGGGTATTGACCAGTTGCCAGAAAATCCTGTTTTCTTTAATCTTATCCCTGTTAAGCAGTCTAATTTTAAACTCCCTTGATCGCAGGCTTATCAATTCTTTATCGTCTACCAGGTAGTTCAGGCAATTAATAATAAAGTCTTTATTGCCGAAAGTCTGCCCGGAATACCTGTCCACGCCCAGGCTCTGCGGAGTAATCATGTTACCAACCATGCTTACCTCATTTTTTATTATATCGCCGTCAGCAACAACTATCATTTTTGAATCTGTACTTTCCTTTTTCAGACCCCCGCCCCCAAATGAAGTAAGCCTGTTTGCATACAGTGAATTAAAACGACCTTCAAGCAGCACCGCAACCGGTATGTATGAGTCTGTAAAAACCTCTTCGGGGGGAGGATTCTTATAGTCATCCAGCTTAATAAACAGGGGAGGATTAACTGTTCTGCTTTTTCTTGAGCTGGCAAGGAGTATAACTTTATTAACTTCCGGGTTCTGTCCTACTGTATCCACAGAATTGACAAACTCTGATTTAAGCCTGTTAATATTTCTTGTCAATGAGCTGTTAGCATTGGTTTGCAACAAGGGATAGTAGATCCAGGGTACGGGAATTATCTGCCGGGAATCCCTGATGGTTGAGCTGACGGGTATAATAAGACAGTCGGTAGATTGTATCAGAACCGGGTTAATCCGTATGCCATATTTAAACAACTGGTCTTCAATATTCAAGGGCCTGTACAATGCAACAGTTCCTCCCAGTGCAAGGCTGTCGGCACTTACCATAACCTCATCAATAAGCCACAGGACCTTGCCTCCGTTCATAATATACTGGTCGATTACAAGCTTATCCTCTTCACTGAATTCCTGAGTGGGCCCGGCGATGATTATTGCGGCATAGTCGTCGAGTATGCCCGGCTGGCCATTTATTGAGCCCCTGTCAACGGTAAAGTACTTTGCCATCTCCAGGGTTATATCTGCAACTTCCATCTCATCAAGCTCACCGTGACCTTCAATAAAGGCCACCTTATTTATTTTTCCCGAAATGAGGGTTGCTATCGGTTGTATCAACTCATATTCAAGTCCTTCAACTGAATTTGACAGATTTACTTCAGCAGGCATGGAAGGATTATTTTTAAGGAAGTTTATTGGCAGCTCCACCGAGTTATAATTCAATATTATCCCCGGGAATATTCGTTTTTCTGATCTGCCACCTTCCTCATCATTGTCAAACACTGTCACGGGCATCAGGCCTTTATTTATCAGTGATATTTGCTGCCTGTTTCTTTCCTCCTCCTGATCTGCTCCTGACGGATTAATAAACTGGTAATCAACTTTTCTCCCTGAGTACATCCTGAACTCATCAAGCATCGCCCTTACTGATCTCCTTAGCTTCTTGAAAGCTATGGGCATTTCCCCGTCCAGATAAACCTGGAAGAATATATCATCTTCGAGGCCGGACAGTATTTCTTTTGTTTGATCAGACAGGGTGTGCCTCTTATCCGAGGTAAGGTCTATTCTGAATGAAATAAAGGATGAAAAGATGGCCATCAGTAGCAGTATGACTATCATCATGGCATAGCTGCTGATTTTACCGGCAGGTCTCTTATGGAATGGATTTGACCTTCCGTGTTTCCATCTGCGTGCCGACAGAACCAGCCTGGACGCCTCGGTGAAAATCAGCACACTCACCACGAAGTAGACAATATCTCTTAAATCGATTACTCCCCTGCTTACTGATTTATAGTGCTCATTTATTCCCAGTCCTATTATAAATTCATCAAGTTTTTTCAGCCCCGGGAGGAGGGCAAATGAATCGAAGCCGGCAAAAAGGATGAAACCGGTGATAACAGCTATTATAAATGCCACCACCTGGTTTGAACTAAGCGTGGTGGAGAAGATCCCTATGGCAGCATATACGGAGGCAAGAAAAAAGAGACCGAGGCTTGCCCCGAGTGTACCGCCCCTGTCAATATTAGCAGGGGGATCTCCGAGTATACTTACTGATATATAATAGACAATGCAGGGAAGAAGAGCCAGGAGCACAAGTGTAACAGATGCCAGGTATTTGCCATATATTATGTGTCCTTCCCTTACAGGTCTTGACAGGAGCAGTTCCATGGTACCGCTGCGCTTTTCCTCGGCCACCATGCGCATGGTAACGGCCGGTACAAGGAAGAGGAAGACCCAGGGACTTATAATAAACAGTGGTTCAAGGCTGGCATAGCCGCTGTCCAGCACATTCCATTCACCAGGCAGGATCCACATAAATGTACTGTTTATGAGCAGGTAGACAAAGATTACGATATAGCCTGTCATACCTGTAAAAAAGCTGCTTATTTCTCTCCTGTATATAGCAAGCATCATTCGAAATTTGAATACAAATGTACTTAAAATGCCGTACTTATCTCAACTGAGGGTTTGACATCCTTTATATCAAGTATTTTTAGTCCCCGGAAATAAAAACCAATGATCTCCTCCATTTTAAATCCCCGTTCCGACATTACCATGGTACCTTCCTGGCACAGTCCCACCCCATGGCCATAGCCCCTGCCATCAATAATAACACTATCATTATCAAGACTTAATGAAAAAAAAGTTGACCTCAATTCCCAATCTTCCCTAATCTTTATCAGGGGAAATGAAAAGTCTGCTGCGATATAGTCACGCTTCCTGCTCCATTGCTTAAAAACCAGGTCATTAGTATCCTGGTGGCGGTAACCATGTTCACCCAGGTAGGCTATCCATTCTGCCACGCTTATTTCCTTTTTCCAGTGTGCATTCCTTGAAAAACCGCAATATGGGTCAATCACGCCTGACAGGTGTTGCATGGCAGCGAGCCACACATTTTCCGACGATTGGGTCTGACCACCGCAATTTGAATGAAAAGGTGCAAAAACAAGAAAGCTGTCAGCATTGGCCAGCACCCGGCCACTCGTTGCCTTTACAGCCTCGTGAATCACCTCCACCTCTGACCTTCCGTGATAGGCCTGGCAGTGTATCTTATCACAAAGGTTATATCCATCACGCATATGCCTGTCAATATTCATGTAAAGGTAGGTCCTGGCAAGCATTGCCTGTGTTTTAAAATATTCCGGATTGCCCTTGAATCCCGCCTCTGCCTGCACAACACCTGCAAGGTAATGTTCAACGTCTACTGTATTAACAGCCAGCAATGCTCCTATGTCTGACATAACTGTAAGATGGCCGTAATATTTACCGGGGCTTCCTTCCCTGAGATTATTCCTGACTGAACAATATGATTCAGAACCGCCTGCTATCAGGCTTATGGAATCAGCCACCAGGGTATTGCCTGAAGCAGTAGTGGCCAGCACCTGATTTCCAGCTCTGACAATGAGGATGTTATCATATTTTTTTAGGTTGACGCAGTTACCGCCGGCCAGCATTTTATATTCTCCCCCGGAAATATTAATGGTCAATGAAAAAGGCCGGTCAAGGCTCAGCAGCCCGATTCTGATATCGCCCGCCAGGGAATTGACTGTAAATGCTGAGAGCGTCAAAAAAACTAAAATGCAGCTTCTAAAACTAGTTAACATTATCAACCAGTTTAAGAGAGTGGTACATATCTTTTGCTATGCGTTCGGAGGCGCCTTTGCCGGATAGTTTCTTTTTCAAAATCGTATAATTAGTAATCATTTGCTCTCTTTTCCAGCCACCGGGCAGAATTACATTCAGCTCCGAAACCAGCCGTCTTTCATTGAGGTCCTTCTGAATAAGTTCTTTTACTATCTCCTTATCCATTATTATGTTGACAAGTGAAATAAACCTTATCCTGACAAGCATCCTGGCAACAGCATATGACAGTCGGCTCGTTTTGTAACATACTACCTGTGGTATACCGGCGACGGCCGTTTCAAGGGTTGCTGTACCTGAAGTTACGAGTGCCGCATCAGAATTTACAAGCACGCTGTATGTATCGTCATATATCACTTTAATGCCTGTTTCATTAAGGATATGTTCATACACCCCGGGGTCGACGCTACTGATCCCGGCAACCAGTATCTGATAATCAGGATAATATTTTTCGATCCCTGCCATTACAGGGAGTATTTTCCTGATCTCCTGTTTCCTGCTGCCGGCAAGAAGTGATATAAAAGGCTTCTCATCGAGTCCGTAACGATCCAGGAACTGAGACCTTCCGGCAGCTTCATTTATTCCCTTTTCTACTGAATCGACGAGGGGATTCCCAAAATAATGGACCCTGTAATTGTATTTTTCAAAAAATTCAGGTTCGAAAGGGAAGATAACATACATCCTGTTTATATAACACTTAATCTTTTTTATCCTTGATTTCTTCCATGCCCATACTTTAGGGCTTATATAATAATAAACATTGATATTAGAATTTTTCAGATATTCAGCTATTCTGAGATTAAATCCCGGGTAATCAATAAGTATGACCAGGTCGGGATTAAACTCAAGTATCTGCTGCTTGCATATTCTGAGGTTTTTGAATATTTTCCCAAGTTTTATCAGCACTTCCCAGATACCCATCACCGCGAGCTCCCTGTAATGAACCAGGAGGACTCCGCCTGCTTTTTCCATTTTATCCCCACCCCAGCAACGTATTTCTGCTTCGGGGTCAGTTTTAACGAGCCCGGCAATAAGGTTTGACCCGTGCAAATCGCCGCTTGCTTCACCTGCAATAATAAAATATTTCACTACTGTTTATTTCAGGATGAATAGATTTTTAACATATTTATTTCTCAGAACAGTTTTAACACAAGCACTGTCAATGCCCACAGGAGAGTAACTCCCACAACTCCTTTTGAGCTCCTCAGTTTATCAAAACGGTTAAAGGCCAGGAATATTACCAGGTTGGATAAAACGCAAAGACTGATATAGTGAGTTAGCACCTTACTTCTGATGATCCTTTCAATATGTTCGCCCAGGGACAAACCGTCACCGACAAAAAGATAGACGATAAAATACACTATGACCGGTAAAAACAAGCCTGCCAGGAAGCCGGTAATAAAGCGGTTACTCATAGGTGATTCATTCATTCTTGAACTGCTTTCTCAGGTCATCAATAAAACCGTGGGCAGTCATATCAATTGAAACCGGTACGACGGAAACATAATTGTTCTCCAGCGCCCACTCATCGGTATCGATAGATTCAGGTTCATGATTCTGGAATATCCCTGTTAACCAGTAATATGTCTTACCCATCGGATCCTTACGCTTTTCAAATTCCTCACGCCAGTTACCCCTTGCCTGCCTGCATACTTTGATTCCCTTTATTTCGCTGTCTTTACATGAAGGGATATTCACGTTAAGGCAGATCCCCTGAGGCAGTTTGTTATTGCTCAGCATATTCATGACCTCCCTGACATACTTCCTTGAAGCTTTAAAATCAGCATTTGACGAGTAGTCATTAAGCGAGAAACCAACTGAATCAATTCCATACAAACAACCTTCAATAGCAGCTGCCATTGTTCCTGAATAAATTACGCTTACCGAAGCGTTTGAGCCATGGTTTATACCCGACACAACCCACTCGGGTTTTCTTTCCAGCAACTGGTTAACGGCAATTTTCACCCCGTCAGTGGGTGTGCCACTGCATGCATATACCCTTTTAGTCTCGGTCTCATTCAGCAGTTTTACCCTGATAGGCATTTTCACCGTAAGAGCCTGTGACATTCCTGAACGGCTATCAATAGTTGATATAACGACCACCTTCCCGAATTCCTGCATCAGCTCCGTCAGAGTATTAAGTCCTTCAGCATAAAGTCCGTCATCATTAGTAAGCAGTATCAGCCTATCGTCTTTCTCAACCTTCATATCATAAAGCTTTTTTCACAAAATATATTAGAAACACAAAGAATTATACAAAGATAGCTAAATACAATAAGTTAAATAAAGTAATTTTTCGTCTCGATACTTTTTTAAAAATCCTTACTTTTGCCAGAGCCGGAGAAATGGTGTTTTAATACTGTTTATTTTTTATACCCATGAAGATTTCATACAACTGGATACGTGATTACCTGAAAACAGATAAACAGGCTGATGAGTTAAGCCCGATCCTTACTAATATAGGATTGGAAGTTGAAGCCATGGAGGACTGGATATCTGTAAAAGGAGGTCTGAAGGGAGTAATTACAGGAGAGGTAAAAACCTGCGGCAAGCATCCAAATGCAGATAAACTTTTTGTAACAACCGTAGATACCGGCAGTGGTGAACACCTCAGAATAGTATGCGGGGCGCCAAACGTGGAAGCAGGACAGAAAGTGCTCGTGGCCACCCCGGGAACCGTACTTGATTACCAGGGTATGCCCTTCGAGTTGAAAAGATCCAAGATCAGGGGAGAAATATCGGAAGGAATGATATGTGCCGAAGACGAGCTGGGGCTTGGCAGCTCACACGAAGGTATTATGGTATTGCCACCGGACACCCCTGTTGGCATATCCGCACATGAAATTTTCCCCGTGGAATATGATACCATTTTTGAAATAGGGCTCACGCCAAACAGGATTGACAGCGGATCCCATTTCGGAGTGGCCCGCGACCTGAATGCGTACTTTAACCTGTTCAAACCATCCCGCATATCACTGCCTTCAGTAGACAGTTTCAGGGTCGATAATAACCTGAGACCTGTACCTGTTATTATTGAGAATGAGACCGACTGCATAAGGTATTCAGGTCTTACCATAAGCGGCATAAAAGTAAAGGAATCGCCTGATTGGTTAAAAAACAGGCTTAAAGCCATCGGGCTCAGTCCCCTGAATAATGTTGTGGATATTACCAACTATGTACTGCACGAATCGGGACAGCCCCTGCATGCTTTTGATGCTGATAAAATTGCAGGGAACCGGATTTCAGTAAAAAATCTGCCTGATAAAACAAGTTTCATAAGCCTTGATGACCAGCACAGAGAACTGTCAGAAAAGGACCTGATGATATGCGATGATGAGAAAGGCTTGTGCATTGCAGGGGTCTTTGGTGGGAAGGGATCCGGGGTAAGGGACAAAACAGTAAATATCTTCCTGGAAAGTGCCTGCTTTAACCCGGTGTCAATAAGAAAAACAGCCCGCAGGCATGATCTTCATACCGATGCTTCCTTCAGGTTTGAAAGAGGATCAGACCCTGATATAACAATCTGGGCCCTTAAAAGAGCAGCCTTGCTTATCAAGGAAATGGCGGGCGGGAAGATAAGCTCGGATATTGTTGACGTTTACCCCAGGCGAATAGAAAAACCGCCGGTAGAAGTGAGCTATAAAAATATTAACAGGCTTACCGGGAAGGAAATAAACAGGAAAGACATTCAGAAAATACTCAATTCTCTTGATATAGAAATTGATGATAAGGGTGGTGATACTTTTAAGTGTAAGGTGCCTAACTACAGGGTTGATGTTACAAGGGAAGCTGACATTATTGAGGAGATACTGCGAATTTATGGATATAACAATATAGAGTTCACCGAAAAAGTGAATTCAACAATCAGCTTCTTTGATAAGCCAAATAAGGGGAAAGTAATTAATACAATCTCTGATACACTCTCAGGTGCAGGGTTTACAGAGATAATGTCCAATTCCCTGAATCCTTCTGCCTGGTACCTTGAAAGCCCTGATTTTAATAACAATACAATGGTCATGCTGGCCAATCCCCTCAGTTCAGATCTTGATTGCATGAGGCAATCACTATTGTACGGGGGACTAAGTTCGATAGCAAGAAATATCAACAGGCAAAATCCTGACCTGAGACTTTATGAATTCGGCATATGCTACTTTCTTAAGGAGAAACAGGAGTCCGGAAACACCGTTGAAAATTACCTCGAAAAACTATCACTCGATATTTTTATTTCAGGAAAGATAAGCCCGGAAAACTGGAATGCAGATAAGAGGGAAACTGATACTTACAGTATCAAATCAGTCATTGAGATCATACTTGAAAAACTTGGATTTGATCGCAATTCACTTACCGCTGAAGTAAGAGAACAGGATTATTATACCGAAGGCCTTGCACTGAGTATCAAAGGCGAACTGCTTGCTCATTTCGGAAAGATCAGTAAGCATTATCTGAACAGGCAGGAAGTAAAACAGGATGTTTACTATGGCCATATAGAATTTGATACGGTCCTTGAAAAACTGAAGCAACACAGTATCTCTTTCAGGGAATTGCCAAAATATCCATCAGTCAGGAGGGATCTGGCCTTGCTTGTTGATAAAGAAATAAGCTTTGATCATATTAAAAAGCTGGCCTTTAAAACCGAAAAGGACCTTCTCAGACAGGTCGGACTTTTTGATGTTTATGAAAGTGAAGCGCTGGGAAAAAATAAGAAATCATATGCGGTGAGCTTTATACTTCGGGATGACAAACGGACCCTCACAGACAAGATAATTGACAAGGTAATGAAGAAACTGGTGGAAGCATTCGAAAAAGAAACCGGTGCACAAATAAGGTAGAAATTCTTCATATGGACTCACTGTTAAAAAGGATCAGTAATTATCTTTCACTCGTAAAATTCAGCCACACAGTTTTTGCAATGCCCTTTGCCCTGCTCGGATTCTTCACTGCAATAAGTGCCGGTGACAATGAATTCACGTGGCGATTATTTATCCTAGTGCTGCTATGCATGGTCTTCGCAAGAAATTCGGCAATGGGCTTTAACAGGTATGCCGACTATAAATTTGACAGGCTCAATCCCAGAACCTCCTCCAGAGAAATTCCTTCGGGTATAATAAAACCAGGGTCAGCACTCATTTTTGTAACAGTTAATGCAATCTTATTCATCATCTCTGCAAGTCTCATTAACAGGCTCACAATGTTTCTTTCTCCCCTGGCTTTGTTTATTATACTCGGATACAGCATGACAAAGCGATTCACGTCAATGAGTCACCTCTTTCTGGGACTGGCCCTGAGTCTCGCACCAGTGGGAGCATACATATCAGTCACAGGCGAATTTGCCACTGTACCCTTATTATACAGTTTAATAGTCTTATTCTGGGTGGGAGGATTTGATATAATATATTCTCTTCAGGATTCAGAATTTGATTCAGTTAACAGCCTGTTTTCATTACCGGCAAAACTGGGTTTAAAGCAAGCCCTGGTAATTTCGGCATTTTTTCACTTTCTGGCTGTCCTTTCAGCTACAGTATCAGGATTGATAGCACATTCAGGGCTGCTTTACTGGATTGGCACAGTAATTTTTAGCATGATGCTTGTTTATGAACATATTATTATCAAGCCGGGGGATAACAAAAGTATTTCCAGGGCCTTCGCTATGATAAACAGTTATGCAGGTCTTGCTTTTTGCGCTTTTGCCATTGCAGATCTTTATATATGAATGAGTCCCGCTTTCGCTAAAGCTTCGGTGGACAGCCCGCTACCCGGCAAGCCGAACCGACTAAGCACCTGTACTTCCTCAGAACCTGAAAATAACTGATATACCTATCAACTCCTTGAATTGTACCTTAGGTATCTTCCTTGGGCTTCCATCCTCATTCAGGACCTGTTCATTATTTTCATCCAGGACAGGAATAAGGGTATCATCATCATAAATGAGATGTGTATTCAGCCTGATATCAGTAAACCAGTTGAGCTTGGTTGTAGCAATCATTTCCCAGTCGACATCAATATTCAGGGGCTTATGAATGTAATTGGTAAACAGTCTCAGTTTATTCACCAGGGTAATCTGTTCAAACAGGGTGGTTTTATGGCTTATCTGCGCGCTGATACCGGGTTCGTGCCTGAATCTCTGATCGGCTAGCAGGCCGTGTTTTGTTTGATCAATCATCGCCGTGTCAGGCACAAAGGTCCCTTTGTATGATAAGGGGGCAAAGTTAATAGATGTATTCTCGTTAGGTTTATAATCAAGTCCCAGGCCCAGTGTAAGCGAAGCGGGGTTAAAGAACTTGGATACCACAACTGAATCATTTGGATAGTTATAGCCAAAAGCCAGCTGTGTTTTAAATAACATTGTAGTACTGAAATCAAATTTACCAAATGCCTTATTATTGAATTTTGAAAGCAGTTCAATATCATCAGTATTTTTACGAATACCGCTACCCGCACCTGTAATAAGGCCAAATTTTATCCTCCCGGCATTATTCCAGGTCATATTCAGATCTTTATTTGTATAACTTGCCGTACCTGTAACATCCAGCAGGGTTGTGATATTACTCTCTCCACCCTGCACCCAGTTTTTAATCATAGCCTGGTTAAAAACAAAGGATGCTTCTGACAGGAATTTCCAGTACTGGGGTTTTACTTCTATCTTTCTGGCTTCTGCCAGTTTTGAATTATCAACTGTTTTAGTCTGGACCCTTGCATCTGCAATATTTGGTGCCTTATCAGGTCTCCTGAAATGCACACCTCTTTCAACCACTATATCAATTGAGTCAACAGACGTACTACCAACCCAGACAGATACTTCCTCATCCCATTCATTTTTAAGCCATAACCTGGTCATTCTTGATTTATTCCTTCCCAGCCACACTGGAATTGAATTATTTGTCCCGGTAATAATGACCCTGCTTGAATCATTTTTTTCAATATGCTGCATCACCCTGTTAATAGCTGACTGGATAGAATCTCCCACAAGTGGATAATCGTAATAAAGGAAGGGGAAATCAGGGTTACCACTTATTACCTTCTTAAGGGTATCGGAAATCACGACAATAATGCTGTCATGCTTATCTGACTTCAGATGCACGGGTCTCGTCCTCTCTGCTTGCACAAAGATATTATCCAGGTCTCCCGGGTTAATAATCATAAGACTATCCCGCATACTTAAGATGGTATCCCCTGCCTCATGCAGACGCGTGGAATCAGTGAGGGCAAGTCCTGTATCAGCCATGAGCGGATCAAACACATCCTGGTCTTCCTGTCGGCTCCTGTCTCTGACTCTTTCCGAAGGGATGGGTATATGTATGGTATCCCACATAAAAAAACTGCTTGCGGGTATTTTTATCTTAGCCCAGTCATATTGCCTGACAAAGTCGCGGGTTATATAAACCGGATCGTTGCTTGCCTCAAAGAGTAAACGCCTGATAGACTTCCTGAGAGGATCATCCTCACTGTTCCATACATCACTCTCATACCATGCTGAGAGATATTCAAGAGCCTCTTCAAAATCAAAATTTACATCTCTGCTCTTCAGGAGTGCCAGTGAATCAACCATCTCAGGCTTCATGAGCGTGTCAATAACAAAGCCGGTTGAGTCCCTTCTTATACCTTCCTGGGCTAAAACAGTGTTTATCCCCGGGGATATCAACATTAGAAAGGTAAAGAAACAGGGGCATTTTCTGATAATATTAAACATACTTAATTGTTGGTCAAGTTAATAGTGAATTATAATACCGCTTTGTTTTGCAAAAGCAATGCCAAAATTAAGGCATTTCTTAAATAAAACGGGATTTGCCTGAAAACTTATATACGTCAAAATATAATTTTGATCTTGGTGGTATTTTCATTTCTTTTGCAAGTCAATTTACAGTTTCCCATGAAAGACATGACTACAGGTAAAGAAGGCAGGCAGATTCTGCAATTTGCATTGCCAATGCTTGCAGGCAGCCTCTTTCAGCAATTTTACAACATTGTCGACAGCATTATTGTTGGTAACTTTATTGGTAAAGAAGCACTTGCTGCAGTGGGAGCCTCCTTCCCTGTAATCTTTGTTTTGATATCAATGATCATTGGTCTGGGAGCCGGTATTACCGTGGTGATATCTCAATATTTCGGGGCAAAAGACTATGCCAGTGTAAGAAAGGCAATAGACACCATGTATATTGGGATGTTCTTTGCCTCCATAGTGATTACTGCTGTGGGTCTAATCTTCAGTAAGGATATATTCATTCTATTAAACCTTCCGCAGGAAGTAATGCCAATGGCCCTTGAATACCTCAATATCTACCTGCTGGGCATGGTCACATTCTTTATTTTTAACGGGACCAGTGCCATTTTAAGGGGTATGGGAGATTCAAAAACCCCGCTTTACTTTCTCATAATATCAACCCTGACAAATGTAGGCCTTGACCTTCTCTTTGTAATAGTATTCAAAATGGGTGTTAAGGGGGTTGCCCTGGCAACCGTGATAGCCCAGACCGGGGCCCTGGTTACCGCCATTATCTATCTTAACCATTACCACAAAATAATAGACATAAAACTGCGGGGGCTTGTATTCGACAGAAAGATTTTCAATCAGAGCATCAGGATTGGCCTGCCAACCGGTTTTCAGCATAGTTTTGTCGCCCTTGGCAGTATGGCAATAATGGGGGTTGTGAACACCTTCGGCACAAATGTGATAGCAGCTTTTTCCGTGGCTGCGCGTCTTGATGCAATTGCCACCATACCTGCCATGATAATGGCACAAGCCCTGGCAACCTTTGTAGGTCAAAACCTGGGAGCCAATAAATCGCACCGGGTGAAAACAGGATTATTGTCGACCATACTGCTGACGAGTATTGTTACAATAGCAACAACGGCAATAATTGTATCCTTCGGTGACATTTTCATGGATGCATTTACCAATGACCGGGATGTAATAGAAATTGGTTCAGACTACCTGACGATAGTGAGCCTTTTTTATATTGTTTTTGCCTTTATGTTTACGTTTAACGGTGTGATGAGGGGCGCCGGCGATACCTTCATACCTATGATCTTCACACTTATCTCTCTATGGCTTGTGAGAATACCCTTTGCAGTCTTTCTGTCCGACAGGTTTGGTGAAACAGGTATCTGGTGGTCATACCCGATGAGCTGGGTAATGGGCCTAATTATGTCATGGGTTTATTATCTGACAGGCCGCTGGAAGAAAAAAACCATTGTGAAGCCACAACTTAAATAAAAGCCCGATTTTTAATACATTTGTTCAACAATTAAGAAGTTATGATCAGATCAATGACAGGTTATGGGTCAGCTTATGCTGAAACTCCTGAAAAAAAGATTACAGTTGAGTTGCGCTCACTGAACAGCAAGCAAACTGATATTAATACCAAAATGCCATGGTATTACAAAGAAAAAGAAATTGAGATCAGGTCAAAAATAAGCCAGGGTCTCACCAGGGGAAAAGCCGACCTTATAATTTCTGTTGATTCCATTGATGATGAAAACGTACCCATACTGAATAAAGCTGCTATCAAAAGTTACTACAGGCAGTTGATTGATGTGGCAGGAGAACTCTATATTGAAAACCGGAAGGAGCTACTTTCGATTATTATGAGGCTTCCTGAGACTCTCAAAACCGAGAAAAAAACCCTGGGTGAGGAAGAATGGGGAATTCTTAAGGGTTTGCTGGATGATTCTATAGCCGGCCTGGACAGCTTCAGGCTGGAAGAAGGGATATCAATTGAGAAGGACCTTCGTGAAAGAATCAGAAATATTGAAAGTTATCTTAATGAAATAAAACCCCTGGAAGAAGCAAGAATCAAAAGGATAAAAGAAAGAATAAGTGCCAGTCTTAAACAGCTGGAGAATGAAAATACCGATGAAAACAGGTTTGAGCAGGAAATACTCTATTATATTGAAAGACTTGATATAAACGAAGAAAAGGTCAGACTGAAAAAGCACTGTGATTATTTTATTGAAACTCTTGAAACGGAGGATGCCAACGGCAAAAAACTGGCTTTCATTTCACAGGAAATAGGAAGGGAAATTAACACCCTGGGTTCTAAAGCTAATGATGCAATAATACAAAGGTTTGTGGTAATGATGAAGGATGAACTGGAAAAGGTAAAAGAACAGTTACTTAACGTATTATGAAAAATGAACAAATTACCGGGAAATCAATAATAGTATCTGCACCATCGGGATCGGGTAAAACCAGTATTGTTAAATACCTCCTGGAGCATATCCCTGATCTTGGTTTTTCTATCTCGGCAACAAGCAGGTCGCCCCGTAAAAATGAAAAAGACGGTTATGATTATTATTTTCTTTCAGCAGATAGGTTCAGGCATAAAATTGATAATGATGAATTTGTTGAATGGGAAGAAGTATATAAAAACACATATTACGGCACCCTCCGCAGTGAAATTCAGAGAATGTGGAAGAAGGGCCGGCACATTATATTTGACGTTGATGTTAAGGGAGGCCTCAGTCTTAAAAAAGAATATGGTTCCGGGGCAATGTCATTATTTATAAAACCTCCGGGAATTGATGAGTTGAGGCAGCGCTTAATTAAGCGAGGCACTGATAACCCATGCGAAATTGAAGTAAGGATAAACAAAGCCAGGGTGGAAATGGAGAAAGCCCCCTTTTTTGATAAGATTATAGTAAATGATGATCTTGAGAGAGCATGCAGGGAAGCCCTGGAAATTTGTGAAGCATTTCTGAATTACAGATAAAATATGAAAACCGGACTCTACTTTGGCTCATTCAATCCGGTGCATATAGGGCACCTGGCCATAGCAAATTATATTTACGAGTATTCAGACCTTGATGAAATATGGTTTGTTGTAAGTCCCCATAACCCACTGAAACAAAAAAGCAGTCTGCTGGCCGATCACCACAGGCTGCGCCTCGCTGAAATTGCCATAGGCGATGATGAGAGGTTCAGGATTTCAGATATAGAAACAAAACTCCCCCGTCCCTCATATACAATAGACACACTGACACACCTCAGGGAAAAATATCCTCTGAGGCAGTTTGCCCTTATTATGGGAAGCGACAACCTTTTAACCATTAATAAATGGAAGAATGCCGGGATACTTCTCAATTCCTGCAGGGTCTTCGTTTATCCAAGGAAGAACCAGGGGAAGGAACCTGCGCCGGATGTAAAATCAATGCTGAGAACTGCCGATATTAAAATTGTTAATGCCCCTGAAATTGAAATTTCAGGTACCTTCATACGATCGGCTATAAAGGAAGGTAAGAACCTTCGCCATTTCCTGCCCCCGGGTGTATGGGAATACATCAGGGACATGCATTTTTATGAATAAATCTTCTTAAGCCAGCTTCCTGATAATTTCCATTCCACGGGAAAGTGCTTTCTCATTCATTGGAATAAGGTGATGATATCTCTCGGGGAGTGATTTTTTCAATCCCGTGATTACATTTTCCATCCTGAGTACGGGTTTGATCTTCAGAAATCCCCCCAGGACAATCATGTTAAATGTTTTGGAGCTCTCCATCTGTGTGGCCTCCTCTGTTGCATCGATCCTGTAAATTTCTATATCCTTTCTTTCAGGATGCCGTGTAATCCCGTTTCCATCATATATCAGTGTACCACCGGGTTTTACTGCAGGTTCAAACTTATCGAGTGATTGCTGGTTAAGTATAATAGCAGTGTCAAAAGTCCTTAGTATCGGGCTGCTTATTCTTTCATCACTAAGTATAACCGTCACGTTAGCTGTTCCACCCCGCATTTCCGGGCCGTAAGATGGCATCCAGCTCACTTCCATATCCTGCATGATGCCTGAGTAAGCCATTATTTTACCCATTGACAGTACTCCCTGTCCGCCAAAACCGGCTATTATTATTTCTTCTGTCATAATATTCAGTTTTCAATTATTATTAAGACTCTTATTCCTCAGGTACTTTAAAATCACCCAGCGGATAGAATGGAAACATATTCTCTTCCATCCATTGATTTGATTCAACAGGAGTCATTTTCCATCCTGAAGGACAATTAGATACGACCTCGATAAAGCAGGTTCCTTTATTAAGCTTCTGGTATTCCAATGCCTTACGAATTGCCTTTTTTGTTTTTCTCACATTACCCGGCTTATGCACACTTTGCCTGGTGACATAATAAGTTCCGGGCAGGGTGGCTACTATATCGGTCATTTTCAAAGGATTACCCATCAGTTTAACATCCCTTCCGTAGGGAGTGGTGGATGATTTCATGCCTACAATGGTGGTTGGGGCCATCTGCCCCCCGGTCATCCCGTAAATACCATTGTTAATAAATATAATGAGGATATTTTCGCCCCTGTTGCAGCTATGGATTGTCTCTGCTGTTCCTATTGCTGCCAGGTCGCCGTCGCCCTGGTATGTAAACACATATTTTTCAGGCATCAGTCTTTTAATGGCTGTAGCCAGCGCAGGTGCTCTTCCGTGAGCTGCCTCCTGCATATCAATATCCATATAGTTATACATTAGCACCGAGCAGCCGACGGGTGTTATCCCAATAGTATCCTGCTGTATACCCATCTCTTCGATTACCTCAGCCAGAATCTGATGAGTTGTTCCATGTCCGCAACCCGGGCAATAATGCATAATATTGTCCGTCATCACAGAAGATCTTTTATAGACCAGGTTTTCGGGCTTTACTATATCTTTAATACTTATATTGTCTGCCATATTCTTATCCTCCAATAATTTTAGTTTTCAAATTCTCAACAACTTCCTCAGCTGTCGGCACTATACCTCCCATTCTGCCAAAGTGTTCTACCGGCACCCTGCCTTTTACAGCCAGCCTCACATCTTCTACCATCTGACCGGCACTCATTTCTACCGAGAGGATGCCTTTAACCCTGCCGGCCAGATCAGCGATTTCTTTTGTTGGAAAGGGGAAGAGTGTAATTGGCCTGAGGAGGCCTACCTTTATTCCCTCCTCCCTGGCCAGTTGAATTGCTTTCTGTGATACGCGTGAACTGGTGCCATAGGCTACAAGCAGATATTCGGCATCATCACACTGGAAAGTTTCATACCTGACCTCCTTCTCCTGCATCTCGCGGTATTTTTTCTGGAGCTTGATATTAAACTGCTCCTGCTTATTGGAATCAAGATCAAGTGATGTGATAATATTTCTCTCCCTGCCGGGTGTTTTTCCCGTAGTTGCCCAGGCAGGCAGGTCTTTATTTCTCTCCTTCTGCGGTTTAAGCCATACTTTTTCCATCATCTGGCCAATAGCACCATCTGAAAGTATCATTGCGGGATTCCTGTATTTGAAGGCCAGGTCAAAGGCCAGTTCAACAAAGTCGGCCATTTCCTGTACTGAGGCCGGTGCCAGCACTATAAGCCTGTAATCGCCATGACCGCCTCCTTTGGTAGACTGGAAATAGTCAGACTGGGCCGGCTGTATGGTACCCAGGCCTGGTCCACCTCTGACAACATTTACTATCAGGCAGGGTAATTCAGCCCCTGCAATATAGCTTATCCCCTCCTGCTTGAGTGATATACCGGGCGAAGAGGATGATGTCATTACCTTCTTGCCGCATCCTGCGCCACCGTAAACCATATTAATGGCAGCCACTTCACTTTCTGCCTGCAAAACTACCATGCCTGTCCTTTCGTGTGGCTTTTCCGCCGTAAGGTACTCAAGCACTTCACTCTGTGGAGTGATGGGATAGCCGAAATAGCCATCGGTACCGGCCCTTATTGCTGCTTCAGCAATAGCCTCGTTGCCTTTCATTAATCTCAGTTCCTTTTCCATATTTTATTTTTATGCTTTTATAAAATTAAATCTTTACACGGTAAACGCTTATTACTCCATCAGGACAAACAACGGCGCAGTTTGTACAGCCTGTACATGCATCCATGTTTACAGCTTCCGCATAATTATAGCCCTTGCTGTTAACCTCGGATGCCAGGGCAATAACCTCTGTGGGACATGCTGTTACACATACACCACAACCTTTGCATTTTTCTATATCGATAACTATCGATCCTTTTATTTTGGCCATATTCTTTATATTAAATTGTTAATCTGTTATTTAAAATCTTCATAAAATCTCTGTAATCTGGTCTCAAGTAAGGGAAACATGGTATTGGGTATCTGTGATACACATGCTCTAAGTCCCTCTTTCTTATCACTCCCGGTAATATTCAGTGTTATCGCGCTTATTCCATAATAAAGAAGGTTCTCCAGCAATTCCCCGCTGCTCATGCCCGGAAAGGAAATGGTAAAATAGAAACCATCGGCTATAGGTCTGTCAATGTCGGTATCATATACTATATTAAAGCCGTTTGCTATAAACATCTGTTTTATCATCCTGGCTCTTTCACCATACTCTTTAACTTCTGCAATATAGTTATATTCCCCATTATTAACTGCCTTAAGCATTGCATAAAGTCCGTACTGTGCCGTATGTGTTACGCCCGCTGACAGTGCATATAAGGCCCCGAAAACAATGGCATGTCCAAAGAGGTCGCTTGTATAGTACCTTTTTAGATCGGGGAAACGACGACTATAAAGTGTATCGGATATAACCAGCATCCCAACGCGCTGGCCGGCATAGCTGAAAGCTTTAGAGCTGGATATGAGTAAAAGATAATTGTCACAGTATCTGGCAACGGTAGGCTGGAAAGGAGCCTGACCGGGTCTTCCGTAATTATTTCGGAAATCCATACCAAAATATGCCAGGTCTTCAATGACAACAACATCATATTTAGTTGCCAGTTCACCAATAATTTTCAGTTCATCATCGGTAAAGCAGATCCATGAAGGGTTATTCGGATTTGAATAGAGTATGCTTGACACTTTGCCTGTCTCAAGGTATGATTCAAGTTTTGTCCTGAGCTTTTCGCCACGGTAATTGTAAACGTCAAATGACCTGTAATCCTGCCCCAGAATCTTTACCTGCTGTTTCTGTACCGGGAAGCCCGGGTCAATAAAGAGAGTGCCTTCCCTTGTTTTGTCGTTCCTGTTAACCACCATGAAGCCTGCCATGCCTCCCATCAGTGAGCCCACAGTAGGAACACAGCCACTGGGATTAACATCGATATCAAGGAATAATTTGATAAATCTTGCTGTCTCATTCTTCAGCTGCGGCAAACCTTCGATATTTGGATATATTGATGTAACCCCGTCATCCAGGGCTGCTTTCTCAGCTTCAATACCAACAAGCGGGGAGGGTAAGCCCGGGACTCCCATTTCCATCCTGATGTATTTCTCACCTGTTTCTTTCTCTATCTGGTTTACCAGCTTAACAATCTCACGTATACTAGCATTATCGAGTGAGTCAAGGTCGCTCTCCCTGATCCTGGCTTCAACTATCGAAGAATTGATAGGGGTATTTCTCATAAATATCAGTTTTACTCATTTTCAAAATGAACAGGGGCAGTCTGTTCAAACCGCCCCTGTCACTATATTTATTCCCTTTCCATCACAAATACAACTAAACCCATGAGCATATGAATAATATAAGGCAATAACAATCGCATATCATTACTATCGTTTTTTTTCAGTAAAACACAACTCATAAGCATACTCAACTCATTGGGAGCTTAAATATACAAATTCCATACTCAATTTAAAACATGTTAAACATCAGGTTTGGATATGGCCGCAAAAGCAAGTATCACGCCAAGTATAATGCCGTAGACTGCTGCTATAAGTACCCTGAACTGTTCGGGCATCAGGAAATTTAATGTCTGTGCGGGTATCCAGAAAAAGATTATGGTTTTTTTCAGTACAAATCCAAAATGAGTATCCCAGTCTATTTGCTTTAATATCTGGCTCACCTTTATTTTTGTAAAGAAGCCCCGCATTGTTCCTCCGGTCATTTCAATGTGCGAATCCGTGATCTTGTGCACGGTCATTAAAACCGGGGCATAAAAGATATTTAACAGGAAGCTGATGCTGAAAGCCACTCCAAGTTTACCTGCATTCAGTGAACCCTCCATAGCATCTATGGAACCTTTCAATCCTGTAAACTCCAGGAGTATCGGGACCCCCCGGGCAAAGATTATAAAAGCTGCCTGGATGGTCATTCCTAGTATCCCCCACACCAGGGCACGCGGCAGTATTCCGAAGCCTGGAGCAATATAACGTCCGGTCTTTATTCTCAGTCCGATTAACTCACCCGTGGTAGCGAGTATGGCAAACTTTATAAAACTTGTCAGGAATGGATATGCCGAGTAAAACCAGTCATAAAAATTATATAAGGTCCCACTCATAATGAAAGGAGTGAAAATTAATGCCAGGAATAAAACAATATATATATCAGCCTTCTTCATAAATTTATAATGTGTAATTGCCTCAGGCCTTCGGCCCTCAGCGAGCTCAAAGGCCTCGCATCCCTGGTACCCGGGATACTCGACCTGCTCTGTTCAGAATTCATAATTGCTCTATCCTTATCCTTGTATCAACTGCTTTAACTGTTTCAGGGTTTCCCATAAGGGGATTAAGGTCGATCTCGGCTATTTCAGGTGCTGCTTCGAGAAGAGTGGAAAGACGTATAAGAACATCTGCAAATCCTTTAACATTGACTCCCTTACGGCCTCTTGTACCCTCTAGCATTTTAAAACCTTTCAGCCTTTTTATCATATCTTCAGCCTCCCTCCTTCCCAGCGGGACAAGGGCACTGTTTACGTCCTTTAATACCTCTATGAATATACCACCAAGACCGGCCATCAGCAGGTGCCCGAACTGACCTTCCCTTATTGCCCCTGCAAATAACTCCTGCCCGTTTATCATGGGTTGCATAAGCACTGCTTTCGCCCCTTCGATCTTCATCAGGCGTCTGAATTCAGCAAGTGCTTTTTCCCTGCTGTCCACACCGAGAACCACACCTCCCACATCAGACTTATGGACGGGGCCTACTACCTTCATAACCAGCGGAAAACCCAGCTCTGTTGATTTTTCTGCCGCTTCCTCCTCACCTGAGACAATAGCTTCTTCAACCCTGTCTATGCCGGCTGCATCGAGTAAGAGGCTCACATCTTCAGGCTCCAGGTAGGCATCACTGCTCCTGGCTATAACTTCTCTTATTATATCAATCTTTATTTCCGCTTTGTCGTGTATATCATCCCCGTAAAAAGGTGTATTCATTACTTTGCCAAGAGCCTGTGCAAAAACCACTTCATCAGGGAAATTGACATTTCCCTTTTCTATGAATGCTTTTATTGCTTTTCCCGCATTTATCAATGAAGGAAGCACCGGGTAAACAGGTTTCTTGCCCGAACGCATCCGGTCATGCAGAACATCATATACCTCATCTACGTCAAACAGACCGGGGCTGCCAAAGATGACTGCCACCGCGTCAATACCGCCGAAGTCATTCTCACATGCATCTAGTATCGCATCCAGCTGTCCGGCTGTCCCCGTGGCAAGAAAATCAACAGGGTTGGCCACTGATGAGCCCGGGAAGAGCTTTTCCAGCAGGGCATCGGCCTTTTCCCCTTTGAGCTGTGGAATCTCCATTCCTTCCTTTGAAAGTGCATCGGTCATCATTACTGCGGGTCCACCGGCATGTGTGACTATAGCCATATTTTTTCCTGACGGCAGGGGACTTAAGAGAACTGCCGCCACCGCTGCCAGTTCGTGACGCCCGTAGCATCTTATTATCCCTGCTTTCCTGAACAGTGCATCCACTGCCACATCAGGACTGGCCATGGCACCGGTGTGCGACGATGCGGCCCTGCTTCCTGCCTCGGATGAGCCGGCCTTAATAGCCGCTATCCTGCATCCCTTGCCAATAAGTGATGAGGCATGCCTGAGAAGCATCTCGGGCTTGCTTATATTTTCAATATATAAGAGTTTCACCGGGGCACTCCTGCCATGCTCATAAGTTTCGTCGAGGTACTTCAACAAATCTTCAACACCCAGCTGTGCACTGTTTCCAACGGAAAACACACTTGAATAGCGGATGCCGTTGGGCATAGTCGATTCCTTTATGAATACGGCCGTGGCACCTGAACCCGAAACCAGGTCCACGCCCTGCGGGTCAAGCGGTGGAATGGGCTCCGTGAAAACACCATTGTAGGCACGGGTCAGCACCCCTATGCAATTCGGGCCTATCAGGCAGCCTCCTGTCGAATCGATAATATCGACTATCTCCTTCTCCAGCCTGGCCCCTTCTTCATCCTCCTCCGCAAAGCCGGCCGAGAGAATAATAAAGGCCTTTGTATCCTTCTGATGTGCCAGTATTTCAACCGTCTGTTTGCAATACTTCGCGGCCACCGCAATAATTGCCAGGTCTGTTTTGGGAATGTCCGAGGGGCTGCTGTAGGATTTAAGGCCCTGGACCATGACTGAACCGGGGTTTATTACATAGAGCTCTCCTTTAAAGTCACCATCAATGATGTTTTTCAGGACCTTTCCTCCCGGCTTGGACAAATTATCCGATCCCCCTACAACGACAATACTACGGGGGTTTAGTAAGTAATTATTAATCATAGTGTTATTCTTAGTCAGCAAATGGTTTGAACTGATGGCCAATGTATAAAATTCAAACAAATCATGCAATGATAATTATTATTGCCGACCTGGCGGATAATTTAATCCACACCAATCATAACATTTGATCCTTTGATTATAGCATAGGCCTCACTGCCCTCTTCGAGCCCCAGTTTTTCAAATGAGTTTTTGGTGATAACCGAGGTAATCTCGAGCCCGGGCCTTATCTCAATGACCACTTCAACATTTACGGCTCCTATTTCATAAGAAAGGATTTTTCCCTTTAAAACATTTCTAGCACTAATCTTCATCATATTATATATTACTGGTTATTAATCTATTAAACGACTTAGTATATCAACTGAATCAGCGATACATTTTTCACAGACCAGCTCAAAAACATTATTATCGACCAGCTTCCGGTGTTCTTCCTCTGAATCGAGTTCATATTTAATAAGGTCCTTACATATTGTTGTACGGTGTAATTCCTTAAACTCAGCATCGAATTTCTTTATCATCCCGTATGCTTCTGTTGTCCGGCGGTCATTATCAGCATACTTATTGCAGCAATACAGGCTTATTGCCATGAAGCTGCCCGTAACTGCACCGCATGTAGCCTGCATATGTCCCATGCCGCCACCAAAACCGGATGACACCCTTTCAAGAAATGACACATCTGTAGCAAGTTCACCTGCAAGGGAAGCCAGGACCGATTGCGAACAATTAAAACCCGACCTGAATCTATCTATGGCTTCTTTTGTAATGCTTTCCTTATCCATTGTACTTTGCTTGTTTATGAGCAAATTTAGTGAATAAGCTGATGCCATCAAACCCTGTTAACCAGGCGGCCTCCCTTAACATATTCAGGAGGACTTATTTGAAGCTCTTATCAATGTTCTCAGCACGGGAGTCGAACCAGGACAAACAGTGAATTGTGGTATAAACTTTTGACTTATTATATCATCCTTTCTTACTATATTTGTGATCCCAATAAAGAGAATGAGAAGCATGATAAAAGACATATTGAAGGGTAAAAAGTTTGATGCGGATAAAATAATAAGACTGCTCAGGACCGAAGGGGATGACAGGGATGAACTTTTCAGGGAGTCAGCCCGCTTAAAGCATAAATATTCCGGCAATAAGGTTTATTTCAGGGGATTAATAGAATTATCAAATGTCTGTGAAAAGAATTGCCTCTATTGCGGCATTCGCAGGGATAATAAAAAATTCAAAAGATATACCCTTAGCGACAAAGAAGTACTGGACGCTGCCCGTTATGCATTTGAAAATAATTTCGGGTCGATAGTTTTACAGTCGGGTGAGAGGAGTAATCCATCTTTTACATTCAGGGTAACACGCCTGCTGAAATCAATAAAGGACCTTTCGGATGGCAGGCTGGGTATTACACTTTCCCTGGGAGAACAGAGCGAGGAAGTTTACCGCGAATGGTATGAAGCAGGTGCTCACAGGTACCTGCTCCGTATTGAAGCATCCAATCCCGGGCTATATGCAAAGCTGCACCCGGATGATGAACTGCACAGTTATCACAGGAGGCTGGAATGTCTCCACACCTTAAAGAGGCTCAGGTACCATGCGGGCACAGGTGTGATGATAGGCCTGCCCTTCCAGACCTATGAAGATCTTGCAGCCGACCTTCTCTTTATGAAAAAATTTGATATCGATATGGTCGGTATGGGCCCTTACATTGAGCACTCCGGTACACCGCTGGCAAAATATAAGGATGAGCTTCTCCCCCTTGCAGACCGCTTCGATCTTTCCCTGAAGATGATAGCAGTGTTACGGGTACTTATGAAAGACATCAATATAGCTGCATCCACAGCCCTGCAGGCAATAGATCCAAAGGGCAGGGAAAAAGCTGTCAGCATAGGTGCAAATGTTATAATGCCCAATATAACCCCGGGCCTCTACCGCGACGATTATTATCTCTATGAAAACAAACCGCTCACAGGTGACTCACTGGATGATTTTATTAAAAACCTGACGATGGGACTGAGGGAGGTTAACGCGGAGCCGGGCTATGGTGAATGGGGTGATTCACTACATTATTTGCGCAGGCAGAAAGAAGAAGGTAAATGAATTCCCCTGAATAAAAATAAATTAATCCTGAAGGATGAAACGACCATGAACCGAGCTTGCGAGCTCACGAAGTAATTTTAACATCTCAAACTAATGAAAAATAAAATTATAGTACTTGGAACCGGCCTCGTTGGCTCAGCAATAGTAAAAGACCTTTGCAAGGATTACCTTGTTACGGCTGTTGATATCTCTTCAGATAATATTAACGGTCTCAAAGGCCTGGATAACGTAAAAGCCGTTACGGCTGACCTTTCAGATTCATCAATAATAAAAGACCTAGTTCGCGGCTACGACCTTGTAATAGGAGCCCTGCCGGGACATATGGGATATAAATCGGTCAGGGATACAATTGAGGCCGGGAAAGATATGGTTGATATATCCTTCTTCCCGGAAGATCCCTTCGGCCTGGACAGGCTGGCCAAAAACAAGGGAGTGACTGTTGTCACTGACTGCGGTGTGTCCCCCGGCATGGGTAATATCATCCTCGGGCATCACCATGCAAAAATGAATATTGAAAGATATGAGTGCTATGTTGGCGGGCTGCCTTTCAGGAGGGAATGGCCATGGCAATATAAAGCCGTTTTCTCACCCATTGATGTTATTGAAGAATACACACGCCCTGCAAGGTATATGCTGAATGGTGAAATTGTGGTGAGGGAAGCTCTCTCGGAACCCGAATATATTGAATTTGATGAGATTGGTACCCTCGAGGCCTGGAATTCGGACGGACTGAGAAGTCTTCTGAAAACAATCCCGGTAGCTAACATGATAGAAAAAACACTGAGGTATCCCGGTACAATTGACTACCTCCGGATGCTCAGGGAAGCCGGCTTTTTCAGCTATGATGAGGTGGATGTAGGTGGCAGGAAGATAAGGCCCATTGACCTCACCTCCCGTCTGATGTTTCCACAATGGCAATTGAAGGAAGGAGAAGAAGAATTCACGGTGATGAGGATTATTATTGAAGGCAGGGACAGCGGTGAAAAATACAAATACAGGTATGATCTTTTTGACCGCTACGACCGTGAAAACAATATCACCTCCATGGCCAGGACAACAGGTTACACAGCAACAGCCGTGGCAAACCTGATAATGGAAGGTATGTACGAAGCACCCGGGATCAACCCTCCCGAATATATAGGCAAAACAGAAGGGCATCTGAAATTTATCCTTGGCTATCTCAAAGAAAGGGGGGTTATATACAGGATTGGCTGAAGCTGAGGCTGAGGCTGAGGCTGGCTAAGGCT
Organism: Bacteroidales bacterium; assembly: GCA_032260385.1. Taxonomy (GTDB): domain Bacteria; phylum Bacteroidota; class Bacteroidia; order Bacteroidales; family VadinHA17; genus UBA9300. Next base: position 50,736 of record JAVVEL010000002.1, on the reverse strand, counting down.
TAAGCTAAGGCTAAGTCTGAAGCTGAGGCTAAGGCTGAAGCTGAGGCTAAGGCTGATATCCGGTATATCTCAACTGAAGGAGATAACTCCAACAATTACGTTTTCAATTTGTTCCAGCCGTTTTAGCAGACTGTTCATCTCTGAATTATCGCCCTTAAGCTCCAGCAGGATAAGACCGGTGTCGTGGCCATGGTCTTCTTCATTGATACCCATACGTGTTCTTATTGTACAACCGTATAAGGTGAGTGCTCGCTGGACTTCACTGGCAATATCTGACCTGTTATTTACCACCAAGCCCACCACGGTAACGGCAGATCCGTCAGGGATGGAAGCAGGCTTAACCGGCCCGGCAAGCAGGTTCATTTCCTTTATCTCGATGCCGTAAATCTTATCGAGATCCTTCAAAAAGTCACTCCGCCCCTTCGCATTATCCCTGAGATAAAGCAAAATATAGCCTTCCCTGCTGCATCTGTCCTCATTTAGTTCATGAAAGCCGAGCCGTGTTTTAATTATTGAAGAATGCTTACTCAGAACATCCTGTGTGTGTCCTGCCTCCTTTATCCTGTCTATTACCCTTATTGCTACTATTTTTGCCATACTTAGTTATTCGTATAAATTTAAAAATAAAGATCTCTATCACCCTGCTTTATCCTTTCAATTCTCTCCTTTGTTTTTAATGCTACATCTTCATCTAAGGCTGCCAGTCCCCGGTCTATTGCCCTCCATCCTTTTTCAGCAAGCTGTTCATCTGCATAATCGACCAGGTATTCTGCGAGGGTAAGTGCAGCATTAGGTGAGCAATATCTTTTTATAAATCCGGCTACGGAAAACTCCATGAAATGTTCTCCTGTTCTTCCCAGCCTGTAGCATGCGGTACAGAAAGAAGGTATAAAGTTATCATCGAGCAATTCGTCAATCACTTCAGCCAGCGACCTGGCATCATTGATCATGAACTGTTCCCTGTTAAGGTTCTGCTGCTCATTCTTAAGATCAGAATATGAGCCAAGTTCAATTTTTGTACCGCCGTCAATCTGGGAAACGCCATACTTTATCACTTCCCTTCTCACATCATGGCTCTCCCTTGCTGTCAGTATCATACCCGTATAGGGCACAGCCAGTCTGAGTATAGCCACAAGTCGCTTGAATTCATCATCTTTCACTTCAAAATTCCTGTTCATATTTATTGTGGCGGCATCCTTGAGCCTCGGGAATGAGATTGTGTGGGGGCCCACATTATAGCATGCCTCCAGGTGGTTTGTATGACGTACCAGGCCCAGCACTTCGAAACGCCAGTCATACAATCCGAATAAGGCGCCAATGCCTACGTCATCAACTCCTGCCTCCTGTGCCCTGTCAAGACCTGTCAGCCTCCAGTCATAATCGCTCTTTTTGCCGGCAAGGTGATACCATTTATAAGCTTCAGGATGATATGTTTCCTGGAAGATCTGGTAAGTCCCTATACCTGCTTCACCTACTGTTCGGAAGCCCTCTATATCAAGTGGAGCAGCATTGATGTTTACCCTCCTTATCTCACCCCTGCCCTTTTTGACTCCATAAACCAGTTTCACGGTATGTGCTATGTATTCAGCTGAATATTTGGCATGCTCACCGTAAACCAGGATAAGGCGCTTCTGCCCGTTATCCTCAAGTGCCGATACTTCTTTAACTATCTCATCATCGGTCAGTGTCCTTCTCACGGCCTCGGTGTTACTTGACCTGAAACCACAGTACAGGCAATTATTGCTGCAAAAATTACCTATATATAAGGGAGCAAAGAGAACGATCCTGTTTCCGTACACTTTTTCCTTCAGGGCGCGTGCCCCGGCCTTTATCTCCTCAATCAAGCCGGGGTCGTCAGCATTTATAAGCACAGCCGTTTCTTCCAGGGTCAGCCTGTTCTTGTCAAGCGATTTGGCTATTACCTCCTTCACCCTTTGCCTGTCCGGCTTTGTGTTGTTTATTATATTCCAGATTTCATCAGGATCAATGAAGGCTTTCATCCTCTGATCCCTTATTGATAATTTTTCGGGATTGAATTTCATATCGTTATTTAGACTTATACTGATTAAACGTACTGCAAATAAAGTAAATGAAGGAAGCGATTACAATGAATTATATCATATCCTTCAATAAATAAGTTCCATGGTATCATTGATTAACTTCTCAGGAACCCGTAATGATTCAGGTGAATCAAACTGTATTTTACCGTCCATCCTTTTATGAAAATTAATCCTTAACCTGTGGGTAATATTAATGCCCGGAGAAAAGTTTTCGAATAAAATAATTGCCACCTCTCTTCTTCCTTCCGTTTTTTGCGGGATAAAAGCCAGCCCGTGTGTTTTGGACCCATCCCCGGGGACACTCACGGCGTAAGCACCCTGACGTGGAAGAAGTTTATCCTCATCATCAATCCTCAGCACTATTCCGGTATGGTCATTAAGATGAGTATCCGGTTCCCACTTTCCGGGTGAGCCGCTAATAAAATAAAAGTGATCGAGATAGGCGTTTACCCTTTGAATATATCCTTCGACCAGTGCCTTTCTTATTTGCGTTGAACTCACCGTCTCATTCAGCACTTCCTGTTCGGGAATCTCTTCAGTATCAAAGCCATACAAGGCAGATATTGACTTTAAGTACTGGTAATTACCTTCCTTGTTGTGTCCAAAATGGTGGTTATACCCAACAACAATCACCCTGGGCCGGAGTTTGGAAGATATATATTTTTCAATGAATTCACTGCTTGATACCCTTGCAAATTCTTTGGTAAATTCAAGCAGGATAAGGTTATCGAGTCCCTCTTTTTCAAGTAGGTCTATTTTCTCATCCAGAGTTGTTATCAAATGGAGGCACTTACCTTCCGTAGAAGGATAAAGCACCTTGCGGGGATGGGGATAGAAACTTATGAGGACTGATTCTCCCTCATATTGTTCAGCAAGTTTTTTGATTCTTCCGAGGATGGTCTTATGCCCAAAATGCACACCATCGAAGGTACCTGTTGTAATAACAGGATTCTTTATTTTCTCCACCTCCTCCAATCCATAATATACTTTCATCCCCTGCTCCTATCCTTATCCTTCTTTTACAAAATATGCAACTTTCTCTATTGACGTAATCATGTCATACTCTTCAAGATAGACATTTGGTGGCACATTTAGCGGAACGGTTGTAAAATTCAGGATGCCTTTTATCCCGGCCCTTATGGCTGCATCGGCAACAGGCCTGGCAAAATCGGGAGGTATGGTAAGCAAGGCAATCGTGATATTCTGTTCTGCCACAATATGCTCCATTTGTTCAACAGGATAGCATCTAACTCCGGCTATTACCCTGTTGACTTTCTGTGGGTCATTGTCGAATGAAGCAACAATATTGAGTTTGGATCTTTTACCCTTGAAATAGGAAGTTATTGCGCGGCCGAGATTTCCAATGCCTATTACTGCAATATTCTGGCCTTGTTCAGAATCAATTATTGAAGCTATGGTATCAATGAGCTCCTTTACATCATAGCCTTTTTTCTGAACACTGGAATAGCCTATAAGCATCAGGTCTCTTCTTACCTGCACTGCCGTAATATGAAGCAGGGCAGCCAGCTCATGGGAGTAGATATAACTATTACCGGCAGACAGGTAGCCCAGAAGATTCCTGCGGTAACCACTCAGCCTTTCAACAGTTTTTCCTGGTAGTTCTTTCATCCTTATGATTTTGTCAACCGTACAAATATAAACAATAGAATAATTATCCTCCTTTTTCCTGCCGGATTGGAAGTTTCAATGTAAAAACGCTTCCTTCGTCAGGCCTGCTGTCGACTGTTATCGAACCATTATACAAAGCGACGATCTTTTTCACTATAGACAAACCCAGTCCGCTTCCGGTAATATTCCGTGTTTTATCATTTTTGATCCGTACGAACTCATTAAAAAGAACCTGCTGGTCTTCACTGCTTATTCCAATGCCAGTGTCTTTCACTTCTATTACAGCGTCGTTCACTTTTCTGTCGATTGTAATAAAAATACTACCCCCCTCTTTGTTATACTTCACCGCATTTGAAAGCAGGTTGTTGAAGATGATATTTATATCCTCCTCATCTGCTGATATTATGATATCTGACTTTTTATCAATTACTATTGAGACATCTTTCTGTATGGCAAGTGGATTAATAGTTTCTATACATTGTTTCATAATCAAGGCAGGATCTAAATCAAGCACCTTATCTTTCTTCACTTCCAGTCTTATCTTGGTAAAATCGAGCAGATCCATGATCAGGGTACGCATTCCCTGTATGCGCTGTATTGATCTTTCGATCATGGGTGTATAATCGTTCATATTGTCTCCTGCTTCGCGGTCCCTCATCATATACAGATATCCTTCCACGGCATTCAGGGGCGACTTAAGCTCATGTGACAAAACCGACAGGAACCTGAACCGGATCTTCTTTCCTTCCTCATTCATACTGCTTGTTATCCTTTTAAGATACAGCTGCTTGCTTATATTCTCGATCGAGGATTTAAGTTCCTGGGGTGTAAATGGTTTGGGTATAAAGTCGGTGGCTCCGTCCCTTGTAGCCCTCAATGCCACATCAAGCGATGCATAAGATGTAATCATCGCCACAACTATGTCATAATTTTTCTGCTTAATATAGTCAAGCACTTCAACGCCGGAAATTCCTGGAAGTTTATTATCAAGCAATACTATATCAGGCCTTTCAGTGTCAATTATCTCAATACCCTTTTCACCTGTCTCAGCCTCAATCACCTTAAAAGTATAGACTTCATCCATAAAAGGATAGTTTACCCTGAACCTGTTCAAAATCCTGCTGACACCTGATCTGATTCCGGCTTCATCATCCACTATCAATATCTTTAGTTCAGCCATTTCAAATTTTTAACAGACGTTTAATTTCTTCGTTAAGCTGATCAGCCCGTACTCCCTTTTCAAGGTAAGCATCTGCCTTTATCCACCTTCTTTCCTCCTCCGAATCCAGGCCGAAAGACAGGCCTGTCTCCCTGGAGACAGAGGTAGCAATTATTACGGGCAGATCCGGATATTTTTTCTTCAGTTTATAGCAAAGTATAAAACCACTGTCATCCTGTTCCATCATAAGGTCAAACAATGCAATATCCGGTTTTACCGTATCTATGATATCCTCGGCTTCTTTTTGACTCACAGCGCTAATAACATTATATCCCGCTTTTTCAAGGTGGACTACCGTTTGAAAAAGGTAATCCGGGTCGTCATCAACAACAAAAACTGTAATCTTCTTATTCATTTGTCCTTGGTATGCTTATAATAAATTGTGTAAATGTAGGGCCTTTTTCGGGATCGCTGTTTGAATCGACCTTTATCTGGCCCTTATGCATCTTCACTATACCATAGGCAGTTGCCAGTCCCAGGCCTGTACCGCTGCCTGTCTCCTTGGTAGTGAAGAAGGGTTCAAATATTTTTTCTCTTTTATCCTCGTCTATGCCGGGCCCGTTATCCCAGACCTTCAAGGTGACGTTTTTGCCGGAATCTTCCAGGGTAATTCTCAGGTTCCCCCTTCCCTTCATTGCATCCACCGAGTTTTTAAGCAGGTTTGAGATAAGCTGTATCATCTGTTCAGTATCCACCATAACCGAAGGATTATTTGATTTATCCTCAATTTTTAAATCGATACCTTCCGGTATTATAAGTGACTCGATGCTTTGTTTAATGACTTCATTCAGGTTGGCATAATCATGGTTTACCTGGCTCTTCCTTGCAAAATTGAGCAGTCCTGAAACAATCTTTTTACATCTGGCCGCCTGCTCGGTAATCAGGTTCAGGTCATCCCTTAAAGGGTCATCTTCTGCACATTCTTCCAGTAATATATTACTGTACATTATTACCACTCCGAGAGGATTGTTCAGCTCGTGAGCTATACCGGCAGATAGCTGACCCATATGGGCAAGTTTTTCCGATTGTCTCAGAGCCTGCTTCATTGAACTCAGCTTCTCATTTGAAAGCGCCAGATCATTCACCGAGCTGTGCAGCTGTTCTATTGTAAATGGCAGGCACATCTCAACCTCTGCCAGTCCCTTGCTTATTGCCACAGCATGTTCAATACATGTCTCATATCCGCAGGCACCACAGTTCAAATGATCTTTGATACTGTTTTTTCCCATCTGTCTCAGGACGTTTTCAATCTCAAACCTTCCGGGGTTTTCCAGTCTCCTGTCATCCGGTTCATGCTTAACTGAAAGGTCAAGATCATTCATTTTAATGAAGGCTTCCTTCCATTGCCTGTGATCCATTGAATCAAGCTTTTTGCGGGCATAGCTGCTTACATGAGTTCTGCGGTTATAATATTTTCCGCGGTCAGTAAATCCCGGTCCCATAATACAACCCATGCAGCAAAGCAGCTCAAGGTGCTGGTCATGAACCTGCCCTTCCTCAAATTCTTTAATAGCCTCCTGGAAGGCTGTTCTTCCTTCAGCGGCTATTATATTTCCCGAAACGGCATCATCATTAATACCTGCCGTCTGGAGCAAACCCCTGGCTACGGGGAAAATGGCTCCCTTGCCTCCCAGGGGGGGATCAAATTCAGCTGGTATAACAGTCTCAGGACTTATACCTCTCTCTTCAAACATAGATCTCAGTTCAGTAAAAGTAAGGGCCTCGTCAACCTCTGTACTTTCATCTTTTTTTGCCACGCATGGTCCGATGAAGACAATCCTAAGATCCTGTCCGTACAGCTTCCTCATGGCCCTGGTCATTGCCACCATCGGGGATACCACGGGGGCAAGGCTGTCTGTCAGGTCAGGATGATAATATTTAATAAATCTCGTTATTGAAGGGCAGTCAGAGGAAATATAATACTTCCTGTCACATTCGTTCAGAAGTTGACGGTAGCAGTCGGCAACAAGATCAGCACCAAAGGCAACCTCACTTACATAACTGAAACCCAGTGCCCTTATCATCGAGACAAGGAAGCTGTGGTCGGAAAGGTCATTGAACTCGGCAGGAAAGCTTGGTGCCACTATCGCTGCCGTCTTTCCTGATTTAAGTATCTCCTCCACTATATCCTTTGTCCACATGAAGACTTTTGCTCCCTGGCTGCAAACCTTGGTACAATTTCCACAGGCAATACACCTTTCGTGTATTACCTCTGCCTGTCCGTTTTCTATCCTGATGGCTTTGGCAGGACATTCCCTCACACAAGTATAACATGTTCTGCAAAGTTCCCTGCGTGTATAAACCAATTGCCTGTTTCTCCCCACTGAATTCATAGAAGGACGTTCTTTTTTGAATATTTGTTTTTGAATATCTTTTTATCTGACAAGTCTTTATCAAAGGGTAGCCATTTTTCATAAAAATTTCTGAGTGCCGGATTATCCATTGGCATGCTGATAGCAGTATTTCCTTCACTTTTATATACCATCTTAATACGGTCCCTTACTGACTCACCGTTCTCATCACTGTTAACCCCTCCTCCATTGACGCATCCTGACTGGCAGACCATTATTTCAACCAGGTCATAATGAACTGATCCCATCCTGTTACTGAGCTTATCAAGCCCGGTAAGACCATCCACAAGAGCAAAGTTGTACTCATGTTCCCCGGCTCTTATCATAAGTTCCCTGAAATCGCCTGCCGTTCTTAATTTCCTTATATCAGAAGCAGAGAGCTCAAAGCCCTTGTCCCGGGCAATATTTTTTACAAGTGCCTCTGTCAGACCCCCGGAAACCTCGGTTATTAAAGCCGAGAAACTGGAAAGGTTCAGTGGTTCATCAATATTTCTTCCGTCAAGCATATCCATATTTATACCATAAAGTTTCAGTAGCTGTACCAGTTCACGCACTGTCAGTATGGTTTCTATATCGCTTATTCCCTTTCTTGTCATTACATCCCGCCTGGCTTCATACTTGGCCGCCGTACAGAGGGTGGCTGACACAGAATATATATTTTCAGGACTTACTTCCTCCCTGGCGCTTACCAGGGTTTTAATCAGGGCTCCTGTAATTTGTTGAGGCGACTTCAAATCAGATAACTTTTCAAGAAGACCGGGCATAAATTGTTCGGCATATTTCACCCATGCAGGGCAATGGGAAGTATAAATAGTCTGGTTCAATTTACCGGCCTTATTATTTACCAGCTGCTCCGTCAATTCATTTATCATTATATCGGAACCAAAACCTGCGTAATAAACCCTGTCAAAGCCTATCCGGACAAGCGCCTCACTGAGCTTCTTATCAAAGTTCTGAGAATACTTTAAGCCCATCTCCCGGGCAACAGAGAAGGCCACCAGGGGAGAAAACTGGATTACCTTAAGTGTGTCTTTCTTTGTGAGGTAATCCTGGACCTCCCTTATATTGTGTTTTTCATGGAGAGCACCGGTAGGACATACAGTGACACACTGACCACAATGTATGCAACTGGAAAAATTAAAATCCTTATCCATTGTGGTGCCTATATGTGTTGTCCTTCCCTTTCCGATAAAATCCAGGGTATTTACCCCCACCACTTCCTCACAAATACGAACACAGCGGCCACATAAGATACATTTTGACAATTCTCTTGTTATGGCAGGGCTTGACTGGTCCAGTTTGAGAGTCAGTTTATTGCCACTCAGACGGCGTTCCCGGATGTTGAGCTCACCGGCTAAGCTCTGTAATTCACAGTTAAGATTCCTGTCACAGTACAGGCAATTGTCAGGATGATTTGAGAGCAACAATTCTACTATAGACTTTCTTGCCCTGATAACCCTGGGAGAATGAGTTTTTATCTTCATCCATTCCCTTACAGGTTCAGAACAGGCTGTAACAAGCATATCCTCCCCTTCCACCTCCACGACACAGATCCTGCATGCTCCCGTTGGTGTAAGACCCCTGAGGCGACAGAGGGTGGGTATGTTTATACCATTCCTGTTCAGTGCCTTGAGGATTGTCTCTCCCTTTTCAGCCTTCAGTTTCTTTCTGTTTACTTCTATAGTTATCAGCATAATAATTACTTTACTGAAACCGCATCAAACTTGCACACATCATAGCAGATACCACAACCGGTACACTTTTCATCCACAATAAAATAAGGCTGCAACCTGGTTCCGTAAATGGCATTTACCGGGCATTTCTCAGCACACAGGGTACACCCTGTGCATTTATCAACATCTATGACAAAGGTACGAAGGCCGTGGCAGCGATTTGCCCGGCAGCGACGGTCAAAAATATGTTCTTCCAGTTCATCCCTGAAATCGGTCAGGACAGAAAGAAAGAGGTTGGGTGCATTCTGGCCCAGTCCGCAAAGGGAGGTTTCCTTCATTACCTTCGCTATATTTTCAAGCTGCATTACACCCTTAAACCTCTCAAGGGTTGTCATTGCCGATTCAACAGGTGGTTTTTTAACCACAGCTGATAATATTTCAAACATTCGTGATGTGCCCTCCCTGCAGGGTATACATTTCCCACAGCTCTGGTTCTGCATATATTCCATCTGGTATCTCGAAAGATCAATAAGGCAGGTATTCTCATCAATTATAAGGAGTCCGCCCGATCCCATTCCTGCTCCGGCCTTCTTCAATTCTTCATAATCAATGGCAATATCGATCTTTTTTTCGGGGAGAAGATAGCCTGACACTCCTCCTATCAACAGGGCTTTCAATTCTTTACCACCAGCAATGCCATCACCTGTATCCTCTATAACCGACCTTAATGAGGTACCCATTTCAACCTCAATAAGCCCCTTCAGAGCTGACTTACCCGAGAGCCAGAATACCTTGGTTCCCTTACTACCGGGAGTACCTGCCTCACTGAACCATTCAGGGCCGTTCTTCATAATTAGCGGTACATTCATAAGGGTCTCCACGTTATTGATAATGGTTGGGCAGTTATTCAGTCCCGAAGACGACGGAAAGGGTGGTTTTACCTGTGGCATGCCCCTTCGCCCTTCAAGGCTTCCCACCAGGGCCGTTTCTTCACCGCAGACAAAAGCTCCGGGATCAACCCGTACTTCTATATCCAGTCTGAATCCGCTGTCGAAGATATTATCACCCAGCAGGCCGTAATCGTAAGCCTGTTTTATGGATTCTTTTAATACTGAGATTGTATGATCAGCACCGTTTTGAGTATAGATAAAAGCCTTTGATGCCCCCATGGCATAGGATGCTATTACCATGCCTTCCAGCAGTTTGTGTGGTTGTCCTTCTATCAGCATCTTGTCTGTAAAGGCCCCCGGATCGCTCTCACGGGCATTGCAGACAAGATATTTTACTTCAGAGTCCGAAGCCTGTGCATATTTCCATTTCCGCCCCGTAGGAAAGCCACTTCCGCTCCTTCCCCTTAAACCACTTTTTTCAATGATGTCACACACTTCTTCTATTGTGTAACTATTAAGAGTCTTTACAAGGGTTTTATATCCTCCATTCGCTATATATAACTCAATATCTGCAGGTTCATACGGTTCACCCTCACTCAGTAGCCATCTTTTCTGAAACTTCATGAAGGGATGATCTGAAAGGTAGACCAGTCCGGGCCATTCTCCTGACTTGTTCTTTCCTTCCTGGCCCAGGAAGTCATCCGCCGGGATCTCACTGTGCAGGACACTGCTCAGAAGGCTTTCCACTTTCTCAGGATAAATATTCCTGAAGAATAAGCAGTTTTTACCCGGCAGCTTAATTGTCACTACAGGGTCAAAGTTGGTAGCGCCAGACCATCCGCCTTTTAGAATATCAGCCTGCACACCATAATCAAGTATATATTGACCGAGAGCCTCATAAGTTTTATCAGCACCCGAAATAATACTTCCACTGTTGTACGACACTGAGATAATTGGAAGCTCTGCACTGGCCCTGCTGATTGTATCAAGGACGGCCTGTACTTCATTGCTTACGGTATCGGAGCGATTGGCGAGTACCTCTTCAATCAGGAATTTCCTCTTATCGCCACCATTATATTCAGACGACTGACTGCTCATCCTTCTTTATCCTCCCAAGTATTTGTCGTAGTTCTCTTTCTGAACCTATTGTATAATATCTTTCATTTACGGCTATCAGGGGCCCTAGATGACATGCCCCCATACAATCGACCATCTCAATACTGAGCTTCCCGTCAGGTGATGTCTCACCCGGTTTGATCTTAAGCTCTTCCGATATAAGCTCAGCAATATTAAAAGTCCTGTTCACATAGCAAGCTGTTCCCTTACATAGACGTATATATACCCTGCCCCCGGGCGAAAAGCGAAAACCATCATAAAAACTTGCTACCCCGTATATTTTGGTGGTGCTTATTCCAAGAAGCTCCCCAAGTGCTTTAATTGATTCCTCAGAAATAAACCCCTTTTCAGCCTGAATCTCCTGTAAGAGAGTTATCAGGTCATTCCGTCCGGAAGTCTTATATTTACCTGGATTATTCCTTGTTTTTTTATCCATTTTCATATGGAAATATTCTTGCACTACAAATATAAACAATATATTTATTGTTACGCATTAAACAGTGTTATTTTATTAACACTCAAAATAACTAAATATACTAATGTTATTTTATTGATATATAATGTATTAATATATCCAGGACTTCAATTCGATAATAAACCTGCAATTAGCCACCAAATAATAAATAGAAATTACTGCAGCTCTTAAAAAGTAATTCAATTCTTTAAGCAGTATTGATTATTTGATTAAATTTGGAATGTTATTAAATAAACAACAAAATTGAAAAAACCTGATGAAATAAGGATATGCCTTGGCAGTTCATGCTTTGCACGGGGGAATAAAGATATTGTAGAAGAGCTTAATTCCTTTCTTGAGAAGCATCATCTCAGGGACAAGCTTGTTATCAAGGGCTCGCATTGCCTGGGCAATTGCCAGAAAGGACCCAATATTTCGTTTAATGATGATATTATAGGGGATATTAAGAAGGGCAATATCGAAATGATACTTAAAGATAGGCCCGGTATTAATATATAATTAAACAAGCAACTATGGAGCCCATAATATACATTGACCAGGATAAATGCACCGATTCATACAGTTGTATCAGGGTTTGTCCGGTTAAGGCCATCGAGGTAAAGGCGGGCAATCAGCATCCTGCCATAATCCCTGACAGGTGTATTGGCTGCGGACTATGTTTTATAGCCTGCTCAGCCGGGGCTGTAAGATTCAGGGATTCAACGGAAGAAACGCTCAAATTACTCAGGAACGGAAAAAAAAATATTGCGCTGGTTGCCCCCAGCATAGCCTCGGAGTTTGATGACATAACCGACTACAGGAAGCTTGTTGCGATGGTGAGACAACTGGGTTTTGACCATGTTCACGAAGTTTCTTTCGGGGTTGACATAATTGCTGCACTCTACCGCGACTTGTTCGAATCAGCCCGGGGTAAGTATTATATTACATCGAATTGCCCCGTCATTGTAAAGATGATTGAAAAATACTATCCGGGGCTCGCGTCAAACCTTGCTCCCCTGGTGTCTCCCATGGTCGCTACCGGGATGATAGCCAGGGAGAAATATGGTGAAGCTACCAACCTTATCTACATTGGCCCCTGTATTGACAGCAAGGACGAGGCATTAAGCGGGAAGGGCAAGGGCACAATTGATTCGGTTCTTACCTTCATTGAACTGAGGAAGCTTTTCGAAGAAGCAGGGATAGAAGAAAAAAAAGTAAAAAATTCTGATTTCGATCCTCCATACGGCAATTATGGGGCCTTATTTCCAATACCCTCGGGGATAATATATGCGGCAGGAATAAAGCGTGATGTTATGGAAAGTGGCATTATTACCGCTTCCGGTAAAGATGACATAAGCGAGGCGGTAAAGGATTTTCACAGCCACATTGACATCATAAAGCATCATTTCAACCTTTTCTTTTGCCAGGGTTGCCTGCTGGGTCCCGGGATGGACCATCACAACGAAAGGTACAGGAGGCGTAACCTGGTAAGGCTCTACACTGATAAAAGGCTTAAAGAACTCGACAGGGAGCAATGGGAAAAGGATATGAAGAAGTGGAGTGTGCTTGATTATTCAAGAAAATTTCGGGCTGATGATCAGAGAATCCCCGAACCTCCCGAATCAGCCATTAATGAAGTACTGAGGATAATTGGAAGAACAGGCGACCGGATTGAAGACAACTGCGGTGCCTGCGGTTACGAATCGTGCCGTGATTTTGCAGTAACGGTGGCAATGGGACTGACAATCCCGGAGATGTGTCACAAATATAATATCAGGAACAAACAGGAGTATATTGAAAAACTGAGAATAACAAATAAAAAATTGTCAGAGACCCAAAAAGCCCTCCGCGAATCGGAAACTCAGGCACGCAGGGAAAAAGAGCTGACACAGGAAGCTTCAGAAACGGTTAATTCAATGCTTGAAAAACTTCCCTCGGCTGTGGTCATTGTCGACCAGAACCTGAAGATAATTCATTCAAATAAGTCATTTATAAATATTGCAGGAGAGGATGCAGTAAATATTTCAGAAATCATACCGGGGCTAAAGGGCGCTGATCTTAAATCCATTCTGCCCTTCAATGTCTATAACATGTTTACCTATGCTCTGAGGCAGGATGAGTCGGTTGTTAACAGGGACATAAGATTTAACGAGACGATGCTTAACATTTCTGTGTTTCCGATAAGCAAGGGCAAGATAGCCGGGGCTGTATTACGCGATATGTTTTCACCGGAGGTTCAGAGGGAAGAAATAATTATGCGGATCAATGATGTGATCGAAAAGAATCTCGATATGGTTCAGAAAATAGGCTTCCTCCTCGGAGAGGGAGCTTCAGAAACTGAAAAAATGCTTAATTCGATACTGGAATCATACAGGAAAAACAAGGAAGATAATAAGACTCAGAATTAATACCAGGGCCGGTGAACAAGGAGTTTCATATAGAAGTTGACTGCCAGCAGAGAAGTCATCATGAAGAGAAGATTTGTGGTGATGTCTTTCTGTCAAGAAGAATCAGGGAGGAAGGACGAATTATTACCGTGCTTTCCGATGGCATGGGTCATGGTGTAAAGGCAAATATCCTGGCGACTCTCAGTGCAACCATGGCATTAAATTTTACTCGTGAACACAGGGAGGTAGAAAAGATTGCATCCATTATAATGAATACTTTGCCGGTATGTTCTGAGAGAAAGATCAGCTATGCCACTTTTACCATTATCGATATTGAAGTTAACGGAAGGGTCACCATTCTGGAGTTTGACAATCCTCCCTGCATAGTAATCAGGGGCACCGGAATATACGAACCATCCTGGAAGAAAGTAGAGCTTACTGAAGGTAAGCATGCCGGCAGGCAGCTCCTCACGTGCTCTTTCACGGCCGAGAAGGAGGACAGGATAATAACATGCACCGATGGCGTTGTACAGAGCGGAATGGGAAGTGAAAGCTATCCCTTTGGATGGGGCAGGGAAAATTTAATAAGCTACTCAAGGATGTTAATATCATCCGAACCGACAATATCAGCAGGTAAACTGGCTTCAAAAATTATCACCATGGCTCATAAGAACGATGAATACAGCTCAAGGGACGATACAAGTTGCGCCGGGATATATTTCAGGGAGCCCAGGAAGCTGCTGCTGTGTACGGGACCTCCCTATGAAAAGGAAAACGATAAGTCACTTGCGGCAAAGGTCAGGGATTTCAGCGGAAGAGTAATTATCAGCGGTGGCACTACAGCAGATATAATAGCAAGGGAAACAGGAAAGGAAATAACTGACAATATGGTTTTTGAAGATCCCGAACTGCCGCCTGAAAGTTTTATTGAAGGAATAGACCTTGTCACCGAAGGTATATTGAGCCTCCAAAAAGTAGCCGAAATTCTTGGGAATTATAAAAAACACAAACCCGGCAAGGGTCCGGCTGATAAAATAGTCAGGCTATTCATGGAATCAGATGAGATCAGGTTCATCATTGGTACCAGGATCAATATTGCACACCAGGATCCAAACCTTCCGGTTGATCTTGAAATAAGGCGTAATGTTGTGAAGAAGATAGCTGCAATGCTTGAAGAAAACTGGCTTAAGGAAGTCTACCTTGAATTTATCTGACGGGCATGATATTTTTCAAGGTAAGCAAATAAGGCAGCCTGAACATAGGGAAAACTTAATTCCTGAGGCAGCGATCCGCATAATAAGACTTCATCAACTTCATTATCATCCACTTCCTCACTCATAGCCCTGACCACTGCATAATATAATCTTCCTGCCCTGGCCTTCCCATCTTCACTTACTGTATAGGTTGCAATACACTCAATAGTGTATTTCAATGCCCCTGTTTCTTCCTCCAGCTCCCTCCTGGCCGCATCACCAGCCTCCTCGGAATGATTGATATGTCCTGCCGGAAGCTCATATGCCTTCCTGTGTTTATGCCTTATGAAGATCCAGTTACCTTTGTACCTGGCTCCAATTATTACAAAGGTAAGCCCACAATCCGGAAGAAAGTCCGGCGAATGAAAATCCACTTTAAGCATAGCGGGATCTTTTTTTGCAAAAGATAATGATTAGCTTCCAGTCTACCGAGTGAAAAAGTATCTTTATCCTTTAAAATATTTAAAAAATACATACCGCTGAACAAGAAAACAAGTAATAGAAGGCATCATGTACTCCGGTGGTTCATTATCGGCCTGCCGGGCCTGTTTTTACTTATCTTACTGCTTGGCATCTTCCATGGAAGATTTAATTTTAAGTACAGGATTGTGGAAATTGAATATGATAAACTGCCTGCCGCACTCGACGGATTTACTGTAGCCCATATCTCCGACCTCCACCTCAAGAGCTTCATCGGACACCGGGATAAATTAGTACAGGTTTTTGACAGCATTAATTCTTATGAACCCGATATTATAGTCAATACCGGTGACTTTGTCACCTTTCTGTGGAACGAAATGGAAGCCTTTACCGTATTACTGGGATCATTGCATGCCAGGTATGGAGTATATGCTATTCCGGGAAATCATGATACGGGCCTTTACAGCAAAGAATACAATGGTGGGAATTACGACGAGCACCTGGGCATTATCAGGAAAATGCTGGAAAATTCTCATCATACCTTCCTTAATGACACCAGCATCTTTATAACTGTTGATAGCCTGACTGTTTCGCTTACCGGGATAGTTACTTACGGGATGGTTCCGGATCTTTATTACGGTGACACAGAAGGTGCCTTTGAGGGAACCGTCAATTCTGATTTCAATATTTTACTAAGCCATGATCCCAATCACTGGCTGCGTGAAATTCAGTACCGGGATGATATTGAACTCACCTTATCAGGGCATACCCATGGAATGCAGACAGGAATATTGCTGCCCGGATTTCAACTGAGTCCGGCAAGCATCCTCTACCCGGCATGGAACGGTCTTTATGGCAGGGATAATAATTATCTGTATGTAAATCGCGGACTGGGTACCATAGGTATCCCTGCCCGCATTGGCATGTCACCGGAAATAACTATAATAAAGATAAAAGCCGGGTGCAAATAGCTTACCCGGCTTATAAATTTTAGCGTGGGACCTGCTAATTTCTTCGCATTCTGTTACGTCTTAATTCCTGCATCCTGGTATCGTAGGTTTTAAAGCGTTCTTCTCCAAGAATGCCTTTCAGTTCCTCATTCTGCTTATTCAGCAATTCATCCATTTTATCCCTGTTGGCACCCGGTTCACCTCCCCTTTCCATTTCGCTGAACATTTTTTGCCGTTCCTTTGCATACTTAACGAAGACTTCCTTAACAGCTTTTTCTTCCTTGTTATTTTTCAGTTCAATGATCTCTTTCATCTGTTCAAGCTGACGCTTTGCCATCTCATCAGGATCCACCTGGCGCATCCCCTGCCCTCTCTGCTGACCAAAAGCAGAGGTCATAATCATAGAGAGAATGAGCACTCCCATACCTTTTATTATCTTTTTCATGATTTTTTATTTGTTAATAATACTTTCTGATTAGACAATTATGGCCGGTCTTTTATTCCGGTCCCGCCATTATTCTTCTCCCGGTAAGAATTACAGCATTACCTGAAAATAAATCCTTCTTTCAGCGGGTCATCACTGTCGATCCAGAATTCATGACTCCCGGTGTAATAAGCCCTTGCTGTCACTTCAGGGATCACAGCCTTATATGAGCCATATTCCAGCACCTCCTTTATCTCCACATCCATGGTAGTCCCAAGTATGCTTTCTATGGTAACACGCTCGTTAATTGACAGTTCTCCCTTGGTAAAATGAAGACCGGCCCTTGCGCTTATCCCGGTACCTGTGGGAGAACGGTCTACTTCACCCCCGGCAAAGACACATACATTGCGACTCCAGTTATCAAGGTCATATGCTTTACCGGTAAAAATTGTACCGTAAAGAAAGCTAAGCTCAGGTTCAAAAGGATGCTCTATTCTGAAATTTTCCATCACGGCAGATTTAATCTTTTTGCCGTAATCAATTAATTTATTGTAGTCGCTTGCATCAAGATTAAGGCCCAGGTCACCGGCATCACAAAAAGCATAAAAAGCACCTCCAAAGGCAAGGTCAAAGCTAATACGCCCCAGTCCCCGCACATCCAATGTCTCATCCCTTATAAGAAGAAAGGAAGGCACATTCAGAAAGGAAACCTTCTCCACTTTTCCGTCCCGTACATAAGCCCTTGATTTAACTCTTCCGGCAGGGACATCTATTTCAAGTACAGGGTTCTTACCCTCTTTTTTCACATAGCCCGACTCAAGTGCAAATCTTGTAATAGCTATTATTGCGTGTCCGCACATTGTACTGTAACCCTCATTGTGCATAAAAAAGGCTCCAAAATCAGCCCCATCAGAGGATGGCCCTGTTAATACGGCACCATACATATCAGCATGGCCCCTGGGCTCAAACATTAATGCGATGCGTATATTATCATGATGAGTGGCAAAATACTTCCTTCTCTCCAGGATTGTATTGCCCATTAACTCAGGCAAACCTCCTGTTATTATTCTCAGAGGTTCGCCACATGTGTGCATATCAACCGTTTTTATTATCATCCTCCTGTCTGTGGGGATAGTATCTTTCTCCTTGTTATCAATGGTCATTATCAGGTTTGTTTCATGATTTATATATGCAAAATACGATTATATATGATACTATCACCCGTCACAGGAGCCTTTTTTCAGGCTTGAAAGGATTTAGTATATTGTGTGCACATTATAAAAACTAAATTATCAAAATGAAACGAGCACGAACCGAGCTTGCGAGCTCACGAAGTAATTTTAACATTTTAAAATACACATACGAAAATGATTAAAATTCATCGGGAGTTCCTGAATGTGAAGAAATTCTTAGTTTCTTCATTTTCAGTAAACTAAAAATTTTAAACGAATGAAGAATATTATATATCAGGTCGATGCTTTCACATCTGAAGCATTTAAAGGAAACCCCGCCGGCGTATATATTGCCGGTAATCTGCCTTCGCAGGAAAGGATGCAGAACCTTGCAATGGAAATGAATCTGTCTGAAACCGCTTTCGTTATGCCACGAGGAGATGAATTTGAGATACGTTACTTTACCCCGGTAACCGAGGTGGATTTATGCGGGCATGCCACTCTTTCAGCATCTCACATACTTTACGAAACAGGCATTGTGGGCGCAGGTAATCCCATTAAATTTAATTCAAAAGCCGGTGAGCTGACGGTAATAAAAAGAGGAAACAGCATAGTTATGAACTTCCCTGTATACAGCCTCAGGAGAATCGACATCCCCCCATCATTCAAACAAAGCACTGGCCTTGATGCGCTTGAACTGTACCAGAGTGACTATAACTGGAAACTGGTTCTTGTGCGTTCGGAAGATGAGGTTGTTAAGGTAAGCCCCAATCCTGATAAACTCCAAAGTGCAGGGCTTGGTGAACTTATGGTGACAGCTGTATCGTCAAAAAAAGAATTTGACTTTGTGGCCAGATGCTTTGTCCCGGACATGGGTATCGTTGAGGACCCCGTAACAGGGTCAGCACACTGTGCCCTCGTACCCTTCTGGAATATGAAAACAGGCAAGAAGGAATTCAGATCCTTCCAGGCTTCAAGGAGATCAGGTTCATTAATGGTCAAACTACTGGACAGTCGGGTTGAAATAGCAGGGGAGGCAGTCACCGTTCTTAAAGCTGAGCTGCTTATTTGAGAATAAACCTAATTTTATTAGCTTTGCTCAGCTAAAAAACCAAGCTGTCATTCAGACAGATATAAATATAAGTAGAACCAGGAATGAAAATAACCATTGTGGGAACCGGCTACGTCGGACTGGTATCAGGGACCTGTCTGGCTGAAACAGGGATAAGTGTTCAATGTATAGATAAGGACAGGGATAAAATAGGTAAGCTAAACCAGGGCATAATTCCTATTTATGAACCGGGACTTGCACCAATGATCAAAAGAAATGTTGATGCAGGAAGGTTGAAATTCTCCACTGATATTAAAGAAGCTCTTAAGGATTCACAGGCAGCCTTAATTGCCGTAGGTACACCACCGGATGAAGATGGAAGCGCCGACCTTAAATATGTTATAGCTGTGGCAGAAGATATTGGCAGGTACATCACAGATTATATCCTTGTTATAACAAAAAGCACTGTACCTATTGGGACATCGGAAAAAGTAAGACAGAAAATTGCAGATGAATTATCCAAAAGGGGAGTCAAAATTGATTTTGATGTTGCTTCCAATCCTGAATTCCTCAAGGAAGGTGATGCAGTTAATGATTGCATGAAACCTGAAAGGATAATTGTGGGAACTGATTCAGAAAGGGCTTTCAGTCTCATTGAAAAAATGTACAAACCCTTTGTACTGAACGGGCATCCGGTAATTTATATGGACATCCCATCTGCTGAAATGACCAAATATGCAGCCAATGCCATGCTTGCAACAAAAATCAGTTTCATCAATGACATGGCCAACCTGTGTGAGAAGGTAGGAGCCGATATTAATATGGTCAGAAGAGGCATCGGGTCTGACTCGCGTATAGGGAATAAATTTATCTATGCAGGCCTGGGCTACGGAGGCTCCTGCTTCCCGAAAGATGTAAAAGCCATTATTAAGACGGCCGCTGATCACGGCTATGACTTAAGAGTGCTGAAAGCCGTGGATGAGGTTAATGAAAGTCAGAAAGAATCAATCTTTTATAAGGTCTACAGGCACTTTGGTGAAAATCTTAAAGGAGTGAAAATCGGACTCTGGGGGCTTTCATTCAAACCCAACACCGATGATATGCGTGAAGCGCCTTCCTTAACACTCATAAACCGTTTCCTTGAACATGGAGCCGAAATAAGCGCTTACGACCCCGTAGCCATGGATGAAGCAAAGAGAAGGCTGGGTAACACTATCAGCTATTCTGAAGATTCATATGGGTCACTGGTGGATGCCGATGCCCTTGTACTGGTAACAGAATGGAATGAATTCAGGAATCCGAACTGGACGGTTATTCATAAAATAATGAAAAACAGGATTGTCTTCGACGGCAGAAATATATATGAGAGAGAAGTACTGGAACAGGCAGGATTTATTTATTATGGAATAGGCAGATAAATTATGAGCAAAATACTGATTACCGGGGCAGCAGGATTCATAGGTTTTCACCTTGTGAATAAACTGGTCGCCGAAGGCCATACAGTTACAGGCCTCGATAATATTAACGACTACTATGACGTAAACCTTAAGTATGACAGGCTGGCCGAAACGGGAATAAAGAAAGAAGAAACAGAATACGGCAGGCTCACCCCCAGCAGTAAATACCAGCCTTACAGCTTTATCAAACTTGATCTGGAAGACAGGGAGGCACTCGACAGATTATTCCTGGAAGCAGGATTTGATTACGTGGTAAACCTCGCCGCCCAGGCTGGTGTGAGGTACAGCATTGAAAATCCAATGGCCTACATTAACAGTAATATTGTTGGCTTTGCCAGTATACTTGAAGCATGCAGGCATAATAAGATCAGGCACCTGGTATATGCCAGCAGTTCAAGCGTATACGGGCTGAACGAAAAGATGCCCTTCTCTGCAGATGATAATGTTGACCATCCAATCAGCCTATATGCTGCATCCAAAAAATCCAATGAACTGATGGCTCATACCTACAGCCACCTGTTTGATCTGCCAACTACCGGACTGAGATTTTTTACTGTTTACGGACCATGGGGAAGACCTGACATGGCCCTCTATATTTTCACCAAAGCAATAAGCGAGGGAAGAAAAATACAGATAAATAACAAGGGTGACATGAAAAGGGATTTTACCTATGTAAGCGATATAGTTAATTCCCTTTCAAGAATTATACATAGCATACCGGAAGGATATCCCGGCTGGTCAGGTAAAAACCCCCAGCCTTCTTCATCACCTGCCAGGTACAGGATATATAATATTGGCAACAATTCACCTGTACAATTGATGGATTTTGTAAATGCCATTGAAAAAGAACTGGGGATTGAGGCGAAAAAGGAATTCCTTCCCATGCAGCCGGGTGATGTGCCTGCCACCTGGGCAGATGTCAGTTCCCTGATCGAAACAATTAAATATAAACCTGCCACACCTGTAAAAGAAGGAATCAGGAGTTTTATTAAATGGTATAAAGAATATAATAAGATCAGCTGAGCATTTCCCTTTAATAATGATTGGCTAAATCAAAATACACACCCGTAAAAAATTAGTAACAACCGTACCCTGTTTATTCTGAACGAGGTATAAATACAGCCCCGGTAATGGATTTATTAGGAAAAGCAATAAGGGCCGCAATAGAGGCAGGAAGTGCAATCAGGGAATTATATGATACCGGGGAAGTCACGAGCTGGCTGAAAGAAGATAAGTCTCCCGTAACAAATGCAGACCTGGCAGCAAACAGTATTATCACAGGACTGCTTTCTACCGGATACATACCCTTACTCAGTGAGGAAAATAAAGCCATCCCTTACAGTGTGAGAAAAAAATGGGATGAATTCTGGCTCATTGACCCCCTGGATGGCACAAAAGAATTTTTGAAAAGAAATGGGGAGTTCACCGTAAATATTGCCCTGATACTACAAAACCTGCCCCATATGGGTGTTATTTATGCCCCCGTTACGGGAGAACTTTATTTTGGAAACGAAGATAAAGGCTCCTGTAAAACCAGGGTAAAAAAAATAACCGAAGATATTATAACACTGATTGACAGGGCCGAAAAACTCCCCCTAACAAATGAAAATACGATAAACAGAATTGCCGTTTCCAGGTCTCATATGAATGAAGCAACTAAAAACTATATTGCCTCAAGGTCATCAAATACAGCTGAGACACTTCTGGTTTCCATGGGGAGTTCATTAAAAATATGCATGGTGGCTGAAGGCAGTGCAACATATTATCCCCGCTTTGGTCCCACAATGGAGTGGGATACTGCAGCAGGACATGCCATTCTCAGGTTTGCGGGCAAATCAATGAAAAGAATTGACACCGGTGAAGAACTCAGGTATAATAAAGAAAACCTGCTTAACCCTGACTTTATTGCTGAATAAGTTATCTTTGCAAACCGGATTTGAGAAATTGAGAAACAGAATTTGATAATTAATGAATAAGTCAAAGAATAAGGAGAAAAACAGTTATACCCTGACCCATCTCCGGGAACTGGAAGCGGAGTCAATACATATAATCCGTGAAGTGGCATCTGAGTTTGAAAACCCGGTAATGCTTTACTCTATTGGCAAAGATTCCTCAGTGATGGTCAGGCTGGCTGAAAAAGCCTTTCACCCGGGCAAGGTACCCTTTCCCCTGATGCATATCGATTCAAAATGGAAGTTCAGGGAGATGATAAGTTTCAGGGATTCCTATGCTAAGAAGAATAACTGGGATCTTATAGTTCATTTTAATGAAGAGGGATTCAGGCAGGGAATAGGTCCATTCACCCACGGCAGCAAGGTCCATACGGATGTAATGAAAACAGAAGCCCTGCTGAGCGGACTCAATAAGTATAAATTCGATGCAGCCTTTGGGGGAGCGCGAAGGGATGAGGAAAAGTCAAGAGCCAAGGAGAGAATATTCTCCTTCAGGGACAGGTTTCACCAGTGGGATCCAAAAAACCAGCGACCTGAGCTGTGGGATATCTATAACACCCGTGTACATAAGGGGGAATCGATAAGGGTTTTTCCCCTTAGTAACTGGACTGAACTGGATGTATGGCAATATATACGTCTTGAAAAAATTCCAATCGTACCACTCTATTTTGCAAAAGAAAGACCGATAGTTGATATCGACGGCAATCTTATTCTTGTAGATGACGACAGGATGCCTCCCGAGCTGGCAGCCAGGGCTGAAATGAGACAAGTACGCTTCCGCACCCTCGGATGCTACCCCCTGACAGGGGCGGTTGAATCGGATGCGGACACTATAGAAAAAATAGTTGAAGAAATGATGACCATAACCAAATCAGAACGTACAACCAGGGTTATAGATTTCGACCAGGATGCCAGCATGGAACAAAAAAAGAGAGAGGGATATTTTTAAAGGGTAATGACTCTCCGGGGTAAAGAAAAGAAGACTTAAACCCGGACCGGCAGCCAGAATAAATATTTGATTAATGGATTAAGGGCATAATGAATACAGAACAAATTGATATAAAGGATTTTCTTGACCAGGACGAAAAGAAAGACATGCTGCGTTTCCTTACCGCAGGGTCAGTGGATGACGGTAAATCAACCCTTATCGGGCGCCTCATGTTTGACAGTAAAAAGCTGTATGAAGACCACCTGTCTGCACTGATAAAAGACAGCAAAAGAGTGGGACACGCAGGAGATGACATAGATTATGCCCTTCTCCTGGACGGACTCAAGGCCGAGCGGGAACAGGGCATAACCATTGATGTGGCATACAGGTACTTCTCGACAAATAAAAGAAAATTCATTATTGCCGATACTCCAGGACACGAACAGTATACAAGGAATATGGTTACCGGTGCTTCCACCGCCAACCTGGCAATTATCCTTACTGACGCCACCAGGGGAGTTATCACCCAGACAAAGAGGCATACTTTCATAGTATCACTGCTGGGCATAAAACACGTTGTTCTGGCAGTTAACAAGATGGACCTGGTGGATTATGATGAAAGGGTCTTTGATAAGATAAGCAGGGATTATAAACGCTTCATTACACAGCTGAATATTCCTGATGTAGAATGCATACCCATCTCCGCCCTTAAGGGTGAAAATGTGGTTGATGTATCTGAAAAGATGAAATGGTATCACGGCAAAAGCATGATGGAATATCTTGAAACCGTCCATGTAAGCAGCGATCACAATTTTGATGATCTGCGTTTTCCCGTACAATACGTTCTAAGACCCGATAAGGATTTCAGGGGTTTTTCCGGCAGGGTGGCCTCGGGGCTAATAAAGACAGGTGATGAAGTGATGGTTTTGCCCTCAATGATGAAATCCAAAGTGAAATCCATAATGACATGCGAGGGGAAAAGCCGTGTTGCCTTCCCTCCTCAGTCTGTTACTGTGACACTGGAAGACGAAATTGATGTCTCAAGAGGTGAGATGATAATTCATTCCGACAATATGCCAAAAATTGACAGACATTTTGAATCCATGCTGGTATGGATGGATGAAGCGGATATGGATATCTCCAAGACATTTTATATCAAGCACAATACAAATACTTCACGTGCACGAATTGACGAGGTGGATTATAAGATTGATGTTAACACACTCGAGAGGCATAAAAAAGAAAGATTTATGCTGAACGATATCGGCCTTGTCGTTATAACTACCAATAAACCATTATTCTTTGATTCCTACAGGAAAAACAGGAGTACAGGCTCTTTTGTCCTGATCGACCCTGTAAGTCACAATACCTGTGCCGTGGGTATGATAATTGACAAAAGAGCGAGTGACACATTACCATCCAGAATAACCGATATCGACAGGGAAAAAATACGCAGCGGAAAAAGCCTTGTCAGTATGGAGCAACGTATCAGCCGGAATGGTCACAAAGGGGCCACCATATGGATAACGGGACTTCACGGATCAGGGAAGAACGACCTGGCTTACACACTTGAAAAACAGCTTTTTGACATGGGTGCGTCGGTTGTACTGCTTGATGGAAGCACGGTGCGCAGCGGACTGTCCAGGGAGCTTGACTATTCGCCTGCTGACCGGGCAGAACATCTGCGTAGAGTAGCCCACTTAGCAAGAATACTAAATGATCAGGGGATTATTGCAATATGCTCCTTTATTTCGCCCAATGAGAATATCAGGAAACAGGTAAGTGAAATTATAGGACCTGACCGTTTCACACTGGTCTATATGGATGAAGAAATAGGATATTGCAGGACCAACAAACCTGAACTGTATGAGGAAGCTGAAAAAGGCAGTATATCAAATATACCCGGGGTGGATATTGCTTTTGAGGCTCCCGGAAAGCCTGATTACATATTGAGTCATAAAAACGCGGGAGATGAAATCATGAATATTATAAACGCGATACATCCTCCCCTGTAACTATGATAACTCCCAGCCGGGTTCGTAATCACGGCGCATAAGTGCTGCAGCCTCCCTGTCTTTTATGATCGTGCCGCTACCGGCATCAATCGTAAGCATCCTTCCCACCTTCTGCGATATATTCCCCAGGTGGCACAGGTTAACACTTATAGCACCCTCATCCACGGGTGCATTGAGCCTTGCCCCACTGCGTATTCCCTCCAGGAAATTATACATATGAAGCACATCCAGGCTCCCAGATCCCATTGTGCCGGTTGTTTCGCTTTTTCCTGTTTCCGCCTTACTATCGATGTGTTTACCTGCCAGGTCATACATTTCATAACCGTTCCTGTGGAGAACAAAGGATCCCCGGGTACCCTGTATAAGTGCCCCCCTGTCCATATTATACTCCTTCATCGCATTACAGCTTTTTCCTTCCCATGTTATGAGCTTATCATCACCATACTGGTAATTGACTACCTGGGTATCATAAAACTCCCAGTCGTCATCCCTGAAATGTAAGCGGCCACCCATGGCCAACACTTTATCGGGATAGTCTACTCCCAGTGCCCAGCGGCATACATCAAGCTCATGAGTTGCATTATTAAGCAGTTCACCCGTGCCCCATCGCCAGAACCAGTGCCAGTTATAATGCACTATATTATCCCGGTATTCTGTCCTGGGTGCAGGCCCCTGCCACAGATCCCAGTTAAGCCAGTCAGGCACCGGGGAAACTTTTCCGACACCTATGGGACCTCTCATGTTGGCATACCAGGCCTTCCCAAAATAGGGCTTTCCTATATCACCCCTGCTTATCCTTTCAATTGCCTCAATACTTGTGGGAGCTGATCGCTGCTGGTTACCCATCTGTATTATTTTACCAGTTTCTTTGTAAATCCTTACAAGTATCTCATTTTCAATTATATTATGACTTGAAGGTTTTTCAAGATATACATGTTTGCCTGCCTGTGCTGCCATTATAGCCATGGGAGCATGCCAGTGGTCTGGCGTAGCAACCGTAATTGCATCAACTGATTTAATCTCCAGCAACTTCCTTATATCAACTATGCCGGCAGGTTTGCTCCCGTTCATCCTGGCAGCCTCTTCTATACCCTTCTCTATGGCCCTGGTGTCAACATCACAAATATGTGATATAGCAGTCCCACTGCATCCCAGCACTGCCTGCATGTTTGCCAGTCCCCTGCTGTTCACACCAACGGCGGCCAACACGACCATGTCATTTGCACCAGCTATCCTGCGATAACTGGCAGCGCTCATACCCATGCCTCCAATTGTGAGCCCGGCGCCGGCCAGGGCGCTTTTTTTTATAAATTCTCTTCTGCCGGTTTTCATAAATATTATTTTAATGTTCCTTTATCTTAATGCTTCTGAAGGCCACTCCTGAGCCCTCATGGTTTTGCAGGAGTATATGGCCTTCCCCTGCCTCGCCGAAGGCAGGTATATCACTGAACTTGCTGGCTGCAAGCAATTTTTTCCACTGAGCGCTTCCCCTGTCGTATTCAAGTGTCATCTGGTTATTCAGCCAGTGTTCAACATGCCGGCCTTTAACCACTATCCTTGCCCTGTTCCATATCCCTGGACCATTGTCCCTTGGATTAAGAGGGCTGATAAGATCATAGAGGCCTCCTATCCTTTCCTTTCCGGGCAAAGAGGGAAAAGCCCTGCCGTCAACAATCTGGTACTCACAGCCCAGCTTGTAATGCGGGTCATTGTCACTGTCGCCGCTTACAAAATATTTAATGCCGCTGTTAGTTCCATTCATGTATTTAAAGTCGAGTATCAGTTCAAAATTGCTGAAAGTGTTACCTGTTATTATATCTTTCCCCGGACCTGTCCTCCTGATTTCTCCTTCCTCTATAATCCATCCTTCTGCGGGAAAAGAACCGTCATCAACAGATCTCCATCCCACGTTGGTGTTACCGTCAAAAAGCAATTTCCATCCTTCTTCCATCTCTCTTGGACTCAATACATTGACAAGGTAGCTGTTCTGTGGAAGCTCTTTGGTGTAGGGTGTCGCATATGATTCAACATCTTCAGTAATTATCCTGATGTTTTTCCAGATAACCTTCTTTCCTGCCTTTGTACTGTCAGTACCAATGTCATGAACCTGCAAGCCTATAAATCCGGAAGCGGTCATGTCATCATACAGGTCGGCACAGGGAAGCCCATTACACCACGTTCTAATACTGTTACCGATAGCCTCCACCCTGAAGTGATTAAACTGACCGTTTATAAAAGCCTTACGGCCTTGCGGATTACGGTCGAGCGGATATAACCACATTCTCCTTGCCTCATCATATATACCCCCCGACCATGCTCTTGGCTCCGGGTCAATCTCGACCTGGTAGCCATGAACCCTGCCATTGTCATAAGCGGGAAGGCTGTGGCTACGGATCTGTACTCCCGAGTTTATTACAGGATCAACCAGCACATCGAATTCAAGAATGAAATCATCATAATGCTCCTTTGTACAAAGAAATGAATTTGGTGAATTCGTCACTGTGCTTCCCTCAATGGCTCCATCCACAATCCTGTACACAGCGCGCCCGTTAAGCTGTTCCCAGTTATCAAGATTTTCACCGATAAGATCTGTCCACGGATCCTTTTGATTGCATGAAATTACTGTCAGTCCCAGGAGAAGGATCAATAATGCCGATTGTTTCATTTTTTGCTGTTCTTTTTGTTTCTGAAGGGAAATGTTACCAGGTAAATGATTGCTCTCACCAGCCATAGCAGTGCATATAATATAAACATTAAAATAATCACCACGTGAAGCTGGCTGAGAAGCTCAATCCACCTGGTATCGTGTTTTATTATACCAATTACATTAATTATGGCTGCAAACAGGAACATTATTCCCAGTATAATTAGTTCTCTTTTTATCCGGTTTCCTTTTATTACAAGGTCTTTCATAATTACAATCTTATAAAATATATTCTTCAGGGAAGCTTATCATTTCGCCTTTCTTTATGGCCTCATTGCCCAGCAAGGCAGCTATGGCGCCATAATATGCCTCGCGGAGTAAAATATCGCTATGACGGTTTTCCCTTATCATCTGGGCAAAGCCTTCCATCTCCAGTGCAGTGCCATCATCTTCAAGGTCCACTTCGTAGATATAATCACCCTTTGCCCCCCCTGCTGTCTCAGGCACCCAGCTCTTACCTCCCAGGGGCAGGGGGTCAAAGATCTTATGTTCAATGTTATTAAGCAGCTGCAGTATGCCGGGTGCAGGGGGAGGATTCTCTGAATACATCCTGCCCGCTTCAAGTTCCATAGTCCCTTTTGGTCCCATAACCTGTTCTTCAAGGCCATAATGAGCATTGCTGATCATTGAATCATATATAAGGGTTGAACCGTCGGGGTACTCATATACAAGGTTCACATTATCGAATACTTCCCTCCCGTCGTGCCAGTAATTAATACTCCCCGTACCAGCCACCCTTCGGGGAAAATCCTTTTTGATAAAATTTGCCACCTGGATCTGGTGGCTTCCCAGTTCTGTCATAAGTCCCTCCGAGTATTCCCAGTAAAGTCTCCAGTTTATCTTCCTCTCGAGTTCAGGTGCGGGCACCGCCCTTCTCCAGTCATTATTTCTGTGCCAGTAGGCACGTATCTGTTTTATGTCGCCAAGCTGGCCCCTGTTTATCATCTCAAAGGCTTTAAGATACCTCGGGTTAAACATCCTCTGATGACCAATAAGCAATATCTTTCCTGTTTCAAGCTGTGTTTTATACATATCAAGACATTCGCCGGGTGTTTTAGCCATTGCCTTCTCACAAAAAACATGGAAACCGGCCTCCAATGCATCAACCGACATCAGG
This sequence comes from Bacteroidales bacterium, assembly GCA_032260385.1. Taxonomy (GTDB): domain Bacteria; phylum Bacteroidota; class Bacteroidia; order Bacteroidales; family VadinHA17; genus UBA9300. Next base: position 21,514 of record JAVVEL010000002.1, on the reverse strand, counting down.
GAATGAAGGTGCAAGGGAGTAGCTATAATAACTCCGTCCATATCACTTCTTTCAAGAAGCTTCCTGTAGTCAGTAAAAGCTTCAGCCTTACCACCTGTTTTTTGAATTCCCATATCGAGGTTTGGCTTGTAATTGTCACATACAGCCACAAGCTCAATCCCCGGAATCAGGTTAAGATGATCCATCAGATACTGGCCTCGTGAACCACTGCCTATCAGGCCCAGCCTCACAATTCCTTTTGTTTCACCCTGGTCTGCTGCCAGTGTTTTCAGATCGGGGAAGTGGGAGCCGAGAAAGAGCCCCCCGGTAATAAGAGCTGTCTTCTGAAGAAATATACGCCTGGATTGTTTATATGTCATTTGAGTACGAATGAGTTAATATATAAAGATAGCCTGAAGAGGATAATTAAAAAATATCCTTCACTATAAAATTCTTCCTGAAGTCATAGATTACTGCGAAGGCTTCTTTACCTTTTCTGTCAAAGTCACCCGGCAGACAATCAGAATCAATCAGAAGTGCAGTGGACAGAATTTCTGCCTCCAGGGGATCATCGGAAATAACTGATACCGTTCGTGGTTCATCGATGGTTTCTCCCGTTCGCGGATCAAAAACATTGTAAGAGGCTTTAAACATACCCTTATCATCTACAAAGCCCGTACCTGAAGTTGATATGCTCTTATTTGTGAGCATGGCCAGTCTGGCTATTGATTGCTTCTTATAAATGTCAGCTACAGCAATTGGCCAGTGTTTACCATGAGGATGTGCCCCCAGGGCAAGTACTGAACTTTCACCGAAGCTGACAAGTGCATTATTTATTCCTTCGGAAATTAGCACTTCCTTTACTTTTTTTATTGCCAAGCCCTTACCAAAACCACCGGAGTCTATTTTTACATTCTTACCATGAAATCTAACAGTTTTACGGCTTTTTTTAAGCTCCACCTGGCCCATTCCCGATGATTCAATTAAAGAACTAACTCCGGATCCTCCCTTTCTTTTCATCCTTGAATCAGATGATCCCGTCAGTTTACCCTTTCCGGGGTCAAAAACACCCTTTGTCAGCTCATAATAATGAATACAAAGAGCAATGGTTTTAAGCAAGAAGGGACTTACCTTAATATCATTTCCGTAAGCAGTCCTGTTAAGTACAGAAAGTTCGCTGTCAGTTTTGTAATTGCTCAAAATATTTTCGAGTTTATCCAGTTCTTTCCTGAGCCGGGAAGCAAGGCTATCAGCCTTTTCATCCTCAATATCTATGAAAACGGCATCCAGCCGGGTTCCCATAGAGAAAAAATTCCTGTACTCTGTATTCATTATGCAAAAAACAAATAAGCTATAAATATTGCTGCTATTATCCCTGCAAAGTCAGCTATCAGACCACATGTCACTGCATACCTCGTATTTTTTATGCCCACTGATCCGAAATAAACTGCAATTATGTAAAAAGTGGTATCGGTTGCACCCTGCACTGTGGATGCCAGTCTTCCCACAAAAGAATCAGCTCCATAAGTTGTCATGGCATCAACCATCATTCCCCTGGCACCCGCTCCACTGAGTGGTTTCATCAGTGCAGTAGGCAGTGCACCTGTAAAACTGGTATCTATGCCTGTACTGTCAAGAAGAAATTTCAAGCCGTTTATCAGCATGTCCATTGCTCCTGAGGCCCTGAATACACCTATTGCCACAAGTATGGCAACCAGGAAGGGTATGATTCTAATAGCAATCTTAAAACCGTCCTTTGCTCCTTCGATAAATGTTTCATACACATTAATCTTTTTTACCAGTCCAAGGACAATAAATGCAATTATTACAAGGAAAAGTATGAAATTGGCCGCAAAGGTTGATATCCTGGTTATATCTTCTTTTGGTAATGAACTGAAATACCATATAACAGCTACTATGAAGGCAGTCATTCCTCCCAGGTAAGCCAGTATAACCCTGTCATACAGTTTTATTTTCTGCATTATGGATACTGACACCAGCCCGGCTATTGTTGAAAAAAATGTAGCCAGAAGGATGGGGATAAATATATCGGCAGGATTTGCAGCCCCGAGCTGTGCCCGGAAAACCATAACGCTCACAGGTATTATGGTCAGGCCTGAGGTATTCAGCACAAGGAACATGATCTGGGCATTTGAAGCTGTATCCTTCCTGGTGTTAACCTCCTGCATCTCTCCCATGGCTTTCAGTCCCATCGGTGTAGCCGCATTATCAAGTCCAAGCATATTCGCCGCCAGATTCATAATAATTGAGCCATAGGCGGGATGTTCCCTGGGAAGATCAGGGAAGATACGACTGAAAAATGGCCCGATAAGTCTTGAAAGCATCTTTACCATACCTCCTTTTTCACCTATCTTCATTAAGCCCATCCACAATGTGAGAACTCCTGTCAATCCCAGTGAAATTTCAAATCCTGTCTTTGCACTGGCAAAGGTTTCGTTTACCATATCAGAAAAGACCTGCGTATTGCCGGTAAAGATCAACTGCCCCAGTGCAAAAAGGAAGGCGAGAATAAAAAAAGCTATCCAGATATAGTTCAGGGCCATTCAAAAGAGTTTGCAACGAATATACCAATTAAGCTATAATAATCAAAGAAGGAAGACTGCGGGAAAATTACACATGACATACAAATTTATGAAAGATACCTGTTTTTGAGAAAGAACCATATTATATTATCTTTGGAACGAGCCCGGTTGCTTACTTCATACATATAAAGATGAGAAACATATTTACCACCAGGCATCTGATTTATTACAGTCTTCTTTTTTTCATATTATCTCCATCGATCCGGGGAGAAGACATAACCATAAGCGGCAGGGTAACAAATTCACAGGGAGCAGGGATAGAGAATGCCCTTGTTGACTATGAGATTTACTCAAAACACTTTGCTGCCCTGTCAGGAACCAATGGCTATTATTCAATTACCATACATGGCACCTACCAGGGTGAAGAAGCAGGGTTCCGGACCTGGCCCCCCTTCCCCAATCCTAGTGGCGGAATTGTCAGGATCCCGATATCCGTCCCCTCACCGGGAGATGTCAGCTTCTCTGTCTACAGCCTTACCGGTTCAAAAGTATTCGAAAAAGAATTCAGCAACCTGGGTGCCGGAAGCTACCGTGTGGTATGGGACGGTTCCATGGTCGCCGGCCCACGAACCGGGGCAGGATTTTATATCTATGCGCTGACCTATGGAGGGAAAACAGTATCAGGCCGTATAATCATTACAGGGAATAAAAATACAGGAAGCGGGCTGGCGTATATTGAAGCATTTAATATTCCCGGGAGTGAAAACACAGAAGCCACCATACCCGGAATAATCCAGGCCATGACAACTGTTAGCGCAGAAGGCTATCACACCCTTCGCCATACGGGAATAGGCTTCAGTGCAGATACGGTGGTTAATTTCACGCTCATGCCTCTTGACAATATGCCTTTTGCCATAAGCGGTGACTTTATAGGAAAAAGAGATGGCCAGGATTACCTGCCCATTATCCTGAAAGGTATTAACCTTGGTTCATCACCCCCCGGTTACTTTCCCGGAGAGATAGCCTACGCTATCCCGGGGGAAACATATGAGAGGTGGATCAGAATGATGGCTGAAACAGGCTTCAACGCAATCAGGGTATATACACTTCATCCTCCCGTCTTCTATGAAAAACTTGCCGAGTACAATGCCGGGAACCCCGGTAAGCCACTCTTCCTGATCCAGGGAATATGGCTTGATGAAATTAATGACGGGAGTTCTGCGGATGAGTACGACCTTTTCAGGCGGGAACAGGAGTTCAGGGAAAATATTCACGAGGCAATAGATTGTGTTCACGGCAATAAAAGCCTTCCTTTCAGACCGGGAAGGGCTTATGGCGATTACAGTACTGATATTTCTCCCTGGGTGGCAGCTTATATAATAGGAAGGGAGGTAGCTCCCCAGGAAATAGATTCAACCAATACCTTTAACAGTAGCATAAAGGATTATAACGGTTACCGTTTCTCAGTTACAGATACAGATCCCTCAGAGGTTTTCTTTGCCCGGATGCTTGATGAAACCATACGCTATGAAGAGACAGAATATTTATCCTGCAGGCCTGTTAGCGTATCGAGCTGGCCCACACTTGACCCCCTGAACCACCCCACAGAGATATATACCGACGAAGATGTTGAATCGATCGATATAAAAGTTATTACGGAACAGGGAAATAAAAAACTTCTTTTTGCCAGCTATCATGCCTATCCCTATTATCCTGACTTTGTGAGCGAGGAACCTGAATACCGGACCTACTACGATGATACAGGCCCCAACAGTTATTATGGATATATCATCAATCTCCGTAACTATTATGGTGATATACCTCTCATAATTGCAGAATTTGGTGTTCCCTCTTCAAAGGGAAATGCCCATAATTCATTCAGCGGTATGAACCATGGTGACAACACGGAAACAGAACAGGGAGAGATGAATATCAGGTTGATGAGGAATATACTGAATGCCGGATGCGGAGGAGGTTTCATGTTCGCATGGATGGATGAATGGTTTAAAAGAACATGGATAGTCGAGTATCTTGAGGCTGCCGGATTTAAATCCGGAGACGAATTTATTTATACACGCCAGCTATGGCATAACCTGGTATCTCCCGAACAAAATTTTGGCCTCATCGGATATGAGCAGGAGAATGATTTTCCCGGGCATGATTTTACCCTTGATGGAGAACCCGCCAGTATTACTTCTATAAGTGCCAGCGGTAATAACCAGGCGCTGAAAATTACAATAAGCACAGTTGACCCAATACCTGCAGGTGACTCTATAATGATTGCCTTTGACACCTACCGTTCTGATCTTGGGGAATCAGTATTGCCGGGGGACTATATCATAAACAACAGGGCAGAATTTCTACTCAATGGTACAAGGGGAAGGGACACCTCAACCCTCTACGTTACCCAGGCCTATGATATGAAAGGATTGACACCACGATTTAACTTTACCGACCCGGAGATACAGAAGTACAGATCTATTGTAAGTGATGGGGCTGCATGGAAAAGGGTAGAATGGATAAATAATGGCTACACCATTTCGGAAACCGTACCGGGAAATATACTGACCGGATATGGACCTGCTCCGGATCCCGCTTTCGGTGAGGGAATGAGCTGGAATGAGAACCAGATAATGATCGAGTTGCCGTGGACGCTCCTGCATTTTTTTGATCCCACAAGGATGTCGGTCATTGACGGGGCTACGTCATGGGATGGAGGTTACCACTGGCTGATCGAAGAAAGTGAAAGTGACGGGCTTGGGCTGAGTGTGGTTATAAATGGCGAAAACATAAATACCACGTCGCGTTTCACATGGCCCGGATGGCTGGTTGTTCCCCAAACCAGGGAAAGGGAAAAAGCGTCTCTCAGTATTGTAAGGGAGGCTCTGTCGCTTATACCTGATTATTATTATTAAATTTTTTACGCCTGTTATTCTTCATATCGAATCCGCGCCTGTCGGCTCCACCACCCCATCCCTCTTTACCACGCAGGTACTGGATATTGCCTATTACGGCAAAGGTAGCATGAACGGGATAAAAGAAAGGCTCAAAGAAAGCAACCATAATCAGACGCACAACATCACGTCTTCTCTCGTACTTATGAAAAGTTATTTCTTCGAATAAAACCGACCATGTTGAAAGGCTTACGGCAAAGGAATATATGAATAAGAAGAGCAGGAGGAAGAAAGGCCAGTTAAGCATGCCCAGTATTGCAAGTATTACTGTATATGCCATACCTCCGAAAGCGATCAGTGGAGCCATCCATTCAAAAAATAACCAGTAGGGATAGCCCAGAATGCCAAGCCTGCCATATTTACGCCTGAGGAATATTTTTCTGTGTTTCACGAGTGATTCAACCAGTCCCCTTGTCCATCTCGTTCGCTGGCGCTTAAGGGACTTGATATCAGAAGGAACTTCGGTCCAGCAAAGCGGATCAGGAATATATGTTACCTCATAATTGATATCCTGTTCAGCCATATAGCGCCTCATCCTCAGAACCAGTTCCATATCCTCACCCACCGTATCCAGGCTGTAGCCCCCTGCAGCTACAAGTGTTTCCCTGTCGAACATACCCATGGCGCCTGATATAAGCATGAGCCCGTCGAGATGGCTCCATGCCATACGCCCAAGAAGGAAGGCCCTGGTATATTCAAGTACCTGCAGACGGGGCAGGATCTTTTCAGGGATATGAATGTTGCGTATAAAACCCTTCTCCACATCGCATGAATTAACAATTCTTATTACTCCACCGGTACCGATTACCTTCCTGTCTTTGATCTCAAGGAAGGGCTTAATAAGTTTAAGCAGTGAATCGGGTTCAATAATTGAATCAGCATCAATGCTCACCACCAGGGGACTTCTGGAAATATTTACACCTGCATTCAGTGAGTCAGCCTTCCCTCCATTCTTCTTATCTATAACAGTTAACCTGTTAAACGAGGGATCTGCTGACCTGTAAACTCCCCTTATCCTCTCACATGGAATACGATAATCAAAATAATAGTTAACCTTTACAAGCTTATAGGCATCCTTTATCTTTTCAAAGGTATCATCAGTAGAACCGTCATTAACTACTATTACCTCAAAATTATTATAATATAGTGAGAGGAGTGTACGCACATTATCAATAATAGTCCGGCTCTCGTTGTAAGCGGGGGCAATAACCGAGACCCTGGGGCTTAAAGGGGTACTGACAAGCGAGTTATAATTAACATAGCTGTTTTTGCGCAGGTATTTTCTCAGCCTGAGCGCAGAAAAAATTCCAAGAAGGAGGTACGACCCTATAATAAAAAGGGTTATTATGAAAATAATATTTGTAAAAAAACTACCCATTATATTTTATTAATAAATCCTGCGATCGAGCACATGCCTTATAATAATATTATAGTTTTTATATTCTGACTTCATGAGTTTAACGAGTTCCTTAATACCGGGTTCACCCATATTTTCAATTGCCTTTGTGGCCTCTATCTGCAATTGTACGTCATCCTCCTTATCAAGCACCAGCTTAAGAAAGCCAAGGTATGCCTCGTCGGGCATTTTCCCCATTGACCTGAGTATCTCAAGCGAGTTATTGTAGTCCTCGTTTTTATACATCCGCTTCATCACTCCCAGTGTGCTTTTCATCTTCAAATCGCCGGCAACCTTTATGGCCAGTTCCCTTACGTCCTTATTGGGATGCCCCAGTGCCCTTCTGACGTCATCTTCTGTTTCATTTTGCCTGAATTCCCTTATCATCCTTAGTGCAAACATAACCACCGTGTCATTGGGTGAATCTATCCACTGGCTAAACAGCGGTACTTCTATAGAATGCTGAACAATCAATTCGTGTAATGTTATCTGTTCCCACTGGGAGAAAGGTCTTTTGAGATGGTACAGGAATTCAAAGGGCTTATCATCACTGAGTCTCACAAGGGCTATCTGGGCCTCCATCCTCAGGATTTCATTATGCGAGTTAAGGCACCTGTATATTTCATCGTTAGCATCCTTTATGTTCATAAAGGCGAGCTCCCGGAATCCTTTTATCTTAATATGCCACCTCCTGGCATTGGCCCTGCTTACAGAGTCATAATCAAGTCCCAGCTCAAGGTACAGTGACCTGAGCTTTTCCCATGAATCACCCTTCAGGTTTACGGCCACATCCTTCATCTGATCAATCAAAACTTTCCTTCGGTACCTGTTTGAGGCAATTCCCCTGAACATTTCCAGGTCTGCCTCACCATAGAGGTAACTGATAATAAGTTGCTGGTAAGCCTCAAGAAGATACTGGTTAAGCTTTTCCCGTCTTTCCATCCTGCGCCTGTTCAGCAGGATAACTACCAGCAATACCACCATGGTGCCAATTGAAAGGATAATTATGGCAATAAGGAAGGCTACCAGGGTGATTGATTTGCCAAAATATTCAAATCTCTTAAGCCACGGGTTATATACATCAAAAATACCCTCACTCCCGGGAATGGTATCTCCGCTTATCATTGACCTGAAACCCGGAAACATTATTTCCTCATTCCTCTGGTAGGGTATTTTTACCGAATCTCCATATAGAGAATACAGGATCCTGTCAATAATTTCCCTCACAAGGGATTGATCCTGAACTGCAAGTGTGTCCTGGAAAATTGCCGGAATAAGATTCCTGCGGGAAGCCCTGCCTGTTTTTTCCACCGAGGTGTTTACCGAATCCTGACCTTCCTTTAACAGAACCTGTTGCTCATCTGCTCTCAACCATACTAATTGATAATCAATTATTTTATGACTGGCCAGCACAGTGAGTGCTTCGTTGACCTCTTCCCTGTTCTTAAAAGTAAACAGCCGTACTTTATAAAAATCATCTTCTATAATAATCTCGAGATTTTTAGTTTCAAACATCCAGGGCAAAACCTCTTCAATTGAACTTTTCAACTTCTCGGCATTCTGATAATCTTTGAATGCCCCGAGCTGAATTGCATAGCCTCTCTGGGGTATGGTAATGCGTTGTTCGTTTAAGTTGAGATTAAGTGTATGGTGGGTGTGGTTTTCCGATATAATCCTGTAAGAAACTTTACCAGAATGCAAACTGCCGGCTTTTAACTCCTGGTTTCCATGCAGCAGCAATATTGATAGCAATATGAGAAAGCCCGGTATTTTCATAATTACTTCTGTGGGCTAAAATAAATATTTAAAAATCCTTCAACCCTGTTACGTTGTTGCTCATCCATGTATTCCTCCCGCGAATACCCTGCACCCGCCTTAACAGTGAAACTGTCGCTTAATTTCTTATTAACCATCAGTTTGAAAGCTGTTGCTTTCTGCCTGTCCAGATCAACAGCCAGGTCCCATGGCTCATCGGGAGCAGTACCTGCACCTGCTGTAAGCTGGATATAATCTGTAGCATTACTGTACCTTCTGGCACTCAGGAAGACTGAAGCAGATGTTCCGGCTTCCTTCAGGTGAAGATAGGTCCTTGCCGAAAACCAGTAGCTGCCGGCATATTTTTCAATTGAAAAGGTGGGTATAATAATATTTCTGTCAAAATAGAAATATGAGGCTCCTGCTGAAACTGCCCATCCCTTATTGAGGTTAAGCCAGTATTCGACTGCAGCCCTGTGTTTAGGAAAATATTTGAAGGGGCTGTATGCATAAGCCAGCCAGGCATATGTCCTTTCAGTTATTTTTGGCCAGAATTCTGCCTGGACCTGAAGGCCCGTTTCCACTATTCGCGGGTCAGTGGCAGCATGCAGATTGCCGAAATTAACCGTTCCCAGTACCGGACCTGCCTTTGTGTCATATTTTGCACCTACCCTGAAGATTTGCCAGAACCTTGAATAAGGTTGCTGAAAAGTATCAAAATTATAGCCAAGGAAAATATCCACACCCCTCGCAACAGAGTCACCGGCAACATAAACATCCCCCGGTACATTACCTGATTGCAGTGAATCTGACTTTAACCATTCACTTATTGTTTCCCTCGCAACTATTGCATCTTCATGTCCCGGCTGCTCCGTAAGAAGTGAATCCAGTATCTCAATGGCATCTTCATACCTTTCCTGCCAGGCAATTATTCTTGCCAGAAGGACTGCCGCGTCACCATATCCCGGATTGTCCGTCAGCAGTTTGCGGGCCATTACTTCCGCCTCTTCCAGTCTCCCTTCATAGGCTATTGTACGAATTGTATCATATGCCGCTTCCGGATTATCCGGGAGTACCTGTGCTGATGCATATTGAGTGATGCCCGGTAAAATAAAAATTGCCAGAAGGGCTGTAATAATGTACAAATATTTCATAGCCTGTTATTTCAAAAGGGAATCAACCTTAGAAACAAGTACGTCATTATCAATAGGTTTGACAAAATAGTCACTTATTCCAAGTTCCCAGGCATTTTCCTGCACATGCGGGTCACTAAAAGCAGAAACAATGATTACAGGGATCTTGCTGTCCATCTCATTCCGCAAATACCTGACCAGCTCCAGTCCGCTATGATAGGGAAGATGAATATCTGCAATCAAGAGGTCGGGATTTCCCGTTTTAATCTTTTCCAGGGCTTCATTGCCTTCGGATGCTATCTCAACAGTATAACCCCTTCTTTTCAACATCGTTGAAATTACGAGTGATGCCAGTTTATTATCTTCGCAAATCAGTATTTTCATTCTACAGTCAGCGTTTAAAAATGCCTGATTCCCTTAAACTTGATTTAAATTTGCCACTAATATTATTAAGCACAAAATATCCGGGCAAAGTTTTGACCAATCAAGGAATACAGGTGACAAATGTATAAATTTCTTAATATAAAAATGACTACAATTCCTTAAGCCTTATGTTTCTGAACTTTACGACCGATCCGTGGCCCAGGAATCCAATATGTCCACTCATGCGTTTCAATCCGGGGTGGTCTTGATTATCCATAGTTCCATGTTCTGTTGCTTCAACAATATCCCCGTCAAGTATCACCGTTCCATTCAATATTACCCTTATTGCTGCTCCATCCACAACCACTTCCTGCTCATTCCATTCGCCCACGGCTTTCAGGAAACCCTTTTTTGCAGGGATTACACCGTATACCGAACCATGATACTGGTATGCTTGAAGCTCAGAGTAAATTTCAGCTGTGTTATCGATTATTTGTAGTTCCATCCCCATGTAAGCAGGATCTCCTTCAAGAGGGGCACGGATGCCAAGCCCGTTATTTGCTCCCGGGCTCAGTTGAAATTCAAATCTCAGGATAAAATTGCTGTATTGATCCCTTGTAAAAAGGTTTCCACCGCTTCCTCTTTCCGGTCTTACTACTATATTGCCATCTTCCAACACGTATGAATCCTTATCCCCAATCCAGTTGGCTAGTGATATACCGTCGAAGAGGGCAATGAAGCCATCTTCAATTTCCTGCTCCGTAAGAACAAAGCCTGTAAGCTGTTCTTGCTTGTTATCTTCAGCGGCTATGGATTCTTTCACTGAATTCAGCCTTTCCTCCAGGGTGGCCTTCTGATCTTCCCTGAATGCGTAGGGAGTAATTCTTTGTAGTAAGCTTAACTTCTGTCCATCAGAAACAGGGGACTTATATATCTTATCGATATAGTCATAAAAAGCTTTTTCTGAATAGTTTTTATTCCCTGAAGCGCATATATCATACAAAACAGCTGAGGAACTGAAGTCTGTCCAATTAGCAAGGGCATTATAAGTTAAAGCCCGCATTTCGGCATCACCTTTCTCAAATTCTTTATAAACAGTATTAAGGGCTTCCTGACCTCCAATGAGAGCAAGAACCGGTATGAATTTGGATTTCTGATCAGATCCGTACATTGCTTTAATCAGCACGGAAGCTCTCTCTTCCTTGTTATTGACCTGGTTTGCAGCAACTATAAGAGCCACCTGAACCTCTTCCACCTCGGCCTTGTCCGACACATTAAGCAGGAGATCAATAAGTTGTTCCTGGTCATCAGGAACAGCCAGGCTTCTTAGCTCTGAAAAAGCAACCGCCCTGAGTTTGGGATCAAGGGATGATGTATATTGCATCATTGTGTCGAAATATTTATTCTCCCCGCCTGAAGCGAGTAATATTAGCATGGTGGCTTTGGTAGTATTACCTGATCCTTCCAGAGCCCGTGCCACAAGGTCTCTTTTATTGCTGTCCAGCACTGTCAGAAGAGCCTGGTAGCCAGCCAGCTGGTCATCAGCAGTTTCATATGATCTTATATAATCTATAAGCTCATTGACCGAGTCTCTACCCTGCAATTTTGCCAGGGACCTAGCTGAAGCATTACGAACCTGGGCTGAGGGACAGAAAAGTGCATCTTTAATTGCGGAAACAGCAAGTTCATCGCCTCTTTCCCCCAGCATTTCTATAATTTCTGCTTTACGGGCTTCATCCACCTCGCTTACCAGGGCCATCCATTTCCTCGTTGCTGCCTTACCCGGGATATCACCTGCCAGATTAAGGATGGCTTTCCTGTACTCCGGTTCACCAGACACGAATCCGGAGAGAAGGTAGTCAATAGCTTCATAACCCTTATAGTGAACAAGTGCTTCCAGGGCTGCTGTTTTATAGGGGACGGTAGCCCTGGTGAACATTTCCCTGCATATTTTCTCCATTGTTTTCTCATCACCTCTATCACCCACATTTCTTGCATACTGTATAAGGGCAGCGGTAGCCCCCCTTTCATCCCAACCGTATGAAGCCTCAGCTGCAGCGTCATTCAGTGTTTCATACACAGCCTCGTGCGCACTTTCAGCCATGACATTAAGGGCTGCCGATTTAATTCCGGTGTCTCCATTGAGATACCAGTAAATGTATTCCGTTGTAGCCTTATATGATTTCATCCTTGCCAGCTCATTCATCACCGATGCCGGGCAGGGCAGTGATTCTATCTGCAGGCTCATGGCAAGAATACCCTCTTTCTTTGGAGACTCACAGGCAGCAATAACAGCCACAGCGGGCTCACACATTCCGGCATCAGTAAGGAAACCAGAGGCAAATTCCACCGAGCGTTCCCTTCCTATATATTTGAGCTGGGATAAAAAGAAAGATCGCACCAATGGGTAACCGGAAGCGTACACGGCATCAATACATTCTCCTTCCCAGGCATATTGTTCGATCTCATGACCATATTCCGAAAGATAACGGGAGTAGCTCTCTATGGCAAATCTTGCCCTGGTATCATTTCCGTCTCCGGGAGGTACTATCCTGTTTATAATCTGTTTTCTTCCTTCCGGTCCAAGTGCAGTCATCTCCTCCATCTGAATCCTCAGATCAACAAGGTTATTAACAGGCATCATGGCAAGAAGGTCGGCAACTTTTGTTTCCGTGGTACGCTTGTCCTGTGCATATCCCAGCACTGAACCCATTATTATAAATGATATGACAAATATTTTTTTCATGATGACGGATATTAAATTGTCCATGGTCCCCTCATAGGCTGGTATATCAGTCTGTTAGCCCCCTCATCATCAACAAATCGTTGTTTAACGGGGTCATAGGTCAGGTTTCTTCCCAGCCGTACGGCGATAACTCCAAGGTTTACTATTGTGGCTGATCTGTGGCCGTTTTCTTCATTAAGGGCAAATTTATTCCTTTTGCGCACCGACTCGCTGAAAACAGTGACACGGGGCTCTGGTTCGGGAAGACTCTCAATCAGTTTCTCTATACCGGGTATGCTTGAACGGAAGCCCTTGAATATTTTACCATCAGGGCCTTCGATATAAGCAGCATCAGTGTCGGCATTTGCCCCGTCAAGTACTATTTTACATCCATCGGAATAGGTATATTCAATTCTTCTCCATGATCCCACCGCGTCATAATGTTGCTGCGGAGCGTCCACTTCAATATAAACTGGACTTGTATCGTCCTTGCCCAGAATGTATTGGACGGGGTCAAGGTAATGTTGTCCCATATCTCCCAATCCTCCTCCGTCATAATCCCAGTAGCCACGGAATTTCGAATGTACCCTTTCCGGGTTGTAGGGTTTATAGGGAGCCGGTCCAAGCCAGAAATCGTAGTCGAGATTATCAGGGACAGGCATAGGATCAAGCTGATGCTCACCACTCCAGTAAAATTTCCAGTCAAAACCCGTATTTCCGCTTATTGTCACTTTTAAAGGCCACCCAAGAGCCCCGCTGTCAATCAGTTTTTTCAATGGCTTCACGGTAGTACCAAGCCCGTAGAACTGGTCAGCAAACCTGAACCAGGTATTCAGCCTGAACATACGCCCGTATTTCTTCACCGCTTCAATAACTTCTATTCCTTCACCTATGGTCCGGGTCATAGGTTTTTCGCACCAGATATCTTTACCCGCCTCAGCGGCCATTTTTGCCATTATTCCATGCCAGTGCGGCGGCGTGGCTATATGAACAATATCAATATCGGGCCGGGCAAGCAGTTCCCTGAAATCATGGTAGGTAGCCACTCCTTCCCCCACCTGTGACAGGGCAAGGCTGAGATGATCGCTATCGACATCACAAAGGGCGAGCACCCTTGTACCCTCGTAGGGTATATGACCACGACCCATCCCTCCTACTCCAATTATTCCCTTGGTAAGCTGATCACTGGGTGCAGTATACCCTCTTCCAAGAACATGCCTGGGGATAATAGTCACCGCAAACGCGGCAGCAGCAGATTTCTTTAAAAAATCCCTCCTGCCATTCTTATTTCCTTTCATAGATAATAGTTTGTTTCTGTATAAGTTGGTTCAGTGTATCTTCAAGGATAAGTGCTACTTCTTTAACAGGGCAATAAGTGTTTCCCGGATTATAAGCCTGATTTTCTCAGACGGCAATTTACAAAAAAGGGAGCTTATAAGCTAATAAAAATGAGGCTGAGGTTTTATCCGCCGCTGGCGCGGCTCTCCAGAACCGTACCGTGCTACGGAGTGTGGAGCAGGCCGGGGAAATGGCTATTTCACAAAGGCCTTTACCACCATGGCCGGCCGCTTTGATTGATTAATAAGAAGATACTCCCCTGCAGCAGCCGGGACCACAAAAGTCTCAGCATAATTAAACTGCTTTCTTTGCCCTCTTGCTGTTTCCAGTATTATGCTCTCTCCTTCAACTATATTAAGCACATGACATTTATTCTCATTCTTTATCAGTATCCTGCCGGTAAAATTATACCTGTGAACACCATAAAGATGTGTGGGGTGCGTTTCAAGGTTCTCCAGCACCCAGTCATCTCCCCCGGCAATAATTTCAGGTTTGCATATCAATTCATCCCTGACCTTATCCCCCTTCCTGTCAAAATACAGATTTTCCATGGCCCTGCTGATATTCAGTGTTCGTGGCTTGCCATCCAGATCAGGCCTGAGCCAGTCGTACATCTTAAAGGTGAAAATGTAAGGTGTTGAACTGATTTCAAGTACCAGGTTATTCTTTCCGGAACCATGTACGGTTCCGTATGGTATAAGGAAAAGATCATGCTTTGAAGACCGGTGCGAAAGGATATGCTTATCAATTTCAAGAGGCAAGCCTTCTGAGTAACTTTGTTCCAGTTCCTTCCTGAATTCAAGTGGATCTATGCTTTCCCGGAAGCCCAGGAAAACCAGGGCATCATCACCGGCATCCATAATATAATAAGCTTCCTCCTGGGTAAAATTTTCACCAAATTTCTTCCTGATATATTCGGGCCGGGGATGGCATTGTATTGAAAGATTTCCACCATTAAAAGTATCAAGGTAGTCAAAACGTATTGGGAATTCATCGCCATAAACTTCGTGGCAATCGCCAAGAACATTCTTCGAATCCTGCATCATGAGCAGGTCAAAAGAGAATTCCAGCATAAGGTCGTTGTTTTCAAGAATCAAGCCGTTCTCCGGACTTATCAATTCAAAGGACCAGGCATAATTGGGAACATCACTGTTCAGCTCTCTCATTTTTTCCCTGATCCAGGTACCACCCCATGGCCCGGGTTCAAACCAGGGTCGTACCCTGAAAACATTCTCCGACATATCCTTAATGGCAGATCTCAGGTACACGCCCTCAATGAAGGTGATTTCCCCGGGCCTTTGCCCGTCAATAAAGATGTCTATTTCAGGTAGTATAGATTTAATATGCTTTCTCTGAACCACCCAATCAACAAAATAATTTCTCTTGTAATCATATTTAGGGTTGACAGGGGAGGAAGCTATATGAGTCTTTAATCCCGCCCTCGATCTGAACTGAACCTCATTCCTGGGGAGATCAATATAAATAAGGAAGGCATTTTTATCAACCAGTGAAGCTCCTGTACCATATATTATCCTGTAATCATTATTTTCCTCTTCCCTCAGCCCTGTAATTTTTTCACTCACAAAAAAATCCGTGATATCCATATCAGTCCTGCTTCCAAAAAGAGGATCATCACCACCGGTAAACCCGGACACCTGTTTTTCAATCTCTTCCACGGGCTTTAATGCTGTATCAATATTTATGAACAGTGGCAAAGGTATTTTGGCCTCTATATAGCAAGTTCTAATATCACGGACAATCTCATCAAATAAAACTCCCGCGAAACCATCAATTGCAATTGTTCCCTCCCGGGGAATCATTGCTACCAGTTCTGAAAAGGAACTTAAGATACTTCCTCTTTTAAGAGTATATACAGGATAAATATCGTAATAAGCCTGTTGATGGTGCTTTTTTTCAAGAGGCAGGAGATACTGTGTAGATTTTCTTACAGTTTCTTTCATTTATTGCTTGGTGGCATGAAACCTGTATGCATAAAGAGCCGCTGCCAGGAGGTAGAACATACATGCCAGGAGAACAGCCATTCCGAAGAGGTTAGTGCTTATATCAGTAACCCATCCCATCAATAAGGGTATAACTGCTCCGCCGGAGATGGCCATCATCATCAGTCCCGAGATCTCATTTTTCCTGCCGGGATATTCTTCAACGGCTATTGAAAATACCAGGGGAAATATATTTGCCACAAACAGACCTATTAAAAATGTCAAGGCCCAGGCTGCTGCCTCTGATCGGAGAACCAGTATTGCCACAAAAGACAAAATTCCCAGAATGCTTGTCCAGATATTAAACTTTCGGGAAGGTATTCTTGTAAGCAAAATTGCTCCCCCAAAGGTACCCAGCATCCTGCCAAAGAAATAAACGCTTCTTCCTGACTCTGCCACAGTTTGTTCAAGACCGAAACTATTAATAAAAAATTGCCCTGAATTGGAATTGAAACCCACATCAACGCCAACAACAACGAATATTGCAAGCACCATCAATAAGACGAATTTGTTTCCCAGCAGTTTGAAAGCGGATGCGAAAGATGCTTTTATTTCACCTTCTCTTGATTCATCAATCTTTACAAGACCCAGCCACAGGACTGTTATTATGGATACTATTCCATAAACCAGGAAAAGAATTTTCCAGTCGCCCAGACGCGAGGCAAAAACTGCCGCAAGAGGAGCTCCCAGCATGGAGCCTATAGCTTTAATAAACTGTGAGAAGCTCAAAAAACTTGATGCCCTGTTTCCCGGCACCACATCCACAAGCAGGGGGTTTGCTGATACCTGAACTATTGTATTGCCTATGCCGAGAAGGGCAAATCCTGTAAGTACCATGGCAAAGGAGTAGAAGAAGAAGGGCACCAGTAATCCAATGGCTGTAACCAGCATCCCAATATTTAGCATGAATCTTTTGCCAAGCCTCGATTGCATTATGCCAACCGGGACTGAAAGGAGGAAGAACCAGAGAAAGGCAGCAGAGGGTATGAGCTGTGCAACAGTTGCACTTAAATCCATATCAGAGCTGACCCTGTCGACCCCGATACCGACCAGGTCAACAAAACTCATTACGAAAAAGGACATCAAGACAGGAAGTACCCTGTACAAATTGATTTTTGGACTCATGTTATTAGTTTTTTCGTTTACATATATTGAAGTGATCCCCTCACTGAACTCCAGAAGGAATTATCGAGGAGGTAGGCACAGCCCAGCAGGGCTGCATCTTCCTTAAGTTCAGAAATAAGCGGTCTGGCATTGCATTTTCTTGCCTTCATCTCTTCTTCCATTGACGGACCAAAAAGATCATAGGCACGTGAAATATTTCCGCCCATGACAAGAACTTCAGCCTCAAACCTGATAAGATAGGGAGAAAGAAAGGCGCCAAGTGATGTACCGAATTCAATAAAGATGTTTTGAATTTCCTTATCAGATCTTGCAGCTTCAGCAATTTCTCTCACACCGTGACTCTCCTTTCCCGTGACCTCTTTATACCTGCCGGTAAACCAGCGTGTGCTGAAATAGTCATCAGCAATTCCATCGCGGAAACTGATGTGGTAAACACATCCCAGGTCAGGAACCATATCTCCGCTTACCACAGGTACCCGGTCAGCAACAAAGGCAGATCCCAGTCCGGTTCCAAGGGTTATTGCCATCAAGCTCTTACTGCCGGCTCCCCTGCCTGCCCAGGCCTCACCCACAGCAAAAGAAGAAGCATCATTCATGAATCTTACCGGCATTCCCGGGTTTAAGCTGAGAGATTCTGCTATGGCTTCCCCTATATTTATCCCGTAGAGTTTTTCGTACTTGGGCACTCCCCTGATAAGACAAATACCATTTACATAATCGAAAGGACCCGGCATCGCAAAACCAATGCCCCGTATATTATCCCGTCCGGCCTTCTCAAAGGTTTCGGACAATGCTTCGGACCATCTGCTTATTATTTCATCTGCCGTGCCTTTGTTATCAACCGGCCTTTCGGCAAGAGTGTCCCTTATTATTCTTCTTTTATCCAGGTCAACAGCGGCACAGCTTATGTGACTGCCTCCTATATCAACCCCTATAGAGAAATGTTTTTCCATCATATATCACATAAATAAACAGGGGTGAAAATATCCAATTAAATTATCATCACCAAATGAGAGGTGAAGAGGGCAGGACGAACTTGCCTTGGCAGGTGAGTCCTGTGAGCTCGCGAAGAGCTTTCGGGCTCAAGGAGCACCTGCTGATTAATTGGCTGCAATTCTTTAATTTTTATTCTTTGCTTTTTAAGAGTAACTCATCTATTGCCTGTACAAAAATCTCTTTGGTAGCTTCCTTTGTCTGTCCTATGCCACTGAACATCTGGGGCATCTCTCCCATGGGTATGAGGAGGAAGGTGGGAATACTCCTGATCCCGAAGGCTGCAGCAAGTTCCTTTTCTTTCTCGGTATCTACCTTGTAAACATAAATCTTACCTTCATATTCCTCAGCCAGTTCATCAAGTATGGGGCTTGCTATTTTACAGGGCTGGCACCAGTCGGCATAGAAATCGACTATGGCAGGTTTATCCCCTTCATAAACCCATGATTCAGTATTCTTCTCATAATTATAAACCTTTGAAAGGAATTCTGCCCTGGTAAGGTTTATGGAGCCTGACTGTACTTTATCTGATGATACATCAGTTTTTTTATCATCCTTCTTATTATTATCTGCCGCAGTGCTCGTTGAACATGAACTGACAGAAAAGGTAAAGAGGATTACCAGAAGAGCATAACTAATCTTTTTCATATTGCAAATTTTAATTTAATTTCCTAATTCAAGTATACTATCTATTTTCTTTTTATCGAAACCAATTATAATATGATCATCAAGCGATGAATATCTCTTATGTTTATCATTAAACATTTATATAAATATCCATATATTTACATATCTCGTGCCACAAAAATATTAAGATTTTTTGACATACAATACATGTAGTTTTGTCAGGCATCAGCCGACAATTGAATTTGCCGGATTTTCGCCGCCTCAACAAAATATGTTATCTGACATATAATCATTTTTTTCAATTATTTCTTAGTATCTATTTTAAATTGTATTTTAGTACAAGTAAGAGGATCTTGTATAACAATCATACATCCTTGATTACGAGGAGCTTATGAAGTTCATTAAAAGAGCATTATACCTGATATTAAATGAAAGGCTTTATTTCAGGATAATAAGCAGCTTATTTTTCATCCTGTATTTTACAGGTCTCCTAAAGATTTCCAGTAAATTCAGAATGCACTATTTTGTAAAAAATCTGGTAAAAAAGGGAGATACGATCATTGACATAGGAGCTAATCTTGGTTATTACACAAAAATTTTTGCCCGTCTAACAGGGGAGGATGGAAATGTATTGGCTGTTGAACCTGTTCCCCTTTACCGTGAAATATTAAGAAAGAACATCTCCGGATTTTCGAACATTGCAATACTGCCATATGCACTTGGGGACAGGGAATCGGCAGAAAGGATGAAAATACCGGGTGATCAGCCTTTCAGACACGGGCTTATGCGTATTGCGAGAGATGCAGAACCTGACGGCAGGAATCTTACTGTGGAGGTCAGAACACCATCGATGCTCTTCGGCAAACTTGATAAAGTTGATTACATAAAATGTGACATCGAAGGGTATGAAAACAGGGTAATACCCGGCTTCATTGAAATAATTAAACGGGACAAACCGGTCATACAGATTGAACTGGACCCTGACAACAAAAGTTTAATAAATGATTTACTGGTAAATGAAGGCTACAGTTCATTCATACCGGAAAGAAAAGTTCTCAAGCGTGTTAAGGCATCAGAAATTGGCAACAGTGATGTTATATATATACACAATAAAAGGCAGGAAAAGATCAAAGACGTATTAAACAATTATTATACTTAACCTAATAAATCCAAGTTATGCCAAAAGTTACAAAAGAACATGCCCTCAAATACCACAGTACAGGGCGTAAGGGAAAAGTTGAAGTAATCCCGACCAAACCTTTCAGTACCCAGTTTGACCTGAGTCTGGCCTATACACCGGGAGTAGCCTTCCCTTGTAAAGAAATAGAAAGCAATCCCCTGGATGCTTACAAGTACACTGCCAGGGCAAACCTGGTTGCAGTAATATCAAATGGTACCGCGGTTCTTGGCCTGGGTGATATCGGAGCCCTGGCCGGCAAACCTGTAATGGAAGGCAAGGGACTGCTGTTTAAAGTTTTCGGTGATGTTGATGTATTTGACATTGAAGTTGACGAAAAAGATGTTGATAAGATGGTCGAGTTTTGTACAAAGATATCCCCAACTTTCGGAGGGATCAATCTTGAAGATATAAAAGCACCAGAATGTTTCGAGATTGAAGAAAGACTGAAAAGGGACCTCGATATTCCCGTCTTCCATGATGATCAGCACGGAACAGCCATCATATCAGGAGCAGGGCTTTTAAATGCCCTGGAAATTTCCGGTAAAAAGATAGAAGAGGTAAAAATGGTTGTCTGCGGTGCTGGAGCCGGAGCCATATCCTGCACCAAACTGTACGTTGCTCTTGGTGTCAAAAAGGAAAACATTGTGATGGTCGATTCCAAGGGAGTGATAAACAAAAAAAGGACTGACATTAATAAGTACAAGGCCCAATTTGCCACTGAGAGGGACATATCAACACTGGCTGAAGCATGTGTTGGTGCCGATCTTTTCCTTGGTCTGTCAGTTGCCGGGATGATGAAGAAGGAAATGCTTGCCAGCATGGCCCCTAATCCCATAGTGTTTGCTATGGCCAATCCAAACCCGGAAATAAGCTATGAAGATGCAATGGAAACAAGGGATGACCTTATTTTTGCCACAGGCAGGTCTGACTACCCGAACCAGATAAACAATGTGCTCGGCTTCCCCTTTATTTTCCGTGGTGCACTCGATGTTATGGCAAAAGACATTAATGAAGAGATGAAGCTTGCAGCTGCCTATGCCCTGGCCGAACTGGCTAAAGAACCGGTTCCGGATGAGGTAGCAAAGGCATATAATGTTGACAAACTCGAATTTGGAAGGGAATATATTATCCCTAAACCACTTGACCTGAGGCTTATATCCAGTGTTGCATCGGCAGTGGCCAAGGCAGCCATGGACTCAGGTGTGGCAAGGCAAAAAATAACAGACTGGGATGAGTATAAAAAGAACCTGGACAACAGGGTAAGAAAACATATACAGGACATTGCCAGTGTTTGTATTAAGCCAATAGAATACTAAAAATTGACTAGTCATGTCAAGATGATATTGTCGGATAAAGTCTTTTCAGCTTTATCCTGGCATCATCGGTTTTAAATTGCCAGTTTA
>JAVVEL010000001.1:0-278840 GCA_032260385.1 Bacteroidales bacterium | reverse complement strand
GGTAATCGGACTAGTCCGATTACCTTTGATCTTTAATCGTTGCGCTTACTAATTGAATTATCGTTCTTTCATTTCCGGTAAATTAAGCATTTTTGCTTAAATTATTGTCCTTATAGAGCTAGCAGTACCACCCGGGAACAGAATTCCCTTCGCGAGACCTGATGATTATAATGAAAAGGATTATGAATTAATGTTCAGGAATTATGAAGCAGGTAAAACAGAATTCCATGGATAAATAGCAAGATGCCCAACAGAAAAACCGATACAAATAACCGGGATGGTTTTGTCAGACGGCTTCGATGGTTGAGGGTGGTTTGGTGGCGATGTTGTAGGTTACGCTCACAATGCCGGGTACTTCTTCGATTATTTCCCTGGCCAGTTTTGTCAATGTTTCATAGGGCAGGTTTGTAGGTGTGGCAGTGCGGGCATCAACACTGTCCCAGCAACGTATTTCAATTTGCCTGCCAAAATCCCTTTTCCCATCGCGCATACCTGTTACACGGTCTTCATGCAATATAGCCATATACTGGAAGGCCCCTGTTTCATATAACCTTTTTTCAGTTATCGAAGTAGCCTTCCTTACTATGTCGAGTTTTTCGCGGGTCACTTCACCAATAATACGTGCTGCCAGTGCCGGCCCGGGAAAAGGTATACGGGCATAGTACTCTTCGGTAAGTCCCAGTGATTTGCCCACCTTTCTTACGCCATCTTTCCTGAGCTGTATGAGTGGTTCAATAATACTGTAACCAAAGGCCTCCTGAGGGTCTATCCCCAGCTGCTTAAAGACATTGTGCTGGCGCTTGATGCCGGCAACCGTCTCATCAATATCTGTAAGTATGGTACCCTGCAGCAGGTGCAGGGACTTGCTTTCACGCACCAGCCTTCCAAATACCTCCTTGTAGAAGGTTTGTGTTATGGCTTCCCTTTTCTCTTCAGGATCAGTAATACCCTTAAGAGCCGAAAGGAATTCCTCTTCAGCATCAATGATCTCCACCTTAACACCCAGGTCTTTAAAGAAGGCAGCCACCTTCTCCGGCTCCCCCTCACGCATCAGGCCGTTCTGTATAAAGACGGTCCGGAGCCTCATACCAAGGGCACGGTGACCCAGCAGGGTGACTACTGAAGAATCCACTCCGCCCGACAGGGCATTGATGGCGGTTCCCACTCCTACGGCTTGCCTTATTTCTTTCACTTTCTCTGCGATAAACGCATCGGTATTCAATGATTCTGCGAGGATTTCTTTTGTCATGGTGGTGTATTTTTGAAATAGTAAAATTTTGTTTAAGCAAGGTAAAATTAATAATAATTTAGAAATAGGCTGAGGCTAAGTCTTCTTCGTACGCTAAAGCCACGGTGGACCGGGAAGGCTAAGAGGTACGAATTTCCAGGTAGGGTTTTATGTCGAGGACAGGGGTATTGTTCAGGGCATCGAGGCCTGTTACAGTGAGGATATTGCCTTCGCGTTTGATAAGGTTGACGCGTGTAAGGCCTATGGCGCTTGGGCGGCGTGGGGAGCAGCAGGCGAAGACACCGCGGTAGTCACCCGAGCGGGTAGTGGTGCGCAGCTCATAGCCTTCAGACCTGTCGAAATACCATAGGATGTTCAGCTCACGGTAGTTCTCTATCTTGTAGAGTCCGTCTGCAAACTCTTCCTTTAACTCTATGGTTGATACCGAACGCATGATACTGTCGGCCTGGGAGGGTTCAGCATAATTGAATTGATTTTTTATGACTCCTATGATTGATATGCTAAGATCCATGTTTGTTTATTTGTGGTGGTAAGCTGTAAATGTAGGAACTAAAAGGAAAAGACAAAAGAGGGCCGAGCGTAAATAATTTGCCGGCGGGCAAATTCAGGGAGGAGCAAGATAGAGGTAAGGTAAACTCACTTCACGGTATCCGGAACATACACCTTTCTACCGGCAGAATCTTCATACACCCGACCGTGTTTCCCGTCTACTCCCGTGCTCCCGCATGATATAAGAATTAATATAACTATTATGGTAATTATTGAAGGAACCAGTTTTCCCCAGTACTGCATCGTGTTACTATTTTCTGATATCGTAATACTATTAAGGTACAAATATAATAAATGCGAAGGAATGCGAAAATGATGCGAAGCAATGCAAACCGAAAGATGCGAAAGAATGCGAATTTGAAAGCGAAATTGATGCTAAAGAACACTGATTACGCAGATTTACGCAGATTACACTGAGGAGGGACGGTACAATTTTATATCTTTAGTTCACCAAGGATAAAAGATCATGAAAAAATTCATATGGACAATCATCTGGGGAATAGTGGCGTTTCCGGTATTTGGTCAGAGCAATATGACCGTAACACGGTCGCTCAGGAATGATGAATCTGCAATGGTGTTAAAAGAAAAGATTAGCAATAAAAGTGAGATATCCTCCGTCATCAACAATCAGCAAGCTGCTGCCTCTGTTGAGCAGACCAGCCAGGGGAACAGGCCTGCGGCGGAAATTATTGCCAGCTTTGACGGGCTGGGTTATGGTTTTGAGGGCCCGCAGGGAAGTTCCAGGCAGAGGAATCCATCGGATAATTCACTGGCCGTTGGTCCTGATCATATCGTTCAGACTATAAACACCAAAATGGCTATATTCACAAAGAAAGGCAACAAATATGATAGCACGGGTGAAATTTTGTACGGGCCGGTAAACACCAATAATGTTTTCAGGGGATTTGGCGGACCCTGCGAGGAGATAAACAATGGTGATGCCGTTGTGCGCTATGACCAGCTGGCCGACAGGTGGCTCATAGTAATGCCCATTTTCAGGAGGCTTCCTCCCAGGGAAACTCAACCGGAAGCTCCCGGGCATGGTGATCCGGCAAAAGCCAGCATGGCCGGCAGGGAAGACCAGCCCGGCGAAGCAGAAAAACTATTCATCCCTGAAAAGATTAGTCCTGAAGAACAGGCCCGGGCCGACTCAATAAGAAGGGCTGAATGGAGGCAGAGACCAAGGACGGAAGAAGGATCATACTGCATGTGTTATGCCATAAGTACAGGGCCCGATCCTTTGGGTCCTTATTACCGCTATGAATTTGTCCGTCCTCTCTTCCCTGACTACCCCAGGCCGGCAGTATGGCCCGACGGCTACTATATTCCCACAAGCACGGGTGACGATATAATACAGAAGCATGCCTGTGTGGTTGAGCGTGAGAAGATGCTGGAAGGCAAGCTGGCAAAGGAGATATGTTTTGTGATCGACAGCGTGGGCTTCCTGAATAATGCCGACCTGGACGGTTTTCAGGTGCCACCCGAGGGGGAACCCAATATTTTGATGGCCACAGGGGGCATTCAGCTCAACGATGTATTCTCCGATGACGGTATATATTACTGGAAGTTCAGCGTTGACTGGGAGAAGCCATACCGCTCAAAGCTGGAAGGACCCGAAAAGATAGAAGTCGCGGAATACAATTACCTCGGCAACGGTCAGCTTACCAGAACTGTACCACAGCCGGGAACCGATCAGAAGCTTGACTCACAGGGAGACAAGATAATGTCGAGGATGGTCTACCGCAGGATAGGTAACCAGGAATCAATAGTGGCAGTGCATTCTGTCAACACAGCGGCCGGAGGCGGAGGAGTGCGGTGGTATGAATTCAGGATAGACGATAAGAGGGATGTCAGACTCTTCCAGCAGGGCACCTATGCACCTGATAAGAATTTCAGGTGGATGGGCAGCCCGGCCATGGATAAGCATGGCAATATAGGAATAGGATATTCTTTTGGGGGGAAGGATCATTATCCCGGTCAGCGCTTTGCCGGCAGGCTGGCGGGCGACCCTAAAGGACTGCTCACTCTTAGGGAGGCAGTGCTAGTCGAGGGAAAAGCCTCACAAACCAACACCCTGAGATGGATGGATTATGCACAAACAGCAGTGGACCCGGGTGATGATCACACTATATGGTATGTAGGTGATTATCTTAAGGAGGGAGCGGAAGATTACAGTACAAGGATTGGAGGGTTCCGAATTATGAATTATGAATGATGAACAGTCCCGAGTAATCGGGACAAGCTCGCTGAGAGCCCAAAGTCTGACCTGGATGGCGGAAACGGATGGAATTGTGTATCTTTAAGATTGTTATAACAAAACATGATATTATGAACAATACTGTAAACAGGAGCTGGTGGATGGAATTGCTGAAAGGCCTGATAGCAATAACACTGGCCGTAGTAATATTTATGAATCCTGCCAATGCCCTCGTGGCAATAGCCACTTACATAGGAGCACTGGCTATCATTGCAGGCATTGTGCTCATCATTATGGCTCTCAGCAGGAAGAGTGAATTCTGGCAGTTCCTGTTCGGACAGGGTATTATTTACGCCATCATTGGTCTGATTATAGTTGCCTATCCCAAAGTGACAGCAGGCCTGCTAATATTCCTGATAGGGCTGTTCATAATCATACTGGGAATAATGCAATTATCGGCCTATATAAAGTTACAGGAGGTAATGCCCGCCCGTCCCCTGACACTGATAACTGCAATCGCATCAATACTGGTAGGCATACTACTTGTCTTTAATCCTTTTGAAGGAGCGGTGCTGGCAACTGTTATAATAGCTGTATATGCAGTGCTGTATGGTGTTACAAGGTTGTATGTGGCGTGGTTGCTGGCAGTAAGTCGTAAGGGGAACGGAGTATAATTGTTGAGCCATGCCCGCTAGCTGCTGGTGATTGTACTAAACGGGAGGAAGCAACCGTCAAATCGGTGAAGCAGGGATTGAGTTTCGGGGGGATTATATGAACAAAACGTCTGACTTATTTGCTATATAAGCATGAGAGTTATGAAGAAAATATCAGAAAAAGTATATATGGGGTTTGCAATGATAATGATTTTTATCATACAGTCTGGAGTCACACTTGCCCAGCAGCCCACTCACTACCCCGACGAGCATGAACCCATACCTCCCACCCTGGTGAATATCCTCGTTTATATAGGTGGGCCAATACTATTGTTTATCATCTATTATTACTTCAGGAAGAGGAAGAGGAAAAAGATAAGAGATCAGGCAAAGGCAGAAATTAAGGCAAAGACTTCCACCACCGACAAAGCTATGCAGGACGGCTGATGACAGGGGGCAGGGAGCTGGGAGAAAATCCCCGGCCCCGTTTGCACGGGATCACCCCCTTAAAAGGGGTAGCGGGCTTATAGTCCGGCTTTGATCTTTCTGGCAAAATCGGGATCCATCTTCTCGAAATGAGCAAGCTGTCTCTTGATTATCTCATCTCTCTTTGGTCCCGCAATACCTTTCATTGAGCCAATAATATTCGCTATCGTGGCTTCTCTTTCCTTATCTGTCATAACTTCCTTCACCAGTGCTGCCGGCTGGGAATAATGATCATCATCGTTTTCGTTCCTGTAATAGCTATCAGCCATATCGCCATCAATGGCAAAAGCCGGCTCCCTGTAGTCCTTATCTGCTTCAATGTCATCAAAGCTGTTAGGGAAATAATTGGGGCTGCCACCGCTGTTGCCATCAACCCTCATCATTCCGTCGCGCTGATAATTATTCACCTGGTTTATTGGCCTGTTTACCGGTATCTGCTCATAGTTTGCTCCCAGCCTGTAGCGGTGAGCATCAGGGTATGCAAAGATTCTTCCCTGAAGCATCTTATCCGGTGAAAGGCTTATACCATCAATGGTATTTGATGGAGCGAAGGCCGACTGTTCCACATCAGCAAAATAATTGGCAGGTATCTCATTCAGTTCCATTATACCGGCTTCTATAAGAGGGTATTCGGAATGAGGCCACACTTTTGTAACATCAAAGGGATTCCACTTGAATTTTTGTGCCTGCTCCCCGGTCATTACCTGTATTTTCAGTGCCCATTTCGGATAATCGCCCTTCTCAATGGCTGTTACCAGGTCGCGCTGTGAATAATCAGGATCCTTGCCCCTTATCTCATCAGCCTGCGGACCTGAGAGGGTTCTGTTTCCCTGGAGTGTTTTAAAATGAAACTTAAGCCAGACCTTCTCATTTTTAGCGTTTACCATAGAGAAGGTATGGCTTCCATAGCCATTCATAAAGCGGTAGCCATCAGGAGTGCCGCGGTCGCTGAAAAGAATCATCACCTGGTGCAGGCTTTCGGGGTTCAGACTCCAGTAATCCCATATCATATTAGCACTCTTCAGGTTTGTTTTCGGATCGCGTTTCTGGGTATGTATAAAGTCGGGGAATTTTTTTGCATCCTTTATAAAAAATACTGGTGTATTATTGCCCACAAGGTCCCAGTTACCGTCTTCGGTATAAAACTTAACGGCGAAGCCCCTGGGATCGCGTTCTGTGTCAGCACTGCCTTTCTCTCCTCCTACGGTGGAGAAACGAACAAAGACACGGCATTCATTGCCCACCTTGCCGAAGAGTTTTGCCCTGGTATATTTTGTGATGTCGCCGGTGACCTTAAAAGTCCCGAAGGCACCGGTACCCTTTGCATGCACCACCCGTTCGGGAATCCGCTCACGGTTAAAGTGTGCCAGTTTCTCATGGAGGTAATGATCCTGCAGCAATACCGGACCCCTCCTGCCAACAGTCATGCTGTCTTCATTCTCATGGTAGGGACGTCCTGACGCGTTGGTCAGTTTCTTCTTCTTGCTCATTTTTATAGGTTTTAATATTAGTATTATGTTTTTTTCAGTTCTTCCTGTCAGTCCTGCCGCTTATCTGCAATTTTATATCATCAATGACAAAGCCCGGGATACTTTTCTTTTTGAAATACTCCTCCAGCATCCTGTCAAGATCTTCGTCGAAATAGTCAATTATATCTTCGCTTTTCTTACAATAGAGGTGATGATGCTTTTCCACCATACCGTCGTACCTCATGACATCCTTCCCGGTCTTAACCCTGTTTACAAGACCCTTCTCAACCAGTATATCGAGTATCTTATATATTGTACCGGCTGCTATACCCGGATATTTCCTCTGTATATAATCCCTTATCTCATCAGCCGTGGGATGCGTATGCAGCTGGTCCACAGCTTGAAGAACAGCAATCCTCTGAGGGGTTACTTTCAGGTTATTTTGTCGTAGTATCTTCTCGAAATTCATTAAGTTAATCTTAAATGATAATAATTCTCTGATGATATTTAACAAATATAAAGTTTTCCTGACTTGGAAGCAATTGTTTTTGCATGATATATATGACAAAGGACTCAGGACTAATAACGAATTATTAAAAACTTTTAACACAATTAAGACTTTATAAATTATTTATTCTACTTTTGGATATTCATTGGTTTCATAATATCCGTTTCAGGCGGATACGAATTAAAAGGGAATGCCGTGGCCTGCCGTTCTTGGAGAGGCGGGGAGTCGGCAACAGTTCCCGCTGCTGTGAGTCCCCAAAAGGGTTTGCCGTACAAAGCCACTCCGGAAGAGGGGGGAAGGCGCTGCAAACAGGGATAAGTCAGAAGACCTGCCGGTGAATATTGTCTGAGCAGCCTGCGGTGAACAGGTAAGGGGTATCATCGTTTGCTGCCGTCATAAAAGGTAAGATAAATGATGAACCGGAGATTAAGCACAACAATATTCCTGGCATTTTTTAGCGCTACGTTATTCGCACAGGGCATACGCGATTCGGTGTTCAGGGTTCCCCCTGTCACGGTGAGCACTGCTGCCATTTTCGAAAAGGAAGAAGCCGGAATGAAAGAATCAGTGGTTGATTCAGTCATAATACTCGAGAAGATCAATCTTTCTTTATCAGACTTATTATCAGAAAATACCCCGGTATTCATAAAGGATCACGGCAGGGGGGCCCTTGCCACGGCTTCATTCAGGGGTACGGCTCCTTCCCATACACAGGTTAGCTGGAATGGTATTAACATAAACAGCCCCATGGCCGGCATGGTTGATTTTTCGCTAATTCCTGTTTACATTATAGACGAGCTTAAAATAAGGCATGGCACAGCATCTATTGCTGATCGAAGCGGAGGACTCGGAGGATCGATAAACATAAGTAACAGGGCAAACTGGAGCAACAGGCTTTCGGGTAAGTATATGCAGGGCTTTGGAAGTTACAGCAGCTTCGATGAATTCCTGCAGCTTAATGCCGGCAACAGCGATATACAGTCAAAAACAAGGCTTTATTACAATTACTCAAAGAATGACTACACCTTTATAAACAGGGGCATAGGCAATATAGATCCGCAGACAGGGCAGATTGTAAATCCTGTCGACACAAATAATAATGCTGCCTACCGCAAATACGGGCTCCTGCAGGAGGTATACCTCAGGCCTGGCAGCAGGGACTTCCTCTCCGTTAAATACTGGGGCCAGCAGGCCTTACGTACCATTCCGCGGGTTACAAGTTATGAGGGGCCCGACAATTCGAACCTGAACAGCCAGTCAGACACCGATCACAGGCTGCTGGCAGACTGGCAACACTTTGGCGAGAGCAGTAAGCTGGAGCTTCGTATGGGATATACTTATAAGGAGCTGAATTACACTCTTAAAAACATAGTGCACGGGATTGGTCTATTACCTGTTATACAATCGCTAAGCAAACAATCTGCCTTTATGAACAAGGCCAGCTACACCATGGAAACAGATAATAAATTTTCATTCAAGGCCAGCCTTGATGCCAATATCTACAATGTAAACACCAGGGATTCTGTGAATAACAGCGGTTACAGGGGGCAGCGATCGGAGTTTTCCATGTTTTTCGCCCTGCAAAAGGAGTTTGGCGGTATGCTCAACCTGAATATGATGCTGCGACGTGATGTCATTGATAAAAATCTCAGTCCCTTCATCCCCTATTTTGGTTTTGATCTCAGGCTGCTGCAAAAACATGAACTTATTTTAAAAGGTAATATTGCAGGCAACTATCACCATCCCTCACTTAATGATTTATACTGGGAGCCAGGTGGTAATCCAGACCTCCTGCCGGAAAAAGGTTACAGTTACGAGCTAGGACTTGAGTACCAGGCTGTCATCACGGGTCATCAGATCCGGGCCGAGCTTACGGCTTACCGTTCCGACATAGCCAACTGGATAATCTGGATACCCAGTTACAAGGGATACTGGGAGCCGTTTAACATAAAAAGGGTACTGTCGACCGGCCTTGAGATAAATGCCTCATCAGCCGGTAAAATTGGCATAATAGCTTATAACATTTCAGGCTCATATGCCTGTACAAGCTCACTGAACTACGATAAAAGCCGGACCTGGGGCGATGAATCATATGGCAAGCAGCTTGCTTATGTACCATTGCATTCGGGCAACCTAATGATTAAGCTGTCATACAGGGGTTTCTCGCTGGGATGGCAGCATAATTCCTACAGCGAGCGTTACACAACTTCAAGTAACGACATAAGCCGCAGGGACCGCCTCTATCCCTATTTTATGAATAATCTGTCAGCAGGGAAAGACCTTAAGATAAGAGATATAGTGCTTTCCGGGGAGCTTAAGATCTACAATCTCTTCGACGAAGACTACCGTTCAGTTCTATACAGGCCCATGCCGGGGCGTAATTACATGTTAATATTAATGATAAAGTTTTGAAATAAATGCCAGCAAGGATTTCATACGCCATACTTATTCTTTCATTGCTTAGTATATCATGCATGAAGGATGATGAATTATGGCTAAAGCATAAGAATGATATCAGCGGATCGACAGAGGGACTGTTTATAGTTAATGAAGGTAATTTTATGTACAATAATGCTTCCCTCTCATATTATGATATTAGCAAGAAGGAGGTATATAATGATATTTTCTTTAACACAAACGGGATACCACTGGGAGATATAGCCACCTCAATGACTATACATGACAGTCTTGGCTATATAGTTGTTAACAACAGCGGGAAAATAAATATAATCAACATCAATACTTTTGAATATACAGGAAAAATAACCGGGCTTACCTCCCCCAGGCATATTCATTTCCTGGGTGATGACCGGGCCTATGTAAGTGACCTGTATTCAAGGTCGATCAGCATAGTTGATCCCCTGGCTGGAGAAATTACAGGATCAATAGATGTCACCAACAATGAGAGTCCCTTCTACCAGCACACCACCGAGGAAATGGTTCAGTACGGCCGCTTTGTATTTACCAACTGCTGGAGCTTTGACAACAAGATCCTGGTAATCGACAGCAATACCGATGAGCTGGTTGATTCAATGGAAGTTTTATTACAACCCCGCTCAATGGTAATAGACAGGTTCAATAAGATCTGGGTACTCACTGACGGCGGCTTTGAAGGAAGTCCTTATGGGTATGAGGCACCCGGCCTCATAAGGATGGATGCCGAGTTCAGAACGGTGGAAAGGATTTGGAGGTTCAAGCAGGGTGATTACCCGGGCTCGCTAAAGCTTAATGGCAGCAGGGACACCCTTTATTTTATCAACGGGCATGTTTACAGGCACCCCGTATTTTCTGAAGGAGAACCGGAGGTCTTCATTGAGAGTCCCTACCAGGGATCAGCAGGAGGATTTTACGGGCTTGGAATTGATCCGAAGAGTTCCGAACTTTATATCTCAGATGCCATTGATTATACGCAGAGGGGGCTGGTGTACCGCTACAGTCCTGAGGGCAGGGCTGTTGACACATTCAGGGTGGGAATCACACCATCCTCATTCTGTTTCAGGTAAATAATTGTGCTTATGAAAGGATTTATCCATTTGTATACTGGCATGGGAAAGGGTAAAACTACAGCTGCCCTCGGTCTGGCACTGAGAGCAGCGGGAGCAGGCAAAAAGGTATTCATTGCCCAGTTTGTATAAGCAAGGGAAGGTATTGAGTAATGAAATATTTGAAATTAATCCATTTTTTTTCGTAACTTATTCATGGTTAAAGCATAGGGAGGTAGTATGCTTGCTCGTACTGACATATATTCGCGTGATGAGGTTCTGGAAATACACCAGCAGCTGAACCGGTATGCCAAATATCTCATTTATGTAACTCTGCTGGTATTCATACTCGGCATGCTGACCTATGGCCAGGATTTTTCTTTCCGCGAGCATGCATTCAGCCATTTCGGGCGTATCAGGACCCAGGATGGCAGTTCCAACATCCTTTCAATGCTTATCTACGGTGCGGGTATGATATTAAGTTCGCTTATTTGTTTTAAGCTCAGCAACCTGGCAGAGGACAATACAAGTCATTTCCTGTTTAGACTTGCCGCTATAGGATATATACTGCTGATAGCTCCCTGCGACATCCTGAATAAAATACATTCTATTGGGGGAGGGCTGGTCATAGGGTCATTATGGCTGCTTACTGTTATACTGTTGCATGAGTTGATAGGCCATTCCAACAGGACCAGAATCTACATTTACCATCTCATATTACAGGCTACAGTACTCCCTTATGCTTTTTTGTATGCTTTTGGTTCACCCCTTTGTCCCCTGGTGCAAAAGTTTGCGGTTGCAGGCCTGGTAACCAGCCTTAAACTGGCAATTACAGAGAACGCGAAATGATGGGAACCGGTGATGCGAAATGATGCGAAATTGATGTGAAAGAAGGCAGATTACGCTGATTTACACATATTACCCATATCACGCACGGATCTTAGTATATGAAGAGGAATAAAAGGGGCAGGATTATGCCTATGGCAGTGAGTATTGAACCGCGACGTGTTATACCATTTTTCCCCTTGATGATAAACAAGCCTGTAATGGTTACCAGTATCAGTGACACGCAGAAAATATCGCTGAACCATTTCCACCATTTACCAGGGTTATAATGGAGGAAGTTGAACTGGTAGAGGAGTGGCCTTTTGCTCAGCCTTTCAATGTAACCTTCGCCTGTTTCAGTATTTACTATGGCCGATCCACCCGTGAGGAAGATAGTAAGCTTATCACCGGTGGGATAATATGAGGTCTTAAAATTCCCGGTCTCCCCCAGTTCCTCAAGGAGCTGGTACACTCTTGCCTCGTTCGTTGAATCGCGCGTAAATTGTATATCAGTAGTAAAGGTGCGCTGGTCAATTATATAATTAGCATTCCAGTCATGCTTATGGTTAAGTGCTATGCCCGAAACTGCATAAATAATCGTCATGCCGGCAATCAGATAACCTATATCCCTGTGCGTTACCCTGTTAAGTTTACGTAATCCCATGATTAACAATTAAAAAAGGCCAGGCTAAGCCTGACCTTCGCAAAAATATAAATATTCTTTTATTTAACGGTATGATTCTTATAATTAAGCATCATGTCGGCCAGAACAGGCTGCGCTGCAATAGCAGCTTCTGTCTCGCATTCTTCACCTTCTTCGGTAGCCACATGTTCTTTTTCCATCTCAGCACCTGTTTCAATTTTCTGGAAGACTCCCGTAACGGAAATCTCGCTACCCAGTAGTTCCATCGGGAATTTAGGCACTTCTTCTCCTGCTGATATGAAGAGTCTGATATCAGGATCTTCACCGACGATATACATCTTTTTACCACTGTTCATGCACACATGGACCACTTTACCTTCAAGGGTGATTTCTTTACCAAGATACTGATCGGGGTTTTCCACAACACTGGCAAAAGTTACCTGATCAATTCCTACACCTTCCTCAGCGGCAGCAGCCTTTTCGCCTGTAGTATTTCCACATGCAGCGAAAATAGCCGCTATAACTGCAAAAACAAATATTCTTTTCATCATGATACTTCTTATTTTCGTTTATTAATGTTTTCAGGATGCGAATATAAGCAAAAAAAAATTAAGAAAGATGATTAATAGTATGCGAAATATCATATTAAAGGCTCCCTGCCTCAATAGCCGAAGGTACTCAGGATTTCGAGGTAGCCTTGTTTATGAGGCATAGGTGATGCTTTGAAGTCAGAGACCAGGACATGCAGTTCATCATTGCGCTTATTTGCGTCAAGGAGCTCAATAAGATTAAGGTAAACCGAGCCGGTGAGTCCATGTCCTGACTCCTTCATTGCCGGCAGCATATCCTTGAATATTCTTATGGCTTCTTCCGGGTCAAGTCGGTCCATGGCATCAAATGCTTTATTGATCTTTCCGTTAATATCTTCATCCAGGTTAAGTGCAAGCACTGAGAAGCAGTTAGCATCACAGTACTCAACAATATCAAACCAGGCAGTATTGTCAGGCAGCTTATCAAAAACGAGGGTAAAATAGACCTTCTCGCCCACTGACCTGAACTCATATATTTCAGGACAGGCAGGTAGCCCTTTTGCCTCCTGCATCTTTAATTCTGTTCCATCACCACATTTTATATATGTGTTTTCATCTATGCAAAAGTATCCATCCCGTACCTGGTTCTGTATACTCATATCCACCAGTGTTTGTTCCCCTGTTATCCTCACTCTTATTACTTCCAATGTTTCAGGATTTTTTAGGCCGTAATTAGGCATGACGATCTCCTGTGGATAAATATAGGTACAGCTAAAAATTATTATTCCGGTTAAAGCAAGTATTTTTGATCTTAACATTATCTGCTCTTTCTATAATATTGTAAGTATATTCCCTGTACCCATCTCCACAAAATCCCCGCCAAAATGAACTCCTTGTTCATGTGAAATAAATACCTCATCAATATCAGAGGCATCAAGACCCATAGCAATAAAATTTGCTTCGAAAATTTCCGGCCTTGTCCCTGTATCAAAGAGTATACATTTCTCCAGACCTTCGATAAGTATTGAGAGTCCCCAGTCGGCCTGTGTACCTTCCTCATATACGTAGTTATCGTATATAACCCGGACTGTGACAGGTGTAGTAACAGGTTCACCCATATCCAGCGGACCCGGGCCTGAGTAATAATTGTAATTGCCTGTCTGCGAGCATGATATTGTAAGAAGTACTGCTGCGAGGATTGTTGTAAGGAAGATTTTTAGTTTCATGAGCAGAATATGAGTTATGAGATACAAGTTACTAATTTAAATATATATGGAATAAAGACAAACGACGAACAGCAAACTGCAAACGGCACAAACGGTAATTAAAAATGCATAAGGAGTAGACCTGCAATGTTTATAAAGAATTTCAGGACGGGTGGATGACTAATTTTCGCCGAAAAGGAAATCGATTCCTACTGCTATTATGAAAGTCCGTTTATCATAATATTCTGTTACATCTGATGCTACCCTCAGATACCCTGATGTATGCCCGATTTCAACTTCAGCTTTCTTATACATAGTATAGGAGAACCCGAGGTTCAGATCTATCAGGTCTGACATTCTTACATCCAAACCTCCTCCAAAAGTGTTTGAAGGAAGTCTGTTAAATCATTAGATCAAGCCTGGTCCTACGAGGGTCGTTCAGTCTTTTTAAATACCACCCGGATACTCTATAATCCCCCTTTCCCGGGTCAGGCTTAGAAATTAAGGTCAACACCTACTGCCACAACCCAGGTCGAGGTATCATAGGTTTCGGTAACAGGAACAAACATTTCTCCGAGAGGATAATTATATGTCTTGCTGCCATCCTGGTACATTGTCATTGAGGCACCCAGGTTGATATCGATCAGTGGTGTGAGCGAAAGTTTCACACCGCCTCCGATAGTACTTGTATTGAGGCTGTAGCGAATATCACTCTGGTAGTTTTCATTAACCCCTGTTCGTGTCCCCAGGTAACCTGCACTGATACTGAGTGGGCCGAAGAGATTATACTCCACACCCAGGGCATACTCGATGAAATTTTTGTCTATCATATTCACATCTTCCACCAGGCTGCCGTCATAGTCATTATTCTTATCAAAGAAATAATGTAAACCGGCTGATACCAGTAGTTTATTCAGCGGGTTAAGGGAGGCACCAACTGACAGCATAGCCGGCATATCGGCCACCACCTTTTCACCGTCAACGTACCTTCCTCCGGCATCTTTACCATCGTTTACGGTTGTTTCAAGTTCAAGTTTAGTTTTATGTTCGTATTTAACAGCAACGTTGAGCATCTTGATGGGAGAAATATTAATGCTGATAATTGGTGTTATACCGCTTCCTGACTGCACTACATCAGCTTCAAGGTTTGTTGCCTGATCGAGATAGGCAGCAGTGAAATTCAGCGCGTCGGAGGCTCCTGCTCCCACGGCATAGGGATGCGCAGCTATGGTCCTGAGGTAATTGCCCGGTGTATCAGTATAAGGCGCAGGTATACCTGTTGTGGCATCAGGTGATGCAGTAATCGTAACATTTGACACAGACCCCTGGTAGGTATTCTTTGCAATAACATATCTGGCACCGACGGCAACAGATATCATATTATTTATTTCATATGAGATATTAGCCTGGGCTCCATAATAAACAGAGCTGCCGGTAAAGGTAATGTCTGAGCTGTAAGCCGTCACATTGCGGAAGGTTGGATCAGGGTAACCTGCCAGCTGGACTCCCTGGTCGAGTTCCAGAAGTTGTGCCTGTAGTGAAGGCACAAGTGTTGATACGGGTACCTCGAATGAAGGCAGTCCGCCGAGGTATTCGGCACCGCCACCACCGCCGATGGGGTTGAAGCCTGCTG
Source organism: Bacteroidales bacterium (assembly GCA_032260385.1). Lineage (GTDB taxonomy): Bacteria > Bacteroidota > Bacteroidia > Bacteroidales > VadinHA17 > UBA9300. The sequence continues at coordinate 263,411 of JAVVEL010000001.1, read as the reverse complement.
AAAAAACAAATTTACCCAGCTTAAAAGCCGCATAAACTGAAGGGAATATCGGAGCTGAAACCTTACCGGTATATTCGACAGGTTTATCACCGGCCAGGTAAGTAAAATCACTGGTGATGGTTTTTGTCTGTCCAACGGTCTGATTACTGATTGACAGGTGGAAGCCATTGCCCAGTTTTGTCAAGCCGGCAGGGTTAAAATACACTGCATCAACGCCTGTTGTGGCATCACGGCACATCATCCTCGTGTAGCTGGCACTCTGGTTTGTGTTGGTTACCAGCCCACCTCCCATAAGTCCTGTAACAAGACAAATGGCAATAGTTGATAATAAGATTTTTTTCATAGCCTAGGTTTTTGTTAAGCATTAAACGGGGATAAATATAAATAATTAATTTTTCAGTGCAAGTTAATGTTATTTATTTACCTGTTTACCAGGGCAAAAAAAGCTTAAAAAATAACGTCTTCCATCAGTCTTTCAAGGTCTTTTGCCATGGCAACAAACTCATCCGCTGACATATCTTTCATGTACACCAGCCCGTGAGTTGCCCTGAGTATTGGCTGATCACTTTCATAGAAGAAACCTTTACCGGTAAGAAGTTGTACCTGTTTTAGCTGTTCCACCCATATTTTTCTTGTCAGGTCGCTGAATTTGCCATCATACTCGTAGCTTGGGAAGGAGGCATGCACCTGGCTGCCATAGCATTGTTCGAAGGAACTCTCGAGCACTGCCATTGAGTTCAGGGAAACGGGCACTATAGTATTGACTTCAGCCGGGTGGAAACGGTACCATACGTTCCTGTAACCCATAATCCTCAGTCCTGACAGGTCTTTTTCGCGTCCCCATTCCTTCACCGCCGTAGCTATGGCCTGCAGAACCTTGTAGTGCGTATCGGGTCCGCTACCTTCCGGATCAAGGGCAAGGCTGATGATGCCTGGGTTTATCTGGCGCAGCTGCTGCAATATCGGCTCTACGTCACGATCATGTTCAGGCTGTTCAGTAAAAATATCACCCTTGTAGAAGCCCAGTCGCAGGTGGTGTATATTTTTTATCGGAACTCCAAAATGAGCCCACACCAGTTCCTCCTCGAATTCACGCACCATCCCTTTGAGTTTCTGTATCTGTTCCGGGCTTTTGCTACCCTTGTATGAGCTACGCAGTGTTTTAATGACCAGGTTAATGACCTCAATCATTTGCAGCTTATCCTCCAGCTTCCATATTTCGACCAGTCCTCTTACAATCCGGTGGCATATGCCCCGCCTCATACCGCCATAATTATGCTGGGCTGTTGCATTGAGATAATGGTAAACATCCTTATACCATTTAATTTTATACCCCCCGTTAAAGAAGTCAGGATAATATATCATCTGTATTTCACCCTCATTGATCAGTTTTAGTGTATCGAACAGTATACTTTCCATGAACTGGTCAGTGACCGATGTAAAGCCACTTGTGAGTACGCAGAAATGTACATCATTTGTAGCCGAGCGTACCTGGCGAATGCATCTGGGCAATATTCCCAGCATTATATCATCATGATGCGGACCGGTATGGTATATCACCTTATTTTCTTCCCTCTCGATTCCCCTCCTGATTTTTGCCTTTACAGAAGCGACTACCTTATTGATTGTATTTTTATCGAGTCCGGGTATCATTGAGCAGTATTTATCATTTTTCAGGTCATCAAGAGTAAGGTTACGAGAATATTTATCAAGTTTCTGGCACAGGTTAATAACTGCCTTCTCTGATTTTTCATCTGACCACTCACCTTCCTTAAAATATATTTCCACCCTGTCGTCCAGGGCAGATGCTGCTCCCCCTGTGAGGTAGAACACGCTGTTTTCAAGCCTCTGCAGGGCTGTTGCCGGGTAAAGTGTATTCATTTCATTTTCCAGGGCATCTTTTATTATGCCAGCCTTGGCTTCCCCTGCAGCAAAGATTATTGCCACGGCAGCAGGATTATAGGTTATTGTTTCCAGTCCTATTGTTATAACAAGCCTGTTTCGCGAAATTTCTATCCCACCCAGGTCACCTGCAGCCACGGCCTGTGTTTCAAAATTGGTTGCTGTAAGCCTGGTTGTTGAAAAGAGGTCGGAGCCCCTGGTGTTAAATGCTATATGACCATCAGGACCTATACCTCCCAGGAAAAATCCCAGTCCTCCTTTATTTCGTACCTCCTGCTCATAGTTTGAGCACCAGTTATCAATCATAAAGATTGCTTTCTGTTGTATCTCCTCCGTCCTGGTCTTGGCTTCCCTGAAACGCAAGCCCAGGTCAATAGTCAGATCAGGGAATATTTCCCTGTAATGCATACCATCAGGCAAGCTGATGGACACAGAATTCATTGTGAGGCAATTTGATTGGTCAAGACCAAACTGGTCGATATAGTACTTATTCACATAATTATAAAAACTGTTATGCTGAACAGGGTTTATTGGGTAAAACTCATCCATCTGCACAAAATGCAGTCCCCCTGTTTCAGGCCTGGGTATCTTGTCAAGATCATAACGTGAAAGAAGCTCTCTTACTTCCTTACTGTTCCAGTTATCCAGGAGGTGGCGTGTATACTTTATAAAGTACTCAGGTGTCTTCCCCGTAGGCAGGCTAATGACTCCCCCGGGATTTTCAGAAACCCATTCAATAAATCTAAGAGCAGTCAACAATCCCAGTCTGGGGAAATTATCAACAACAATATATGGTACACTGGTGGAGATTATATAAGTGTCTGCCTGCTCATAGAATTTGTTCTCAACCTTTGATTTAAAATGTTTGCTCATGAATAAAACTTAAAAATATGACACAAGGTAAAAGTAAAAAGGAAAAAGGAAAAAGTAAAAAGGAAAAAGTCGGAAAGGAACGCAGACCCCGGCCGAATGGAATTAGTGCCGGGGGGGAAGAGGGCTGAGCACCAGGCAGAGCAATACGAAAGTTTAAGGTTACGGCATGCTCAGTGAGTAAGCTCATATAATAAAATATGTCGGGTATTTCAGGATGGCAGCCATATAAAATCTACGCCTATGCGGTTGTGGTCATCCTCAAGGGTTTCAATAATTATTGAGTAGCTACCGGGTTCAAGCACTGTTTTCATGATTCCGTGATTCCTCGAGTACACTCCGTATGATGAATGCAAATCAATTGTTACTGCTGTTTCTTCTTCCATCCCTTCAATAAATATTTTTACTTTCCCACTTTCCGGTGTATGTGCCATTGTCAGCTGAATATTACCCTCTCTTTTTTCATCAATTGTAAACCTCAGTTTAAAACTGTCGCCCACGGTTCTGAGTTCATTAAAATATGCTCTCCCTTTGCTCCACAGGTGAGAAGGGAAAAGCCTGTCGGCCGGATAAAGGCTTGCAACTTTCTCAGCTTCAACAAACTCATACCCTGCTGAACCCAGGTATTTTACCGGTCCTTCCCAGTAAGGCATTATTTGTGTTCTAAGATCTGAGTCGGATATCCTCATATTTTCATCTATTGTTTCTGACGGGGCATAATAGTAGCATATCCTGCCATAATCAAAGTCGGTTACCACGCCATGGTGGAACAGTTCCATAAAGAAGGCGAAGGATGAATTAAAGACCACATCATCAATAATCTGAAACCTGTAGTTTGTCACAAAACCCCTGTTTGCAGGTCCGTCATTACGGGGCTGTCCGCAAAACATATGATCAAAAAGAGCTGATGAGGACCATGAGTAGTTGAAATAATCTTCTGATCCGGTCCCAAAAATAGAAGGGCATGTATCATCATCAATAAATATTTTTTCATCTCCTTCACCCCACCAGTTGCCCCAGGATGACGGTACAGCACTGGGGTTTTTGATGAATGCTGCCACACCCACAAAGCGTCCTTTTCCCTTTGCTACAAGATAGGGGATGTCCTGTATATCCTTATTTGATGCAGTCATGTCATGATCAATTCTCCATTTAGCTCTGAAATGCATTGATCGTTCGTCTATCCATTCATAATCATTGATCCTGATTGAATATTCAAGCTTCACTTCATGATCAGAATGGTTTTCAATAATTATGCATGCATTATCTTTAAAGGGCATAGGAAAGCGACAGGTCATTTTACCATTAGCTTCCACGCTAAAAGGCAGGCTGGTGTAGGGATTAATCCCCGGGGCAGCGCCAAAAAAATCACCCAGGGGTGCATTCACCTGCGCGACAGAAGCATGGTCAAAAAAGATATTCAGCACATTCTTCCTTAATATTTCGTTCAGGTCACCTTCTGTTGCACTGAAGGCCAGTTCTGTCACCTGCCCCGGGCCCTGTATTGTATCAACAACAATTCTTCCACCAGCAGGCACAAATATTTGGTTTAAGATTCCTGGTTCACCTCCACCCATTGCTTTTCCAGGGTCACTGAATATACCGGCAATTTTATCTATTTGTTCATTTGTACTGTCAATATCATTCTTATTGAAGCTCTGTACTTCAGTTTCTTCGTCATAGAGCCTTACCTGGATATGGTAAAAATGCAGCCCCTCCATATTTCCCTTCCATATAATACGGCATCCACTTCTGAATGGAAGGGGGAAGTAACACGCATCATTCTGCCTGAAAACAGACTCATAAAAACTGCTATCCCGCCCACCGAGGAGAGCTGAAGCTGTGTTCCAAAGAAATTTTTGAGCATCCCCGGAATACAGTGGTTCATTCTGATTATCTATATAAACGTCTAGTTCACCGTTAATCATGGCTGTCCATGTACGGACTATAGCTCCAGGTCCCCTGACATCACATATAAGATATTCCCCTATTCCGGTGGAATCAGGTTCCCTGATAACAGCCTGGAAACCCGGTTCAGGCTCACCGCCAAAACCATCAGAATTCATAAACCATCCGGGCCTGCCGGGAACAGTGCTACGCCTGTCATAGGATGAGAATTGAACAGTCCTATAATTGTTATGAGGCATATAGCTTAAACGTTCAAGAGAAACCAGTTCATCCAGCAGGGTTTCGGTGCTGACTATTCCTTTAGTAAGATCTTTATTATCGCATGAATTAAGAAATAATGCTGAAGCAAGTATAAGGACCAGAGAAGTTCTCATAATAATCTGATTAGGTTATTTTTTACCCAAGTTAATAATCACGTAGAAATAACAGATCATATTAAAATTTTTCTTATTTTTTAATAGTATTTATATCTGGAAATGATGAAAGGTCAAATTCACAAAATATTAGTAATGTGCATGATCCCTGTGATTTTGTCAGCATGTTCATCCCTGGAGGCAAAAATGGAAGAAATCCGTAAGAAAAGGGAACAGAAGATAGAGGAAGGTTACGAAGACATGAGGGAGATGGCTTTCTCAGGATTATACGAGTTTACAGCAAGACATGTAATCCCTTCAGGGGGATACCCGGCAAGGGACATATCAGGGAACAGGTATTTTCTCAGTGTAAATGCATACGATGTAACAGCTGACCTGCCATTTTTTGGAACGCAGTATATGCCTGACAGGTCCGGGAGATCCGGGGTCAGTTTTGAAGGCCAGATGAAAGACCTTATGATAGAAGAAAGTGACAGCAGGCACAGGGTTCTCATCAGGTTTTCAGTGGATGATGAGTCTGACAATTACATAATAACACTGGATATTAGTCCAAGCGGGGATGCAAACCTTACCATTTATTCATCTAAAAGAAGCACAATTACATATGTCGGCAAGATTACTCCCATCACACCCGATGAAGAATAAATCATAATTAATTTGTAGTAAATAGCTTATCTTATCACAACAGTTTAAGGTTTAGGCAAGAATCAAGACTAAAATGATCCTTTTCAGGATAATCCTTAAAAATTTTGTAAATAAATGTTAAATAAAAATAACATGCTTTCCTGCAACAATTTTTCTTTTCAGGCGTCTTTCTGGTGAGAATAAGAATTATTAAATGATTGTTATTCGCAGGACCAAAAAGAATGAAAAATGTCATGAAAAAAATATTAAGTCTATCACTTGCAGCATTTGTCTTAATCACATTTACATCAGCAGGTAATCTGAAAGGCCCTGTAGCACAGGGAAAAACAAACAGCTCTCTGGGAATCTACACAGTTGATAAGGCAGGCAAGCTTGAAATGATAAAGGGTGATGCCTTAAGGACATATGAGATAAGGTATGAAAATTCGCCCGACACTGTTCTGGTAGCTGTTGACGACACAAAGAAAGGAGTAACAAGGTACCTTGTCATATCTGACGATCTTGTCGTTGAATATATTGCCGGACTGGAATATTTTGGTGCCAGGATTATTGGGGAACGGTTTGCAAAGGAAGGTTTTTCCACACCACAGCAAAATCTCGACATTCAGCAATACTATCATCAGAAGCTAATAACTGCCAAGCCGCTCACAGAAACTGAACACCTGTGCCTTATCTCGGTATATTTTCCGAAGCTGATAAAGGAATACGACAGGATATTTGCAACAAAAGATTAAGAATTTCTCTCCAATTATCAGGTTTTAGGTTAGAAAAGCAGGTTTGTCCTCCCGGGCAAACCTGCTTTAATATTATAGAACACAAGAAATAAGTCGTGGAAATTCTATTTAAATTGTAAATTTACTTGGATTACTAAACAGCTTAATCACTATCCTAAAACACAACAAAGTTATGAAAAATGTTATCAGACCGGCAACAATACTAATGCTTGTATTTGCTTATTGTACAGGTATATACGCTCAGACCAAAGAAGCAGTCCTGACAGGTAAGGAAAGAGTAAAGATGTTTGACAGCCACAAGGCCATGAAAGAAAAATCATCCTTGAAGGATTTGCACTGGCAATATATAGGACCTACCAATATAAGTGGCCGCTGCACTGATGTTGAGGCTGTTATTCCAAGGGGTGAATCGTATACCATATGGATAGGATCAGCTTCGGGTGGTGTATGGAAGTCAGAAAATGAAGGCAGCACTTTTGAGCCCGTTTTCGATGATATGCCTACGGCATCAATAGGTGATATAGCAATTGATCCCAATGATCCTGATATTGTCTGGGTAGGTACCGGAGAAGCGAATATTTTCAGAAGTTCTAATTCAGGATGTGGTGTCTTCAAGACCACCGACGGGGGAAAGACATGGAAAAACATGGGACTGGAAAATACCATGACCATTGGTCGCATAAGAGTACATCCTAAAAATTCGGATATAGTTTATGTGGCTGCCACGGGTCATGAATGGACACCAAATGAAGAAAGGGGATTATACAAGACTACAGATGGAGGCAAGACATGGGAAAAGATACTTTATATAGATGATATGACCGGTGTTTTTGATCTCGTTATCGATCCCGGCAAAGCCAATACAATATATTGCACCACATGGGAAAGAATGAGGCTCAAGTGGAACGATCCCCGCACCTATGAAACCACCGATAATTGTGCCATCTGGAAATCGACCAACGGCGGCAGGACGTGGGAGAAAATTATCAGCGGGCTTCCCGAGCCTAACAAACTGGGTCGTATTGGAATAGATATAGCCGCCAGTGATCCTGACATCCTTTATGCCCTTGTCGACAATTACGAGGTTGCCTATCCTGCCGAAGCCGGACAACTTGACTCATACGGCCGCCAGAGACAGGACGTCATAAAGGGAGCCACAGTTTACAGGACCGACGATGGAGGAAAAAACTGGAAGCAGGCAAGCGGCTTAACTCCCGACATGAAAACATATATGGAAAGACATTCATCAACCTACGGATGGGTATTCGGCCAGATAAGGGTTGATCCTTCCAATGAAAATATTGTATATATCGGGGGTATTCCCCTGAGCAAAAGCACCGACGGGGGCAAAACCTTTACCCAGATGAGAGGTCCGCATGCCGACCATCACGGCCTGTGGATAGATCCGGATAACGGTAATTACCTCCTCAATGTGCAGGATGGCGGATTAACCATTTCATATGACCAGGGTGAAACCTGGAAGTACCCTATCGAGGAACTCCCACTGGCACAGTTCTATAATATTGAATATGACTTGAGTACACCGTTCAGGGTTTTCGGCTCGATACAGGACCATCACAGTTTTTTCACTGAAGTAGACCTTAGCCGGGGTCGTGACAATATACGGCCTACTGAATGGGCTAATATCCTCGGCGCCGAGGGAACAACACATGCCGTAAACAAGGATGATAACAATACCATCTATGCCAGTTCCTTTTATGGCAACCTTGCCAGGGCTGAGATAGACACTTATCCCCAGGGTCAGAAAGGAGTCCTTCCCGCGAGGTACAGTGATGAAGAAATACTGAGGGGACAATGGGTGGCTCCTACCCTCTTATCTCCCCATAACCAGGACATCGTTTACCACTGCATGCAATACGTCCTTATGTCCAGGGACAGGGGCGACACATGGGAATATATAAGCCCTGACCTTAGCTATAACGATCCCGATAAGATGGGTGACATCAGTTACCAGACCATTTCTGCCTTTGATGAATCGCCACTCAAATTTGGACTCCTCTATGCCGGCACCGATGATGGCAGGGTATGGAGAACAAAAGACGGCGGTAAAAACTGGACAGAGATACGGAGTGATCCTGTACCCGTAAGGTGGGTATCCAGGATAACAGCATCAAGGTATGATCTGGGCACTGTTTACATGACACAGACCGGCAGGCGGGATGATGACTTCCAGGTATACATCTGGAAATCTACTGATTTTGGTGATACATGGACAGATATTTCAGGAAATATACCGCTTGGTCCGGTTAATGTTATAAGAGAGGACCCTGTAAACAGAAATATACTGTATATTGGCACTGATGCAGGGGTATATGTCAGCAAGGATGGAGGCGAAAATTACGAGGTCCTGGGCGACCTACCATATGCCTATGTACACGACCTCCAGATACACCCCGGGGATAACATGATAATAATCGCAACTCATGGCAGGGGAATGTGGGTTCTTGATGCCAATGATGTGAATGATAAGGACAAGATCCGGAGGAGAAGGTGGTATTGAAAAGAGGCTAAGGAAAGATAAAAACGACAAACGACGAACGACAACCGAGCCTCGAATCATCGAGGCGAGCTCACGAGCAGACAGTGATTGTGGCTGGTGGGAGCGAGTAAACGACAAACGACAAAGTAAAAAGCTTATTCCGGCAGTAGTTTAAGGATCTGGGCTCCGCGGGCTTTAACGCCGGAGGAGGATTCTTCCATGATACGTAATATTGTCGATCTAAGCTCATTCCCCAGCTCAGGGTAAATCAGGCTAAGCTTATATAGGGCGTCCATTGAATAAGCTTTTATAGCTATTGCTGAGCTGGCGCTGTTCAGCCACCTGAAACAGCTGTCGGCTAAAAGACCATGATGATCTTCATCCATTCTTTTATAATCAGAGGTATTCAGGATCTTAAGGAAGGCCCGGATAACAGCTTCATTTTTAAGCCGGGCTAAGGCCTTTATGAAGTGAAGATAATATGTCTTAGCCACTCCGGGGGATTTCTCCTCGGCCTTTGTGATACAGTATGATGCCCGGAAAGCCAACTGTTGATCACCCGAAAATGAGTAGTCTACAAGTAAACCTAACAAGGCAGGGTTTTCAATTACGCTTTCAGCAAGAATATCACAGGCATTATAACCACCCTTTCCGGCAAGCATCTCCATAACATGCTGCTTTTGTGCATCATCCAGTTCCCCTGTGTCAGCTACAAGTATATCATCTTCATTATAAAGGGGATTATAGTTCCTGAGATAAACACCGGCAACCAGCATATCTGCCTCACAGAGATCAATATTATTCAGATCCCCGGGACTGACCCACTTATAATCGACATGTTCTGTCAAAACGGGATTATCTGAAAGTGTATAAGAAACCAGGGGAAACAGCCTTACCTGCTTGATCCGGTAATCATATTCAACCGGGGGCAGGTGCCCTGTAATGATCAGGTCCATTGACAGTTCCTCATCAATCTCCCTTATCAGCGAATCCTCCACGCTCTCGCCCTGCGTTATCTTACCCCCCGGAAATTCCCACTTCAGCGGATGATCTGTGTCTTTCCCCCTCTGTACAACCAGTATCTCATCACTGTCATTTAATATTATGGCGCAACTTACATCTATCATCATTCACCCGTTAATATTTTATAATCAGGAATAGTTCTGAGGAAGGACCATTTCATCCTGACAGGGTCGGTTGAGCAGGCATAATGTTCCATGCCGTTAGTCACAACAATATATTTAAGCCTGAACTTAAGGTTATATGACACTATCTGGTCAAATACGGCAGCACTGATCTTCACTGACGGGGCTTTACACTCCACAATAAGCAAGGGCTCACCTTTCTTATCATACACAAGTATGTCAGCCCTTTTCACCAGCCTGTTCATCTTAAACATCACTTCCACAGCCACCAGTCCTGCCGGGTAGGCTTTTTCATTTATAAGATACTTAACAAAATTCTGCCGCACCCATTCCTCCGGGGTAAGTACTATAAATTTTTTTCGTATGTCATCATATATCAGGGGTTTATGGTCATCACCCGACTTAAACCTGAATGAATATGCAGGCAGATTAAGTTCTTTCACCCTACTTTTTGTATTTTTGAGTTCTTATTAGACCTGGTAAAGTAACAAATATATTCAGATAAATATAAAACCGGATAAGCCATGAAGACAAAATCAGAAATAGTGGATAACTGGTTACCTAGATATACGGGGAGGAAGATTGAAGATTTTGGTAAATATATACTGCTCACCAATTTTCAGAATTATGTCCAGTTGTTTGCTGAGATGCACAATGTTGATCTTACCGGTATGGACAGGAACATGCCCAGCGCTTCTGCTGAAGGCATTACAATAATAAATTTTGGTATGGGGAGTCCCAATGCGGCAACCATCACCGATCTTTTATCAGCGGTAAAGCCCAGGGCCCTTCTCTTCCTGGGCAAGTGTGGTGGTTTAAAAAAGAAGAACATGGTGGGAGATCTTATTGTGCCCATTGCGGCCATACGGAGTGATGGCACTTCAAATGATTACCTGCCTCTCGAGGTACCGGCCCTGCCATCGTTCAAACTGCAGATAGCCCTGGCCTCGGTGATCAACAGGCATTCACTTGAATACTGGACAGGGACTGTGTACACGACCAACCGTCGCGTATGGGAATATGACGACCGCTTTAAAAGATACCTTCAAAAAACCAGGGCAATGGCCATAGACATGGAGACAGCTACGATATTCACTGTTGGTTTTACAAATGAGATACCCACGGGCGCCCTTCTTCTTGTAACAGACCAGCCTATGATATCAGCAGGCATAAAGACAGAAGAAAGTGACAGGCAGACATCGGATAGTTACACAGAGATACACCTGAAGATAGGAATTGAAACACTCAGGGAGATAAAGGAAAATGCAATATCTGTTAAGCACCTCAGGTTTTAGTTATGAAAGAGAATTATAAGAGGATAATATCTGATTTAAGCAAAAAGATATACAAGAATGTATATTTCCTGCACGGGGATGAACCCTATTATATTGATCTTATAATAGACTATATAGAGGACAATATCCTGAGCGAGGAAGAAAAATCCTTTAACCAGGTTGTTCTTTATGGTGAAGAAACGGATATGCCCACTATCATAAACACTGCACGCCGTTTCCCCATGATGTCGAACCAGCAGGTGGTAATCGTTAAGGAGGCTCATTACCTCAAGGACCTCGAGCTCCTTACCAGGTACCTTGACCATCCCCTCAACAGCACAGTGCTGGTGATAAGCTATAAATACCTTAAGCTCGACAAACGTACATCCCTGTACAAGGCCCTTGATAAAAATAAGAATGTTGAACTGTACTGTTCAGAGCGTTTAAAGGATTACCAGGTAGCCGACTGGATTGATTCCTACCTGCGCGATAACAACATCAAGGCTGAAAGGAATGTGAGCCATATATTAACTGAATATCTTGGTTCAGACCTTTCACGTATAGTCAACGAACTGGACAAATTACTCATAGCAATGCCTGAGGGGGGTCGTAATATTACGGCAGCTGACATTGAAAAGAGAATAGGAATAAGCAAGGATTTTAATAATTTTGAGTTACAGAATGCAATTGGACGTAAGGACATACTCAAAGCCAATCTCATAGTAAATCATTTTGGTCACAATCCAAAGGATAATCCAATCCAGGTGAGCATAGCAACCATATTTTCCTTTTTCAGGAAGCTACTTATCTACCACTACCTAAAAGACAAATCAAGAAATAATGTAGCCTCAATCCTCAGGATAAATCCATATTTTGTGAATGAGTATGAGATGGCGTCAAGGAATTATGATCCCCGTAAGACCACAGGCATCATCAGCCTGCTCCGTGAGTTTGACATGAAATCCAAGGGTATTGGCAATGTATCAAGTTCAGAAGGGGATTTGCTCATGGAGATGGTCTACAAAATACTGCATTAGTTCATTTCGGGGCTCTCGGGAAATTCTGCCCAGAAACGGTATCTTTTATTCAGTGAACGAAGGACTGTTTTCCAGCTATCTTCCTTCCTGTATTTCATAACCACTTCAGGAGCCACGTCGGCAATGACCCATGAATTCTCCTTTAATTCTTTTTCCAGCTGCCCGGCACCCCATCCCGAGTAACCCAGGAAAAAACGTATATCTCCCTTCCCTGCCTTGCCGGAAATGATCAATTCTTTAATAACTTCAATATTCCCTCCCCAGTATATATTATCTGACACCCACATGCTTTCCGGGATAATATCACCCAGGGTATGCAGGTAATGAAGTGTATCGGGAGCCACGGGACCGCCCATTGCCAGTTTTTCTTCCCATCCCGGGAAGCCTTCAAGTGCGTCATTAACCCTGATATTTATTGACTTATTTATAATAAAGCCTACAGATCCTTTCTCATTATGCTCCGTAAGATAAACCAGGGTACGGTTAAAGAAAGTATCGGGCAGAAAGGGTTCTGATATGAGCATCCTTCCTTTCTGGGGAATTTTGTCTTCGGGTCTTATGGTAAAAAAGTCAATATGTTGTTTCATAGCTACCAATAATACAACAAGATAATTAAAAATAAAAGCAAAGGCAAGAATATTATGGTGGATTAACAAGGTGAGCCAGGGTAATTCAAGGTGGGTGATGTGATATTGGCTGCAAAGGGACACGGATCTGGAGATCCGTACCGGCAAAATTGGGAGAACCGATCCAGCGGAGTAGGTCAATGATGGATAATAAGGAAAAAAATTTTATCTTGCGGCTTCTTAAAATTCCGTGGAAGAAATGGCAAAAGAAATCAGGGAGCCGAAATTGATAGAAGCATTGATACCAATAATCTTATTGATTATCCTTCTTACCTTCAATGTCAGGTATTTCGGTGATGATACACTTTCCGGTGCCAACCAGATTGCTCTCGTCCTCTCTGCCACCGTTGCGGGTCTTCTTGCGGTACGGCTTGGACATAAGTGGAAATCGATAAGATCTACTATAGTAAAGAGTATAGGTTCTGCCATGCCGTCAATACTTATCCTTTTTCTTATTGGCTCACTTGCAGGCACATGGATGATCAGCGGTGTTGTTCCTATGCTTATATACTATGGTCTGAAGCTTCTCAATCCAACCATTTTTCTTTTTGCCAGTGTGGTAATATGTGCCATAATATCACTGGCCACGGGAAGTTCATGGTCGACTGTAGCCACCATAGGTATTGCCCTGCTCGGGATAGGTATCACCCTGGGCTTTAATACCGGTCTTGTTGCAGGGGCAATATTATCGGGGGCATATTTTGGGGACAAGATGTCTCCACTATCAGATACTACGAACCTTGCGCCTGCCATGGCCGGCACTGATATTTTCACCCACATAAGGTATATGGTGCTGACCACTGGTCCAAGCATAACAATCACCCTGATTATTTTTCTGATCATTGGATTTACCAACAATGTTGAGTCTGTCGGAACCAATGTTGATGAAGTAATGAGATCAATAGAAAACAAATTTAATGTAAGCCCTGTTTTACTGGTAGTTCCGGCCTTTCTTATTTTCATTATAGTAAAGAAGGTTCCTCCCCTGCCCGCCCTTATTGCAGGCACTCTTGCAGGTGCTGTTTTCGCCATAATACTGCAACCCGATGTTATACGTGAAGTAGCAGACATTGAAGGCAACTATGTTAAGCAATCATATATAAGTGTTATGCGAACCATGTTCGGAAGTGTCTCGGTAAGCACTGATAATGCAGCCGTTAATGAATTATTATCGACCCGGGGCATGGCAGGTATGCTTAACACGATATGGCTTATTATCACTGCAATGGTATTTGGAGGTGTTATGGAATCAGCAGGCATGCTTATGAAGATCACCAAATACATCATGAAGGTTGTACACAATGCCGGCAGTCTTGTAGGTGCCACGGTGGGTACATGTATTTTCTTCAACATCACGGCATCTGACCAGTACCTGGCCATTGTTGTCCCCGGGCGTATGTTTGCAAAGATCTACGAGGACATGGACCTTAAGCCGGAGGTGTTAAGCCGCGCGCTTGAAGATTCCGGAACGGTAACTTCCGTACTGATTCCATGGAATACCTGCGGGGCCACCCAGGCAGGTGTTCTGGGTGTTTCAACCTTCACTTATGCCCCGTACTGTTTCTTTAATATCATCAGTCCCTTCATGAGTATTTTCATGGCTGCCTTCAATATCAAGATAAGGCGCATAAGCGATGACAGGGAGGTTAAAAAAGCCCATTCCGAGGATGACAGGACAGATATCTGATAAGTTCTCTATGCCAGGAAATCGGCGTATTTATCGGGCTTTGCTTCCCTCATAATACCATAGACCTCATCAAAGATATCCTCAGCTGAAGGTTTGGACAGGTAATCTCCATCGCTCGAGTATGCCGGCCTGTGTTCTTTGGCCGTCAGTGTTTTAGGCTGGCTGTCGAGGTAGAACCAGGCCTTCTGTTTTTCCAGTACCTCTTGCATCATATAAGCTGTTGTACCACCGGGCACATCCTCATCGACAAAGAGTATTTTTCCTGTTTTCTTCAATGATTGGAGAATTACACCATTAATATCGAAAGGAAGGAGTGTCTGCACATCGATCAGTTCTACCGAGATATCATGTTTCTTAAGTTGTTCAGCCGCCTCCATTGCTATTTTCAGTGTTGACCCGTAAGATACCACGGTGATATCACTGCCTTCAGTAAGTATTTCAGGTACACCAAGGGGTATACGATATTCGCCTATATTATCGGGACGTTTTTCTTTAAGCCTGTAGCCGTTAAGAGGTTCTATCACTATGCCCGGGTCATCGCCTTCCAGGAGGGTATTATAGAAGCCTGCTGCCCTTGTCATGTCACGCGGTACACAAACAAAGATACCCCTGACTGAGTTTATGAGCATCCCCAGGGGTGAACCGCTGTGCCATATCCCTTCCAGCCTGTGTCCGCGTGTACTGACAATCAGGGGTGCTGCCATATTTCCGGCAGTGCGGTAATGTGTGGTTGCCACATCATCACTCAGACCCTGCAAGGCATAGAGAAGGTAGTCAAGATACTGTATCTCTGCTATTGGCCTCAGTCCACGCAAGGCAAGGCCTATACCCTGTCCCAGTATTGTTGCTTCCCTGATACCTGTATCGGTAATCCTCAGTTCCCCGAATTTTGACTGCAGTCCTTCATAGCTCTGGTTAACCCCGCCAATTCTACCTGCATCTTCCCCAAAGGTGAGCAGGCGGGGATTCTTTGAGAATTGCACTTCATAATTATCTCTCAGTATTTCACGACCAGGCACAACAGGCGAATTGTCAGAGTACTCCGGCTCTACAGGTTTTACCTTAAGTGTTGACCTTTCAGTCTGATTATAGAGGTAAGTGTTGTAGCGCTGGTAGCTATCTTCCCTGTTTCTTTTGAGCCATGCCTGCAGGTCATTTTTCAGACTGTTCTTCTTTTTGCAGTCGCTGCACACATTTCGTACAATACGTCGTGCTGCCACAAAATTATCTTTTCTTATGGGGTGCATAATTTTTTGCAGGTCATCTATTATTTTTTCAACAGATTCTTCTTTTCCCTGGCTTTCGCACCTGCAATTCTTTTCCTTCACCAGTTTCACCAGGGCGTCACGTTCAATCCTTATAGGTTCCTGGAAAGCGTTCCATGCCTTTTTACGTGCTTCTTTTGCCTCGTTTTCAGCTTCTTTTTCTATATTATCAAGTTCTTTTCCCGTAGCCAGGCCTTCATCAATTATCCACTCCCTCATCTTCTTAATAGGATCAAAATCCTTTTCCCAGTTGAGTCTTTCCTCATCCTTATACCTTTCATGTGAGCCTGAGGTAGAGTGCCCGAGGGGTTGTGTCACCTCATCAATATGGAATACGACCGGCACATGATCACGGCGGCAAATTTCTATTCCTTTTTCATAAGTCTCAAGCAGCCCGGGATAGTCCCATCCTTTACCCTTGAATATCCTTATCCCCTCACCCTTCTTACTGCTTTCAAATCCCTTGAGTATTTCGGATATGCTGCTCTTTGTTGTCTGGTATTTTATGGGGACTGATATCCCGTAACCGTTATCCCATACTGACAGGGCCATTGGCACCTGCAATACCCCGGCGGCGTTTACTGTTTCCCAGAAATGACCTTCGGAGGTACTGGCATCACCTATTGAACCAAAAGCTACCTCGTTACCTTTTGATGACAGGTTTTTGAATTTTGCCAGCTCACTGTTTTCCCTGAACAGTTTTGAGGCATAGGCCAGCCCGAGAAGCCTGGGCATCTGCCCTGCCGTTGGTGATAAGTCGGCAGAAGAATTTTTCAGTTTTGACAATTCTTTCCAGCTACCGTCAGGGTTTATGTTTGGTGTGGAAAAGTGATTATTGAAGACCCTGCCTCCATTACCGGGATTCAGCTCCTTATCAGTGTTTCCGTAAAGCTGGTGAAAGAAACCCTCGGCATCGAAAAGGTCCATGGCCATCATCCAGGTCTGATCACGGTAATATCCTGACCTCCAATCACCATTTTTAAACTGCTTTGCCAGTGCTATTTGCGCTATTTCTTTCCCGTCGCCGAATATTCCGAATTTAGCTTTGCCAGATAATACTTCCCTGCGTCCTATGATGCTTAGATTTCTGCTCAGGTTAGCCAGTCTGTAATCTGCAAGTACTTCTTTACTGTTAAGCTTATTATTCTTTTCCTGTTTTTTCATTATTATTTAATTGTTCATTTTTAGCCAGTTAACAATTAGTGCCGGTAAAATTTACGGTCTTTCGTTTATTAAACAAAAATAATCAGTTCTTGTTTTATAAAAGAGATTCAAATTGTTTTATTAAATTTGCGTCCAATATTTTACAATTTAGGAATTAAACTCGATATGTTTATAAAATTATTGCTTTTAAGTCTTGTACTGGTTACGATAGCCCTGCTGGGTTTAGCCTTCAAGGTATTTTTCACCAGTAAGGGGCGTTTCCCTGAAACCCATGTCGGTCGTAACAGGGAGATGGCCAAACGAGGCATCAAGTGTGCCCAGAGCATCGATGTTGGCTGTCACCCCACTGATGATTTTCCCGGTTGTTCTGCATGCAGGGATTGAAATAAATCAATCTGACAGGTAATTAATCATCCCATCGGTGAACCAGGTTTTAAAATTCCCCTCTTCATCTGAATAAACAAGGTAAGCATCTAAGCCACCCACTTCAAGTATCAATTCCTTTGCTTTGTCCAATCCCATAACCATACATGCTGTGGCCAGTGCATCAGCCGTCATGCAATCCTCAGCTATAACAGTAGCGCTCAGCAATTTGTGCCTGACCGGGTAGCCCGTTTTTGGATCGATGGTATGTGAGTATTTTATCCCGTCCTCGATAAAGAATTTCCTGTAGTTACCGGAGGTAGCAAGAGCTTTATCGACCAGTTTTATATCAGCCTGCCTGTATAGTCCCGGGGTATAATTACCGTCACTCGGTTTATCCAGACCTATTATCCATGGTTTATCGCCCGGTTTTGCACCCCTGCTACGCACCTCTCCGCCCACTTCCACCAAGAATTTTTCGATTCCCTTTGATGAGAGGTAAGCATGCAGTATATCGACAGTATATCCCTGGGCTATTGCATTAACATCAAGGCACATATCGGGGTCTTTCTTAATCACCTTACCGTCAACTATTTTTATCTTATCCATTCCCACCAGCTCCATGAGCCTGTTTTTGATACTTTCATTGAAGCGTTTGGTTGCATCGGGCCCAAAACCCCAGGCATTTATCAGGGGAGCGGCGGTGATATCAAATGCACCACCGGTAAGGGTCCATATCTCGCAGGATCTATTGAATACATTTATGAACATGGTATCGAGCACAACATCCTCATTCCTGTTAACCCGTGAAATTACGGAAGCGGGATTATAGGTTGACAGTGACTTATCTATTGCTGTCAGCAAGTCTTCTATATCTTTCTGAACTTCCTCCCCGGTGATCCCTTTTTCGTGGTAGTAAATTACCGAATAGCTGGTTCCCTGGGTGAAACCCTGGATTCTTGATTCAGTATTTTCATTTGATTTACAGGCATGTAAGCAAGTAAGCAGTCCAAAAAACAAGATTAAATTCCTACTCTTCATTTGACTCATATTAATTCATTTCGAAATTAACTAATATCCCAAAGATTCGGAAATTAACTTTCATGTAAAAAAAACGGTCTTTCGTGGATTATTCAGGATGGTTAGCCAAAAAGATATTTTATTTAGATAATAAAGTGATAGATTTGTTATGAAGATATGTTTTCATATTCCCCTTTCCCCCTATCTTCAAAGGATAAGAAAAAAAGGACCGTTCCCAAAACGGTCCTTTTTTTATGTCGTATGTGATCCGGGTTTTTTCTGTTGATAATCAGCCACCGAAGTCGTCAAATGCAACATTCTCATCAGGTATCCCCAGTTCGTAAAGAAGCTTAAGTACGGCGTCGTTCATAAGTGGCGGACCGCAGAGGTAATATTCTATTTCCTCAGGCTCATCTACTTTACTCAGATATTCATCATACAATACCTGGTGAATAAATCCTGTATATCCCTCCCACTTATCTTCAGGCAGGGGTTCTGAGAGGGCCAGGTTAAAGGTAAAATTGGGGAATTTCTTTTCTATTTCCCTGAACTTATCTTCATAGAATATTTCGCGGCGTGACCTGGCTCCATACCAGTACGACACTTTACGGTTTGATTTAATGGTATGGAACATGTGGAAGATATGGGACCTGAGCGGAGCCATGCCTGCGCCACCGCCTATATAGATCATTTCATTATCAGTATCCTTGATATGGAATTCGCCATAGGGACCTGACATCATTACTTTATCTCCCGGTTTGCGGGTAAAGACATAAGAAGAGCATATACCCGGGGGAACATTCATAAATTTATTCTTCTTCCTGTCCCACGGGGGTGTGGCGATACGTATATTGAGCATGATTATATTGCCTTCGGCAGGGTGGTTTGCCATTGAATATGCCCGCATCGTTTCCTCGGAATTTTTTGTTTTGAGGTCCCACATATTAAATTTATCCCATTCATCCCTGAATTCTTCTTCAACATCCATATCCTTAAAGGAGATATCAAATTTAGGCACATCTATCTGGACGTATTCACCCGGTCTGAAATCCATTGATTCACCTTCGGGCATCCTGACCACAAATTCTTTGATAAATGTTGCAACGTTTTTATTTGAGACAACCTCGCATTCCCATTTCTTTATTCCCAAAATCTCCTCGGGAATCTGTAGTACCATATCTTCTCTTATCTTCACCTGGCATCCCAGTCGCCATTGATTCTGTTGCTCTTTCCTGGTGAAGAACCCTGTTTCGGTTGGCAGGATGGACCCCCCTCCTTCGAGTATCTGGCATTTACACTGTCCGCATGTGCCTCCGCCGCCGCATGCTGACGGAAGGAAGATACCATTGTTTGAGAGAGTTGCCATAACGTTGTTGCCCGGTGATACGGTCATTTCCCGGTCATTTACCTTTAGTTTCACATCACCCTGGGGCACCAGTTTTTTTCTTGCATACAACAGTATTATAACGAGCAGAAGTATTACCACCAGGAAGACCAGGATACTTATTCCGATAACAACTATTGTGGATGTAGCTAATATCATAATTATGCAATTTTACAGTTTAATACCCATAAAGCTCATGAAGGCAATACCCATCAGCCCTGTAATTATAAATGTTATACCCAGTCCTCTCAGTGGTGCAGGCACATTTGAATACTGTATTTTCTCTCTTATTGCTGCAATACCTGCGATGGCCAGGAGGAAGCCAACGCCGGAGCCAAAGCCGAATACTGTTGCTTCCCCTATATTTACATATTCTCTCTCGACCATAAATAGTGATCCTCCGAGTATTGCACAGTTCACAGCTATCAGGGGCAGGAATATACCAAGAGAGGAATAGAGCTGGGGGCTGAATTTTTCGATAACCATTTCCACCAGCTGCACCATTGATGCAATAACAGCTATGAACATGATGAATGACAGGAAACTGAGATCGACTCCCGCGAAGGAAGCGCTCAACCATGTCAGAGCACCTTCCTTGAGAAGGAAATTATGAATAAGGTAGTTTACGGGTAAGGTTATGGTCAGCACGAAAACCACGGCCACACCCAGTCCCACAGAGGTCTTTACTGTTTTTGACACTGCCAGGTATGAGCACATACCCAGGAAGTATGCAAAAACCATATTGTCTATAAAGACCGATCTTACAAAGATATTTACTAGATTTTCCATAATTGCCAGTTTTAACTTTTATCAACCAGATCCCTGTTCCTGCTTCTCTGGATCCAGATAATTATACCTACGGTTACCAGGGCCATAGGAGGAAGGATCATAAAGCCGTTATTTTCATAACCTATATTGTACAAACCGATTTTCTCAATCACCGGGTAGCCGAAGATTGTGCCTGATCCGAGAAATTCCCGGAAGAAGCCCACTATTATAAGTATCAAGCCGTAGCCGGCCGCATTACCCAGTCCATCGAGAAATGACTCCCATGGTTTGTTAGCCATGGCAAATCCTTCCAGCCTGCCCATTATTATGCAGTTTGTAATAATGAGGCCCACGAAGACCGAGAGTTGCTTACTTACCTCAAAAGCAAAGGCTTTGAGTACCTGGTCGACAAGGATAACCATCATGGCAATAACCACGAGCTGGAAGATAATCCTGATTCTCGGTGGCACTGCCTTCCTGAACAATGATACTATAACATTAGATACTGCAAGTACCACAACAACTGATATAGCCATCACCACGGAAGGTTTGAGCTTGGCTGTTACGGCAAGTGCAGAACATATACCCAGTACCTGGACCGTAATAGGGTTATTTTCACCCAGTGGTTCTCGCAGCAGTTTCAGGTTTTTAGCTGAGAACAATGGTTCTCTTTCTATTTCTTTGCTCATATCTTATTGACTATTTTTTTTCAGGAATTCAACATAATTAACAAGGCAGTCGTACAACATTGCTTCAAGGGCCTTACTGGTGATTGTTCCGCCCGATATTGCATCAACCGCATGCGGATCACCTTCTTCAGCGCCTCCTTTCTGTACCAGTACGCTAACAAATTCTTCGTCTTCAAAGAGTTTCTTATCAACAAACTGTGCTTCAAACCATCCTTCGTTTATTTCGGCTCCCAATCCGGGTGTTTCCGATTTGTGATCAAAGGTAACACCGTTAATTGTCCGCATATCTTCTTTAATTGATATATAGCCATAGATCGGACCCCAGAGGCCTTTCCCTTCAAGAGGCATTATATAGCTTTTACTGCCGTCATCAAGGCTGGCTTCAAATATCGGGAAGACCTGTTCTTCGAGGGATTTTCTCTGTTCCTTGCGTACATCTACATTGAAAGGATCAACACCTTCCACCCTTTGGGCTTCAGAATTAATGGCAAAAGAACCCGTAATGAATTCTTCATACAGGTTTTCGGCTGTTTCTTCGGTAGCCTCCACTCCCACTGAGGCAAGAATATTACGTTTCTTTTCTATTTCAGCATTTTTTTGCTGCAATGGCTGTAGCAGCAATGCGGCAGCAGAGAGTATCAGGGCGACAATAGCAACCATTACTGTCGCAAAGATGAATATATATCTGTTACTGAATTGTTTCATTGCAAATATCTTTTAATTACTTTTTGCCCTTTTTAATCTTCGCCTGATGTTTGCCTGCACTATATAGTAGTCTATCAGTGGGGCAAATACGTTCATAAAGAGTATTGCCAGCATCATTCCTTCGGGGAAGGCCGGGTTTAGCACCCTGATTAATATTGCCAGGATACCTATAAGCAGTCCGTATATCCATTTACCTGTTTCTGTCTGGCTTCCGCTCACCGGGTCAGTAGCCATAAAGACGGCACCAAAGGCGAAACCTCCCATAACGAGGTGGTAATGAGCAGGTATCTCCATAAAGGGATTGACGGCAAAGGCATTCAGCAATAAACCCATGCCCAGTCCTCCGGCAAAGACGCTCAGCATAATTTTCCAGCTGGCCACACCTGTGTACAAGAGGATAGCTGCTCCTATTAGAATTGCTATGGTAGATGTTTCACCGATAGATCCCGGTATTGTACCTATAAACATTTCCATAACCGATGGCATCTGGTCAACCTCGTAAAGAGCAGCCTGAGCAAGTGGTGTAGCCCCTGAGAAGGTATCGGCAACACCTTCACCCTTAACCAGGCCGGCCACCCAGACAAGGTCGCCCGACATCCACTTCGGGTAGCTGAAGAAGAGGAAGGCCCTGGCCACCAGTGCGGGGTTAAGTATGTTCATCCCTGTTCCTCCAAATACTTCCTTACCTATTATAACTGCAAAGACCACGGCCAGTGCCAGTTGCCAGAGGGGTATATCAACGGGTACAATAAGAGGGATCAGCAGACCGGTGACGAAATAACCCTCATTCACCTCATGTCCCCTTATCTGGGCAAAGATTATTTCAATGCCAAGTCCCACTATATAACTTACGAGGAGGATAGGAAGGAATTTAAGGAAACCGAACCAGACCATTTGCCAGAAACCGGCATCTACGTTTATCGACTGGTAATGCTGAAGACCAATATTGTATATCCCGAACAAAACGGCAGGAACAAGGGCAATAAATACTGTTATCATTACCCTCTTCATATCAATACCGTCGCGGATATGAGAGCCCCTGCTTGTAACCCTGTCAGGCACAAAGATCAAAACTTCAATGGCATCGAAGAGGGAATGGAGTTTTTCAAACCTGCCGCCTTTGTCAAAATGAGGTTTGATCTTGTCTATTTGTTTTCTTAATGCTTTCATTATTAAGATAATACTTTAATATTTTTAACTCATCTCCTTAACCATCAGGTCAAGTCCTTTACGGATGATTGATTGTATCTCTATTTTTGAAGGACAAATAAACTCGCAGAGTGCAAAATCTTCATCTGCCACCTCATATATTCCCAGCTGCTCCATCCGGTCAATATCCTCAACAAGAATTGATTTAAGTAATTGCATGGGATAGACATCCATTGGAAGTACTTTTTCATATTCACCCGTTACAACAAAGGCCCTTTCACCTCCGTGCATATTAGTATCGAGGCGATATTTCTTACCGGGCATGAGCCAGGTAAGGAAGGTACGTGAGAGGCTGAATTTATTGAGCCCGGGGCTTATCCATCCGAAAAATTCATAGTAATTGCCTTCAGGAATAACGGTAATCAAGGAGTCATAGTAGCCAAGAAAACCATCCCTCTGAATTTTCTGTCCGGTAAGTACATTCCCGCTTATATATCTTACATTGAAGGAGGTTATATTTGCCTTCACTATATTACTTATGCTTGCTCCCGTACGTGTACGGTAATATCCGGGTTTTTCAACTTCAGATCCTGCAAGGGCCACTATTTTATCCGGCGCATATTTCCCTTCATTAAACAGGCGTCCTATCGATACAATATCCTGGAGGTTAACATACCATACAATCTCGCCCTTATTAACGGGATCGATATGATGTATCTGGATTCCAACATTGCCCGCAGGGTGTGGTCCGGAGAAATAATTAATTTCAACTCCCGGTGTAGTTTTTAACAAGTCTGAAGCTGTGTTGGTGCTTAAACTGAGATAAACCTTGCCGTCAGTCAGTTTTCTCAGGACCTTTATCCCTGTAAGGTAATCTTCCTTCGGCAGGTGGTCAATAATATAATCCAGGTCAGCTGCCAGGGGTGCAGTATCAAATCCTGATATAAAGATTGATTTGGGTCTTTCGTCAGGATTGGCCACCATATGATAGGGTCTCTGCCTCACTACAGGCCACAAACCTGATTCGAGCATTTTCCCTTTAATATCCCCGGTTTCCATTTTTTCAGGGTCACCCTTACCAAAATCTACATAATCATCACCTTTGGTTTCGATAACAACTTCGAGTATCCGGCGCCTTTCTCCCCGTGTTACATCGAGTACAACTCCGCTGACGGGAGATGTATATTTTATCTTCTCTTTTTTCTTATCGTAGAAAATTGTAGTCCCAGCCTTAACCTCTTCACCGGGTTTGACACACATCTTGGGAACCAGTCCCGGGAAATCAACAGGCTTAACAGCAAACCTGCCAGGCCGTTCCTCAGGAATCAGGATTTTGTCAGCCTCACCTTTCATCCTGATATTCAGTCCTTTACGTAGCTTAATTTGTTTGGACATACAGACTTGTTTATAATTTTAATATAGAGATTGAAAATTATGGGATGTAAATTTTTTCACGCAAAATAATGACAAATATCACAATTTCCCGGATTGTGACAAAAATACTCTTCAACTGAATCTGGCGGCATGTTTTATAACATACAAATAAATGATACGGCATATGATTTTATATGAGTAAGGGCGGCGTTTATTAAATGGAGATCTAATAGATATTTTTCTCAACCTGTAGGGAATTCTCATAATTGAGGATATTTACTTTCCATCCCCGAAGCGGAACTTCGGGGAGCCGAGTTTCCTGGCTCTTCCTAGCTAATCAGCCATCTGGATCCAGGCATCTATGGATAACTTGATTACAGAACAGTGCAAAATGGGATAAGATAATAGAGTAAAAAGCATTATAATATATACATTTGGAGTATGATAATTTCAGAATTCACCAGATATAAAATAATCATAGCTCTCATGGTACTGGCACCGTGGGAAGTCATAACAGCCCAGGATATACCTGAAGGAGAAATAAAGTCGATAAGACTGCACCGTGAGGAGTGGAACCTCTCATACCCGATTATAACCCTTGGTTCGGATGAAAAGCTGGTACTGCATTTTGACCTGCTGGGAAATGACATAGAAACTTTTTATTACACCTTCGTTCACTGTGACAAAGACTGGAAGCCCAGCCGTGTATTTGAGTCGGAATATCTTGAAGGGTTCACGGAAAACCAGGTCCAGGACTATGATATGTCGTTCAATACCACCGTAAACTATATACATTACACCCTGAGCTTCCCAAACCCGGATGTTTCATTTAAAATGTCAGGTAATTATATCATAAAAGTCTATCCCTTTGGTGAACCTGATTCAGCGGTAATAAGCAAAAGGTTTATGGTAAGCGAGGCTGCTGCATCCATAAGTGCCACGAGCCTGCGATCAAAACTAAGCGGTTATTACCTGACAGGCCAGCAGATAGATTTCAGGGTCAATCATGCCTCCCTTGACATCCAGGATCCATACAACACTGTCTTCAGCACGATTCTCCAGAATGGAAGATGGGATAATGCAAGAAGGAACTTAAAGCCTGATTTCACAGGAAATTACAGTCTTGAGTATAACGGGCTTTCCGATCTCAACATTTTTCCCGGTGGTAGTGAATACAGGTATTTTGACATCAAGAGCCTCAGGTACCAGAGCGAATACATAAATAGTATTGAGAGTTTATACGGTTATTATCATGTCCGCCTGCGTGAGTCAGACAACAGGGCTGCAAGGCAGTATTTTTACTGGCCCGATTTCAACGGGAAGTATTACATAGCTCACCAGGAAGGTATCGACCCGCATACGGATGCCGATTATGTATATGTATATTTCACCCTTCCGTCAAATTTCCCTGTTGACAGGGATATCTATGTTTTTGGTGAACTGAGCGGGTGGGAATTTAGTGAAGGGAACAGGATGTACTACAACACAGAGGAACATGCCTATGAGTGCCGGCTGCTTCTAAAACAGGGATGGTATAATTATATGTATGCCCTTAATAATGAAAGCCTGTCGGCTTCAATATTCAGCAGTTTTGAAGGCGATCATTACGAAACAGAAAATGATTACATCATCCTGTCCTATTACAGGGATCCCAATGGGCGCTACGACCGTCTTATCGGTCATCATATCATCAATACCATTAACAGGGGCAGATAGCATCAGTGCTTTTTATGCACATCAATTCCGTATTGCATATAAATTGTATGCTGGAGGGTTTTAAATATCTCTGAAAGATATTCTTTTACGGCACTTACTGATCCGGGAAGTGTATACACCAGGCAATTCCCCATTATCCCGGCCACCGAGCGGCTCAACAGAGCATTTGGTTTTTCCATGCCGTATTTGAGCCTGATATGGTCCATTATGCCGGGTATCTCAATGTCGATAAGGTCCTTAACCACATCAACGGTAATATCACCGGGGCCTATGCCTGTCCCGCCTGTTGTGATGATGATATTATAGTTTTGCGTGTACTCATTGAGCAGCTGGCGGAGCCTGGACTTATCATCGGGAATAATTTCAACGGTGGTTTCTATTTCCCAGTTGATTTCACTGAAATAGCCTTCGAGCATTTCCCTTGCCGTTGGGCCGCTAAGATCTTCATATTCACCACGTGCTGCCCTGTCGGACAAAGTTATAATGAGTGCCCTGAATTTTTGGGGTAGATTGTTCATTTCTTTATTTTTTCAATTAAGCTAACATTGTTTATAAGCATCTGCTTATCAACGGCCTTACACATATCGTAAATTGTGAGCAGGGCTACTGAGACTCCGGTAAGGGCTTCCATTTCAACACCGGTTTTCCCGAAGCTTTCGGCAAGGCATTCAACTTTCACTCCTGCTATATCAAGTGTTGCCGTAACGGCTACCTTATTAAGGACAATATTATGGCAGAGGGGTATAAGTTCAGATGTTTTTTTTGCTGCCTGCACTCCTGCAATCTCAGCAACAGTAAGCACATCACCCTTTTTCATTTCGTTCTTCCTGATGAGATCTACAGTTCCGGGCAGAAGTTTTATTGAGCCGGAAGCGCTGGCTTTCCTGTAGCTGTCAGGCTTTTTACCAACACCCACCATCCGTGCCCGACCCTCTTTATCGGTATGTGATAAATCTTTCATAATTATTTAGATAAGACAAAAGACAAAAGTACAAAGGAAAAAGGATAAAGTAAAAAACCTTAGCCTCCGATATTGTAGAAGTGTCCTTTGCGGTTTACGGTTCCGCAGGCGGGTTTATTGTCCAGAGCCATTTTTATTGCCTGTTCAGCTCCCAGTTTCCGTACATCATATTCAAGGTCACTGAAAAGGCATGGTTTTATTTTCCCGTCAGAAGTTAGCCTGAGCCTGTTGCATCTGGCACAATGGCCTCCTTCGCCCCCTTCAACAACCGTAAATTCGCCATTTATAAGATCCATCTGCTTAATATATCGTACTTCAAGTCCTTTTTTCTCAGCGAAGGAAGTCACCATCATGGCGTCGGGCTCATCCTTTGATTTCTTCACCACACAATTAAGTTTCACCGGTGTCAGTCCGCTTTCAATAGCTGCATCAATACCTTCCAGGGTATCATCGAGCCTGCCTCCCCTCGTGATCCATGTAAATTTAAATGGATCCATTGAATCCAGACTGACATTAACCCTGTTCAGTCCGGCCCGGGCAAGTTGTTCTGCATATTTGCCCAGGAGTGTTCCATTGGTGGTCATCGCCAGATCTTTTATTCCTTCAATCCCTGCCAGCATCTCAACCAGAACAGGAAGGTCTTTCCTCACCAGCGGCTCCCCTCCTGTCAGTCTCACCTTATCAATACCCATATCAACTGCCACGCGGGTTAAGTCAGTAATCTCATCGTAGGTTAGTATCTCCTCATGGCTGATCAGTTTTATTCCCTCCACGGGCATGCAATAGCGGCACCTCTGGTTACACCTGTCGGTTACGGATATCCTTAAATAATTTATCTTCCTGTTAAATCTGTCGTACATAAACACTCTCTCCTTTTTTTATTTCACCCACTCCTATTGGAACCTTCATCACTCCATATGATCCTGGCAGGGCATTTATATGTGCTGAACCGTGGTATTCAACCGGTACAACATTGCCATCATTTTGTAAAATGACAGGTACCCATGCCAATCTACTCGCTCTTTTGCGCTTGTAATCGCCTGCCAGTTTAAACTTCTTTTCCCCACCTGTATCTTTAAGCCCCATTGCCCTCATAATCATAGGTCTTACGAGAATCTCAAATTGTATAAATGAAGACACGGGGTTTCCCGGCAGTCCAAATATCAAAGCATTATCATGCACCCCGAAGGTTGTTGGTTTTCCCGGCTGGACGGCTATCCGGTCAAAGAGGATCTTTACTCCTGCCCTTTTCATCACGGCAGGCACCTCATCATAATCGCCCATTGACACTCCGCCGGTAAGAAGCACAATATCGCATTTCTCAATAGCCTTTGAAAGCATGTTAAAAGTAGGTTCTTCGTCATCAGGGGCTATGCCATAATATACTGCTTCTCCTCCCGCCCTTATTGTCTGGGCTATCAACTGGTAGGCATTGCTGTTTCGGATCTGTGCCGGCCCGGGTTTAAGGTGAGGCTCCACAAGTTCATTACCGGTACTAATGACCCCGACAAGCGGACGTTGTTTTACAACCACCTTCACAGCCCCCACGGTAGCCATCACGGCAATATCCTGGGGGGCAATAATTTTCCCTGCTTTAATAACTGTAGCGCCAAGGCGTATATCCTCTCCAAGTTTTGCGATGTTATCCTTCCCCGCCTTCCCTGTAAATTTCACCCTGCCGTCTTTTTCCTCTGCATCTTCAACCATAAAGACCCAGTCGGTCCCTTCAGGCATGGCCGCACCGGTCATTATCTTAACGCACCTGCCTTCTGTGACCGGTCCTGATGCCACCTGTCCGGCAGCCACCACCTCATTGATAATAAGTTCCCTGCCAAGATCGGCCCT
The DNA here is from genome assembly GCA_032260385.1 of Bacteroidales bacterium. Classification (GTDB taxonomy): domain Bacteria; phylum Bacteroidota; class Bacteroidia; order Bacteroidales; family VadinHA17; genus UBA9300. Next base: position 234,306 of record JAVVEL010000001.1, on the reverse strand, counting down.
GCGGCAGGCATAGCCATCTACAGCAGTTTTATTAAAGGGGGGCATATCGATGTCGCTTATAATATCTTCAGCCAGGACCCTGCCCGGAGAATCCATGAAGGGAATAAATTCGCTGTCTTTCCAGAGTTTATATCTCTCTGTAATCGCAAGAGCTTCTTCGTGAGTGATCATGTTCCGAAATTATTTTAAATAAGCTTCAGTTTATCAGCTGAAAAGGACAAATATACGGTTTGTTCCGGATTAAGGGAAAGGCCTTCAAAATCCTTATTACTAAGCAGCACATGAAAGAGGTCGCCGGCATCAACAAATACCTCGTAACCTGATTCAGCCCTGTTAAGTTCCCTTACTATACCCTTAATACAATTATCACTGTCCTTTTGTTCTTGCAAGGACAGGTTTATTGAATCACTTTTTATTATCAACAAGCCATTTTCAGGGTAATCACCATCGGGCAAGCTATATTTATGTTTCCCGGAGACAGCAACTGTTTTCCCCTCTTCACGGCCTATTTTCACACTGAAAAAATTCCTGATACCTGCGAAGCGGGCAACAAATTTATTTACAGGTTTTGAGAATACTTCGTCGGGTATGCCAGCCTGCAGTATCCTGCCATTATGTATGATACCCACCCTGTTGGCAAGGCGTATAGCCTCACCGTAGTCATGTGTAACATGGAGCATAGTTATTCCCATCTCATTAATTTTCCTTAGCAGTCTTCTCATCTCATCTCTCAGGCTTGCATCAATCGAAGCCATAGGTTCATCAAGCAGGATTATATCAGGAGATGTGACAAGGGTACGGGCCACAGCAACTCTCTGCCTTTCGCCACCGGAAAGATCATCCGTACTGCGATCCAGCAAATGTGCTATATTAACGTTTTCAGCCATCGTGCCCACGGCAGTCCGTATCTCTTTACGAGGTAAGCGCCTAATTTTCAAGGCATAGGCAATATTCTCGTAGACCGTAAGATGGGGGAATATTGCAAAATCCTGGAAGACCATGCCTGTTTTCCTGTGCTGAATTTTTTCCCTGGTAATCTCTTTGCCATTCAGAAAAATACGTCCGCTATCAGGTGATCTGAGGCCTGCAATTAGTTCCAGCAGCTGTGACTTGCCTGCCCCTGAACGTCCCAGGAGGACAAAATATTCACCTTTTGGTATCTCAAGGTTAATATCCCTCAGTGCAAAATTATCGTAGCTTTTTGATATGTTTTCCAGTTGAAGCATTAACTGTTATTCACCCTTATTTTAACAAGGCCCCTGTTAGCCCTGCTTGAAAAAAACCTGATAAATATAAAAATTACCAGTGCCACCAGTATAAAGAAGACTGAGGCTGGCCTGGCATATGAGAGACCAAACTGATTAAAGCGCTCATATATCAATACCGGGGCCGTCATTGGATGGTAGGCAATTATTACTATAGCCCCGAATTCGCTCATCCCCCTGGCAAACATCATGATAAATCCTGAAGCTATGTTTCTCCATGTCAGAGGCAATGATATAGTAAAAAACATTTTCACCGGTGAAGCACCAAGGTTCATGGCAGCCTTTTCCAGTCGGGCCGGTACGGCCGCAAACCCGTCTCTTGCTGCATTAATAAGGAAAGAGAGGCTTACAAAAGCCATAGCCAGGGCAATGCCAACGGGATTACCCACGAGGTTCAGCCCGATTAAACCGGCTGCCTTCCCCATTAAGCCATCACGTGATATAAAACCCAGAAGAGCTATTCCGGCTGCAGAATGGGGCAATACTACAGGAAGATCAATAAGACCCTGGACTATTCTCTTACCGGGGAAATTATATCTTGCCATCATCCATGCAAGGGGTACAGCCATAAAGGCAAATGCCAGGGTAGCCATGAAGGCAACCGAAAGTGTGAGCCATACGCTGTCCTGAACCTCATCATCCTTCACTGTCTGAAAGAATTCAGAGGGAGATGTATCCAGCACCATTCCCACCAGTGGTGCCAGGATAAAGAGGAGCACAAGGGATGACAATACCAGTATAATCCAGTGAAATGTACTTCGGGTATCCATTTAATAAGTATTTATGAAAAAGCCCGCGGTTATGAACAGGCTTGCATATCGGCAAAATTAGAAATTTTACCTGAAATGGCAGAATTTTATTCCTGAAAGAATTGCGTAAGTTTATCAGGCAGGTTCGTTGCGGGGCCTTCCAGGTGAATGCTTAGAGGTGATTGTCCATTCTTCCGGATTGACTTTCTGCCATTTTCGCCGAGAAAAAAAATAAGGAAATCCTCTGCTGCCTCCCTTTTAGGTGCATCGTTGAGCAAAGTAATACCGTAAATCATGCTGCTTCCCTTAATTGGTATTGTTTCTCCCGGCCTGTCACCCGTTATATCAACGCTTACAGAGCTATAATTCTTTTCAAATGAAGGATCAGAAAGGTTTATTTCAGGTGGAAGGCTGATATATTTGAGTCCATGCTGTTCACAAACCGACTTATACTGGACGATATAATCAAGAGCCCTGGTTTCCATCAGGGCAACCAGGTCAACCTCCTTGGGTCTCACCATGTTCAGATCTTTAGATGTGAGGTTTTCAGCCAGGCCATCCTTTTCATAGTAGGTTTCGGCGAGTTTAAACATCATCACGGTACGATATCCGCAGGGATCGGCATTTGGATCAGACCTGCCGTATACAACATCATTTCCGGCCAGTATATCATACCAGTTATCAGGACTTATCAGGTCACCATATTTTGATTTGTCATGGTAGGCAATCACCAGTTCATTGGTAGCGAACCAGATATTCCAGTCAGTATACCCGGGCATAAGAAATTTTTCAATTACCTTGTGGTCTGCCGAGGCCATTATATCACAGGGTTTACCCAGCTCTGTTATCTTTCGGGCGCAGGCCACGCTTCCTGCTGCTTCAAGTTTAATATTCACACCGGGATTTATTTCCATATATTCGCCCGCTATCTCTTTCATTGGAACGGAGAGGCTCCCGGCATGGAAAATAATTATTTCTTCCTTCATGTTTCCCGTACATGATGTCAGCATAATTATGCTAAGGATAAACAGTAATACTAATATTCCTTTAATTTTTCTCATCAGGATTTTTATTGATACTCCAGAAAAATTTCCTTGTCACTTCTTTCATTGAGGTATTGAACTGACCGGTAAGTTCATTATAGGCATCTACCAGTTCATTGCCTTCCCTGCTCAGATTGGTATGACCTCCTTCAGCTCCTCCGCGATGCTTTTCGACAAGAGGAAAGCCAAGCTTTTCTTCCACCTCTTTAAGAATGCCCCAGGCTTTGCGGTAACTTATTTTCATATCAGTTGCTGCCGAGGCGAGTGACCCTGTTTGCCTTACTGCATTCAGGAGTTCAAAACCTTCAGGGTTGAGAATTCTCTCATCATCTAAGGTTTCGAGATTGATCTGGTATTTAAGGAATACGTTATAATATTTTGAACCTTTGGGACCGGCCATACTTATTGAGTTGAGAAGTCTGCCTTCCGGCAGGCCTGGTTGAAAATGTTGAAAAAGTTGACTTATATTATTTATATAGGCATCTGTAAGCTGTGGTTTGGGTGACCTTCAGCTTGAAGCTCGTATCTTTATCGACTATAAATGTCTCTCCCTCTTTATAGTCTTTCCAGCAGGATTCGCCCGGCAACATAACGGTGAGCATACCGGAAACAACCTTCATATGCTCAATCGTTGATGTGCCAAATTCATACTCCCCGGGTGCCATAACTCCTATAGTAGCCGGACCCTCTTCGTTTTCAAAGGCCATTGATTTAACCTTGCCATCAAAATATTCATTTACTTTAAACATGCACATATAGTATTTAGATTATTAATTCATTTTTCTCTGGTACAAATTTACATTTAAAATAAACTTTTAAAATAAATAAGTTATTTCCATCCTCAAAAACCGTCCATAGTTTATAAAGCCATCATCAACAAGGGCAACCCTGTTGAGGATATTTTCAACGTCAAGCTTACTTTTAGTCGGGATGTTTATAGATGTAGCCCGTACCACGCCTGTCATTGTAATAAGCCAGAAGCAATTCCACCATGCTATTTTTATTTATCCGGTAACCGGCTTTCAAGTCATACCCGGAGTTTCATTCTATTACCATTATATAAGCGAGCTTTGCTCCTTTAAGATGCCTGTCGGCAAAGAAGTCGGCGCCGGGGTGGACTATGAAGCGGCCATCCTCATCGTCCGGTTCATCAAGCAGCAAGACCTCGGCCATATCAGTACGGTTCATTATTTCAGACAGGGTAAATACAACCCTGTAAGCATCTTTTGCTCCTATTGCAATCATAGCCCTTGCAAGGTCAGCCTCTGAGAAGCTGAATTTTTGCTTCAGCACCTCAGACAATGGGATGCCGGTAAAATTGCGTGTGCCTCTCAAACCCATATGCATTCCGAAAAACACAAGATTATGAGTGATGATAAGATCCTTGCCTGTTTCAGGGTCATCAACGACAGTTATTTTGTCTTCGGGTCCCTTTATTTCAATCGTTGGGGAGAAAAGCGGACGTATGCCCTTGCTTCCGGGGAAGCTCTCCGGGAAGGAGCGGATAATTATTTTTGAGGGCCTGTCAATATTTCTGACCGTAATATAATCATTTGATGCAACCAGGCGTATTTTCTCAGGCAGGGGCCATTTATCATCAGAAGCTGTCGGGTAAATGGGCTGTACATGTGTAGCCAGTATTATATCATGATTATCCTGTGTAAAAAACAGTTCTCCCCAGCTGAATACTGCCTTATCACCTTTATCGTTTTCGACTACTACAAAAACATCGGTATTAAGGCCGAATTCACTTTTATTATATTTTGAAACCACATAGTCCTTCACGATATCAGAAAGTGAATAGCCAGTATACTGGAAGGCTCCCCGGAATTCCGGTGTAGAGTTGGCCTTTGCAGGAAAATATTCTTTTACCACTACTGTGCGCAGTTGCAGTTCATCAACATAGGCCTGTCCCGGGTTAAGTATTTCACCGCTGACATAGGGCATTTTGCCATCCAGTTTAACAGCTCTTTCGTTATCATAGGGATCATTGTTATACCTGGCCCTGATTGCCGGGTTATCAAGGTAATTCTGTAGTTCACCGGGTTTAAGTGTTTCACCGGAAATGACATCGGGATCCTGTGCCAGTCCACCTGTAAAAAAGGATATTGTTAATAATAATAAAATGTATTTTTTCATACTGTCAGGAAAAAAATGAAACAGGAAGCGAATATAATTTTTTTGCATAACGCTTGCAAATGTCATACAGCAGGTTTAGAGGCTAAGAGGTTGAAGCGGTGAAGCACAAGCATCATCGAGCTCACAGGACTCACTTGCTTTCAGCAACCTCCAAAGGATTACTCGGGGCTCGGTTCCGGTATTCCAATAATAATTAGGATGACCTTACTGGTAATCTTTTACCACTTCTATCAATTCGGGCAAATCCATTTTGATTTTTTTGAGGAAGTCAATTTTAGGAACTCCATTTTTATTCCATCCCCTCCTCTTATAAACGGCATCAATCAGGTCTTCATAGCGTTTTTCCCTGTATTTACGGGTAATGGCAATTTTTTCCTCAACTGATTTACCTTCGGGGTCGACACCTATCAGTTCCTTCATCTGCTTATCATATCTTTCGACCCTGGATTCATATTCCTCAACGGTCACCGGTCCTGCTGCACGGTAAGGCTGGCGGTCGTGTTCGCGGGTACCATAACCCCTCCTGAGGTTAAATATACGCTGAAAATTGTAGACCCTTTCAGAGTCCTCTATCATTCGGTGCTTGTCAAATTCCCTGCCTGTAACTGCCTTATATATTGTTACATAGTTATCAACATGCTCGGGCACCTTGGCAGGCTCATCCGTTTCGGCATTATTCTCGGGTTCAACATCGTTCCATGGTAGTTTACACAAGCCCACCAGTCCGAACCAGGTGCGGAACATGGGGAAGTAGTGGAGTGCTTCGGCTTTATCCTCGAAGGTAGGAATCTGGTTATTAACCATATCCATGAAAATAAGCCAGGCCTCATCGTGCTGGGGGCCCTTATTGGTCATTGCAAAACCACCCTGCTGGGCAAGTGATTCCTTGGAGATATATTCAGAATATTCCAATCCCTTATTCTCCATTCCGATATCATTCAGAAAGCCCGCGTCACCCCATCCTTTTTCTATGAACATCTGCTTCATTTTTCTGACACCCATACCGGCAACCCTGCCAAATCCTTCACCGCGGCTGAGCATGTGCATAAGTTCCATCGCTGAATCTGCATTACCGAAGTTAAGTTTAAGTCCGCCTGTCCTTTCCTCGTTAAGGATGCCATTTTCATAACATTCCATAATAAAGGCAAGGAGGGTTCCCCAGGTGATTGTGCAAATCCCATAGGTATCACAATAAAAATTAGCTTCAAGGATATAATCAGTGCTAAAAATGCCGCAGTTTGATCCCAGTCCGCCGGCATTCTCATATTCAGGACCGTCAACAATCACCTTCTGTCCTTTATAAGGACCGGTACGGACCACATAATCATCGGCACCTTTTGAGCATGACATGTTACATCCTATCCAGCATCCGTCAGGGATTCCCTGGGTAAATACTTTCTTCCATTCATCGGAATGGATTTTTATGGCATCGGGGTGGCTGCCAAACTTATAATTGTTAGTAGGCAGGAGATCATGGTCATTCATGATCTCAATGAGATGAGCGGTGCCAACCTGTTTCATTTTTGCCTGCTTATGGTCGAGTTCACGCATTTCACGGTTAAAGCGTTTGCCCCTCTCCATTATTGCCTCCAGGTCAACAACATTATTCAGATTTCCTTTAACGCCGGGCACCTTACACACAAGAGCTTTAATTTTTTTATCACGGAATACTGTCCCAATACCTCCCCTTCCGGCCTGTTTCATCCTTACAACCTTCCTTTTGGGATCATAGAAGCTGAAATTCAGCATCCCGATAAGAGAATTTCCGGCAGCGCTTCCACTGGATACAACAGCAACATTTTTCTTATCCTTTTCATCATCTGCGTACATCTCAGTGAGTTGTTCTGAAAGCACATGGCTGTCAACAGCCTCAGCAGGAGCCTCATTGATTTCTATCCTGTGATTTGTGCCGTCGATATAAACAATAATATTTTTTTCAGCCTTTCCCTGCAACTCCAGTGCATCGTAACCGGCAAACTTAAGAAAGGGACCAAAAAATCCACCCACGTTACTGTCAATGACAGAATCAGTCTGGGGAGATATTGATACCACCAGGGATTTACCTGTACCTGAATACTGAGTTATACCGCCAACAGGTCCGGAAGAGATAATGATCTCATTTTTAGGGTCATTCCAGGGAGTTCCCGGATCGGTGGCATCCCACAGGAGCCTTAATCCGTAGCCCTTACCCCCTATGAATTTCTCTTTCATTTCAAGAGGAACGTCCTTTTCCTTTATCTCGTTAGTGCCAACATTGATATAGAGTATCTTATCAGTATATCCCTTTTCCAGCGGTACCCAGTCATAGGAAGCTTCCTTCAGTAATCTGTGTTTTTCTTTAATTGCCTGTATATCCATTTCTTACAAGTTATTTATATTATTATTTCCTGATGTACAAATCAAGCACAAGTTAAAGCCCAAATATAGATGATAAAATGACATCTATCAATATGTTAATGTTTACATAACGGTTAGGGCTGGAGGCATAAGGCAGGAGGCAGAAGGCAGGAGGCGGGGAGTAAACCAATTCCGGTTGCAGCTTAGCCTAGGAAAGAAAGCATAAAAAGCATATTTTTGAGGAAAATTGGATTTTTATGGAAGAGCCGATAAAGCACTTTTATTCATTAAGGGGATTTGACCGCAGCAATATAAAAAAATGGGCTATCGGAGAAAAATATATTGCCATCATGAACCAGTCAGGCAACATAGGAGTGTGTGCAACACTGGGAACTAAGATGAATGAAAGGCTCATTTTTGAAGGCGAAGCCGACACGGATGACCCCGCGCACAGGATTATACTGAATGCATATTTTAATTCGATATTGAATTATGAGAGGGATTACAGTGATATTAAAGATATTTTTGAGAGCGTAGATTTCAGCAGGTACCGCAGGATAGTTATGGTAGGTTATTTTGAAAGCCTTTACCAGAAGTTTCTCCATAAGGGTCTTCCCCTGGAAGTGTTTGATATCCAAAAGCAAAGTCATATTCTGTCAGATCTTTCAAAGATGGAAAATTCATTATCGGGAGCCGAAGCCATTATCCTTACCGGGACCACAGTCTTTAACAAGACCTTCAATGAGCTTATTGGTATTGCCCCTGATAACTGCAGTATCTTTTTGCTGGGTCCGTCAAATATCCTTTCTGAAGAGATGTTCAGGTATCAGGGAATTAAGGTGGTTTTCGGGTCGGTATTCAGACATAATGATAATAGCGTACTTGACATCGTAGGTGCAGGTCACGGAACCAGGGGATTTCTTCCCTATCTTAATAAGGTGTATATTGCAAGGAATGATTACAAACATGAAATTCAATGAGATAAAAGATCATTTAGCCCTGTATACCGTGGGCATAGCCGGGGCTGGCGGCCTGGGGTCGAACTGTGCCGTTGCACTTGCACGCAGCGGTATAGGGAAGCTTGTAATAGCAGACTATGACATTGTCGAAGGCAGCAACCTGAACAGGCAATATTATTTCACCGACCAGGTTGGCATTAAAAAAACCGAAGCATTAAGGGATAATCTGCAAAGGATAAATCCGGAGCTCAGTATTAAGGTCCATGACTTAAAACTCAATGCTGACAACATTCCCAATATTTTCATTGATTGCGATGTAATAGTCGAAGCTTTTGACAAGTCTGATATGAAGGAGATGCTTGCTGAGGCAGTAATGAGTACCTGGCCTGAGCGTCCGCTAATTTTGGGATCGGGACTGGCAGGCTATGGAAAGACGAATGAGCTCAGGGAGAGGATAATTGCCGATACTGTCATTATATGCGGGGATGAGAAAACAGAAACATCGGATGAGTTGCCTCCAATGGCCCCCCGTGTAGCCATAGTGGCGAACATGCAGGCAAATGCCGTTGTTGAGATTTTAATGAAGAGGAAAAGAAGATGAAGATTACACTAAATAACAGGCCTGAAGAATTTGACAGGGATGAGATGACCGTTACCGAGATGCTGGAAATGAAACGGTTTACCTACAGGATGAGGATTGTGAGAATAAATGGCAGGCTCATCAAAAGGGATGACTATGACAAAGCGCTTATAAGAGATGGAGATGATGTACAGATGTGGTATCTTATGAGTGGAGGTTAGAAATATATCATTGTTTATTTTACAAATTTGTTTTAGGTTTGTGCTATGAATGAATTCTTTAGAAGCTTATTCAACAGGATACCGCCAATATTAAGGAACAGGTATTTCCTCACCCTGCTTGTCTTCCTTATCTGGATAATTATTTTTGACAATAATAATCTTATCCAGAGGTATCATTATGTGAAAAACATGAAGCAGCTTGAGAGGGACAGGGAATATTACCGTGAAAGGATAGAAGAAGACAAGAGAAAACTGAATGAGCTTAAAACAAGCAATGAGAATCTTGAGAAATTTGCCCGCGAACAATATTTCATGAAGAAAGACAACGAGGATATATATATCATCGTCAATGAAGATGGTGAAAAGTTATCAGAACCCGAAAAAGAATAGGTCACCTTTCCATTTCCCTGAATTGCCTCAGTAAATCCCTGGCATTATAATTTGTGACATCCCGTCCGGTTTTTTTCAGCAGGAGAACTGCTGCCTCCTGTACCGGGATCTTATCAAGATACCTTTCACTATGGGCAAAATTCAGGTATTTAACAACTCTGAACATATTGAACCAGTTAAAGAAACGCTTCCTGAAGGCAGCCCGGGATGATGTATTGTTTCTTATCTCGTTTATTTTATTGGCCCAGTCATTTCTCTCCAGGAATTCCCTTAGGCTTTCATGCAGGATGTAATAAACTTCTTCCCTGATTTCACTGTCACCGCCGTACAAAAGATTTATATTATCAAAGAATAATTTAAGGAATTCAAATCCCATGAGATTATATGTAAGATATTTTTCACCTGTTTTTATTATTTCTGCCATCACCGGTCCCGTTCCGAAAGGCACCCTGCCGGATATCCTGGGTGAAGGCATTACTGTTGTGGTATTCAGGTTAAAATATCCGCCGGCAGGGATCATTTTCTGGATAAAATAAAAATCTTCTGCCCCCTGTCTTTTACTCATTCCTCCTGCCCTGGCGTAGGCTTCAGCTTCAACGGCCATGGCTGAGCCCAGTGTATGGAAGACCCATGGGAAGCCTGCATATTTAAGTGCCTGAAAGTAATACCTCAGGTGTAACTCATACTGTGCAATGGCATTGTATAACTCGGCCGGTAATGCTCCGTCGAGAGGGTGTTCATAATAAATTGAGCAGGCCTTGCGATCGTTTCGACTATAGAGTTCATCATAAATTTCCACCAGGTAATTATCTGACACAAGGCAGTCAGCATCGAGTGATACTATGACACCAGATAGATTACCCAGTTTATAAAAACGTCTCAGGGCTTCATCCATGGCCATTTTCCTGGCCATGCCCACACCCCAGCCTGCATCTCTCACTCCTGTATCATGACAGAGAAGCTTAAAAACCTTATCATCATTATCCTTTTCCCGGTCTGACAGTTCTTTGCAGGTGATTTTATTTTGTTCAATCTGACCTTTGTCTGCCAGTTGGGGAGCATTTACCAGGACGATAAGTTCTACCCTGCATGGTGGTCTTTTGCACTTGCGTAATGATTCCAGGGTAAAAATAATCCCGGGCTCATTAAAGGCCGGGATTATCACTATTATTCCTGTATTTTTTGCCGGTATATCCGCAAACAATTCATCGCTTAATGTTTTGTTTGCCAGATAATCGGAAATAAGACTCATTATTTGTTACCGGTGTCTTTATTGTATTTATAATTAACCCCCTTAAGTACCTCATCAGTGATATTCAGGGCATCATTAGCATACATCAGAGGGCTTCCGAAGCTTTTTGCCAGGATGTAGTCATAGTCATGATCAGCTGAAAACTCTTCCAGGAAGTCATAAATATAATTTAATACTTTCCTGTTCATCACCTGTTCTTCCTCCATCAGCTGACTTTCAAGCTGGTCTCTGAGAGTCCGAAGGTCCTGCTGCTGCTGGAGCAGGTCCTGTTCCATCTGTGCAGCGGTAGCTCTTGTAACCAGGCCCTTACGGACTTTCTCTTCATAATCTCGTGCTCTCGATTCATATTGCCTGCCCTTTGTATTCAATTCATTTTCAGAGCTTTGTTGCTTTGTCATCAGGTCATCCCGGAGGTCGAAATACATATCAAAATTAAGTATGATTGAATCTATCTCCACATAGGCTATATCTCCGCTGGGCATTTTTTCTGAAACTGTCTGGTCTTTGACCTCTTCTTTCTCCCCTGGCGATGCAAGCTGCCAGATTAACAAAAAGGCTACTCCAAGAATTGACACTACAGACAGTATTAAAGGTAACTTCTTCATCAGTAATTGTTAATTGGTTAAACAAAACAGGCAACAAATATAAAGGAATTTAGCGAATTACGAAAAAGGAAGTTTTTTAGAATTCAGGGCACGGGACGGCATGGAACATTCTTCTGCGGCTACCCAGTGTTGAAGTAATAAACTCGTATACAAGGGAAATTTCATGAGAGCCTCCGGTTGATGCAATAAGGTTTGATATTGTGAAGTCATAACTGTAGCCAATATGCAGATTTTGTGTTTTGATGCCAACAAGTCCGATAATTGCATCTCCTGCCTGGGTGGTAACAAAAGGTATACCCCTGTACCACAGTCCAAAGATCAGCGGGTCCCTGTAATAATAGAGTCCAAGGTCGGATTGCCAGAAACGATCCTGGTATTTTATATTGGTTGCCACGGAAATAACTTCGGAATACCTGTTGAGCAATCTTCCCCGCCTCGATATCTGCATACCTCCAAAGAAATTAACCTTGACAGGCACATGAGTGTCCCAGTCGCCATAGAATGACTGTCTTGGTTTAAACAGGTGGTCAAAGTTTATACCTCCCCATATCCTGTCATTATAAGCCAGCGCAGAAAAGGCGAAATCCACATCTGCCACTCCTTCGAATGGCGGGGGATAGACTGAGGGAGTTGTCCCCCTTGCCGTTATCATACTGTTCCATATCAGCTTCCCATAATTGAGTCCGAGGTAGGTAAATTTAAAATTAATACCCGGACGTAAGTGCCATTCCCTGTTAAGCTGTATATCGTAGGAATAGAGCAGACCGATATTGGTTGTACTTAGGTCTCCCGATCCGGCTACGTCATAAGTTGCCAGTATGCCTATCCCCGAGCGGAAATTAGGCATATACCTGTCGTAACTGAAACTATAGGTATTGAAAACACCTGATACTGCCGGCCACTGGTTCCTGTAATTTATTGATATCCTGTTTTCTTCAATTGCCCCGGCGAACGACGGTGCAAGATAAAGTGCATTGGCATAGAACTGGGAAAAGTGAGGATCCTGTCCCTTCAGACTGACAGAGATTAAAAGGCTAATGAGAACAGTAGTATATTTAATTCTTATTCGCAAGTCCGGTCCTGTTTCGACTATCAAATACGAAATTAACGAAATGAAATGAATTTAGTTACGTTTTTTACCTTCTAAATTATTCAGTAACTAACAAAACAGAGGAACTTGTAAACAATTTTGTCTAAAAGACGAATAACTTATTTTGTGGTTTGATCAGAGCTTATCTGCCATTACCAGTTGGGCAGCAGTGTTACATCTCCTCCTTTAACAAAGGATTCACCATTCTTGAATGTACCCCTGGACTTCCAGATATATACTCCCGGCTCAGCCATCTGTCCCTTATAATATCCATCCCATCCTATCTGAAGATCATTTGATTCAAAAACAAGAATACCCATCCTGCTGTATATTTTGAGATTATAAGATGTAACACCCGAGTAGACGGGATGGAATACTTCTTCCTGCTGGTCACTCCTTGGAGAGTAATATCCGCCGGTAGGTCCTCCCTTGTTGGGAACAAAGGCATTGGGAAAGTTAATATAGCATGTCTTATCGCCCACTGCATTGGTCAGAACCATACTGTCGATGCAGCCATATTCAGATATAGCCTTCAATGTCACAGAGTAGGATCCGCTTCTGTCATAGAAATGTGAAGGTTCAAAGTCGTGGCTGGTATTCCCGTCACCAAAATCCCATTCCCATTCAGTGGCGTTTTGAGAAAAGTTATAAAAATGAACCTGTTCATCGGGTATGGCGGGATTGCCTTCACTTATTTCGAATCTTGCCACGGGCCGTGGATATACAGTTACCATTCCTCTTTTACTTACTCTTGAACCTGCTTTCCCGAAGAGGACAAGCCTCACTTCATAAGTGCCCTCCTCGTCATATATCCATACCGGGTTTGAGTTGGTACTTATTCCTCCATCATCAAATTCCCAAATACATGAATCGTAGTTATGTGACAGGTTTTTAAAATAGATGCTGAATGGAGCACAACCATGGCTTATCTGTGGAGTAAACTCAGCCACAGGTTCAGGCCTGCTTACAGTTTCAGAGACAAATTTCTTATCCAGCGCCAGGCGCTCGATTTTACTGGCGCCTGTTATTTTATCTTTACTGTCAGGGCTTATAATGACTTCAGCAACTTCACCGGCATTTACACGGATCTCCATGCCGTTCTCCGCAGTTCCTTCTTCTGTTTCCGGCAGCTGAATTTTCACTTTGGCGGCTGTTTCCAAAGATTCTTTTTCAATTATGATCTTTTCATTGAAGCCGCTAATTGAATCAGTTGAAATTATAATATCGGGTGAATCAACAGAGAGTTCCGTGTTAGTTGTCACCAGGACTGACACTGTAAGAGCAGCAGCAGCAATAAGGCCAGCCAGGTAATAAATATTGAAGCTTCCGGGCCTGAAACTGAGGAACTCCCTTAAGCGGAGCTTTCCTGCAAGTTCCGGCCAGAAATTATCAGAAACCGGGTACTCCCTTTTACCAAGCCCGTCCCTGAATACTTCTTCAATATTATTATATTCCCTCTCTGATTTCAAGATCAATATCTATTTATAGTTCTCCAGCTTCTTACGCAGAAAAGACCTGGCTCTTGAATATTGCGACTTTGATGTATTTATATCTATACCAAGCATTCCTGCTATTTCTTTATGTTTATATCCTTCAATTGCATACAGGTTAAAGATCACTTTATATCCGGGAGGTAGCATATCCAGCACTTTTTGTAATTCTTCTGCAGTATATCGTAAATCCGGGATAGTTGTTTCACCTGCTTCACCCGTAAAAACCTCCTCAATCTCAACATAATGTTTATGCTTGAGGGTCCTGTGATAGTATGTGATTGCAGTATTTATGACAATGCGCCTCATCCAGCCTGTAAAAGAACCTTCTCCACTATAGTCCTTAATATTAACATAAACCTTGAGCAGACTTTCCTGGAGGATATCTTCTGCTTCGGGGATATCAGTTGCATACCTGATGCATATGCCCATCAGCATTCCCGAATACTTCTCAAAAAGCAATTTCTGAGATAGTTTGTCGTGTTTCAGACAACCTTCAAGTATCTGCCGGTCACTTATCATTCCTGGGACCAAATTATAGACTTATTATCATTAAAAATGGTTGCACAAAATAACAGCTAAATGAAAAGAAATAAAAACTATTATTAAAAAACCCGGCAAATTGACCCAATATACTTATTTGATTGAAATTTTTCCATTTTCTACCTCTAAACATACAATCATTAGGACAAACAAATTAAATTTGGCATCATTATGTTTAAACGTTTACACTAAATAAATATTTCTACCATGTTTAACAGATTTATTGCATCAATACTACCCTATTTCCCAAAGAAGTTTGTCTGGATATTTTCAAAACCTTATGTTTCAGGTCCAAAGATGGATGATGCCATCAGGGTATCCAAAGAATTTAATAAACTGGGTATCAAAGTAACCCTTGACGTTCTTGGCGAATTTATCGAAACCCTGGAAGAAGCCGAGGCGAATAAAAATGAATACCTTGAACTTATAGACAGGGCAGAAAAAGAAAAGATTGACGGCAATTATTCGATTAAGCCAACCAGTTTCGGTTTACTTATTGACAAAGATGTATGTTACCGGTACGTAAGGGAAGTGGTGCAGAAGGCTGCTGAATATAATAATTTCATAAGGATAGACATGGAAGATTCGCCGTGTACTGATCCTGAAATTGAATTGTTCAGGAAGTTAAGAAAGGAATTTCCCAGGCACGTTGGCCTTGTTTTCCAGGCCTACCTCCGAAGGACACTGGATGATATAAAAGGACTGATGGATCTTAACACTGAAGAAATACCTCTTAATTACAGGCTTTGTAAGGGCATATATGTTGAGCCTGTTGAAATAGCATTTAAGAAATATGAAGAGGTAAATGAGAATTTTCTAAAAGACCTTGAGTATATGTTTGCCAATAAGGTGTATGCTGCCATTGCGACACATGACAAACAACTTATTGAAGGAGCTTATGAGTTAATACGTAAGTATAAGATTCCTGGGGACATGTATGAGTTCCAGATGCTGTATGGAGTAACCCCGAGGCTCAGGCAGAGTATTGTTGAAGACGGTCATGTTATGAGAATATATGTACCTTTCGGCAAGGACTGGTTTGGCTATTCCACCAGGCGGCTCAAGGAAAATCCTAAAATGGCCTCACATATTATAAAGGCTATATTTTATAAAGGATAGACAGTGTTGAATTGTTGAATTGTGTAATTGTTGAATTGTGTAATTGTTAAAGCTCCCCTTATCTTTTACTGATCCGTTGCCGGTATAATTCCTTCATCCTGTCTATTTCCTGACGGGTAATGGCCGGTCTTGGTGGAGGGGGCCTTTCAGGCAGGCCTTTTGAAAAGTATAATACGGCCGCCGGTATTGTCAGTAAATTCAAACCAATCATTCTGTCTGAAGGAATGGCGCCCTTCTCATAAGCGTCGAGCATTTGCTTTCGTTTAAGAAGTTCATAATTTGCAGACGGAGCACCCAGCTGCTCCTGGCTGTGAAGTCCCAGGTAGGCAGAAGCGGCTATATTGTTTCTGGCATTCCTGAGTTCAGGTGCAAGCTCCTGCTGATCCAGCAGTATGCCTGTACGTGGGTTGGGGATTTTAGGAACGACAATGACCTCGCCCAGAGCCGTTGTGTCGGATTGCATAAAAATCCCGGCCATAAAGTAATTACCTGCCAGGGTATCGCCCGGCACAAAGATAAAGTCGCGGTAGCCAATATGGGAAAATCTTACTGTATCGTCCTTACGTATATACAGGGCAAACTCCCCTTCCTCATCAGTCACATTGCCAAGGATTTCATTCAGCACATAATGAACATTTGGCAAAGGATCCAGGCTCAGGGCATCCATAACAATTCCCTGGAGCAGGATATATTTATCCTGTGCCTTTTGCTGGGCAGTAAGCGCTGAAAAACAAAGCAAAAGGCTAAGCAGGGTAATATAAATTCTTTGTTTCATATTCCAGTCAAAGATCGGTAATAAGGTCATCCAGGCTCCTTTTGGGTACATGGTGCACATCCTTATCATCTCTCCAGTATTTTATGTCATCATCTGTGACCTCATCAATTACGACCTTTTCTTTTGGTTTTCCAAGAGCAAGGATAAGTAATATTTCGTATTTGCCGGGTATTTCCAGGTCATGCCTCAGTTTAGCTTTCTTAATTGAACCTATCATACATCCCCCGTATCCTTTTTCAGCGGCTCCCAGCAAAATACTCTGGGCAGCTATCCCGTGGTCAACTCCGAATGAATTACTCAGTCCCGTATCGCCGAGAATAATTATATAAGCGGCAGGTTGTTCGCCCTTTTGAGGTCCATCCCAGTCTTCGAGGTATCCGGCCCACATAGTTGACGGAAAGACCCTGTCACAGGCTTCGGGGTCGTTAACAATAAGGAATTTGAGAGCCTGTTTATTCTGCCCTGATGCCGACAGCCGGGCCAGGTTAACCAGGCTTACCAACTCTTCCCTGTTGATTCGCTCATTCTGGTAAAAGCGTCTGTAACTCCTGTTTCTCCGTACTATGTCATAGAGGCCCATACTAATATCTTGAAGCTATGATGTCCCAGTCGATTATTTCCCAGAAAGACTTAATATAATCGGGCCTTTTATTCCTGTAGTCGATATAATAAGCATGTTCCCACACATCGCATGTAAGGACAGGCTTCAGTCCATCACTTACGGGATTTTCGGCATTCGATTTCTGCAGTATTGAAAGGCTGCCGTTATTATTTTTAACCAGCCATGTCCATCCTGAGCCAAAGAGGCTAGCAGCTGCGGTGCCAAAATCTTCCTTGAATTTCTCAAATGAGCCAAAGGATGCCTTGATAGCCTCAGCCAGTTCACCTGCAGGCTCCCTGCGACCATCACCCGAGAATCCTTCGAAGTAGAAGGTATGATTCCACACCTGGGCTGCATTATTGAAAATGCCGCCATCAGCATTCTTAATAATTGTTACCAGGTCGGCATCTTCGAACTTTGTTCCCGGTATAAGCGCATTCAACTTATCAATATAGGCCTGGTGATGCTTGCCATAGTGATATTCGATGGTTTCTTCACTTATGAAAGGTTTCAGAGCGTCTCTCTCAAACGGTAATTTTGGTAAATGGTGAGTCATGATTTAAACTTTTTAAAATTATTACTATAAAAATAAGAAATTTCAGGAATTCTTAAATGGGAAAATACCGGATTTTAATATCCCGGCGGCCGGGTTTGCCTGTGTAAAGCCTTATTAATGGCCGGTAAAAATATCTTTTCTTACAGTGTTAATGATCTTAAAATCAGCCGCCATATCGTACAGGGTCCTTACCGCCTCCCTTCCCTGGTCTCCCAGGTCACGGCTGAATTCATTGACATAGAGCTTAATATGCTTCTGTATTACATCCCAGTCCATTGAAGCTGCATATGCCCTGACGAAATCATAGGAAGACTGTGGGTTTTTACAGGCGTAATCAATGCTTGAGGCCAGCATTTTTTCTACCTTGCCGGCAATTTCCGGTCCCAGGTCTCTCCTGATAGCTATACCTCCCAGGGGTATGGGCATGCCTGTTTGACCCTGCCATTCCTCACCCAGGTCAACGATCTTGTGTAAGCCCCTGGCCTCGTAGGTAAACCTGTTTTCATGAATAAGCAGGCCGGCAGCAAACTCCCCCATAAGAATAAGATCCTCAATATCAGAGAAGAGAACTTCATATTTATCGGTCAGGTCAGGATATGCAATACTCAGTAATAAATTTGCGGTGGTATAGTTCCCCGGAATGGCTATTCTTTTTCCTTTAAGGGAAGGAGGACTGGTTTTAGCAGCTGCAACCAGCAAGGGACCATTGTTAAAACCAAGTGCCGAGCCCGAATTCAGCAGAATATAAGTGTCGGTCACCCGGGCATAGGCGTGAAAACTTATTTTTGTGATATCGGTTTTTGCTTCGAAAGCATTATTATTCAATTCTTCAACATCTGTAAGCAGGTAGTCAAATTCCAGACCGCCGGTAGCAATTTTACCGTTAATCATTGCATCAAAAACAAAGGTATCATTCGGACAGGTTGATATGCCAAGGCTAAGTGTTTTCATATAAAATATGTTTAAAATATTTATCCATGGCCTGCGACAGGTTCTTAAGTGCCAGATTAACGTCCCAGGATGATTTATCCCTTGGTCCCACCATATTTGAAACTGCCCTTATCCCAACACAGGGTATCCCTTCTTTATTACAAACATAGTAGGAAGCGGCACCTTCCATGCTTTCAATATCAGGATTATATTCTGATGCCAGTGCTTCCCTTACGGCATCAGAACCCGTTGCTGTACTGACTGTTATGCCCTTTACAGTTCTCAACCCGGAGCCTGTGCTTTCAACAATAGCCCTGTGTGCATAGTAAGAACCCGAAGGAGTAAAATCATCATGAATATCTATCCCGGCCCTTTTTAAGGGTATGAAGCTACTGCCATCACATATACCCAGATCAGCAAAGCAATCAGACAGGGGTACAATTACTGATCCCGGATTAAGATCTTTACGGTAACTCCCGGCTATACCAATATTAATCAGCATACCGGGTTTATCATTTCCTGCCAGGTAAGACATAATTGCATAAACTGTGGACACCGGACCCACACCTGTCACCAGTTTTCTGATTCCCTTTTTCAGTCTGCCGTGCAATTTATCAAGGCATTCCATTTCCCCACTGGTAGCTGCCGTTATTAATACAATATTGCTCATTTGCGGGGCTAATTTATTAAAGTAATGAATAAAGATATTGTTTTTCCGGAGAAAAAGGGTCAAATTTGAGCCAAACAAAAATGTGAATTGCCTATGATTTATCTAACCAGGAGGGAAAGGTTCAGTGCAGCTCACAGGATGTTCAGACCGGATTTCAGCGACGAGAAGAATGCCGAGGTTTACGGACAGTGTTCAAACCCTGAGTGGCATGGCCATAATTATGAACTTTTTGTGACCGTCAGAGGTGAAATAAACAAGGAGCTTGGCTATGCAATGAACCTCAAAAAACTCAAGAAGATTATCCAGGAAAATGTAATTTTTCCTCTTGACCACAGGAATATTAACACCCAGGTAGATTTCATGAAAGGCAGGCTGGCATCCACCGAAAATATTGCCATTGCCATCTGGGAAGTCCTTGAGCCGGAAATACGTAAGGAAGGAGTTGAATTACATTGTGTTAAAATAACGGAAACAGAAAATAACTATATAGAATATTACGGTTAATAAATTAATTATGGAAATAATAAACAATGGTTCAGGCCTAATGAACGGGTCCGGCTATACTAAGATAGAATCATGGGACGATGAAAAAACCAATAAGATGGCCGAACTCTACAAGGAGATGTTAAAGCTTTTAGGCGAGGATGCCTGCAGGGAAGGTTTAAAGGATACTCCCAAAAGAGTAGCCAAAGCCCTGCTATTTTTAACCCAGGGCTACAATCATGATCCTCATGAGATACTCAAGAGCGCAATGTTCCGCGAGGACTACAAGCAGATGGTCATAGTCAAAGACATAGAGCTATATTCAATGTGTGAACATCACATGCTACCCTTCTTCGGTAAGGCTCATGTTGCATACATACCCAATAAATACATTACAGGTCTGAGCAAGCTGGCCAGGGTTACTGAGGCCTATGCCAGGAGACTGCAGGTACAGGAGAGGCTAACCACGCAGATAAGGGACTGTATACAGGATACCCTCAACCCTTACGGCGTGGCCGTTGTCATTGAGGCCCAGCACATGTGTATGCAGATAAGGGGTGTGCAGAAACAACACTCAGTTACCACAACATCTGCATTCACAGGCTGTTTTCTTGATCACCTGCCGACACGCGAAGAGTTTATTCATCTTATAGGAAATAATCTGCATTAGTATGAAGGCATTTGTTTTCCCGGGACAGGGAGCACAGTTCAGCGGGATGGGTAAGGACCTTTATGAATCAGATAAGCGGTGCAGGGAAATGTTTGATAAGGGAAATGAGATCCTGGGTTTTAACATTACCGACATTATGTTTAATGGTACCGACAGCGACCTGAAGAAGACCAATGTTACACAACCCGCGATTTTTCTTCATTCCACAATATTGGTACAGGCGCTTGGCAAGAGGTTTGATCCTGATATGGTTGCAGGTCATTCCCTGGGTGAATTTTCAGCCCTGGTAGCCAACCGTGCCCTGATCTTTGAGGACGCACTGAGGCTGGTAGCCCAGAGGGCGGAAGCAATGCAGAAGGCATGTGAAATGGAACCATCAACCATGGCTGCAATAATAGGCCTTGACGATAATACTGTGGAAGAGGTATGCACATCCATAGAAGATATTGTGGTTCCTGCCAACTACAATACACCCGGCCAGCTGGTGATATCAGGATCGGTGGAAGGAGTAGACAGGGCTATTGAAATTCTGAAAGAGAAAGGGGCACGAATGGCAATCAAACTGGCCGTCGGGGGTGCATTTCATTCTCCCTTCATGGAACCTGCCAGGCGTGAACTGGAAGATGCCATTAATGAAACACCTTTTTCAGAGCCCGTGTGCCCTGTATATCAAAATGTTACAGGAAGGCCTGCCCGCAATCCCGAAGAAATAAAGGAAAACCTTGTTGCACAGCTTACTTCACCCGTAAAATGGACACAGACAATATTAAAAATGATAAATGACGGAGCCGGTCATTTTACAGAGGTAGGTCCGGGGAATGTACTCCGGGGGCTTATCAGGAAAGCCGACAAAAACGTAAGTGTGGAAGCTGCAAGCAGCCTTATTTAACTATCCTGTCCGGCCGGTAGCTCATGGTTAACGCCTTCCATACCCGGCTTCAGAATAATACCCTTGTGTATCCTGCCATCTATCAATATGATCAATGGTTCCTGAAAAGTTACATGCCTGATATATTTATCTTCATGAACATGAGGGCTAGCATTCAGGAAATCCACATCGTAATATCCATCATTTACAAAGGGGTTGATAGTAAAATATCCTACCCTGAAGGAGGTGATATTCTGGAAAAAGTGTGTTCCCTGGCTTGGATCTATCCTGTAATTTGGCAGTCCTGATTCAACTATCACTCTTGCCTGCGATATGTGTGGCCACTTAATTGGTATACCGAGCCAGGGATCTGTTGAACCCCAGCGGCCGGGTCCGATAAGGACATAATTCTTAACTTCTTTAATGAAACCACTGTTTAACCTGTCGAGCAGATCTACAATCTTCTCATTATTGGCTGCTTTAAATGACTCGGGCTTAACATAGATAAGATCATGAATACCTCTTATCATTCCGTTACCGAGTGCTGAATCAGACATAATAATGGTATCTTCTTTTTTGACAGCATCAATATTCACTATCCTGGACTGATCACTCTCAACTATTGGCCTGATCTGCAAAAAGTTAAATATATTCGGCAGACTTGATTCTGTTTCGAGGTTGGCTGCAAACTCTATTTCCACCGGGTTACCCATTTCTTTCTGGCCCAGGGTCAGCAAATAATCAAGGACCTCAGCCAGGGGGAAAGTACTGTATTTAAGAACGTTATCAAATGTAATTATACGTTTGCCCCTGTAGGAAATCCCCGGGCGCACTATATTATTATTAAGGTCGTAGGTTGAAGCAGCTTTTTTCAGCGTACTCACACTTACATCATCATTTATTTTGAGCTTTTTGATATTAACCCCGTCATCCACAGAAGGGACAAAGCTATCGGAATCAAGATCCAGCGCATAGTAGACTTTCTGTGTTTCTTTCAGAGCGGTGGCAGGTGAATTAAGCTGTAATATTTTGGAAGGATACCTGGGAGAGAAGCGTAATGCTACCCCTCCGTCGACTATCAGCTTTCCCAGACCCATTGCAATACTGGCTATTCCGTCCTCAGCTTTCTCTGAACCAATGGGGTAAAAGTTTATTGAGCGTGCCACACCTGAGAGAGTAGGATAATATATATTTCCGTGCCGGCTTCCGCATATCTCCTGGATAATAATCCCCATTTTTTCTTCATCAATCACATTGGAGGTTGCCGTCATGTATGCCTTGCTGCTTTTATAGTATACAGATGCATATACTTCCTTTATTGCATCCGACAGCATCTTTACCATTACGGGATTATCAGCAACACGGGGAATCATATAGGTTGAATAGATGCCTGCAAACGGCTGGTAGTGGCTATCTTCAAGTTTACTGGATGATCTTACGGCCAAGGGCTGTAAGCGCGACACTGCGAGAAAGGCATACAGGTCCTGGTAAACCCGTCCCGGCAATTCAGCTTCAACGAAGCTTTTTAATATCTCTTCATCAGGCAGGTCACTTATTCCGACAGAGTAAAGGTTATTTCTCTCCATAAACTCATCAAAGACATCGGTGCTCAGGACAATCGTACGTGGTATGGTAATCAGTGTGCCGGAATATTTATTGAATAATTTATGTTTTTTTATCAGGCTGTTAATGAAAGCCAATCCTCGTGCTTTACCACCTATTGATCCTTCACCTATCCTGCTGAATATCTGGTACTCATCAAAGGTGTTACGGTCGAATTTAGCGATCACACCGCGTCCCTTCCCCAGTCTGAAGCTGGAAATTGCCACATAAATAAATCTTCTCATATCCTCAACTGAGTCAAAATCCTCCAGGCTGATAAATTTAAAAAGCTGGGCAACAGGGAATAGTGCCCTGGCATTCAGCCACTTGGAAAAATGATTCCGTTCGGCATGATAAAAAAGAGATTTATCAGGAAGGGTGAGCAGCTTTTGCTGGAAACTCTGCAGGTCTGTAGCAATGCCTATTGTTTCCATTGTATCAGGATCTCTGAAAACAAAGGGTCCGAAAGCCAGGTTCTGGATAATAAAATTCCTCAGTTCAATTGACAGGTTTTTGGAATACTTATTCAGGAAGCCCACTCCCAGTTCGTCTGCGATCTTATGGAATTCAACATCAGATGACTGAAGGAGGAAGGGCATATTACTGTCGTCGCTCTTTATTATTTTACATAGGTCAATTCCGGCATCAGCCTTATGGCTACCTTCCTTCTTATATGAAATATCCGATATTACTCCCAGCACATTATATTTATACTTCTTGTACATTGATATTGCATCCTCATAATTTGTAGCCAGCAATATCTTTGGACGGCCCCTCATTTTCAGCATTTTCTGATGTGGATTAAGGGCTTCCTGCTGAAAATCGCGTGATTGTTTAAGTACAATTTTATAGAGGTTCGGAAGATAAGTCGATATATATCTTATTGAATCTTCCACAAGTATTATTGCCTGTACACCTACCACGTCAATATCATGTTCTGCATTCATCCTGTCTTCCAGCAGCTTTATTATTGCCAGGAGGAGGCTGGCGTCGCCCAGCCAGCAAAAGACATAATCCACAGCACTCAGGTCCTCCCTCTGCAGGCGCAAAGATACTTCCCGGGAAAAATATGTCAGGGCAACAATAGGTATGGAGGGGCATTTGGCTTTTATTTTTCTTGCTATGGCAAAAACATCTTTTTCCCTGAAGTTAAGCATGGAGATAACGAGGTCGACCTTTTCTTCATTCAGGATTCGCATAGCCTCTTCTTCACTGTCGGTTTGCACGAAGGAAGGCGGGTATCTCAGGTTCAGTGACACATATTCATTAAAGATCTGTTCATCGATACGTCCGTCTTCCTCGAGCATATAATTATCATAATTACTGCATATGACCAGTACCTTATGTATGCGTCTCTGCATTAACAGGTTAAAAGAAGTATCACTGAAGTCATACTTCTGCAATTCCATTATTCCTTCAATTAGTGCCATATTAGCTGCATTCGGTACATTCAATTATTGAGATTCTTTTTTTACCGTCCATTCTCACTATGAGAGGGGACTTGAAACGGATGTGCCTGAAGAATTTTCCTTCACTCACCACTTCTTCTTTCTGGAGCCTGTCCCATTTAACAAATTCATCCCGTGCGGCCTGGTCTACTGAAAAATACCCTACATTCATTGAGGTGACATTATGAAAGAAGTGTGAGCCCAGTGATGCGTCCAAAGGAAATTCTGGCAGGCTTACTTCAACGATTACCCGGGCCTGTGATATTTGTGGCCACACAACAGGCACGCCTATAAAGCGGTCCCTGCTACCCCATCTTCCCGGTCCGATAAGTATGTACTTCTTACCCCCGGCGAGCATATCGTCATTTATGGCATCAATTTCTGCGGCCATAGCCTCGGTTTTTGTATTGTCAAATTTGCCGGGGTCAATATAGACCACATCAGTCAGATCGGATATCTTACCGTTTCCCATGCTTTTGTGTGATATAAGCAGGCATTTTTCTTCATCTATTTTTTGCAGGTTTATATTATAGCCTGCTCCGCTGCCAACCAGTGGTTTAACCTGCAGCAGGTAGAAGCCCGCCCTGCCGCTCTTATCAAGGTTAAGATCCACGGCATATTCAATTTCAACGGGAGTTCCGAATGCTTCCTTGACCACGTCGAGTACTGTTGTTATGGTTTCGGCCAGCGGAATATACTCATATCTTAAAATATTGGCAAAATTAACCACCCGGGGACCGGGCGAATCTATTCCGGGTTCAATGGTATCGTTATCCTGGTTATACACAGAAGCACAGTGTTTCAGTGCACCATGCCTTTCCGCATCAGTTATGTCCAGTTTTACAAGACCGGCATTTTCGCCTTCAAGCAGGTTTATTTTCTCCTTTTTCATATCTACTGCATAGAAAGCTACCTGGGTGTTTTTGGATATATCTTTCTGTGACACTGTATCAAGTGTGGGATAGGCCGGCGAAAACCTGTATGCCTTTTCGCCCTCAACAACATACTGGCCCAGGCCTACTGCAGCAACGGCAAAACCCTCATCCGGTTTCATATGTGCAACGGGATAGAAATTATATGACTGGGCTGTGCCGCTAATATGCGGATAGAAGGCATCTTCAAACCTGTTTCCCACTACTTCCTGCAATACAATTGCCATCTTTTCCTGTTCAATCATATAATTAATGGCTTCAAAATAAGTCCGGGCGCTTTTGGAATAAATGGAAGCAAACACCAGCTTTATTGCATCCATGATAAGCCTGAGCCTTACATCGAAATCAGGATGATTATTGGGTAGCAGGTAAGTCCCGAATATACCGGAGAAGGGCTGGCTCATTGAATCCTCAAAAAGACTTGAGGAACGGATGGCTATCGGTTTGTTCATCAGTTTCAAAAAGGACCTGAGTTTCTTTTCCATGTTAAAGGAAAGGTTACTGTTCAGGAAATTCCTCTTTAGTTTTTCATAATCTTTTTCCTCCTTTATTACCTGTCTCAGCTTATTTGTTTCAATGAAAAGGTCAAACTCATCAGTACCTATTATTATTGTGACGGGACTTTTAATATTGATTCCTGGTGTAAGTTTACCCAGCTCAAAGCCGTAGATGAGCGTATTAATGAAGGCAAGTCCCCGCCCCTTACCACCCAGGGAACCGCTGGCCAGGCTAACCACATTTGTTTCATCCAGTGCTGCCGATTCCACATAGTTAACAACCTTTCCCTTATCCATTTCACGCCGCCGTTTTGATATAAGGTCGAGCAGAAAAATCCTTAACTCAGACAGGTCAGAAAAATCACTTATTTTCATGGGGTTTATTATTTTGGCTATTTTAACCTCACCCCTGGCCATAAGCCAAAGTGAAAAGTGATTCTTCATTGCATGGTAAATGAGTGAATCTTCAGGTATTGTTTTGAGGTATTGTTCAAATTCGTTCATTGATTTGGCCACTGCTATCTGTCGTCCCATATTATCACGATAGACAAAATGACCAAATCCCAGGTAGTAATTAATAAATGATTTAAGGTCCTGCAGGAGGCTCTGGGAATTCTTGTTTATAAAATTTGACTTAAGTGTATGGGCGTATTTTGAGTTTTCAGGATCTGATGATTGCAAAACGGCAGGCAGGTTAGGCAATTCACTTTTTACATACTGAATAAATTCATAGCCTGCCTTATCGTACAATTCATTGTCTTTCGGGAACCTCATATCAGATATTACGCATAGCATATTATTCTTATACCTGTCGAATATTGACGTAGCTTCTTCATGGCTGGTGGCAAGCAATATTTTTGGTCTGGCCCTCATTTTCAGTACCTTGTACAGCTCATCCGTACTAACATCTTCGATCAGGTGTTTTGTCTGCTCCATAACCAGGGTGTAGAGTGTGGGCAGGTAGCTGGAAT
Organism: Bacteroidales bacterium; assembly: GCA_032260385.1. Lineage (GTDB taxonomy): Bacteria > Bacteroidota > Bacteroidia > Bacteroidales > VadinHA17 > UBA9300. Next base: position 207,521 of record JAVVEL010000001.1, on the reverse strand, counting down.
AATATTCGGCTGAATCTTCAACAAGCAATATTACTCTTGTAAGGCCTTTCCTGGTATCATTTTCAACATTGACCCTGTCTTCCAGAAGTTTTACCATGGCAAAGAAAACCCTTGTCTCACCTGTCCAGACAAAATAGTCATCAAAGGGGAAGCCTTTCAATTTTTTACTTTTTACGAAGGCAACATCGCCCGGATTGCTGAGCAGGAGGAAGGTAGGTATATAGGGATATTTTTGTTTTATCCTCAAAACCAGCTTCATGGGAGTTTCCTTTTCAACACCCAGCATAACAATGATCAGGTCGAAGTGTTTCGAGCGCAATCTTTCCATTGCTTCCTCCAGTCCGGAAACACCGGTTACCCTGGGCATTGAAGTAAGGTTAAGCTGGTGGTATTCGCCAAAAATATATTCGGAGAACCTGCCCTCCCCCTCTATTGAATAAGCGTCATAGAGGTTGGCCACCAGGAGTATTTCCTTAACTTTAAAAGGCATCAGGTCATGAAAAATATCCCTCTCGGCGTTATAGCGTTCAAGGAAGCGTTGCAGTAGCTGACGCGATGATGCTCCCGGTTTAATTTTCTCATCCGCTGCTACAGGTTCGGGTATATTCATCATTTCCCTTGCAAGAATACTGTTAATGTAGCCTGTAAGAAGGCTTGCAAGGTTTTCGATAAGATCTTTCTCTTCCTCAAGGAAGGGGCCGTAATCTAAACTTTCAAACTCCTTCGTATAGAATATTTCTATTGATCCCTTTGTATTGTTTATAGTAGTAAAATCCTGTTTAAGAACCCACCTCGTTTCAACAAAATATGTTGTCATGAATATTTTGTTGCCATAGCTTATTCTCGCCACTGTAAATTCCGGGTATTGCCATGCGGGAGGCAGTGAATGGACAACTTTTTGCATTGTTTCATCAATTGACTTGCCTTCTTTAAGAATGGCAGTAGTCCTGTTTATGCATGCAAGCTCCTTAAGTCTTTCCTTCTGTTCATTCAGTAATTGTTTATATCCGTTATCCTGTCCGGTGTCCATATGGCAGTCTTTTTTAAATCACTTAAAGATACCTCTTTATCAAATAAAAAAAAAGGTGCTCCGGGGAACACCTTTTAAACAAAATGTCATTTATTTTACTATTTTGCTTCCCATGTTGACCCTGATTTGAGCAGGTCATCAACATTTTTAATTTTCCTGCCTTTCTGCACCTTTGCTATCTGGCCCCTGAGTGCCATATCGTAGGTAGGAGCAGAAACTGAGCGTATCACTCCCAGGGCAACGGGGAAGCCCGGGTTTCTCATATTTGCGAGCATTGTATGTATGCCGGGATTATTTTCTTCAGCATCGTGTACAAGGATATCCTTTTCTGTAATTCCCTTACCCAGTGTAACCACCTTCATTTTCATCCCATCCAGTCTAAGACCCTTATCCCTGTTTTTACCGAATATCATTGGTTCACCCTGTCGCAGAATAATTGTATTGTCGTCCCTTGTTTCGCGATCGCTGAGTTGCTTATGTGCCCCGTCGTTAAAGATGACACAATTCTGCAGGGTTTCTACCACCGATGTTCCTTCATGGAGGGCAGCCAGTTTGTATACCTCGGTAGACAATTGCACATTGGAATCTATTGTCCGGGCAAAAAATTTGCCCTTGGCGCCGATTACAAGTTCCCCCGGGTTAAAAGGTTCCTCGACGGTACCGAAGGGTGAAGTTTTGGTAACGGCTCCCTTTATTGAAGTTGGTGAATACTGTCCTTTCGTGAGACCGTATATTTCGTTATTGAAGAGTATGATTGTGATATCAATATTTCTTCTTATCGCATGGATAAAGTGGTTACCCCCGATAGCCATTGCATCTCCGTCGCCTGTTATCTGCCACACACTCAGGTCAGGGTTTGCCAGTTTAACTCCCGTTGCTATTGCAGAGGCACGGCCATGGATGCCATGAAACCCGAAGGTATTCATGTAATAAGGGAAGCGTGATGAGCAACCTATACCGGATATGAAGGCAAACTTTTCTTTGGGGATTTTAAGTTCAGCCAGTGCTCTGGTAACTGCAGCCAGTACTGCATGATCGCCACAACCCGGGCACCATCTTACTTCCTGGTCGCTCTTAAAATCATTTGGACTAAGTTCAACTATTTCTTCAATCATTATTTATTCCTCCAGTAGCTTAATACATTTTTCTTTTATTTCAGCACAGGTAAAAGGCAGCCCCTGCACCTTATTTATTTGTTCAAACCTGAACTCTTCAAATTCCATTCTGAGGTACCTTACGAATTGTCCTGCATTGAGTTCGGCCACCACCAGCTTTTTAAATCCATTAAACACTTCAGCCGTATTAGCCGGCAGGGGGCTTATGTGGTTAAAATGGGCAAGGCTGACACTTTTCCCTTCATTCCTGAGCTCTTTTACGGCAGTAAGAAGATGCCCATAGGTACCTCCCCAGCCAATAAGCAGCATTTCGCCTTCATGATCACCGTAGGTCTTCAGGTTAGGCACCTTAGTCACCACCCTTGCAACTTTTTCAGCTCTCATTTTTACCATATATTCATGGTTTTCAGGGATGTAGGATACTGTACCCTTCACTGTTTTTTCCAATCCGCCTATCCTGTGTTCCCTTCCTTTTGTTCCCGGCACAGCCCATTTTCTGCTGAGTTTCTTTTCATCTCTCTCATAGGGTATGAACTCATCATCCCCATCTTTCACCAGGGGTGGTTTAATTTCAGGCAGTGTATCCATTGAGGGTATTTTCCATGGTTCGGAGCCATTGGCAAGGAAGCCGTCTGTAAGGAGTATGACGGGGACCATATGCTCAATTGCAATAGCTGCAGCCTCAAAAGCATATTTAAAGCAGTTTGACGGCGTGCTTGCAGCAAGAACCACAACAGGGCATTCCCCGTTACGCCCGTACAATACCTGCATAAGGTCAGCCTGTTCTGTTTTTGTAGGCAGTCCCGTAGAGGGGCCTCCCCGCTGTACATTTATTATGACCAGAGGCAGTTCTGTCATTACAGCCAGTCCTATAGCTTCCGACTTAAGTGCAAGGCCGGGTCCCGAAGTTGAGGTTACAGCCAGGTTACCGGCAAAGCTTGCGCCTATAGCAGTGCAGATACCGGCAATCTCATCTTCAGCCTGGAAACTTTTCACACCAAGGTCTTTCCTGGCGGCCAGGGCTTCGAGTATGCCTGTGGCAGGTGTAATGGGATAGGAACCAATAAACAATTCAAGTCCGGCCTTCTCCGCCGCAGCCAATAAGCCCCATGCTGTAGCAGTATTACCGTCAATTGTCCTGTAACGGCCCTTCTCGATTTTTGCCGGGCTCACTTTATATACGGGTGTCATTGCCTCTATAGTCTCGGCATAGTGATAGCCGGCTCCCAGTACCGTTGAGTTTGCCTCGATGATTGCAGGCCGCTTACTGAACTTACTTTTGAAATATTCTTCGGTATATTCGAGGTCACGATTAAACAGCCAGTATACCATTCCAAGGGCAAACATGTTCTTTGTACGAAGCACGGTTTTGGGATCCAGTCCTTTATCTTTCAGGGCTTCCCTTACCATCGTGGTAATGGGTGCAGAAATAATGTTAAACCTGTCGAGCTTATCCTCGACTACGGGATCTTTTTTGTATCCGGCTTTTAAAATATTTTTTTCGGTAAAATTATCTTCGTCAATAATAATTGTACCTCCTTCACGGATAAATTTAGCATTTGCTTTTACTGCTGCCGGGTTCATTGCCACAAGGACATCTGCATAATCACCGGGAGTATATACCTCAGACTGACCTACATGCACCTGGAAGCCAGATACCCCTCCCACCGTACCCTGGGGAGCCCTTATCTCTGCGGGGTAGTCAGGGAAAGTAGAAAGATCATTTCCAAACAGGGCTGAGGTATTGGAGAATAAAGTCCCGGTAAGCTGCATTCCGTCACCTGAATCTCCTGAGAAACGTATTACGACCTCATCTCTTTCGATGATACGCTCACTCTTACTCATTGCTTATATTTTAATTATTTACTATAAAGTCAGTTCAATAAGGTCTAAAAATAAATGCATACGAAGACCTTTGATTTTCATATGCATCAGGGAGTTTAAGTATGCCTTTCCTCTTAGTTTCGATACCTGTTAAAATTGCTTTGCTCTTATTGCAAAATTAACTAAATAAAAATGTGAATATTCAATAAATCGTCTTTTTTTTGAACATGATTTTAGTCATGTTTTTCAATGTTTTGCAAGCAGTGTTCGGAGAATGTGAATGGATCTCAGTTCCAGATATCGGCAACGGTAAGATTAACATCACCTCCTTCAAAGAACATCCTGGCTATTTTTTCAAAATATGGTGTATAGTCAGATACAAAAAATTTATCCTGTCCGGTTTTTTTGCCATTATTCAGAAGACTGTTCCTTTCAAGTTTATCACGTAAATCCAATGCAACCACCCTGGCCGAATCAACAACCTCGATGTCGAAGTTATAAAACTTACTTATCTGGTTTCTAATCAGGGGATAATGAGTACATCCCAGTACAAGTGACTGTATGTCTTCAAGTTTTGTATCGGAGAGATAGGTGCGGATTATTGCATTGGAAATATCGTCAAAAATAAAACCTTCCTCTATCATAGGGACGAGAAGGGGTGTGGCAAGGGATACTATCTCTGTTCCGGGCGCCCTGTCACTGAAGCCTGATTCATAAGTACCACTGCTTATAGTTCTTTTTGTACCTATTACACCTACCCGGGAATAGTTTTTTGTTGCAATATATTCTATCACGGGGCTTATCACATCGATTAAAAGCACCTTATCTCCGTATTCGCTTTTCAAAACTGAATAAGCTGAGGCTGAAGCTGAATTACAGGCTATAAGAATTACTTTAGCACCATGGCCCAGGAGGAACTCGGTGATTTTCCGGCTATAGTTAACTATGGCACCTTCGGACTTATCCCCGTAGGGCAGGTGTGCAGTATCGCCAAAATAGACCAGTGTCTCTTCAGGCAGTATCTGTTTTATGGCATGGGCTACCGTTAATCCTCCCACTCCGGAGTCGAACAAGCCGACAGGTTGATTGCTGAGGGTATCCATAATGAAAAAAATGACCATCCCTGAAGGATGGTCACCTGTATTAAATTAAACAATATTTACTGTATCCCGAGTTTTGTCTTAACCTTTTCCATTATATCCTCACTTTTTGTTTCATCAAAATATACTATTGAACCCCGTGAGATATCAAAGATATAGGTAAAGCCATTTTCCCTGGCCACATCCTTGATGGCTTTTTCAAATTTCGCAATAACTGGTTGCATCAACTCAGCCTGCTTACTCTGAAGCTGCTGGTCGGCATTTTGCTGAAAATTTGTAATTCTCTGCTGTAAGCCCGTTAACTCTTCTTCCTTGGTCTGACGAACAAGGTCGGAAAGTTTTTCAGCCTCATTGGTATAATCATTGAGTTTATTATTGTATTCTACCTGCATTATTTCGAGTGTATTTTGCAGCTCGGTCTGCAGTGCCTGCATCTGAGCAATGATTGTATCCCTCTCCGGCATTATTGAAAACAGCTGGTCTGAATCGATATGCCCGAACTTAAAGTCCTGTGCAGTCACGTTCTGGCCTGCCATAAAAATCAATGCAAATGCCAGTAATCCAATTAGTCTTTTCATCGTTCTCTTTTTAGTATTGTTTTTATTTAATCCTGCAAAAGTAATTATTTAATTCTTATAACCTAATTTTTCAAGTACTTCATCACTAAGATCATATCTGGGATCTGTATATAGCATATTCATGCCAGCCGAAGTATCGAAAATAACCGCATAGTTACCGCTGGCAGCTATTTCTTTTACGGCATTATATATTTCATCCTGTATGGGCTGGATGAGCTCCTGTCTTTTGGCATAAAGTTCACCTTCAACGCCAAAGTATTTATTCTGCAATTCCTTGGCTTCCTGTTCTTTTTTAATGATTTCCTCCTCACGTTTAATTTTTGCTTCGCGCGAAAGGAGAACCACTTCATTCTGGTAGTTTTTATACATCTCTTCCACCATATTGTAGGCATCGCTTATTTCCTGCTCCCATCCCTTTGATAATTCATCCAGTTTTTCCTGTGCTGCAGTATAGGATGGTATATTATTCAGGATATATTCTGTATCGACAAATGCATATTTCTGGGCAACTGCTGTAGCTGCCAGAAATATTAAAGCTGTAAAAAGTAAAGTTATTTTCTTCATATCTGATAATTTTAAATTTCTAAAATTGTTGTCCCATCACAAAATGGAACTGTGACCCATGCACATCCTGTCCGGGTACCGGGTCAAAACCATATGCCCAGTCAATGCCAAGAAGGCCGAACATTGGCAGGTTAGCCCGCAAGCCTACCCCGGCCGATCTGTGCATCTTGAAAGGGTTAAATTCTTTAAGTTCGTACCATGATTTCCCTGCTTCAAGGAAGGTAAGCAGGTAGATTGTAGCCTGTGGATTAAGCGTAAGGGGGTATCTTAGTTCAAAAGTAAGTTTTGAATATACGTTACCCACATATACTCTTTTATTATCCTTAATTATTGTTGGTGTAAGGCTACCGTTCTCATATCCCCTGAGGGCTATCACATCGCGGCCATAAAAGCTGTAACCTGTCATTCCGTCGCCTCCCAGGTAGAAATTTTCGAAGGGTGAGGGTCCTATATCCTTGTTATAATTGCCAAGGTAACCAAATGACACCCTGGTGTTCATAACAAACTTATCAAAAAGCTCATAGTAATAATCTCCCTTGAACACCCACTTATGGAATTCTATCCACCTGTATTTCTCCTGGTCGCTAGCATCGGAATAATCCTTGCCGTTTAACAGTGAATAGGGAGGTGTAAGCTGCAATGACAGGCTGAATGATGATCCGCGACGTGGGTAGATAAGGCTTGGTGCGGTTGAGAAACGCGTAAGTCTTGTTGTCAGCGACAGCATATTGGCCTCGCCGTTGCGGAACAGGAAGTTATAATAATCGTAATTATCGAGATTATATCTCTGGTAGCCCAGTTCGGCGTAAAGGCTGAAAAAATCATCGGGCCATGCCAGTCGTTTCCCCAAACCTGTTGACACACCGTCGATGATCATTGACTGCCTGCTTTCGACTCCCCTTTTGTCACCGTTGGTCATAACTGACCTGTAAGCCGATACTGTGAATGAGTTGGGCTTTTCCCCTCCCAGCCATGGTTCCATAAATGAGATATTATATGACTGGTAAATTCTTCCGTTCGATTGTGCCCGAATACTTAGCGACTGGCCGTCACCACTCGGGTAAGGCCTCCATTCAGACGGCTTGAAGAAGTTCTTCATCGCAAAATTGTTGAACCTTACCCCCACTGTTCCAACCAGCATTCCTGCGCCCCAGCCGCCGGATATTTCGAACTGGTCATTTGCTGTTTCTTCAAGCGGATATTCCAGGTCAACGGTTCCTTCAGCCGGGTTCATAAGTGGTTGCGGATTAATCTTTTCAGGGTCGAAATGACCCAGCACTGCCACCTGCCTTGCCGACCGTATGATAGCATCTTTACTGAAGAGGTCACCCGGCCTGGTATAAAGCTCGCGTCTTACAACATGTTCATTGGTACGGGTATTACCCTTTATGATTACCCTGTTGAGCGTTGCCTGTTCGCCTTCATGTATTCTTATTTCGAGGTCAATCGAATCATTAGCTATATCTTTTTCAACGGGCATAAGGCTGGAGAATAGATAGCCGTTATTCAGATAGAGGGACGATACGGCATCCTCATCATAGTTAAGCCTTTCGTTGAGCAGGGTCTGGTTGTAGATATCTCCTTTATTAATATTAAGTACCTGGGTAAGAAGACCTTTAGGGTATATACTGTTGCCCACCCATTCAATATCGCCAAAGTGATACTGCCTGCCCTCATCAAGCATTATGGCCATTACCACCTTGTCATCGGAGATATCAATGACTGTATCATTCAATATCCTGAAATCACGGTAGCCGTTTTCATTATAGAAAGTAACAAGGCTTTCCTTGTCCTCTTCATACTTGTCTTCTATGTATTTTGAAGCTTTGAAAATATTCAGGTTTTGCTTTTTTGTATTTTTCATTACCCTTCTGAGCCTCTTATCAGGAAAGGCCTCATTACCCTCGAAGACAATATCGTCTATCTTGACCCTGTCGTTTTTATCAATATGAACATTGATTTTTATACTGTTAGGGGTTTGAGGGTCATCTTTCTGAATAATCCTCACATCTGTATTAAGGAAGCCCTTTTCAATGAAGTGGTCCTTGATTATTGATATGGTATTGGATATTACATGGTCTGTTACCTGGCTCCCGGCCATCAGGTTAACCTTATCAGTTACGTCCTGAACTTCATTCTGCTTTATCCCGAAGTACTCAACGGATGATATACGTGCTCTTTCGCCGAGGTAAATATTAAGGAATATGGTATCAGACCGGATTTCTGTAGCGCTTATCTTAACATCTGAAAAAAGGCCCTGGCTCCAGAGTTTCTGGACAGCGTTTGTTATTACCTCTCCCGGCACCAGTATCCTTGAATATTTTCTTATGCCCGACAGGCCAACGATAGCATTAGTATCAAGGTATTTTACACCTGACACTGTTATATCGCCCACCACATATTCTCCGGGGTCCATGTAATCCATTATCCTGCCGTCTTCCTGTGCCCGAAGATCAAGCGGGAATATAAATAATATGCTTATTGCAAAAGATATCAAGAATTTACTCAACATATCAGTTTCCGTTTTCATGCACCTGTTCGCTAGTTTTTCCAAATCTTCTTTCTCTTTTCTGATATTCTATTAAGGCCCTGTACAAATCTTCTTTACCAAAATCAGGCCAAAGTGTTTCAGTAAAGTATAACTCGCTGTATGCTAACTGCCACAAAAGAAAATTGCTTATACGTATTTCGCCGCTTGTTCTTATAAGTAATTCGGGGTCGGGTATATTCCTTGTGGTAAGATAGTTTTCAAATATTTTATCGTCAATGTTGGCGGGATCAATTTTTTCCTCTTTTATTTTATAAGCTATATCCCTTACTGCCTTAACCATCTCCCAGCGGGAGCTGTAACTGAGTGCAACAATGAGAGTCATCCCGGTGCACTTTGACGTTTGTTCAAGGGTATAATCCAGGCTTTCCCTTACTCCTGCTGAGAGCCTGTCTATATCACCAATTACTTTCAGGGTGATATTATTATTTACAAGTTTCTTTGTTTCATTATTCAATGAATGCACCATCAGTTCCATCAATGCTTCCACTTCTTCCCATGGTCTGTTCCAGTTTTCAGTTGAAAAAGCATACAGTGTAAGGTATTGAATTCCGAGTTCAGCCGAAGATTCGATAATCTCCCTTACTGTATCGACACCCTTCCTGTGCCCGTAGTTACGGTCTTTGCCCTTCTGCAATGCCCATCGTCCATTGCCATCCATTATTATGGCAACATGCCTTGGGAGGCATTTGAGATCTATCTGGTTTTTGAGAGACATTACCTTTTTTTCCTTTTTTTGTTTTTACCATCCCAGTATTCATCATAGGCCGGGCAGCTGATCATATCATGGAACATCTTCCATGTAAGTGTCACCCCCGTAAACATATACCAGTCATTATTGTGAGTCCAGGTATGATGATCAGGGTCGATATTATCACTTAAGCCGTCAAAGTTATCATAAAATGTTTTACGAGCGCCATATTCCAGCTCCAATCCCAGATTTTTATAGATATTTACTTTGACACCTACTGAAAGAGGTATAACTGGAGTAAGTACCACGTTCTCCCTACTCAGGAGGCAGGCACCTGCTCCGGCAGCAAAATAAGGAGAAAAATCCCACCACTTGCCAGTTGTTGTATAAGGCAGGAAATTAAATTCGAACTGCACAGCCCATTCAAGCAGGGAAGCCCTGAATGACTGAGCCCTGTTCTGCTGGAAATCATTACTGAAGTCAAGGTCGTTTGCCCCTATGCTCCCGTAGAAAAGATTGGTTCTCAGGGCATGCCTGGGATGAAAATTATACCTGTAGATTATTCCCACTGCGGGTGATGACCCATAAAAGAAGGTTTCGGGGTTAATATCTCCCATATAATATGAAATCCCTCCGAAAACGCCATAGTCTGAATTTCTTTGGGCGCTCAGAGGCATAACAAAGGCAAATAAGAAAACAAGCCAAAAGTACCTCTTCATTAATAATAATATTCCTTATTTATCACTTTATTTACTTCCTGAAAGACGGTAATCCTTTTTCCGATGTTTTCAGTTTATGTGTATAAACGAAAGTCATAAAGTAATAAACGTCATTACGGCTTGAAAATTGCGAGGTGTAGCCGTCAATATAGTCAGAAGTGGTATATCTTAGTCCAAAATCGAAACCAATCAGTGAATGTGGGCTGAACAGGTAGTTAATCCCCAAACCAATGGGAATTGCCAGGGCCACACCCGAGTTTCTAATATCTCTTGCCTCCAGTGCTTCATTTGGTTTGGCCCTGTAGAAAGCCGGACCCAGTCCTGTATAAACATAGCCGTCGAGGCGGGCTATAAAAGAGTTGATTACTTTTTCCCCTTTGATAAAACGATAGCTGCTTTCAACATCATTTTTCAGGAAATAATATTCAGCCTTTACCATTGGTTCAAAGAGTGATATGGATGATTCATAATCCCTGCTTTCATTGCTTCCCCTGACATCCGAAGTATGCATCAATCCAAAGGTAAGGTCCAGGGTAAGGGCGAACTTTTCTTTTGCCCTGTATCGCATCCCGGCCTTCATATTGAAACGTGTCTGTTTAATCATAAGGTCTTTCAGGCCCAGGGCATTCTCCCCGATGCTATATCCTCCGATATCACCAAATACCTGGGCAGTACCAATCCCTCCATAAATCTCATAACGCCGAAGTTTCCATAACTGCCCTTTAGTAACGGGATAGATAAAAATGAACAATAACAGTAGCAGGAAAACCCGTTTCATAACAATGTGTATAAATTATTACTGTTACAAATATAATAATCCATTAATAACTATCCTAAAAGAATTATTGAAAAAGAAGATCAATTACGGCGGTCAGCTCCCCACATTAGTTTATTTCTAAGCGTGCTGAAAAAATCCTGACCTTCAACATTAATAGTCTTTATTGTGTATCCTGCCTGTGATATTACAAGCTCCCTGAAGAAAGGAAGTCGTACTGACCTGAAGTCGCACGTAACAAGGTATTCAGGACTTCTGCCCTCGACTTCCATGCGCAGGCAGCTATTGCCCGGAAGAACTATGGGTCTGACACTCAGGGTATGGGGTGATAAGGGAGATATAATTATGCTCCTGTCAGCGGGCGACAGTATTGGTCCGCCCGTACTCATATTGTAAGCAGTTGATCCCGTGGCCGTTGAGATGATCAAACCATCCGACCAGTATGTATTCAGGTATAGATCATCCACGAAGACTTTTACCCTTATCATATTAAGGTCAGCCTTCTGTATTGTTATATCGTTAAGAGCCACATTTGATGATCCCATAACGCCAAAGGGTTCGACAAGTTCAATAAGATGACGGTCGATAAGGGTATATTCACGCCTGATGATCTTTTCCAGCGAACCGGCTATATCATCGTGAATATTTGCAAGAAAACCCATTCTGCCGGCATTTACACCCGCAATAGGTATACCTGAATCCCTCACCTGCAGGACACTTTCAAGAAAAGTACCATCGCCCCCCACACTCAGGATAAGATCCGGCTTAATATTCTCATTGTAAATGTTTTTGAATGTCCTGTATGAACCGGTATTAAATGTCTTTGCGAGGTTTTCGTGCAATAATATATTCATCCGGTGAGTCTCAAGAACAGGCATTATATTATTCAGACACTCAGCCGTGGTAATACCATTGTCGGACCCGAAAATTGCTATTTCTTTAAGCATTAAGATTTTATTTTAAATATCCAGGTACCGCATGAAGGAATCGAAACGGTCCGAATAGAAACTATCCATGTCATCTTCATCACCGTGCCATGCCATCACTTCATATTGAAAACGCTCAAATGTCCTGATCACGGGCATCAGGTTATTGGTATTCAGTTTGAGTGTCACCTCCATCCTCGTTGAATCGGGTGGTGATGAAATATAAAGATTCAGAATTTTTGCATCATTGCTTTCAACAATCTGGGCTATCTGGGAGAGAGAATAATCATTCTGCAATAAATCGAGTACGATGAGTCCTCCCGGTTCTTTCAGTGACGACATGTTAGCCAGCTGCTCAATCAGGTCGCTAACCAGAATTACTCCTTTGTAATGATCATGATCATCCAGTACAGGCACCAGGGACAGCTTGAGCCTGGCAGCAAGGCTTATCACGTCAAAGATATGCTGATCGAGCCTGACGAAGGGTTTTATTAATGAAAGTTTATGGTTGCCAATGGGTTGTTCAGCATCATTCAGGTCATAAATATCAGTATCTGAAATGAGCCCGAGGAAGACAAGATTATTAACGATAGGCAGATGTGAAATACGGAAGACCTCCATCCAGTTGAGAGCCTTCTGCCCGGTATCAGACGTCTTCAGTTCAGATACCACTTCTGATATTAGTTCTTTTGCCAGCACAGACGAAATAATTCTTATAAGTATATTACATATCAAAAGTACGGAAAAAAATATTTATTGTTGTTTAATTCATATCTTATATGAAAATTTGCATAAGAAGAGTTAGATTATGACAAGATTAAGTGTAAATATCAACAAAATAGCCACCCTTAGAAATGCAAGGGGCGGCAATATCCCTGATGTACATAAGGCAGCGATAGAATGTGAACGCTACGGTGCAGATGGTATAACAGTTCATCCAAGGCCCGATGAAAGGCACATAAGCTACCGGGATGTCAGAACCATAAGGACTGACATAAGAACAGAGTTCAATATAGAGGGATATCCTTCCGATAAGTTTATAAGGCTGGTTTGCGAAGTTAAGCCCCACCAGGTCACCCTGGTGCCCGACCCTCCGGATGCCCTGACATCAAATGCTGGATGGAATACTGTAAAACACGCCGACTTTCTCAAAAAGGTGATAAGTACATTCAAGGATAAGGGTATACGAACTTCAATATTTATTGATACTAGCATTGCCATGATAGAAGCAGCCGTAGAAACAGGCTGCGACAGGCTTGAACTATATACCGAACCTTATGCTGCGGCCTACCCTGATGATCCCCAAAAGGCCATAAGCCCCTTTATCAGGGCTGCTGAAGCAGCGAGGCAACTTGGACTGGCTATCAATGCCGGGCACGACCTGAATCTTGAAAACCTGAAATATTTCTCGGAAAACATACCCTGGATCAAAGAAGTCTCCATAGGTCATGCCCTCATATCCGATGCACTTTATTACGGACTGCAGAATACCATCGGTATGTACAAGAGATTACTCGTAAAACAATAATTAAGACCAGCGGCCATGAAGCTATTCTACCGTGAATACGGTGAGGGCTTTCCCATTGTTATACTCCACGGATTATACGGCTCATCAGATAATTGGGTCTCTATAGCAAATGAGCTGTCAGATACTTACAGGCTGATATTGCCCGACCAGAGGAACCATGGGAAATCCCCACATGATAAAACACATACCTATTCTTCAATGAGTGATGACCTCCTGGAACTGGTAAACAGCCTTGGCATAGATAATTTTGTGCTGGTGGGTCACAGCATGGGAGGCAAAACAGCTTCATTCTTCGCAGGCAAGTGGCCCGGGATGCTGGCAGGACTGCTTATTATAGACATTAGCCCTTTCAAAACCGATACAGAACAGGTCATTTCTGAAAGCCTGCACAGGAAGATACTGGAAAGGATGAAAGAAACGGATTCTTCAGTTATAAAGAACCGTGAAGAAGCCGGAAGAATTTTCAGCGATATAACTCCGTCTGTAAGGATAAGGAACTTCTTGCTCAAAAACCTGCAAAGGAACAGTAAGGGGCAATTTGAGTGGAAGCTGAACGCGTGGTATCTTTTTGAAAACCTCGACAATATATTTGACGGTCTGGATCTTCCCGGGCCAGGCAAGACTGAAGCCATCAGCGGTTTCCCGGTATATTTTCTCAGGGCAATGAATTCAGACTACATAAGTGAAAGTGATTACGAACCCATACAGAGGCTGTTCCCGGCTGCTGAAATAATTGAGGTTCCTGACTCAAGCCACTGGCTGCATGCAGAGAAGCCGGAACTGATAGTAAGGCTTATCAGGGAAAATTTCCCGTCCTAAGCACTAAAGTCCGTAACCGATTCTATTCTGCCGGGTGGTATCAACTGGCTATTCCTGAATTTAAGAAAAACCTGGGTAAGGGCTACAACATCTTTTTCACAGTACCGGGCTATACGAATGATATCTTTCTCTTTATAGTAAACCCCGGCCACCATTGATCCGTCAATATCATCCTTTGGAGTTGGCACTCCCATCAGCCCTGCAAGAAGCTCCAGGGAAGTATAATTTTTATAATCACCGAACTTCCATAGTTCCATTGTATCGAGAAGGTGTATTTCCCAGGGTTTCTTCCCGGCATTGTCAAGTATGGCAGGAATTTTTAAACCATTTATTATCATGCGCCTGGCAATATACGGATAGTCAAATTCCTTGCCATTATGGGCACACAGCAAGGCTTCTTTGTTTGAGCTGAAACTATTAATCATAAGCGAAAAGTCTTCCAGCAGGTTTTTCTCATTATGACCATATAATGATTTCAGCCTCAGCGACATCTTATCCTCCGGTCCGCTAATGATGCCAAGCGATATACAAATTATTTTACCAAACTCTGCATATATACCTGCCCTGTCAAAAACATCTGACGCGCCCTCATCCTCTTTTCTGAAGTATGCAGATTTTTTTTCCCAGAGGAACCTGAAGGAAGGGCTCAGTTCATCAAACGACGAAACCATGGGAACAGTCTCAATATCCAGAAATAAGATTCTCGAAAGATTAATGTCGCCAAGTAATTTCATAGCTTCCAGCTTTAATTTAAGTCCCCGGTCTGTACTGCTTTGAAGTAAGACCCAAAATCAAGGGGATTCAGGTTTTCAAATATTTTTCCACTGCCGATACAAGCATCTCTATGGCAACTTCATTCTCTCCGCCCCTTGGAATAATTATATCAGCGTATCTTTTGGTGGGTTCAATAAATTGCAGATGAGAAGGCTTAACCGTTTCGTAATATCTTTCCAGTACCATTTCAATGTTACGTCCCCTCTCTTTTATATCCCTGCTGATAACGCGAGCGAGACGGTCATCAGGGTCGGCATCAACATAGGCCTTTATCCGCATTTTGCTCCTTAAATCGGCATCCGTTAAAACAAGGATGCCTTCTATGATGATTACTCTTGCCGGTTTAATCGGGACAAAGACATCATCCCTGGTGCATGTAATGTACGAATATTGCGGCATCTGCACCGTGTAGCCCTGTGAAAGGTCGTCGATATGCTTGTTCAGCAGGCTGAATTCAACAGAACCGGGGTGATCAAAATTTATCTTTTGCCTTTCTTCAAGCGGTAAATGCCTGTTATCACGGTAATAAGCATCCTGTGGTATCATTATCACATTTTCATTACCCAGGAGGTCCATTACCTTACGTGTAACGGTAGTCTTACCTGATCCCGTACCACCGGCAACTCCTACTATTAACATATTTTATTACTTTTGTCTTCAATAAATTAATCAAAAATACTAATTTCTATTAATGATTAGGCATATCTCTTTTTTATGACGAAATTATATCCCCTGAAGTTTTTACCCATACTGAAAGAAAGGGTATGGGGAGGCAGCAGGCTTATGACAGATTATGGGAAAATTGCCCCTGAGGGAGCAAAAATAGGAGAAAGCTGGGAACTGTCTGGTGTACAGGGTGACATTTCCCTCATAGCAAACGGTTTTCTCGAAGGAAATAACCTGGAAGAGTTAGTGGAAGTATACATGGGCGACCTGGTAGGTGAAACAATATTTGAAAGATTCGGAAGGGAATTCCCCCTGCTTATTAAATTTATTGATGCCAACGAAGATCTTTCCATACAGGTACATCCCCCTGATGAGCTGGCGAAGCAACGGCATCATGCCTATGGCAAAACAGAAATGTGGTACATCCTGGAGGCAAACCAGGATGCTAAGATCTATACAGGGTTTAAACAGGAAATGACAAAGGAATTGTTAATCAAATCTCTTGAAAGGGGCGACATAGCAGAAAAACTCAATATTGAAAACCCGGAACCCGGGGATGTGTTCTTCCTGCCGGCAGGGCGAGTTCATGCAATCGGAAAGGGAGTTGTCTTAACCGAGATCCAGCAAACATCGGATATCACATACAGGATATGGGACTGGGGAAGGAAGGGTCTTGATGGTAAACCCCGAGATCTCCATACGGAACTGGCAATTGATGCCATTGATTACAAACTGTATGATTCATACAGGACCCACCCGGAGCCGGAGCGGAACCAGACAGTAAATATTGTTGATTGTAAATATTTTACCAGCAATATTATTGACCTCGACAGGGACCTGATCAAGGATTATTCATTAACCGACAGTTTTGTACTATATATTTGCATTGCCGGCCGTGCCAGCCTGGAATGGGATGACGGCAGCATTGACCTTGTAAGGGGAGAGACCGTTCTTATCCCGGCAATAATGGAGAAAATTGGTATTAAACCATCTGAGACTGTAAAAATACTTGAGGTATATATAAGGAAGATTTCTGAAGGATAAGTATTTCATTTAAGAAAAAAAGCATGAAAAACAGGATAATCTACCTGATAGTGGCCATGATTATGGCTGGCGCCTGTCAGAATACGGACAACAAGAAGGAAGCTGCTGAGGATAAGAGAGAAAGCGGAGATAAGGAAGAGGTAAAAAAATATTACAGCGAGGGCAGGCTTGTGAAGGAAGTAACATTCAGGAACGATGTCAGAAACGGCATATGCCGTAACTATTATGACGACGGAAGGCTCAAAAGGACTATCTGGTATGAGAACGGCCTGAAGGAAGACACCGCCAGATGGTATTACCCGGAAGGAAAAGTATACCGTGCCACACCATATAAAAATGACAAGATACACGGTGTCCAGATAAAATATTACAAAACGGGAAGGGTGCAGGCTACCATCCCTTATAAAAACGGCCTCAGGACACAGGGTTTGAAGGAATACCTTCCCGATGGCAGGGATGCCGAGAGCTATCCCACCATAAATCATACCATTAGAGACCAGATCGACACTGAAACAGGGGTGCTTAAGGTATTTACACAACTCAGTAATGAATCAGTAAATGTTAGATTCTACAGGGGATCGCTCATCGAAGGAGCTTTCGACCCTGAAAAATGTAAGGATATAACAACGTCATCAGGGATGGGTTACACAGAACTGAGGCCTGACTCTGAAAAGGGTAAAGGCTACGTTGACATCATTGCCCTGTATTCAACAAGGTTCAGGAACCGGAAGATAATTACCCAACGAATCAAACTGCCATATAATAATCTCTATTGATGAAATGATAATCCGCACGGCCAGATTCATTAAGAGCAGTACAAAATTAGCAGACTGTCCCGGTGCTGACAGGGCTGAATATGCTTTTACCGGAAGATCCAATGTTGGTAAATCCTCGCTCATCAATATGCTTGTCAGGAGGAAGAAGCTGGCCAAAACATCCTCCACTCCAGGTAAAACTCAGACCATCAATCATTTTATCATTAATGATAGCTGGTACCTTACCGACCTGCCCGGTTATGGTTATGCAAAAGTATCAAAAACAGCGCGTAAACACTGGGTAGGTTTTATCGGTGAGTACATCACAAAAAGGGACAACCTGGTAGCGCTTTTTGTCCTGATTGATTCAAGACATGAACCTCTCAAACAGGATTATGAGTTCATGAACTTTCTTGGCATGAAGACTATACCCTTTGTCAGGATATTCACCAAGTCAGACAAGGTGAGTAGCAACAGGTTAAAACAGATTCTGGAGACTCATGATAAACATATGCTGGAAACATGGGAAAGCCTCCCTCCTACTATCATCAGTTCAGCCCTTACGGGGAAGGGCCGTGAAGAGATATTAAAATATATAGAAGACACAATAATTTTTTTTGCAAAGCGACCCTGAGGTAACTATGATTTTTGTAGTTTTGCAAATATCATAAAACCTCTTACTAAAAACTGAAATCGCCGAAAATGAACGGAAAATCCCCTTTGAAGATATTCTCTTGCCGCGCATCACGATATATTGCAGAAAACATAGCCAAACACCTTGGTGTAAGGCTTGGCGAAAGCAGTGTTACTGAGTTCAGTGACGGTGAATTCCAGCCGCGCATAGATGAGTCAGTAAGAGGTTGCTCGGTCTTCATTGTTCAGTCTACCTTCCCTCCGGCAGAAAACCTGATGGAATTATTACTTATGATCGATGCTGCCAAAAGAGCCTCTGCCTACAAGGTTATAGCAGTAATGCCATACTTCGGTCTTGCCCGTCAGGACAGGAAGGACAGGCCCCGGGTCTCCATTGGGGCAAAGGTGGTGGCAGACCTTCTTGAGTCAGTCGGGGTTGACAGGGTGATGACGCTTGACCTGCATGCTGACCAGATACAGGGTTTCTTCAGTGTTCCGGTTGATCACCTTTATGCTTCCTTCCTCTTCGCCGATTATATTAAGGAAATGAACCTTGATCATATAACCATCTCAGCCCCTGACATGGGTGGCTCAAAAAGGGCAAATGCATATTCCCGTCATCTGCAATCTGAAATGGTGCTTTCATATAAGCTGAGGAAAAAACCCAATGTGGTTGAAGAAATATCAATAATCGGGGAAGTAAAAGACAGAAACGTCATTATTATTGACGATATGGTCGACACAGCAGGGACCCTTTCCCTTGCCGCCCAGATAATAAAAGATAACGGGGCCAGAAGTATACATGCATTTGCTACTCATCCTGTGCTGTCAGGCCCTGCCTATGAAAGAATAGAACAATCACCCATAGAGAAGCTGGTTGTTACCGATTCAATACCCAATGTAAAACCTTCACCCAAGATAGAGGTGCTCTCAGTGGCCAAACTGTTTGCCGAAACAATAGATGCAGTATACCACAATGAATCTATCAGTACCGGCTTTGTTTTTTAGGAGTATTTATCCTATATTTGCAGGCCAAATTTTTTACTAAAATTATTGTCCAACGTGTGATGGGAGATCAAATAAAATGATCTTGAGTAGCACAATAAAAGATGACAGATGAGAACTCTCGAAATTATTGCCAGTAAAAGGGAAAAAACAGGGAAAAGCGAAACAAAGAAGCTCAGGGATGAAGGTAATGTACCATGCGTAATGTACGGAGGCAAGGAAACAATACACTTTTATTCACACGAGAACAACTTTAATGAACTGATATATACCCCCAGTGTTTATATCGTTACTGTCAATGTTAACGGTGAAAAGCGCAGGGGTGTCCTGAAAGATATACAGTTCCACCCGGTAAGCGACAAAATATCACATATTGATTTTATTGAAGTATCAGACGACAAACCTGTTACTGTCACAGTGCCGGTTAATCTCACAGGTGATTCAGCAGGTCTGAAGGCAGGAGGGAAATTAAGGCTTAAAAGAAGGCGACTGACTATAAGGGGCTATATTGATGCTTTACCGGATAAACTGGATATCGACATCACGAATCTTGATATAGGCGAGACTATGAAGGTAGCTGATCTCAGCTATGACGGAATAGAAATACTTGACCCTCCAAGAGCCATGGTCGTAGCCGTTATATCATCACGTCTGGCTATGAAGGGTATGGAAATTCCTGAAGAAGTTGAGGCAGAAGGTGAGGTTGAAGGTGAAGCCGCTGAGACAGAGGAAGGAGCTGATACTACCGAAGAAGCAGGAGAAGAAGCTGGAAGCAACTAGCACTGGTCGTTAAATTTAAAACCCCATGTCTTGAAATATCTGATTACAGGATTGGGTAATATTGGTGAGGAGTACAAGAATACGCGTCATAATATTGGTTTTATGATACTGGATGCCTGGGCACGGGCATCCAATGTTGTTTTTACTGACAGGCGATACGGTGAAGTCTGCTCTTTTAAATACAGGGGAAGGACCTTTATCCTCCTCAAGCCTTCAACATTCGTTAACAGAAGCGGGAATGCAGTGAAATACTGGCTCAGGAAGGAAAAGATAGCCGATGAAAACCTCCTTGTTGTGCTTGATGATTTATCGATACCCTTCGGATCAATGCGGCTGAGGTCAAAGGGGGGAGACGGCGGTCACAACGGATTGAATCATATCAATATGATACTCGGACATGGCAATTATGCCAGACTCCGGTTTGGAATAGGTAACGATTTCATGACAGGAGGCCAGGTAAATTATGTGCTCGGTGAACTGACAGAAGATGAAAAAAACATTTTGAACAGCAGACTCAGTCTGGCTATTGACATAATAAAGTCTTTTGGCACAATCGGTATTGAACTAACTATGACAAAGTATAATAAGCAGGCAAAACGATCCGGTGATGAAGAAGGTAACGGAGACCGACCAGAGAATTGATAAGTTTCTTTGGTCGGTAAGAATATATAAAACCAGGAGCATGGCCACTGAGGCATGCAAGAAGGGAAGGGTAATAATAAATGAGCTGCCGGTAAAGGCTTCAAGACTGGTGATAGCAGGGGAAATAATCAAGGTTAAGAAAACACCTGTACTTTATACGTACAGGATTAAGGGAATTCCTCCATCAAGGGTAGCAGCCAAAATTGTTGATACATACCTTGAGGACCATACTCCGGAAGAAGAAAAAATCAAGCTGGACATGAAGCAAAAAACACAGGTCTTATACCGCTACAGGGGTAGGGGACGACCAACGAAAAAAGAAAGGCGCGACCTTGACAGGCTTATGGATAAGTAGACAAAAAGCTAAAATATTAGTATATTGTATCGAGAGTAATTTACATGGCTGCCTTATAATGTATGGCAGCAGACAGGCGGAAAAATATTAAACAGGGTATGGGTAGAAATAATATTGAAAAAACTTCTGCAGGGTATGCATTGCTGAAATTCGTTGCCAGCATATGGCATAACAATATATATTACAGGAAAGTAATAGTTATCGGAAGGGAGAACCTTGATAATAATTTTCCCAAGATACTGGCCCCGAATCACCAGAACGCCCTGATGGACGCGATGGCCATAGTATCATCAACCAGGGGCCAGCAGGTTTATCTTGCCAGGGCTGATATTTTTAAAAAGAAATTTATTGCCTCCATCCTGTATTATCTTAAGATACTCCCTGTATACAGGATAAGGGATGGCTTCGACAACCTGAAGCAAAATGACGAAATATTCAGCAAAACCATTGATGTACTTAAAAACAATAAGCCGATAGTCATCCTTCCCGAAGGCAATCACGCCGGCTTCAGGAGGTTACGCCAGCTTAAGAAGGGCATTTTCAGGATTGCTTTGCAAACAGAAGAATCTGAAGATTTTTCCATGGGCCTGAAAATTATTCCCGTAGGGCTTGATTTTTCTGACTACCACCGGTTTCGTTCTGTCCTGACGGTAATTTATGGCAAACCCATTGATGTAAGAGAATACAGGGAATTATATGAAGAAAACCCGCAGTTAGCATATAATAAACTAAGGGACAGGCTTTCAGATGAGCTTAAAAAATATATGGTGCACATCGACTCGGAAGAAGACTATGAAGCACTTGACGAGCTGAGGGAAATGGTAAACGGTAAATATTCCACCTCTACCTCCTACCCCAAGGTGAGAAGGGATAAGGAACTGATAAGCCAGATGGAAGCATTACAGGAAAAAAATCCTGGGCTGTATGAAAAAATATGCAAGCAGGCTCTTTTAATAAGAAACCTGGCAGATAAGCTTAATGTAGGATATTACCATCTTAACAGGAAAAAACCCAGAATTATATTTCAGCTTCTGGCAGTTGCCGGCCTTATAGCATTGTTACCCTTTTTCATAGCCGGATGGGTGCTGAATTATATATTTTATATCATACCAAAGCTGCCATTAAAAAACGTCAAGGACATTATGTTCCACGGATCAATACGCTATGCCATCTCATTGATACTGGGGCTCATATTTTTACCCCTGTATGCCATTATAGCCTTCATCTTCATTCCCGTGTGGTGGCTTGCCCTGATTGCAGTAATACTGATAATACCTTCCGGAATATTCGCATGGAATTACACTCTCATCTGGCAGAAACTACTTGAAAGGATGAGAGTGAGGAAATATGTTAACAGGAAGAATCCTGAATACTCTCTGCTCGGAAGAGAATATTCAGTGCTACTTGAGTATATAAGCAGGGTAAATAATGAAATACAATAATAAGGTATTCTGGGTTACCGGTGCATCATCAGGCATAGGTGAGGCACTTGTTTACGAGCTTCTGAACCGTGGTGCAAGGATTATAGCCTCATCAAACAGGGAAGATGAACTGGATGTGGTAAGAGAAAGGTGTCCGGCGGATAAAGAACATATGCTGACTACCTGTGTTTTTGATCTTGCTGCAACGAACAATATTGACCTTATTGTAGCAGAACAGATTAAAAGGCACGGGCAAATTGACGTACTTTTAAATATAGGCGGGGTAAGCCAGAGGTCAAAAATTGTTGAAACACCCCTGTGGCTCGACAGGCAGATAATGGAGATCAATTATTTTGGGACCATTGCCCTGAGCAAAGCTGTACTGCCCTACATGATAGGGCAGGGTTCAGGTCATATTATGGCAACCAGCAGTATATCAGGGAGGTTTGGCTTTCCTCTCAGGTCAGCCTATTCCGCCTCAAAGCAAGCCCTCCATGGTTTTTTTGAGACCCTTCACATTGAAAACAAAGAACACAATGTGAAAGCCTCTGTAATAATACCGGGCAGGGTAAGGACGAATATTTCATACAATGCCTTAACCGCCTCAGGGGAAAAGCATGGTAAAATGGATGCCGGGCAGGCTAAAGGAATATCTCCTGAAAAGGCAGCCAGGATAATACTCAGGGGACTTGAACGTAACAGGAGAGAAATCCTCGTGGGAGGAAATGAACTTTTTATGTTGTATATCAGGAAGTTTTTCCCATCAATTTTCTTTAATTTTGCAGGTAGAATAAAGCCTCATTGACAGATGGATGCATGATGAGGATTTACAGAGGAATAATGAATAAACGGAAAAATGAAAAATTATATAATAAGCGGGATACAGCAGATGGGTGTCGGGGTTAAGAATCTGCACGAGGCATGGGAATGGTACAGGAAGTTTTTTGGCATGGATATTCCCATTTTCGAAGAGGAGGCTGAAGCCAGGCTGATGCTACCCTATACCGGGGGCAAGCCACGGATGAGGCATGCTGTTCTAGCCATGAACCTGCAAAGCGGGGGAGGATTCGAGATATGGCAGTATAAGGAAAGGCAACCACAGGAAGCCAGTATGGAAATACTGGCAGGCGACCTGGGAATCTTTGCCTGTAAAATGAAAGTCAGAAATATTGATGATGCACTCAAAAATTACCAGGATAAGGGTGCAATGGTGCTGGGTGATCCGGCTAAGGACCCCCTGGGAAGAAGAACCTTCTTTATTAAGGATCCCTATAATAACCTTTTCCAGTTTGTTCAAGCTTCAGACTGGTTCCTGAATGAAAGAAAGGTAAACGGCGGAGCTTACGGAGCGGTGATAGGGGTAACGGATATAGAAAAATCAATGAAAGTATACTCGGGTATCCTTGGCTATGACAGGCTGATATATGATAAGTCGGGTGTTTTTAACGATTTTAATGTACTGCCAGGAGGTGGCCGGGAATTCAGGAGAGTATTGCTGGAGCAGAGCAAGCCTTTCCGTGGTGCTTTCAGCAAGTTATTCGGAAACAGCGTAATAGAACTCATAAGTGTCAGGGGCAGAAAACCTTCCAGGATATTTGAGGATCGTTACTGGGGTGATCCGGGATTTATACACCTGTGCTATGATGTAAAGGGTATGGACCAGCTCAAAGAACATTGCCTTAAGGAAGGACACGGATTTACGGTTGACAGTAAAAAAAGCCATGATGTAAACGGCTTTGACATGGGCGAAGCGGCAGGCCATTTTGCCTATATCGAAGACCCTGACGGGACCCTTATTGAATTCGTTGAGACATTGAAAATACCAATAATCAAAAAGCTTGGCTGGTATATCGACCTCAGTAAGAGAAGGCCGGAAAAAAGACTCCCCTCATGGATCATTAAAACACTGAGATACTCAAGGGTAAAGGAAAAAAAGGATAATTAATCAGGCTCCCGCTTCCAGGCGTGTTTTCTCTGCCTGTTTTTCGTTATCACGCAAGACCCTCATTACATTAGCTCCCCAGATTTTTTCTATATCAGACTTTGAATAGCCCCGTCTTATTAATTCATGGGTGAGATTTTTCATCTGTGATACATCCATCAAGCCTTCAACACCCCCGCCACCGTCAAAGTCGGTCCCTACACCAACATGATCAATACCTATTAGCTGGACCACGTGATCAATATGGTCAACAGCATCCTCCACCGTGGCCAGTTTGCGGTACTTGTTCCTTACTTCATAATACTCCCTCCGGGCTATTTCCATCTCTCCTTCAGAGAGCCCCTCAAAATCATTATATTTCTCACGTATCTCAGCCAGTTTTTCTTCAAGAACAGGGTTTGGTTCAGGTTGCTTCAGGTAGCTGCTGAGGATGCAGATCTGAATAACACCTCCATTTTCCTTAAGCATCATTAACATATCGTCATCGAGGTTACGCGGACTCTCACACAGTGCACGGCATGATGAATGAGAAGCTATAATGGGAGCCGTGCTTACGTTAATAACGTCATAAAATGCCTCATCAGAAATGTGTGATACATCAACCATCATACCCAGACGGTTCATCTCCCGTACAACATCTTCACCAAATTCAGATAAGCCGTTATGCTCTGCACCACGGTCGTCGGTGGATGAATCGCAGATATTATTATTCCGTGAATGAGACAGGGTTATATACCTTGCACCCAGATTATAAAACTCCTCAACCTTTGACAGGTCCATACCCACAGGATATCCATTCTCCACTCCCATGAAAGCGATCCGCTTGCCCGACTTCTTTATACGGTAGGCATCTTCCACCGTAAAAGCCATCTCAGCAATTTCTGAATTCTTTTCCACATTTTCATATATTTTTTCGAAGGTGGCCACCGCCCTGGCATAAGCATCCTTATATCCTTCCTCATCCCTGGGCCCCTGACCGATAAATACGGCAAGGAACTCAGCATCCAGCCCTCCTTCTTCCATCCTGGGAAAATCAACACAGCCATCCTCATTTCGAACACCCAAATCAAAATCGGACCTCATCAGCCGCATCGGTGTATCACAGTGTGTATCAACTGTAAGTACAGTCCTGTGCATCCTGTCTGTTTTCTTTGCTATTCTTGCTTCTTCGTCACCACAGGAAGAAAAAATAAATGGCAAAAAGACAATTAAAAAGATTGAGAGATTACTTTTCATTATTCTGGTTTAATTATAAAAATCAGAATCAAAAATAGGTAAAAAGACCTTTCGGGCAGAAGGAATCAAGCTATTATGGAACAGTTATTAACAAAGATTAACAAAGAAGCCCCTGACGCAAAGCCAGGGGCAGCCATGAAAAGAATGGAAAAATTGCTTTTGGACAGTAAAAGCACCATTCAAGGTAAATTTCCTTCTCTTACAATGGTAAATGTATTAAAAAACATGTCAAAAAACAATTCCACGATACTTTATTAAATCAAAATCTTAATTTTTTACACCAGAGCCATAGAAACAATGATAAACTGATGCCTTCATTGTATCAAGCAGTTTATGTTTAAGAACCCTTTCTGCATCTGCAGTCTGAAAAATATTACTTTTGTCCTCATTATGCTCAGGGATAAGCTCATTAACTGGTCTATACTCATCCTCCTTTCACTTACATGGGGAACATCATTTATTCTCATGAAGAAGGGTCTTCGCTCCTTTGATTCGCTCCAGATTGCCTCCCTGAGGATTTTTATCAGCTACCTGGTACTGCTTCCGCTTGCCATTGGCAACATACGAAAGATAAACAGGCAAAACTTTTTAAGCCTTTTGATAATAGGCCTTATTGGGAATGCCCTGCCGGCTTTCCTCTATCCTTTCGCACAAAGAAGGATAGACAGCTCGGTTGCCGGTATGCTCAATGCCCTGACACCTCTTTTCACCCTTTTGACGGGAATAATAATCTATGGAAGGGGTGCACGGTGGAGACAGGTAGCAGGCATAATGCTCGGGTTGGCAGGAGCAGCCGGTTTATTATACAGGGGCTCATTATCCTTTGATCCCCTGGGGCTTTTAATTGTGCTGGCCACTCTTTTTTACGGCATAAGCTCAAACCAGGTTACCCGGATAAAGAAGCTGAACGGCGCAGTTATTACATCACTTGCCTTCTTCATTGTCGGGCCGCTGGCAGGCCTGTCACTGCTGATGAATGATTTCGGTCCTGCCCTGGAGACAGAAAACTGGTTAAGAAACCTGGGCTTCATATCCATACTGTCTGTCTTCGGGTCGGGAATCGCAGTGATGCTCTTTAATATCCTGATCATAAGAACATCGCCCGTTTATGCGGTATCGGTGACCTACCTGGCTCCTCTGGTATCAACACTGTGGGGCTATGCTGATGGTGAGAATATAACTGTTTTTATGATAATTTCGGTAATTTGCATTCTCGCAGGTGTTTACCTTACAATAAGACAGAAAACACCCGAAGTAAAAAGAAAGGAAGCATGAAAAACAAATTATGGCTTATTTCCCTGGCCGGTGGTTTGCTAGGCAGCCTGGCCTGGCACGATAAAGTAACAGGACTGGTAATGCTGGCGGCTCTTGTTCCCTTCCTGTACATTTTCCGGGAAACGGTAAAGGAGAAAGCTCCAGGCAGCCTGGTCTTCCTAAGGGTATTGCCGGGATTCATCATATTTAACCTTCTTACAATGGCATGGTTGCGTAATGCTTCCATTGCAGGAGCAGTTTACGCTGTAATAGCCAATTCTTTCCTGATGTCAGCAGTCTTCTGGCTGGCTTCGGTGATATATAAAAGATCATCTTCCTTCCTCGGCTATACAAGCCTTCTTACCTTCTGGCTCATCATGGAGCATCTCAATTCAAGGCTGATTATTCTCACCCCCTGGCTAAACCTCGGAAACACCCTGGGAAACGATATTGCTTTCATTCAATGGTATGACATTACCGGCGTAGCAGGCGGAACATTATGGATACTTTTGTGTAACCTTTCAATACTCTTTATTATTGCCGGGCTGGAAGAAAAGCGTAAATTCCCGGGAAAGCAAATCATCTTATTACTCTTCCTCTTTATCCTGCCCTCCGGCTTCTCGTTTTTAAAGTATTTTAAATCTGATCAGCCTCTAGCAAAGTCAGATATCTTGATTGTTCAGCCCAACATAGATCCCTATTCGGAGAAGTTCAGTGATTACCCCTTCGAGCTGCAACTACAGAAGATGTTGAAAATGGCCGTAAATGATATCGCACCGGGCACTGATTGGGTGATACTTCCTGAAACAGCAATTGATGACCCCTTTGATGAGAAGGATGTTTACGTTAACAGGTATTACCTGATGATTGATTCACTCCTGGATAAGTATGAAGATTTAAACCTTATTACAGGTGCAACAACAATGAAGGAAGCTCAAAATTATGACAGTGAAAACCATGAAGGGCCGATATACGAAATTTACAATTCAGCCCTGCACATCAGCCAGGATGATGGGGTAAGCTTCTACCACAAGTCGAAACTGGTACCGGGAATAGAGAAAAAGATAAGAGCCCTGCCCGGCTTTCTTGAGAAGAAAATAATACCCGACCTTGGAGGTACGATGACAGGTTACGGGATCCAGGATGAAAGAACGGTTTTCACTCATTCGGAAGGTGTTTCCCGGCTTGCCCCCGTGATCTGTTATGAATCGGTATATGGCGATTTCATCACAGAATATATAAGAAACAGCGCCAACCTCATAGTCATCATTACCAATGATGGCTGGTGGGTAAACACTGCAGGTTACAGGCAACATCTGGTGTTTGCAAGGATCAGGGCCATTGAGAACAGAAGAGAAGTTGCAAGGGCTGCCAATACAGGCATTTCATGCTTTATAGATCAGAAAGGAAAAATAATTAAACAGCTGAACTGGTGGGAAGAAGGTTCATTAAGTCATGCTCCCGGGCTTAATAATAAATTGACCTTTTATTCAACAAATGGAGATTTTATATCACGGTATGTTAGCACCTTCGGAGTATTCATTCTCATAATAACCTTCATAGCAGCTCCGCTCAGAAGATTACGCGACCCTCAAAAGTTCTGATAGCCTTCATCAAGCCATTCAATATATTCCGCAATGTTTAAATTAAATGCCATGGGCTCAACAAGGGGCTTGCCCTCATGGTCGGTTATGGCATAAAGAGGTTGAGTATTTGTGCCAAACATTTCAATCTCATAATTCGTATTAATCTGTCCTATTGTCTTCTTTATCTTACCATCAACCGATGAAGTGATCCACTCACTCTCAGGTAGCCTTGTCCTGTCGTCACAATAAAGTGCTATTATAACAAAGTTATTATTCAGGCGTCTGAGTACCTCGGGATCAGACCAGACCTTTGCTTCCATTTCCTTGCAATTACTGCAGGCATGGCCTTTAAAGTCGATAAAGACAGGCATATTCTTTTCTTTTGCACAGGCCAGCCCCTGCTCGAGGTCAAAATAACCGGTGAGGCCATATGGCAGTTCAAATTTCCCGGCATGCTTTGGTTCAGAGCAGAAAGCGGCCGTGGTGCCGGGAAGGTCCGCTGGGGCAGTAATACCAGGCTGTGACCCGTTCGCGTCAAGATCGAAACTGGCGGCAGATTTTGGTGGCAGAAGACCTGACACTGCCTTTAGCGGTGCCCCGAACATGCCGGGAATAAGATATACTGCAAAGGAAAATACCAGGATGATAATCAGGAAGCGGAATACACCAATATGTTTCACGTCACTGTCATGAGCAAACTTTATCTTTCCCATAAGGTAGAAGCCCAGCAGGAAGAACAGTACAATCCATATTGCAAGGTAAAAATCTCTTGAAATGATGTTTAATCCGTAAACCGTATCAATTATGGTGAGAAATTTCATACTGAAAGCAAGCATAATGAAGCCAAGGGTCACTTTAACTGAATTAAGCCAGCCTCCCGATTTTGGCAGTTTACTCATCACCGACGGGAAGAGTGCAAACAGGAAAAAAGGTATGGCAAATCCAAGGCCAAAGCCAAACATACCTACTGTTGGGCGAAGGACATCACCGCTTGCCGCTTCAACCAGGAGGGCTCCAACGATAGGTCCCGTACATGCAAACGAAACCAGTACGGTGGTTAAACCAAGAAAGAAAGCAGCAAGCATGCCTCCCCTGTCTACTTTAGAATCGGCATTGCTGACCCATTTATTTGGTAAAATGATTTCGTAGGCTCCGAAAAAGGAAGCAGCGAAAACGACAAAGAGTGCAAAAAACAATAAGTTTGGAATCCAGTGAGTACTGAGGGTGCTGGCAAAACCTGCGCCTGCACTTGTGAGAGACACTATTATCCCCAGTGAAGAATATATCAGGACTATTGAAAGAGCGAAAATCAGGGCTTTAATAAATGATTTTCCCCTGTTTTCAGATCCCTGTGAGAAGAAGGCAACAGTCATTGGTATCATGGGAAATACACAGGGTGTGACTATGGCAGCCAATCCAAGTGCCAATGAAACAAGGAAAAGTCCGGTCAGTCCGCGCCTTTCATTACCGGTCCTGATCCCTTCACTTTCAATAGCTACTCCGGTGCTTTCTCCCTGGGATATCGTAATTGTAAAGTCGACGTCCTGAGGAGGCGAACACCTCTCATCATCACATGCCATATATCTTACAAATCCTTTGACACTGAAATTGTCCTTATCTGATTTTATCGTTTGCCTGAATTCGGCTTCTCCGCTGAAATATTTTATTTCCATCTCAAAGGCCTGATCAAAGACAATCTCACCCTCATTCATTTCTCTTGTTTCCCCGACAAGTTCATAATTACCTGATTCCTCTAAGGTAAAACTTGTTGGTATGGGTCCTCCCTCAGGAAGATGCATTGAATAAAGATGTGATTTTTCTTCTATGACAGCCGTAAAAACCAGGTCGTAGCTTTGATTTCCTGTCTTCTCATAGGAGAAAGACCAGTCAACAGGGTCATAAATCTGTGTGAATGATGCAATTGAAATGAATATAAAGCTGAAAAACAGGCTTATCTTTCTTATCATCGTCTAATATCTTTTTAAGTTTCCCAAATTAGTAAACAGTGTCTGCATATGAAACAATAAAAATCTCTAAATGTTAAATGATACGTAAAGGTTATTAAGCCAGGTCGATCTCATCACCGAATTTATCTGTAAACCTGTACTCAAGGAAATTAAATGAGTTTATGGGTCTGACTTCAATTTTGCAATTATTTCTTTTTGCCATTTTACGATATTCAGGCCTGAATCCTTTCGTGAGGTAGGCCGCAACAAAAGGGTGTATCTTGAGAATGAAATTTCTTGTTTTTACTTTTTCGAGTATCATTTTCAGGTCATCCTCTATTCTTTCTATGTAGAGTAATGAAGGTCCTATTTTACCGGTACCGATACAGGCAGGGCATTTTTCCTCAACGCTTATATCCATTTCAGGTCTCACCCTCTGGCGAGTTATCTGCATCAGGCCATATTTACTGAGCGGGAGTATATTATGTCTGGTACGGTCATCAGCCATTATTTCCTTCATAGTATCGAAGAGCTTTTGCCTGTGCTCGTTGGATTGCATATCTATGAAATCGATAACTATTATTCCTCCCATATCCCTGAGTCTGAGCTGCCTGGCAATCTCTTTTGCTGCTTCAAGATTCACCTGCAAGGCATTTGTTTCCTGGTCGGAATCGGCCTTCGATCTGTTGCCGCTGTTTACATCTATCACATGCAATGCTTCGGTATGTTCAATAATGAGATAGGACCCGTGTTTGAATGACACTGTTTTACCAAACAGCGTCTTTATTTGTTTTGTGACACCAAAATGATCGAAGATGGGGCTTTCCCCTTTATATATCCTTACAATCTTTTCCTTATCCGGTGCTATTTCCCTCACGTACTGTTTTATTTCGGCAGCAAGTACATGATCATTAACGGTAATGCTGGTAAAGCTCACATTGAGGATATCCCTGATAATGGCATTTGTAAGGTTCAGCTCCCTTATAAAAAGTTTTGGCTTGGAAATATCTCTATGGAGACCATTAAAGGCTTTCTCAAAGCGTTCAACCAGGTCTCTCAATTCAGAATCCAGTGTTGCAACCTTTTTACCTTCGGCTACCGTTCGTATTATTACACCGTAATTTTTAGGCTTTATGCTCTGTATAAGAGCTTTAAGCCTGCTTTTCTCCTCGGCGCTCTCTATCTTGGTTGATACCGATACTTTATCAGAAAAGGGAAGAAGTACAAGGTTTCTTCCGGCAATGGAAATTTCAGAACCCAGTCTTGGTCCCTTTGTTGAGATCGGCTCTTTGGTAACCTGGACTATAACTGTTTGTCCTGTCTTGAGTACATCAGATATTTTTCCATCCTTATTGATATCAGGTTCATTTTTAAATTTTTGAACCGGTATTAACTTCCCCTTTCTTTTGAGGGCTAAGTCATAATATTTATGGAGGGAACGGAACTGGGCTCCCAGGTCAAGATAATGCAGGAAGGCATCACGTTCATACCCGACATTGATAAATGCGGCATTCAGTCCGGGCATTATCTTTTTTACTTTCCCAAGATAAATATCCCCGACGGCATACTTTATATCTTTCTTTTCCTTGTTAAGCTCAACGAGCTGTTTTTGCTCAAGCAACGCGATGGATATTTCCTTCGGACCCGAGTCTATTATTAAATCCCTGCTTATCACATTAAGGTAATATAGATCTTATTTTTATAATATACTAAACCTAAAGATCAGACAATCTTTAGGTTTAGCATAAATTGTGAACAACCTGCATAACAGGAGCCTATTTCTTCTTCTTATGCCTGTTCTTCCTCAAACGCTTTTTGCGTTTGTGGGTAGCCATCTTATGTCTTTTTCTCTTTTTCCCGCTTGGCATAAATTATCTACTTAACGTTATTCTTAACTTTGTTAATAAATGACTTTGAAGGTTTGAAAGCCGGAATGAAATGTTCAGGAATAATAATGGTTGTATTCTTGGAAATATTCCTTGCAGTTTTCTTTGCTCTTTTCTTAACTATGAAGCTGCCAAATCCCCTGAGGTATACATTATTACCATCAACCATTGAATCTTTTACCGAATCCATGAACTCTTCAACAGTTCTCTGTACAGTTACCTTTTCAATACCGGTTTTTTTGGCAATTTCGTTAACGATGTCTGCTTTAGTCATTTTAATGAGTTTTAATTCAACAATTTATATGTTTTAATTTTTTCGAAATTAACAACTGCAAATGTAAAATATTATTTTCTATAAATAAAACACTTAGCCTTATTTTTTACTTTTTTTTACTCATAACTCCTTGAAATAGTGTTAATATATTAGTCATGAGCTTTATTATAACTCTAATGTTGGCATTCTGTCTGGTTTTTTCACCGGCGGGGCAATACTGAAACTATATAAAATACACCGCATTTTTTACTGACAGCTTGTGACAAGCTTTATTTTTACTACCTTTACCTCCTAAATAATTGTGCTTTAAACTAAATAAAAATGTCAGTTAACAAGGTTATTTTAGTGGGTAATGTAGGGAAAGACCCCGAAGTGCGTTATGTTGACACAAATGTACCGGTGGCAAGGTTCCCTTTTGCCACAAGTGAAACTTACAGGAGCAGGGATGGAGAGCGAATAACCACTACTGAGTGGCATAATGTTGTATTATGGAGAGGTCTGGCTGAAGTTGCCGAGAGATTTGTAAAAAAAGGATCCCAGCTTTTTATTGAGGGTAAAATACGTACCCGTTCATACGATGACAGGGACGGAAACAAAAGATATATTACCGAGATCATTGCTGATAATATGCAAATGCTTGGACGCCGCTCCGAAAACCAGCCGGAAAATACTGATGATGACGAATCACCGCTCAGTGAAACCGGGACCCGGTCAAAACAGGAAGACATTGAGGCAGCATCACAGGATGATAAGCCCTTCGGAGACCCGGACGATTCCACTGGTGTCTCCGATGAAGCCGATGACCTGCCATTCTAGTGTTAATCAAATGTTTGTCAATTGGATACTATTGACCCTTATCAACAGATCTTAGCCTTACATATTATTGCCATTACAACACCCGTGTTCATTGAACTCGCTGTACTGGTGATCTTGCTCATCTGTTCGGCATTCATTTCCGGCTCAGAGGTGGCTTACTTCTCGCTAGGACCGGCCCAGATTGACGAGCTTACACAAAAGAGTTCCCGTAAGTCATCGGTCGCACTCAGACTCCTGGTCAAACCCGAAGAATTACTGAGTACCATACTTATAGCCAATAATTTTGTAAACGTGGGCATTGTTTTATTATCAGCCTATATAAGCAACCAGTTGTTCGATTTTTCTGATAAACCCGTGCTTGGATTCCTGCTCAAGGTGCTTGTGATTACCTTTATCCTGCTTCTTTTTGGCGAAATACTTCCTAAAGTTTATGCAACAAAACAAAATGTGCGGTTTAGCCTGCTTATGGCAAGACCATTGAGCATATGCGAAAAAATATTCAGACCACTCAGTATTTTCCTGATAAAATCAACCTCGCTTGTTAAAAACAGGAACGGCCAGAAAGACCACATAATAAGCAAGGGTGAACTTTCTGAGGCCATAAGCCTGGCTTCGGGCGAAAACAAGGATGATGAAAAAATACTTAAGGGAATAGTAAAATTCGGCAATATTGAGGCAAAGGAAATAATGAGACCAAGGATAGATATAATGGCTATCGACATAAAAACAGCCTTCACCGATGTGATATCCCAGATAATTGAATCAGGCTATTCCCGGATACCCGTATACTCTCGTACCTTCGACAATGTGGAAGGGATACTCTATGTAAAGGATATCCTGCCTCACTACCATAAACCTGCCGGCTTTAAGTGGCAGTCACTGCTGAGACCTCCATATTTTGTCCCGGAAACAAAAAGGATAAATGACCTCCTTGAGGAATTCCAGACTAAAAAGATACATATGGCTATTGTCATTGACGAATATGGGGGGACAAGCGGGATTATTACTCTCGAGGATATACTTGAAGAAATTGTGGGAGAGATCCCTGATGAGCATGATGAAGAGGAAATATCTTTTGAAAAGATTGAGGACAATATTTATATTTTCGAAGGGAAAACACTTTTGAATGACTTTTTTAAGGTACTGGAAATTGACAGTGATCCCTTTGAAGAGGTAAGAGGTGATTCTGATACACTTGCCGGTTTGATATTAGAGCTTACAGGAGAGATACCGGGCCAGGGATTCAGCATCGATTACAAAGATTTCCATTTTAAAATCCTATCAGCTGATAAACGGAGGATAAAAAAACTGAGGGTGGAAATAAGACCAGACCCAGATGATTAGAAGGGTAAATGAAATACTATTCATCATAAGCGTATGCCTTGCATTTTCACTGTTTTCATGCGGCGGCAACAGCGTACCAAGGCCCAGGGGACATTTCAGGATAGACTTCCCGGAAAAGAATTATACCATGTTTGATTCCATTTGCCCCTTCACCTTCGAATACCCGGTTTACAGCCTGATAAGCAAAGAGCCGGGCATGGATGAATACTGCTGGTTTAACATTGAATTTCCCGACTATAAGGGCAGGCTGCACCTCAGTTATATGGATGTTAAGAACAACCTGGGACTGCTCACTGATGATGCTCATAAGCTTGCATATAAGCATTCGGTCAAAGCCGATGCCATTGAAGAAAGGCTATGGACCAATGAAGAAAAAAACGTATTTGGGATTATTTACCTGATAAGTGGTGATGCAGCCTCCTCAGTTCAGTTCTTTGTAACTGACAGCATAAGTCATTACCTTAGGGGCTCCCTGTATTTTGATGCCCAACCCAACAAAGACTCGCTGGCACCGGTAATCAGTTTTTTCAGGGAAGATATAATACATCTTATTGAGACACTTGAGTGGAAATGACAAAACAAAAAAATGGCCTGTATATCTGAACATCATCTCAATGAATATACGATGCTTGGGGTGTGGAAGATCGAAGAAGACCTCAAGAGATTATTGTCGATGGTTGAACTGGGCCCCGATGACCGTAAGAAATTCAGGCAGTTTAAAAGTACTTCCAGAAAGCTGGAATTTTTAAGTGTAAGGGCACTGCTGGCAGAACTCCTTGGTCCCGAAGCCAGGATAGTCTATAATAAGAACAATAAACCTTTTCTTAAAGACGGATCTCATTTCATAAGTATTTCCCATTCCAATAAACTTACAGCCCTGATGCTGAGTTCGCGTGAGAGGATCGGCCTCGACCTTGAATATATGAGTGCAAACATTATGGGTATAGCCCGCAAATTCATTAATAAAAATGAGAAGATCACCAGGAAGAGGGAACTGAAAAAATACCATCTCTACCTGCACTGGTGTGCAA
The DNA here is from genome assembly GCA_032260385.1 of Bacteroidales bacterium. Taxonomy (GTDB): domain Bacteria; phylum Bacteroidota; class Bacteroidia; order Bacteroidales; family VadinHA17; genus UBA9300. The sequence goes on along the minus strand of JAVVEL010000001.1, from coordinate 171,914 downwards.
AAGAAGCCCTTTACAAAATATGCGACAAGGAAGGCATAAACATGCAGAAGAATATCACCATCTATCCCTTTGATATTCAGGAATCAGGTGATATAAGGGGCGAGGTAAAAACTGACATGATTAACGATGTATTTGATTTGCAGTATACCCGTTATGAGAATTATGCAATAGTCTGGACAAAAAAAGAATATGATGATAGAGAGTCTGAAAAGGCAAAAATGTATCGCCCTCTTAATGGATCCTGATAATTATGAGCCTGACGATATCAAGATGCTCAAAGGGATAAGGTCAGGGAACAGGCCTGATTTCATTTTTATGGGAGGAAGCCTGACCAGTGTCCACCCCGATAAACTTATAGCAAATCTTAAAGAAAGCACTGATATACCCGTTGTACTTTTCCCCGGGAGCCTTTTACAGCTAAGTGATAAAGCTGATGCTATATTGTTATTGTCGCTTATTTCGGGCAGGAATCCTGATCTTCTTATTGGAAACCACGTTATTGCAGCTCCTCATTTAAAAAAGATGGATATTGAGATCATACCCACCGGCTATGTCCTCATCAGTTGCGGTGCAAAAACATCAGTTGAATACATGAGTCAGACCGATGCAATACCCTCTTCAAAAATTGATATAGCAGTTGCCACAGCCATTGCCGGAGAAATGTTGGGTCTTAAGATTATATACCTGGAGGGCGGCAGTGGTGCCGGTCACCCTGTGCCTCCCGCCGTGATAAGGGAGGTGCGCAGTGCAGTAAGTGTTCCACTGATAGTAGGCGGAGGATTACGCACAGGTGATAATATCAGAGAAGCCTTTGATGCCGGGGCCGATATGGTAGTCCTGGGTAATGGTTACGAAGAAGATCCCGGCCTTCTTGAGATAGCTTGCAGAGTAAGAGAGGAGAACCGGGCAGTGTGATCATACTGAAAGCATGGGATTTCTGCGGGCTCGCTGGCGGATGGTGACTGTGGCTGGTGGTGGCGGGCAGGTGAGATAACAAAAATACCTCTCAGTTGCCGGAGAGGTATTTATGTCTTTGCTCTTTTCAGATGCTTTGTTAAAATCTACTTATCGCATTCCAGGACATTTTCAACCTGGTATTTGGCTGCTTCTGCGAACTCGCCGTAATAAGCATTCTTATAAGCTGTGCATGCCTGTGCATTCTGGCCCAGAGCCTGGTAAGACTCGCCCAGTCCAAAATATATTTTTGCCTTATCTTCAGGACCCTCCATCTCAAGTTCAAGAGCCTTACTGAATGAAGCAACTGCATCATTCCACTTTTCCTGGAATTTCTGTGCAAGACCCAGCTGGTAATGCACGATAACATTATTATTTCCGTATTCGATGGTACTCTTGAGGTTGCTTTCTGCCTTTGCATATTCCTTGCCGGCCATGGCTGTTTGTGCGTCATTGAAAAAATAAGTACTCATCACCTTGTTTATGTCACCGGCAGTCCGGTTATCATTTTCCTGCTGACACACCTGGAGCCCCATAATGGCAGTTTCCTCCATCTTATCAATATCTTCCATCTTATCGTAGATCAATAGTTTGCCAAGATAGCCTTTGGTATAACCGGGGTCTCTTTGCAAGGCATCATCATAAAAAGCAAGGGCTTCGGTATAATTACCTTCATTCATTGCGGCTGAACCCTGCACATTCCTGATGCTCAGGATGGTGCCCACCGACCTGGAGGCACTCCTGCTATCGCCTATCTTATTGAATCCTTCAATTGATGCATCGAGCATTTTAACTGAACCTTCATAGTCTTTTGCTCCGGCAAGTTTCTTGGCCAGTTCATAATGCATTTTCGGAATTCTTGATAAGGCCTGACTCTTAATTTGTTCAGCCTCCTCACCTCCAACTTCATCAGCCAGTTGTATAACCGTCTCATATGAATTGATGGCAGCCTCCGGATTTATTTTTTCCATTTGAACCGCCTGGTTGAATGAGGCTTTTACATCATTGATACTTGTCTGACCGTAAATGACCGGTGCAATTCCCAGAAATGCCAGGAACAGCATTGCTTTTAAGCTTTTCTTTAATGATACTCCCATATTATTTGATTTTAATTATTTACGTGTTTAAAATTCATGCAAATATAGAAAAATGAATAAAACATAAAAATATATTTTCCTTTTGCGTCTGCCTGTGAACATTCAAAAAGCATACCATTATCTGAAAAGCTCGCTTAGCGGCTCTCCCGTGCAGGCATTTGGAACAGGCACCCTGCACAGGGCAGACAGGGTTGCTGCCAGGTCGTTCATACTTACCTTCCTTGTAACGCTGGACCTGTTAACAGTCCATCCGTACCATATAAGCGGCACATGGGAATCATATTCATAAGCCGAGTTATGGTTCGTTACCCTGAAATCGTTCTCAACCCAGGCCGGCCTGAGGTTAAGTATAATATCCCCGCTTCTCAGGGGATCAAAGCTGTCCCGCATCTTTGCATAATGGCCGCGGGTAAACTCATTATCAGAAAGCACAGTTCCGGGAACTGCATTGGCTACACCAGAGAACTGCGTAAGGAATCTTGATACTGTAACCTGGAAATCTGACATCTCGAGTCCGGAATCTTCTATAAGTGTCCGGTTGAGGTAAACCTGTTTCTCATAATAGCCCTTTACCCAGTTGCCCTGACCATAGATAACATTAAGGTAACTTTTAAGGAGGGTCATTGCCTGGTTATGTCTGAAGTAGCCTGACGGAATTTTTTTATCCGAAAGAACCGACGGTATTTCAGCGAGGCCATGTGCTGAAGTAAGGTATATGAGAACGTTTTTCTTCCCCAGCTTCTCATGTATATAATCCAGGAAATGCTCTATGTCGCGATCGAGCCTCAGTATTGCATCAGCCATTTCAACGGAGGAAGGTCCGAAATTATGTCCTATATTATCTGTCGCAGAAAATGTTACACTGAGAAAATCGGTAAGCTCATCCTCCCCAAGTCCTTCTTCTTCAATCAGCCTGATGGCCATATCGGCAGTATAGGTGTCAGATGCCGGCACTTTCTCAAGGAATGAATAGTCTCTTTTTTTATTAATTATGCCCAGGATAGAGGTTGTGCTCATCTTTTTCAGATCATATGGAAAAACTGTACGGCCCTCAATGCCCATCTCATACCCGTTTGTGTCGGGGAGGCATAGCCTGTATTTTTCAATATCAAGAAGGGTATTCCATTTCCCGCCAAGGTAGGTATCGGCCAGACTCATAGCATTAAAATCATTCAGCCAGCCTGGTAATGAATCGAGGTAATGGGTGCTGGTCATCCAGGTCCCTGTTACATTATCATACCAGTAAGCTGCATCAGCGGAATGACCCGAGGCAAGTATTGCGCTGTGTTCCTTCATCCCGAGCCCGAATACCTTCGCCCTGCCCCCCGTAGCCAGCTTTAGCTCATCCCCAAAAGTGCTTGCAAGCAGGTTCACCGGAGAATGAAGCCCCCTTTCGAAACTACCCCCGACCGGGTTTACACTGTTATCTGATGTACAATATATTATCTCCTCCCTCAATGGCAGGTACCAGTTATCTGCAACAACGCCATGGTGACGGGGAACAGTTCCCGTGGACAGTGTGGCATGAGCCGGTGCCGACTGGCTCAGGAAAAAATCATAGGAGGCATTCTTGTAAAAAGTCCCCTCATTAATAAGTTTTTTTAAACCACCCTCAGAAAACATATTCCAGTATTTGTCAATGTAATCATATCGGAATTGCTCAATAACGATCCCAATGACAAGACCCGGCTTTTCGGGCGGTATATATGCATTCTGGCTAAATGATCTTAGTGAAATAAGCAGCAGTAAAATAAAAACGGTTATTCTCTTCATTTCATAAATATTAACTTACCTCTTATAATTGAGGCATAGCAGAGGAATTAAGTGGCAAAATTAAATGTTTTATGCTTACATGCAAGGCCGGGCATAAGACTCTTAATGGATGAATCGGCCACTGTAGTTTCTGCCAGACTGATCAGTTATGGATATAATATAATAACCGGGGGGCAGATGAGAAATATCTATTTCCAGTTTATAGTTATCAATAAATACATCCTTCATTTCATGTACAAGCATACCTGACCGGTTGAAGATATTCATATTTAATTTCCTTCCAACGAACTTACCTGCTTCCAGGGTAATCTTATCAGCAGCCGGCACAGGCCATATCCTGAGCCTGTTTTCACTCAGGGGATCAGTAAGCGATGTTGATGTCATCAGTCTCACCGTAAGAGCTTCCTGTTGCCTTTCTTCAATAGTAATTTCATTTATGACCTTAGTGTCATAGCCACTGGCCGAAACGGTAATATCCCATGTTCCCGGGTTGAGCATCCGTACAAATTTCCCCGTTTGGGGATCAGAATAGACATGTGAACTATCCTTATCATGACCATTAATGAAAATTTTCGCCTTCAGGGCTTCACCTGTATTGTCGTCAATCACCCTGCCATGAATGCCATAGACAGCATTCTCAAGGTAGCCCAGGAAGGAGCGGTAGTTATAATCCCAAAGCAGTGGTAACTGGGCAGCCGGTGTTTCCTTTGTATCATCCAGCTCAATGGTTACTTCCCTTCCCTGGAGCTCATAGGTCACGAAATCCTGGCGGCCCCCCAGTATCTGATACCATACCGCACCGCGAACAACTCCGTTGTTATAGGAATCCATATAAGCGGCCACCGAATGCTGATGTACTGTATCGGCATATTTCCTGCATATATTATAAAACCACACACTATCAGCAGGGATTTTCGAAAGCCATCTGTCCCATGGAAAATTAAGCACTTCGTAGCCCGCATGAAGATTTGCCGAAAGCACAAAATTCCTGTTACGCATGAAATTTATCATGGCAACATTCTCAACATCAGGCACTATGGAAGGATTCAACGGATCAGGAAAATTCCGGTTGAGATCGGTACCATTTGCATTGGCTCTTGTAGGATAAGTTATTGTATCTCCCAGGTGATAAGTTCCATCCGGGTTGGAAAGGGGGTTAATCCATATTTCCAGGCTGTCGACCAGTACCTGTTCTGATTCTCCATTGCCTGCATTCATAAGAAGGTGTTCTGCCAGTTGTAACATCAAAACAAAACCCTGCAATTCATCGCCATGCATATTTGCCGTAAAGAACACTTCAGGCTCGTCTTCATCTAAATGCACATTATCTGATATTTTCAGGGCCAGTATAAGCCTGCCCTCGACGCTTTCGCCTATTGTGTCAACCCGGCACAAAAAAGGGTAATCACCGGCCAGCCTATGCACAATTGTATCGTATTGTCCGTATGTGGGATAGAGGTCCCAGTTCATTGCTTCCTCAACCGACATGGCTGATTCAACTGCCTTACTGGCTTCCCTGGGTATGACTTTATATAAGAGGTTTAAAGATAAAAACGCATCAATATCTGAAGCAGAAAGCACACAGTACACCATCCCTTCGTCCAGCTTTGCCACCGGTATAAGCCTTCCTATTGTTGTAAGCTCATCATAACCGGGATACACAAAAGCAACTTCAGCCTGCCCGTATTTTCCAAGCTCTTCAAACAGCTTTTTATTGTGTGCTTTTTCCTGGGCACCGGCACATATAAAGAGGCCGGAAAGAAAAATTATCAGTATGTATTTTCTTCGGGACATATAAAATTATACATTAAACCTGATATGCAGGATGTCACCATCGTTGACAGGATAATTTTTACCTTCAACATAAAATTTACCTGCTTCCCTGCAAGCGTGTTCAGATCCCAGGCTTACAAAATCATCATACTTCATTACTTCAGCTCTTATGAAGCCTCTTTCCATGTCTGAATGTATGACCCCGGCTGCCTGGGGGGCAGTCATGCCCTTCCTTATTGTCCAGGCTCTTATTTCCTTGGGACCCACTGTAAAAAAAGTCTGCAGGTCAAGCATCCTGTAAGCGCTCCTAACAAGTTTGTTTACCCCCGGTTCAGACAGGCCAATATCATTAAGAAATTCCATCCTGTCTTCATCATTCTCAAGTTCTGATATTTCTGCTTCCAGGGCACCTGCAATAACAATTATTTCGGCCATGCTGCCGGAGAGCTGTCCTCTCACCTTTTCGACGAAGGCATTGCCGCTAACAGCCGATTTGTCATCCACATTGCACACGTAAATTACCGGTTTTATTGTTAGCAGGAAGAGATCATCGATATATTTGCTTTCCCCGGGTTTTAAATCAAAATCACGTGCATTATTAAAGCCTTCTATATGATCATTCAGTCTTTTCAGCACCTCCAGGCCTTTCCTGGCATCAGCATCTCCCGATTTGGCTACTTTATCAAGCCTTACAATCTTTTTCTGTACTGAGTCAAGGTCTTTCACCTGGAGTTCAAAATCGATATTTTCAAGGTCGCGTATGGGGTCAACCGAGCCGTCAATATGTGGCAGGCTGTCATCCTCAAAACACCGGAGTACATGGATCAAAGCATCGGTATTTCTTATGTCTCCCAGAAATTTGTTGCCAACTCCCTCTCCCCTGCTCGATCCCCTTGCCAGCCCGGGAACATCAACAAATTCAACAGTGGTCGGGATAATCTTTTCTGTAGGCTGCAGTTTCCCGAGCTCCGTAAGCCTGGGATCAGGCACTTTTATAGACCCTATATTTGATCGTGAAGCACTGAAGACATTAGCATTGGTTTCGACCTTATTGTCTGAAACACAATTAAAAATAGTAGTTTTCCCAACATTTGTAATACCTATAATACCGCACTGAAGTGACATAAATTTTTATTTTAGAAGGCAAATTTATCAAAAAGACGGTTAAGACTTATATAATTATCTTTATACTTACGTTTATTATTTATATAATTTTGATAATTGACTCTTCCTGAAGCCGAGCTTCGGGGAAGCATCGATTAATTGTTAATTATAATTGTGTTCGCTAAGCCCGGAGCAGAACTTCGGGGAACCGAGTTTGCAAGCTCAGCGTAGCTAATGCGCTCGCATAATTCATAACACAGACAATACTTTATAAGCATTAAGTTGTCCCGGATGAAAAAAAAAGATCTTAAAACCCATCTTCTTTACATTCTTAATATTGCACTGCTGACTATTACACCCTATGTTCAGGCCGGTCAGCAGATAAACGATAACAAGGAAAAAACCAGGATCCTGTTTATACTTGATTGCTCCCAGAGCATGTCAGGACACTGGGATAATGAAAGAAAAATAGACATTGCCCGCAGATTCCTGTCGAGAACTGTTGACAGCCTCAGCACTTTTGAAAATGTTGAGATGGCATTGAGGGTATATGGTCATCAGAGTGTTGTACCTCCGCAGGATTGCAATGACACCAGGCTCGAAGTGCCATTTGCTGCCGGCAATGCTTACCGGATCAAGAGAAAGATGCTCAGCCTCTCGCCAAAGGGAACAACACCAATTGCAAATTCACTGGCAGCATCAGTAAATGACTTCAGCAAATGCGATGAGTGCAGAAATGTTATAATTCTTATTACTGACGGTATAGAAGCATGTGACGGCGATCCCTGTGCAGTGGCCCTTGAATTACAAAAACAGGGAATAATACTGAAGCCCTTTATAATTGGTATAGGTCTCGACCCGGAACTGGAAGCATCTTTCAACTGTCTTGGAAATATCTATAATGCAAACTCAGCGGAACGTTTCGAAGAAGTGCTCGACATAGTAATCACACACGCTCTTACCGAAACATCACTCCAGGTAAACCTCATTGACGGTTTCGGCTTTCCTTCCGAAACAAACGTGGCCATGACATTTTACAATATGCAAACAGGTAATATTAAGTATAATTTCATTCATACAATGAATCAAAGAGGGGTACCCGATACTCTGAGAATAGACCCTCTTCTGGACTACAGGATAAAAGTCCATACCCTTCCTCCCGTGTCATATGACAGCCTTAAGCTGGCACCCGGCAAGCATAATACGGTAGCTGTTGATGCTCCCCGGGGTAGCTTGCTTATAAAGCAGGAAAGGGGGAACCAGTATAAGGACCTTCAATTTATTGTTAGACAGGATGACAAAATGAAAACACTCTGCAGGCAGAAGATCAATGATAATAAAAAATATATCACTGGTTTATATGATATTGAAATCCCGACACTGCCGCTGACTGAACTGAGCGATATAGAGATACGACCGGGTGAACAAACAACGGTTACAATACCACAGCCGGGAGTCATTACTTTCCTTGTCGATAACCCTGGTATATGCGAACTGTTCACGGAAAAAGACGGTGGCCTGGAATGGATTTATACTATTGACACCCGTGATAAATCAATTCCCCTGAACCTGTTGCCGGGCTCATACCGTGTTATATACAGGGCATTGCATGCAAAAGCCACACACTATACAACAGAAAAGAAATTCAGAATTGAATCAGGTAAATCCTCATCATTGAGGATTTTCTGAGATTCTGATGATGCCCTCCAGAACACATTCATCAAAGTATGGAATAATCTTGGTAAATTTAGAAACGACAGTTTCAATTATACATGGCTCTACCGTATAGCATCCAATGAAGCCATTGCCATGATAAAAAAGAGAAAAAAAGAAAGCGGACTCTGCCTGGATGAACTGGGGGAGCTTTTTGCTTCCTCCGCAGAAGGGGATAAATGGTTTGATGGAGATGAAGCACAGAGGAAACTGAATAATGCTATCCTTAAACTTCCTGACAAACAGAAACTGGTGTTCTCTCGATTAAACCCCGGGGTGGAATTTTAATTAAATATAGTGATGACAAACAAAGGCAAAATAAAAAACAATAACCCCTTCAGGGTTCCTGATAATTACTTTGATGAAGTGAAAAGGGATATCCGCGAAAAAACAAGGGATGCCGGGAATAAAAAAAGTAATACAAAGATCAGTGTTGTGCTCAAACCGGCAATAATGATGGCAGCGGCCATGCTGGCCTTCGTAATTATCTCATATAGCATTTTGAAACTGGTTTTCCCTGAATATAACAGTGCTGAAAATCAAAATTTTTCTGAACTGGCGTATGACTTTGATGAAGCCGAACTTATTGATGAGCTGTTAGGGGACAATCATTATGAAGAAGCCTTGCCGGTGGAGCGGTCAGAAATAATAGACTACCTGATGGACAACGATATAGATAATAATACCATAATTGAATACCTACATCAATAAATATGAATCGAACATGAACAAAGAGAAGCGGTCTAAGGAACAAAATGAATAAGCATGTGCAGCGAACTGATGAACAAAGTCAATGAAGTTTTAAACGAATGAAAGGAGCACGGTATTTATTAATCATAAAATTTTAAACGAATGAAAAAATATTACTTTATATTACTGTTTATATTCTGCATATCGGCGTTATATGCCCAGCGAGATAGGAGAGAATTAATTGAAGCACAAAAAATTGCATTCTTTACACGGAACCTTGAACTGAGCCCTGAAGAAGCCAGGCTGTTCTGGCCCATTTATGATGAATACACTGCAAAAAGGGATAAAATTGTAAGGCAGAGAAATTCCCTTACACAGGATATAGGCAATAATGGCGAGAATATGACAGAAAAGGAGCTGGAAGAATTAGGGGATAAACTGGTGAGCCTCGACCTCATGGAAGCTCAACTGAAAGCAGAATACCACAAAAAATTCAAGGGAGTACTCCCTCCATCAAAAGTGGTGAGGTTGTATTATACCGAAAACAGGTTCAAGAATTACCTTCTCAACCAGTTACGTAGCAGAGATCCCAATAACAGTGCCGGTGCAAGGAAGCTGCGGGACGATAATTAGCCGGGGAACCTGTAATTCCGGATGAACTCAGTTGATTTTGCTATCTCTGTATACATTACGCGATCATTATCCACAAAGGGTATTTCTTTCCTGAGCTCTGCCAGGACATTTTCGATATAGTCTGAAGACCTGAGTGGACGCCTGAATTCAATCGCCTGGCCGGCACTTAATAACTCAATAGCCAGTATTTTTTCCAGGTTTTCTGCCACGGTAAGTAATTTGGTTGCAGCATTTGCGCCCATACTTACATGGTCTTCCTGTTCATTTGAAGAAGGTATTGAATCGACCGAGGCCGGAGTTGAAAGCTGCTTGTTCTGACTTACAATGGCAGCAGCAGTATACTGGGGAAGCATAAAACCACTGTTTAAGCCCGGGTTTGCAATAAGGAATTCCGGCAGCTTGCGCTGGCCGGAGATGAGCCTGTAGACCCTTCGTTCAGAAATGCTGCCCAGTTCAGCGAGGGCAATTGCCATATAATCGAATACCAGGGCCAGTGGCTGGCCGTGAAAATTACCCCCTGATAATACCATATCCTCTTCAGGGAAAACGGTAGGATTATCGGTAACAGAGTTTATTTCTGTCATTATTGTTTCCGCAGCATGCTCTATTGCATCAGAAGTGGCACCGTGAACCTGGGGAATGCATCTGAATGAATAGGGATCCTGTACATGTTTTTTCTCCTGCCTGATAATTTCGCTGCCCTCCAGCACCCTCCGGATAAATGATGCTACCTTTTGCTGCCCCTTATGTGGCCGTATTTTGTGCAGTTCTTCCATAAAAGGTTCATAGCGGCCATCAAAGGCCTCCAGTGATATGGCTGAAACCACGTCAGCAGCCCTGAGAAGCTGCCTTGCTTTACGCAAAACATAGAAGCCATGTGCACTCATAAACTGGGTGCCATTTAATAAAGCAAGCCCCTCCTTGGACTGGAGTTCAATAGGAGACCATCCCATTTTTGCATTTATTTCGGCGGAATCGTATTTCCTGCCCCTGTACCTCACTTCACCCAGTCCTATAAGCGGTAGTACCAGGTGGGCCAGCGGCGACAGGTCGCCTGAAGCGCCAAGAGAACCCTGTTCAAAAACAAGCGGGTAAACACCTTCATTATACATGTCTATAAGCCTTTCAACAGTCTTCATCTGGACTCCTGATTTGCCAAGGCTCAGTGCATGGATTTTAAAAAGCAGCATAAGCTTAATAATATCATCCCTGACCTCCCTTCCTGTACCACAGGCATGCGACATAACAAGGTTCTTCTGCAGCCTGTTTAACTGGTCCCTGTTTATGATCCTGTCATGCAAGGCACCAAAGCCGGTTGTAACACCATAGACCGGCTCATCATGGTGCTCTAACATTTTATCAAGGTAGTCCCTGCATGACTTTATTAGCCTGGCTGATTCACCATCAAGGCTTAGCTTATACTCATTGTCAAGAAGCTTGCCTATCGTTTCTTCCTGAAAGTCCTGCGGACTGATTTCAAATATCTTATGCATTACAGAATCTTATTTTTTATCTGTGAGTAAATCAATAAGTTCATCCTTATTGATTAAAGTCTGATCACCTGACTTCATATTTTTAAGGGTTAATTTTCCTTCCTTTATCTCATCAACACCGGCAATAACAACCCATGGAATATCCCTGTTATTGGCATAAGCCATCTGCTTCTTTATTTTGAGCGGGGAGGGAAATAATTCTGACGCTATACCTGCTTTACGAAGACTGTTTAGAACGGGAATTGAGTATTTTTCTTCTTTATCACCGAAATTCAGGAAAAGGACTGTTGTACCCTGTTCAGACTGACCCGGGAAGAGGTCAAGCTGGTTCATCACGTCATATATGCGATCGGCTCCAAATGAAACACCCACACCGGAAACACCTTCAAGCCCGAATATGCCCGTAAGGTCATCATAGCGTCCTCCACCGCAAATACTTCCTATCTGCATATCCACCGCCCTTGCTTCGATAATGGCACCGGTATAGTAATCCAGGCCCCTGGCGAGTGTCAGGTCAAAGTTAAAGGAAGAGGTAAGAGAATCCTTATCCAGATAGCCAAAAAGAGTCCTCATTTCTCTCAGGCCTGTCATCCCATCTTCCGAACCCTTCAGTATTTTCTCAAGCTTATTGAATTTGTCCCCGGGTGAACCTTCAAGAAACAGTATTGGTTGTAAACCCTTGATTGCAGCCTCAGAAAGCCCTTTATCTGCCAGCTCCCGATTTACATTATCAAGTCCTGTCTTTTCAAGTTTATCAATGGCTACTGTAATATCACCTATTCGCTCCCCTTCGCCAATAATTTCTGCAATTCCGTTAAGCAATTTCCTGTTGTTCAGGCGTATATCTACCCTGATAGAAAGGCGTGAAAAAACATCATCTATAATCTTTACCAGTTCATACTCATTAAACAATGAGTTATCACCTATCACATCAACATCACACTGGTAGAATTCCCTGTACCTCCCTTTCTGAGGCTTATCAGCCCTCCAGACAGGCTGTATCTGGTATCTTTTAAAAGGGAAACTTATATCATTACGATGCTGTACCACATAACGTGCAAAAGGTACGGTAAGATCGTAGCGTAAGCCCTTCTCCGAGATCATTCCCGACAGTTCACCGGGACCGGCACTGAGAATGGTTTCCCTGTTTATGCCCGAGGTAAAATCTCCTGAATTGAGTATTTTAAAAAGTAATCTGTCTCCTTCCTCACCATATTTACCCAGCAGGGTAGACAAATTCTCCATGGCCGGTGTTTCAACAGGCTGATAGCCATAAAGGAGGAAAACCGAACGTATGGTATTAAAAATGAAATTCCTCCTGATCATTTCAGCAGGCCCAAAGTCTCTAGTTCCCTTAGGAATACCGGTTCCCTTTGCCATTAATGCCAATAATTTGATTAAGGAGTAAAATTAACAAAAAACAATGAAAAGAAGATTGTAATCAGTGCATAATGGCAATGAGGAATCTTCTTATTGTATGAAGGGTATACAGATCGGATACTTATAATCTTCGCCCTGGGCTGCTTTTATGCTGGCAATAATAACACAAACAAGTTCAACGACAAGCAGGGCTCCCCAGAGGACAAAGCCTATTACTATAAACATCAGCGGGATACATAAAAGTGTATAAAGCAGCATTGATAACTGAAAATTCAGAGCGGATTTTCCGTTGCGGTCGACAAACTCAGACTCATTCCTTTTTGCTGACCAGCAAATAATAGGTCCTATTATACCCCCGAAAGGGATCAGTAAACTTGAGAAAGTACTCAGATGACAAAACATAGCCCAGTTTCTCTCTGACTCTGACAAAACTCTGATTTCATTCATATCTGATATTTTATTTAAAAGACGGCAAATTAGATTTTATGCTGCATTTTCAGAAGCGGCCTATACGTTTAAGATCATTAATAAGCAAACCATTGGGCCTTTTGTCTGATATCCTGTGTTCTCCATAAAAGTACATCCTTGCATCATCCGTTCCCAGGAGCATCTTAAAGCATAAACCACCTTTTTCTGCTTTCTCAGGTCCAACCCTGTGCAGCACAAGTGTATCCTCGGCCTTATTCATTATGGCCTCATCAATTTCCGACTCACTTACCACTTTCAGGTTATCTGGATAATACTCCTCAGCTGCTCCAGGTGCCCTGAGTTCGGGAACAAGGTCGTTCTCGGAAACAAGAATGGTTTTATCCTGAGCTTCAGGAATAAATCTGTTATAATACTCCAGGTACCTCTTTCCCGTCATGGAAGGGTCTTCTTTGATATGATCAACATGGGCCTGAATAAACCTTATGACCATGCCAAGTATATTTGAATATCCGTTAGCATCTGCATCCTGAACCGAAAGTGGTATGGCACAGAATTCGGGCATCTCTTCTATCCTTCCCACATCCTTGCCCAGTAAAAGATTTATAAAATTGAAAAATGCCCCTGATCTGTCTTTATCAAAACGAGTAGCGGTAAGAACAAGAAATGAGTATGCCGGGTCCTTTCTCCTTTCATTAAAGTCAGATGCACTTATAAAATCGTAATCCGTGATCTCCCAGTATTTATCAACAGCATCCCTGATAAAAATATTATAGGATGAAAACATGTTATCCTCGAGCACAATAAGTGTTTTTGTTTTGTAGAAGCGCTCAATCTCTTCAGGCTCCGGGAAGGGGGCCTGTGAATACATAAGATTCCCTGTCAGGGCAAGTGCAAGAAAAAATGTCAGTTTTTTTATCATAATACTATTGAGGTAAATATAAGGGATGTTTTTCATTATACTTTCTCAGGTATAGGAACATCATCTGTTTCTTTTTTCTCCTGCTGAGTTGCATGAATTCATCATATAGTTCCGGATCTTTCATAAGCAGCAATTCAACGTTTTTCATGTCATACTCAATCAGTTTACCGGTTTCAAACTCGATCATGTACTGTACCATCTCATTCCTTGAAACGGTAGTTGGCCTGTAAGGCATATAATACGGGCTGTAATAGGGACTGTAGTAATTATATGAATAAGGAGAATAATAGGGATCATAATAGTTATAAGGCGACCCGTAATACCTCCTGTCATATGTTGTAATGTCAGCAACGAAATGACTGATATTCCCCACATATGTCACCCTGTTAAATCCACCCTGGATCTGTACATACAAAATACCATTGCGGGCGTAACCCCATATGTCTTCCTTGCTGACAGCCTGTCTTATCCCCATGGCATCATAAAAGTATATTTCATCATTCTCAAAAACCTGTTTGAAAAAATCGCGTGCATTATAATCTGCAGAGGTTAATATTTTTGCTTTTGATAAAGGATTATTTTCCTTTACCTGGTCAAAAGTCAGGAAAATACCATCATTAAACCTGAAGTCGGGGCTGAATTTAACCATTTCCCTTTCAGCATCCTGACCGGCCAGGCTAACTGATAAAAATGCAATAAGCACTATAATTACTCCTCTCCTCATAACTGTAATCTTTATCAATTATACCATCAAATTTCATACCGTACAAACAAAATTAATCTTTTCAAAGAAAGGTAAAAAAGAATTTTCATATCTTTACCTCTGCCAATATAATTCCAGTCATCAGGATGGGAATCAAAACTGTCAATGATAATAAGGCGGGACAGAACAATTTAAGGCCAGGAATAAAGGAATGGTATAAAGAAAAAACCATTTACGGGTTTATTATATTGTTTCTCATGCTTGCCGCAGGCCTGGCTGTTATTCTTAAGCTCTGGATTGCCGGCCTGGTATTAATAATCACAAGTTTGTTTTTAACTGTGCTGGCCATTTACTTTACAAAGAAGCGGCTGAACGAAGCAGATGAAGAAATTAACGGGATGCATGAGATAATTGAAAATAAAGATAGTTACATCTCGGATTTTTCACACCGGATAAGGACTCCCCTGAACAATCTTCCCCTTATTAACGATCTTCTGTGTGATTTAAATGTTACCGGTAAACAAAAAGAGCTTCTGGACACGCTTATTTCATCTACCAACAACATGATTTCGGCCCTAAATGAACTTACTATGAGATCAGCAGGAGAAATATCAATTATACCCAGAAGAAATATAAGGTTTGACCTGAGAAAAACAATAGACAATACTATTGAGTTACTTGATATTGAAGCCCAGGGCAGTCTGATGCCTGAGATCTCGTGGGATAATAAAATTTTAAAGCAATACCAGGGTGATCCCATTGCCATAAAACAAATCTTTATTGACATTTTCGGTATGTGGTCAGATGATCCCTTAGCGGAACAGACCGACATTAATATTTCAGTCCTGTCAAAATCCCAAAATGAAAAGGCTGATGTTATTGAGTTCAGGATTGGAACAGATGCATTAACGAAACACACAGGTATACATCCCGACAAAGACCTGTTTGAAAAAAGCCTTTCAGGAAAAATAATCTCCCTTATGGACGGGGAAGCTTATGTTTACAAGGAGGACGACCGGACAATATTTGTCTTTTCCATCCCACTTTACAATGTGAATGAGGAAGTAAAAGTATCTGCCGTGGGAGAAAAAATAAGGCAGCTGGATACTGTGCTACACCGTCAAAAATCATTATCAGATGCTAATATACTGCTGGTTGAAGATAATATTACCAATCAGAAGATTGTAACAATATCCCTGGGGTCAAAGGTTAAAAATATTGACACTGCAACAGATGGCAAGGAAGCGCTCGACATGTTTGGAAAATCGACTTACGATGTTATCCTGATGGATATCAGGCTGCCCGTCATGGATGGGATAACAGTGAGCGAAAAGATACGGGATATTGAGGCCAGTACAAGCAAGCATACCCCAATAATAGCCATAACTGCCAATGCCATGCTGGGCGATAAGGAGAAATGCCTGTCAGCAGGCATGGATGATTACCTGAGCAAGCCCTTTCAGCCCCGGCAACTGCTCGATATGATAAGTAAATACCTCAGTGGACGGGAAGGTCTGTAAGAGAGGGTTTAATTCCGATTACAAGCATGTCATCAACCTGCTCATCTCCCTGCCTCCAGCTGGTGATTGATTCTTCAATTATAGTCTGCTGTTCCACCAGGGGAAATTTATGAATTGTCAAAAGAAGGTGCCTGAAGCGCCTGTACATAAATTTCTTATTGTAAGGCCCCCCGAACTGGTCGGTGTAACCATCAGAAAAAAGGTAAATAACATCACCCTGTTCGATCTTCATGCTGTGATTAATAAATGACAATTCTCCCGGCAGGCCTATAGTAAGCTTTTCACCTTTTATCTCAGTAAGCTTATTATCCCTTATAAGATACAGGGGTAAGAAAGCACCTGAATATTGCAGCTCCCCCTTTTTTTCATCTATGACACACAGGCCAATATCCATTCCGTCTTTTATTATCAATGCTCTGCTGTTGTTGCTGCTTCCAAAAGTACGTTCGATCCCCCTTCCCAGTATCTTCAATATCGTGGAAGGCTTCTGGATACCCTGGTCAAGGATTATCTTGTTGAGCAGTTCAACGCCTATCATCGACAAAAAAGCCCCGGGGACCCCATGACCGGTACAGTCTGCAGCAACAACGAAAATTTTCCCGCCTTTCTTTGCTATCCAGTAAAAATCGCCACTGACTATATCCTTGGGCCTGAAAAAAATGAACGAATCAGGTAAGATACTCTTAAAATATTCCTCCGAGGGAAGCAGGGCCTGTTGCATGTAACTGGCATAAATAAGGCTGTCGGTAATGCTCCTGTTCTTATTCTCCAGTTCCTGTCTCTGCCTTGCTATCTCCTCATAGGCTGTTTCCTTTTCACGCAGGAGCCTTCTTGTCTTTAAAAGAGTTATAGTCTGGTATCTTGCTATAAGATAAATTAATCCCAGTAATAGTGCAAAATAAGCAATGTAATGATAGACGGTAGTCCCTACCAATTCGATAAGAGGGATAAACCCAATACCCATTGTAGACAGTTCCTGCAAAATCCCAGAATGTATTAATACAGACCTAATATAGCTGCTAATTTAGATCAAAGAGCTTAAATACCAAAATATGATTTGATTTTCGTGTTTATACATTCCTGACAAAGGCCCCTCCTCCAAAATCCATCTTCTTAAATCTGGTTGAAGGAGACGGAATAATTTCCCCTTGATTTATCATTTCCATTATCTTATCTACCCTGCTTATGGTTTCATCACCGGACAATACAATATTAGGCCACATGCGATTGAAATTATCTGAAGGGTGGGCTCTTGAGGTTGAATTTATTATAATATTCGCCCCTGACTGTTTCAGATCACGCAAGGGATCAGTATTTGAGAGAAGCTGCCACAGAAGTATTTGATCGTCTTCAAGATTGACAGCATCGTCAACGACTATTAAAATCAGTCCGCTGATATTATAATTTAACTCCAGGAGATCATTAAAACTGATCCGGTCCTTTGATATAGCGGCAAAGACAATAGGCAGGTCTGCAGAAGGCATCCTTAGGCGTATCTTATTTTTGACCGCCTTAAATACAGGCAACAGCGCCTCGGCTTTAAATCCTTTATCTCCCCTGGCGCCAGTCTCCTCCGGGCTTTTTACACTTGCATCTATTCCCATTTTACCCCCAAAAGAAAAATTATCTGATGAATGGTCCAGAACATCGAGCGGGCCCCTGCTCATGATTACATCATTGTCTATATCAGTATTGAATATTACCTGCCTGATAACCGCATCATAGTCCCGCAGGTTAACATTACCACTCACCACAACAATGAATTTACTGAACATCATCTGTCCTGCGCCGAAAAGCGAATTCAGCACTTTCATCCCCTGCCCCGGGTAGGTTTTACTGATCTTCACCATTACAAGGTTATGGGCAACACCTTCGACTGGCATGTGGAGATCTATTATTTCAGGTTGCAGTGTCAGCTTTATAGGGGCAAGGAAGAGTTTCTCCGTGGCTTTCCCCATCCAGGCATCTTCCATCGGTGGTATACCAACAATAGTGGCGGGGTATATTGCGTCCTGCCTGTAGGTTAGGCATGTTACATGAAAAGCCGGATACCAGTCGGCCAGGGAATAATAACCGGTATGGTCACCGAAAGGACCCTCCCAAATAGGTTCTTCAGACGGATCAACATAGCCTTCGATCACTATATCTGCATCTTCAGGAACATAGAGATCGTTGGTGATACATCTTACCAGTTTTACTTTTTTCTTGCGAAGAAAGCCGGCAAGTATATATTCATCAAGGCCTTCAGGCAGTGGTGCTGTTGCAGCGTAGGTATAAACAGGGTCACCCCCGAGCACTACAGAAACAGGCATTCTTTCTCCTTTTTTCTTCCATGCCTCAAAATGATTTGCCCCTGTTTTATGGCGGTGCCAGTGCATCCCGGTTGTATTTTTATCCATTACCTGCATCCTGTACATACCGGCATTCACATCTCCCGTCTCAGGGTGCCGTGTGTGCACGATGGGCAGTGTGATAAACCTTCCGCCGTCATGAGGCCAGCACCTGAGAGCCGGCAATAGGCCCAGATCGGGATCTGTAATAATATTTTTCTGGCAGCTGCCCTTTCTCCTTATCCGCGAAGGCATATAAGAAGCAATTTTTGATAGACCCGGCAACAAACGCAGTTTCTCAAAAAGACTGTCTGCAGGCAGGCTCAGCTGCCTGAATACTTTTTCTATCTCCTCCCCTGCCTCCTCAAGGCTGTTACGGCCAATGGCCATGGTCATCCTGGCATCTGATGCAAACATGTTTATAATTAATGGAAAGGGTGTTCCGGTATCTGTAAAGAAAAGGGCCTTACCTCCTGACTTGACGAACCTGTCGGCCAGTTCGGCAATCTCGAGCACGGGGTCAACAAACTTATTGATAATCAATAGCTCATCCTTTTCCTGCAGTTCATCCTTGAATTGCTTCAATCCATTATATGCCATAGTTGAAATTTTGTACAAAGATATTAAAGACATGGAATATTGTATCAATGGAATAATACAATAATGGAACCGGGGAACCCGATCCCGTATTCTGGGGAGGCTTACGAGCTCGCGAGAAATAATGGAACCGGGGAACAATTGCAGGGACATGGATTAATTGATCAGTCGAGTCTGCGAAAATCTGTGCAGGCCTGTGCTTCCGGAAAACAAAAATGGGAATCATTCGTTAGAATAATTCCCATTTCACTGAAGGCTACCGAAGTAAACTTCAGTGCCAGGCTACTGTTATTATGACCGGCTGCATATTGACCGAAGCCATTATAACAGCCCTGAACCCTGAGTCAATACCTGTTACAGTATTAACTTCGGGCTGCCCTTTCAATTACCCGGAGGTAATTTTGGGGGCGCAGAGTCATTTCTGACAAAATCATCTAAAGAACGCTGGGCGACTCTAGCGATTTCCCGGAAATTTGGCGAACCTCCTTTCCGGTCTACGGCTCCTTAACGAAGCAGACCCTGGAGCCTGTACGAAATGTACCGAGTTGCAATTAAGAAAGACAATACATTTCCTTCGTTCGGGAGCGGCCTTTTATCGCTCACCTGGTAAGAACAAATATAATTCAGTATACCCTCCTCGGCAAATTTTTCCCACTGTATATATCAACCCAGTATAAACATGGGTTATTAACAATTGTTAATAACCCTGCAATTGCTTTTTGCATGACCTAATAGGAGGCTATATGCCGTATACGGCTGTATCGCCAAGTTCTTCTTCTATCCTGAGCAGCTGGTTATATTTGGCCATCCGGTCGGAGCGGCTGAGTGAGCCTGATTTGATCTGTCCTGCGCGAGTGGCAACAGCCAGGTCGGCAATAGTAGAATCCTCAGTTTCACCCGAGCGGTGTGAAATAACAGTGGTATAAGCGGCCCTGTGAGCCATTTCAATTGCATTGAGGGTTTCTGTCAGTGTGCCTATCTGGTTAACCTTAATAAGTATTGAGTTGGCACAGCCCATTTCAATACCTTTTTTAAGATATTCAACGTTTGTCACAAAGTTGTCATCTCCAACCAGCTGGACCTTCTCACCGCTTAGTTTTGTATGTATAACCCAGCCGTCCCAGTCGTCTTCCGCCATACCGTCTTCAACTGAATCGATAGGGTATTTCGAAATAAGCTCATCTATATATTCTGCCTGTTCCTGGCTGTTTCTTTTCTTTCCTTCCGGTCCTTCGAATTTTGTATAATCATAGATTCCGTCAACATAAAATTCTGATGCTGCAAGGTCAAGGGCTATCGTTATATCTTTTCCTGGTTTGTAGCCGGCATTATTAATTGCCTTGAGAATTGATTCAAGAGCATCTTCGGTTCCCTTTAGTTTAGGTGCAAAGCCTCCTTCATCACCCACAGCTGTACTCAGGCCTCTTGCTTTCAGTACTTTCTTAAGTTCATGGAATACTTCAGCACCCATTCTGAGCCCTTCCCTGAAAGAGTTGGCACCCACAGGCCTGATCATGAATTCCTGGAAGGCGATTGGTGCATCAGAATGCGACCCGCCATTTATAATGTTCATCATGGGTACCGGTAGGGCAACAGCATTAACACCGCCAATATACCTGTAAAGGGGCAGGCCATGATACATTGCTGAAGCCTTGGCGGCAGCAAGGGAAACACCCAGTATGGCATTAGCTCCCAGGTTGCTCTTATTGGGAGTCCCGTCAAGCTGGATCATCGCCATGTCAAGACCTACCTGGTCAGTAACATCCATCCCCCGTATTTCTTCCGCTATAACATTGTTTACATTGTGAACGGCCTGGAGGACGCCTTTACCGAGGTATCTTTCCTTATCGCCATCCCTGAGTTCGAGTGCTTCGTTTTCTCCGGTGGAAGCACCTGAGGGAACAGCAGCTCTTCCCATATAACCGCTAGATGTAATTATTTCGACCTCTATTGTCGGATTCCCTCTGGAATCTAAAATTTCACGTGCATGCACACTTATAATCTGGCTCATAATCTTAATCGGTATATTAAATTAAACAAAGGTGCAAGATACAAAAAAAGGGATAAAGATTCCTGTGTCCCTATCCCTTTTTGATCTTTTACATACTGGACTATTCTTTTTTATCTTCCTCTTTATCAGTGCTCTCCGATTCTTCTTCCCCATCCTTCTTCGCCTCATCGCCTTCCGTCTCGGTGTCAGTAACAGCTTCGTCTTTCACTTCAGCCTCCTCGTCAGCAGTGGTTTCGCCTGTAGCCTCCTTGTCTGCCGCAGCTTCGTCTTTCACTTCAGCCTCCTCGTCCGCAGTGGTTTCGCCGGAAGCCTCATTGTCCACTGCAGCTTCGTCAGAAGCGGAGGTGGAAGCCTCGGTCTCTTCCGGGGATTGCAGGTCTTTTTCTTCAGCAGGGATATCAGCTGCAGCCTTGTCTTTTTTCTGTGCTTTTGC
The DNA here is from genome assembly GCA_032260385.1 of Bacteroidales bacterium. GTDB lineage: Bacteria > Bacteroidota > Bacteroidia > Bacteroidales > VadinHA17 > UBA9300. The sequence goes on along the minus strand of JAVVEL010000001.1, from coordinate 150,362 downwards.
AGTTGCCGGAGCTTCTGTTTTGGCTTTTCCCGAACCTCTTCTTCTCCTTGTGGATTTTGCCTTTTTAGCTGTATCTTCGAGCATATTCTCGTTATAATCGACCAGCTCTATTATGCACATTTCAGCGTTATCTCCGAGGCGATTGCCTGTTTTTAGTATCCTGGTATAGCCTCCGGGACGTTCCATTACTTTGGGAGATACTTCCCGGAAAAGTTCAGCAACGGCAAATTTATCTTTCAAGTAACTGAATACCACACGTCTTGAATGTGTTGTATCATCCTTTGATTTGGTAATAAGAGGCTCGATATAAGAACGTAAAGCCTTTGCCTTTGCCGTTGTTGTTGTTATTCTTTTATGCAGGATCAGGGATGATGCCATATTCGACAGCATTGCCTTCCTGTGTGCACTTGTTCGTCCCAGATGGTTAAAACCTTTTCTATGTCGCATTTCTCTTTCTCCTTAGCGGTTTACAATTATTCTTTATCCAACTTGTACCTGCTAACATCCATTCCGAATGACAGATTCATTGATTCGAGGAGCTCGTCGAGCTCTGTAAGTGATTTTTTTCCGAAATTCCTGAACTTAAGCAGATCGTTCTTATTAAATTTTACCAGGTCGCCCAGGGTATCAACTTCTGCAGCCTTAAGGCAGTTCAGTGCCCTCACTGAAAGATCAAGGTCAACCAGTTTTGTTTTAAGCAATTGCCTCATATGCAGCACTTCCTCATCAAATTCCTCATTAGCCAGTTTGTCTTCTGAATCGATAGTTATTTTATCGTCAGAGAAAAGCATAAAATGATAAATGAGTATTTTCGCCGCTTCTTTAAGGGCGTCTTTGGGAAGTATTGAACCGTCTGTTTCTATTTCCAGCACAAGTTTTTCATAGTCAGTTTTCTGTTCTACCCTGAAATTTTCGACTGCATACTTTACATTTTTAATAGGTGTAAAGATTGAATCCACAGCAATTAGTCCGAACTCTGAATCAACGGGTTGATTTTCTTCAGCCGGCACGTATCCTCTTCCCTTTGATATGTTTATTTCCATCTGGAGTTTCACATCTGATTCCATGGAACAAATAAGCAGGCTGGGATTTAAGACCTCAAAGCTGCTGAGGTAATTATTCATGTCGCCTGCCTTGAATTCATTCTGACCATTAATGGTAACCATTATTTTCTCACTGTCTATTCCCTCGGTCATCTGTTTAAATCTCACCTGTTTAAGGTTGAGAACTATATCGGTTACATCTTCTGTAACACCGGGTATTGTTGAGAATTCGTGGTCTACGCCCTCGATCTTCACCGTTGATATGGCAAAACCTTCAAGTGATGAAAGCAATATCCTTCTAAGGGCATTACCAACGGTAATCCCATATCCCGGTTCAAGGGGGCGGAATTCAAATTTACCATAATAGTTGTCCGCTTCAACCATTATTACTTTGTCGGGCTTCTGGAATGCTAAAATGGCCATATATGTAATCTTAGATATTATTTATTTCGAGTATAATTCAACTATCAGCTGTTCTTTTATATCTTCAGGTATATCTTCACGCTGAGGTATATTCATGAACTTGCCTACCATTTGTGAGTCGTCCCACTCGAGCCACGAATAGCTCAAATGTCTTTTACCGGCCAGGGAATCCTGTATTGCTTCAAGTGATTTGGATTTTTCCCTTACGCCAATAATATCTCCGGCTTTTACCAGGGAAGAGGGGATATTAACCACTTCCCCGTTAACTGTTATATGCCTGTGTGAAACCATTTGCCTGGCAGCTGCGCGCGATGGTGCAACGCCCAGTCTGTAAACAACATTATCAAGCCTTGATTCGAGTAGCTGCAGCAATACTTCACCTGTTACACCCTTACTTCGCGAGGCACGCTCAAAAAGATTTTTGAACTGCTTCTCGAGCACTCCGTAGGTATATTTTGCCTTTTGTTTTTCCTTCAACTGAACGCCATATTCGGAAGTCTTCTTTCTTCTTTTCATATTACCGTGCTGTCCGGGAGGATAATTTTTCCTTTCCAGATGTTTATCAGTACCGAAGATTGGATCGCCGAATTTCCTGGCTATTTTTGATTTTGGTCCTCTGTATCTTGCCATTTAAAAAATAGTTTTATTCTCCTTTATATATATATTGTTTATACCCTTCTCCTGTTAGGGGGCCTGCAACCATTGTGAGGCATAGGTGTAACGTCTACTATTTCGGTTACTTCAATGCCGCTGTTATGAATTGACCTTATTGCCGATTCCCTTCCCGAGCCGGGTCCTTTAACAAAGACTTTAACCTTTCTTAAGCCTAGGTCATAGGCTACTTTTGAACAATCTTCAGCTGCCATCTGGGCTGCATAGGGGGTATTCTTTTTGGATCCCCTGAATCCCATCTTACCTGCCGAGGCCCAGGCTATCACCTGGCCTGAATTATTTGTCAATGAAATAATTATATTATTAAATGATGAATGAATATGAGCCTGGCCCACAGGTTCAATCTTCACAACTCTTTTTCTTGATGCTCCGGATTTTTTTGCCATAACCTAATTATTTAACAGCTTTCTTCTTATTAGCAACAGTTTTCTTCCTGCCTTTGCGCGTGCGGGCATTATTTTTAGTACTCTGCCCCCTTACCGGCATTCCTGTTCTGTGACGTATGCCACGGTAACAACCGATATCCATTAATCGTTTAATACTGAGCTGGACATCAGACCTGAGTTCACCTTCAAGCTTATATTCATCATTAAGGATCCTTCTGATCCTGGTTAAATCATCATCATTCCAGTCCTTAACTTTTTTATCCCAGTCAACCTTGGCCTTGGTCAGCACATCACGCGCACTGCTTCGTCCAACTCCATAAATATAAGTCAGGGCTACTTCACCCCTTTTGTTTTTTGGTAAGTCTACACCTACTATTCGTGCCATATATACCTTTTGTTTAAAATGTGTGCAAAGTTATATAAATTATCCCTGTCTCTGTTTAAACTTGGGATTTTTCTTATTTATAATGTATAAGCGTCCCTTCCTCCTGACTATTTTGCAGTCGGCACTACGCTTTTTTACAGATGCTCTTACTTTCATTACTGCAATAATTTTTTATTTGTATCTGAATGTTATTCTGCCTTTTGTTAAATCATAGGGCGACATTTCAACCTTAACCCTGTCACCGGGTAATATTTTTATATAGTTCATCCTCATCTTACCTGAGATATGAGCTGTAATAACGTGACCATTTTCAAGCTCGACCCTGAACATAGCATTGGAAAGAGCCTCAATAATAGTCCCGTCCTGTTCTATAGAAGGTTGCTTAGCCATATTATTTAATTTTACTCATTTCTTCGTCAATAAATTTAAAAGTCGTTAATATATCAACCTCATTTTTGCCTACTGCCACTGCATATTCAAAATGGGCTGAGGGTTCACCGTCAACTGTTTTCACTGTCCATCCATCCTTCATCTGCCTCACGTTTCTGCTTCCCATATTAATCATAGGTTCAATACAGATTACAAGTCCTTTCTTAAGTTTTGGACCCCTGCCTCTCCGGCCGTAATTCGGCACTTCAGGAGATTCATGCAGATTCTTTCCCAGCCCGTGTCCAACAAGTTCCCGGACCACAGAATAGCCTCCGCTTTCTGCTTTATTTTGTACTGCCCATGATATATCTCCCACCCTGTTTCCTGGTATAGCCTGTCTTGTTCCCTCCTCCAGTGACTCCCTGGTGTATTCAAGAAGCCTCTTATTTTCATCGCTTATCTCTCCCACGGGAAAGGTAAAGGCACTATCGCCATAAAAGCCATCAAGTATCACGCCACAATCGATGGAAATAATATCGCCATCTTTCAGGGTATAATCAGATGGTATGCCATGGACCACTTCATCATTAACAGAGGTGCAGAGTGTATTGGGAAAATTATTGTATCCCTTAAAGCCAGGCAGTGCTTTATTATCCCTAATAAATTCTTCTGCCACCCGGTCAAGGCGGAGGGTTGTCAGCCCCGGTTTAATTATCCTGGCCAGTTCAGCGAGTGTTCTCGATACCAACTGGTTGCTTGCCCTCAAAAACTCAACCTGCTCCTCTGTTTTAAGATGTAACATCAAAGAACGTTTTATTACATTGCAGATACAGCACCGGCCCTGCCTTTTATTCTGCCCGATTTCATCAAACCATCGTAATGACGCATCAGCAGATGACTTTCAATCTGCTGCAAGGTATCCAGCACCACCCCAACCAAAATCAGCAACGATGTTCCTCCATAAAACTGTGCAAAAGGGGAACTCACCCCAAATTTCACAGCAATGGCCGGCAGTATGGCAATAACAGCCAGGAATATTGATCCCGGCAGAGTAATTCTTGACATAACCTGGTCAAGGAATTCAACTGTTTTCCTTCCCGGTTTTACACCGGGAATAAATCCTCCGTTCTTCTTCATATCTTCTGCCATCTGAACGGGATTTATTGTCACAGCGGTATAGAAATAGGTAAAAGCTATAATCAGCAGAGCTGTAACAAAGTTATACCAGAATCCATACATATTTGAAAAAGCAGCTACAAAACCTGACATCTGCTCAGCGGAAGCATAGCCTGCCACTATGATGGGCAGCATCATAATTGCCTGGGCAAATATGATAGGCATAACACCTGCTGCATTCACTTTCAGTGGTATATATTGCCTTACACCTCCGTATTGTTTATTACCTACTATTCTCCTGGCATACTGAACAGGAATCCGGCGTGTGCCCTGTACAAGCAGTATTGTTCCAAGGATAACTGCAAAGAGAAGGACCATTTCCAGCAGGAGGCCTACCAGTCCGCCCGAGCCGTCCAGCCTTACACCCAGTTCAAAAACAAAGGCCTGGGGCAGTCTTGCAATAATACCTATCATTATGATCAGCGAAATACCGTTACCTATCCCCTTGTCTGTTATTTTCTCTCCCAGCCACATTATAAACATTGTACCTGCGGTCAGAATTATGACGGAAGATACTTTAAACAGTGCACCGCTGAGTATAAACGCGCTTGAGGGAAGCTGGGCATTCAGGTTTGCCAGGTAAGTAGGTGCCTGAAGCAGGAGGATGGCCACAGTTAGATATCTTGTATACTGGTTCATTTTCCTTCTTCCGCTTTCACCTTCGCGCTGCAGTTTCTGAAAATACGGGAATACTATACCCAGTAACTGTATAACAATAGAAGCTGAGATATAAGGCATTATACCCAGGGCAAAAACAGAGGCCTGGGAAAATGCGCCACCCGAGAACATATCAAGCAGCCCCATGATCCCTGATGCTGTCTGATCTCTCAGAGCGTCAAGCTGTGAGGGGTCGATACCCGGAAGGGTAACATATTTACCAAACCTGTACAGTAGAATAATACCCAGGGTATAAATTATTCTTGCCCGGAGATCTTCTATCTTGAATATGTTTCGTATTGTCTGAAATAATCTCATCCTAGTCTATTTTTACTACTTTTCCTTTCTGGGCCTCAATGGCTTCAATTGCTGCTCTGGAAAAAGCATGGGCATGCACCTCAAGTTTTTTATCAAGAGAGCCTTTCGCCAGTATTTTAACTTTTGATTTTTTTGAAATCAGTCCGGCGTTTATCAATGTTTCCACCTTGATGACATCCAGGTTTTTCTTTTCAGCCAGCGACTGGAGGGTACTTATATTAATTCCCTTATATTCAACACGGTTAAGGTTTGTAAAACCGTACTTGGGAACCCTTCTCTGGAGGGGCATCTGTCCGCCTTCAAAGCCAACCTTCTTTGAGTAGCCAGAGCGTGATTTCTGCCCTTTATGGCCTCTGGTGGCCGTGCCACCTCTGCCTGTTCCTTCGCCACGTCCCAGGCGCCTGTCTTTTTTTACCGTCCCTTCAGCCGGTTTCAAGTTACTTAAGTCCATTTCAACAAGATTTTTAATTCCTTTAAATTTCCTCGACTTTCACCAGGTGTTTAACAGCATTCACCATTCCCAATATCTGGGGGGTGGCTTCATGCTCAATGCTCTGGTGCATTTTTTTCAGACCCAGTGCTACCAGTGTTCTTTTCTGGCGTTCCGGCCTTCCGATCTTAGATCTTACCTGTGTTACCCTTATCTTTGCCATAACGATTTCTTTCTATCCGTTAAATACTTTATCCAACGATATTGATCTCTGGTTTGCCACTGTATAAGCATCCCTGAGTTCAGTCAGGGCCTCGAAGGTAGCTTTCACCAGGTTGTGGGGGTTTGATGATCCCTTGGATTTTGCAAGTACATTTTTTACACCCACACTTTCCAGCACGGCGCGCATGGCACCTCCTGCTTTTACACCTGTACCTTCAGAGGCAGGTTTCAGGAAGACAGAAGCACCTCCGTACTTGGCATACTGAACATGCGGTATTGTGCCGTTAATTACAGGCACCCTGATAAGGTTCTTCTTTGCATCTTCCACTCCTTTGGCTATTGCCGTGGTTACTTCATTGGCTTTACCCAGCCCGTAACCTGCCACACCATCTTCATTACCGACCACCACGATAGCAGAAAAGCTGAATGTACGACCTCCCTTGGTCACCTTGGTAACTCTCTGGATACTAACGAGCCGGTCTTTTAACTCGAGGTCAATGGTTTTTACTCTTTTAACTTCTTTATTCATATATATTTAGAATTTTAAGCCGCTTTCACGTGCTGCTTCAGCCAGCGATTTAACCCTTCCATGATACTTGTAACCACCCCTGTCGAAAACAATATTTTCGATACCGGCTTCCTTGCACTTGTTTGCCAGCAATTTGCCTACCATTGCTGCCTGGTCTGTTTTATTGCCTTTAGCGGCAGATGCTATATCTTTTTCTCTTGAAGAGGCAGAGAGCAGTGTTTTGCCACTTTCATCATCGATAACCTGGGCATAAATCTGCTTATTGCTCCTGAAAACCGAAACTCTTGGCCTTTCTGAAGTACCATAGATTTTCTTCCTTATTCTCAGTTTTATCCTCTTCCTTCTTTCTGTTTTAGTTAAGCTCATCACTCAATTTTTAAATATTAAACACTTGCAGATTTACCGGCTTTTCTCCTGATATGTTCGCCAACAAACTTAATACCCTTACCCTTATATGGTTCGGGCGGACGGAGTGATCTGATCTTAGCGGCAACATGCCCTATTAGCTGTTTGTCAACACTTGTGAGAGTGATAATGGGATTACTTCTTCTTTCTGTCCTTGTTTCAACCTTTACTTCTCCTGGCAGCTCAATTATAACATCATGCGACAAGCCTATGCTGAGAGAGAGTTTCTGTCCGTCAGCCTCAGCCCGGTAACCCACTCCAACCAGTTCAAGTTCCTTCCTGTAGCCTTCAGATACTCCCACCACTGCGTTATTGATAAGGGCCCTGTATAAACCATGCAGTGATTTATGTTTCTTGGATTCAGAAGAACGTTTAACATTCACTTCATTGCCTTCCACTTCCACCATTATCTCCTTATCTACATTTACTGCTAATTCACCCAGTGGGCCTTTAAGGTTCACTGTATTATCATCAGCAACATTTATGGTTACACCTGATGGAATACTTACCGGTAGATTTCCTATTCGTGACATTTTAAATAATCCTCTTTTTAATAAACATAACACAATACTTCGCCACCAACTTTAAGTGTTCTGGCTTCTTTATCTGTCATAACTCCCTGTGAGGTTGACAGTATAGCCACCCCCAGTCCGTTCAGCACCCTTGGCAGTTCATCCACACCGGCATATTTTCTCAGGCCGGGGCGACTGATACGCTCCAGTGATTTAATAGCCGGCATTTTACTTTTTGGATGATACTTGAGGGCTATCTTAATGTTACCCTGGGGACCCTCATCCTCAAATTTATAACTAAGGATATATCCTTTGTCATACAATATCTTTGTAATATCCTTCTTCAGATTCGATGCAGGAATTTCCACCACCTTATGTCCGGCAGAAATAGCATTCCTTATTCGTGTAAGAAAATCTGCAATTGGATCAGTCATCGTTTCAGTTTTTAAATATTAATATTACCAGCTGGCCTTCTTTATGCCAGGTATAAGTCCTTCCGAGGCCATTTCCCTGAAGGTGATCCGGCTTATTCCGAACTGTCTCATATAACCTCTCGGCCTGCCCGTAAGACTGCAGCGGTTATGCAGTCGTATGGGATTAGAATTCCGGGGAAGACGGCTTAATCCCACATAATCACCTTCGGCTTTCAGCCTGGCTCTTTTGGCTTCATATTTTTTCACTAGTCTGGCTCGTTTTACCTCGCGGGCTTTTATTGATTCTTTAGCCATAATTTATCAGTTTTTTGTTGTTTTAAAAGGTAAGCCATAATGACGCAGTAAGGCAAAGCCTTCCTCATCCGTTTTTGCTGTGGTAACGAATGTTATCTGCAAGCCCATTATTTTTACCACCTTATCAATGTCAATTTCAGGAAATATTATCTGCTCGGTTATTCCCAGGGTATAGTTTCCCCTACCGTCGAGCTTGTTGCTTATACCCTTGAAGTCGCGTATACGTGGCAGGGCTACCCTTATAAGCCTTTCAAGGAATTCATACATTCTTTCTTTCCTGAGGGTTGTCATCACGCCAATAGGCATATTTTTTCTCAGTTTGAAGTTGGAGATATCCTTTGATGATAGAGTTTGCACGGCCTTTTGTCCTGCTATAGACGTAACTTCCTCCGTTCCAACCTCAATAAGTTTCTTGTCAGCAATGGCCTGGCCTATGCCCTGGTTAATAACAATTTTCTCCAGCCTGGGAACCTGCATAATGGTTTTATAACCAAACTCCTTCATGAGAGCAGGTATTATTTCTTCCCTGTATTTCTTTTGTAAAGTAGGCGTATACATTATTTAATCTCCTCTCCTGAATTTTTAGAATACCGGACAAGTTTATTTTTCTTATTCAATCGTCTGCCGGCACGTGTTCCGTCACCTGAAGCAGGATCTACCAGCATAAGATTTGAAATATGTATGGTAGCTTCTTTCTTTATTATGCCACCCTGGGGGTTCTGGGCATTTGGCTTGGTATGCTTGGAAACCATATTCACACCTTCCACAATAGCCCTTTTCTTTTTTCTGTCTACTTCAAGAATACGACCTTTCTGTCCCTTTGATTCACCTGTTATCACTATAACAGTATCTCCTTTTTTAATATGTAGTTTTTCTTGCATCGTTCTTGCTTTGTTATAACACTTCAGGTGCCAGTGATACAATTTTCATATATTTTTCACGTAATTCCCTTGGCACAGGACCGAAGATACGTGTGCCGCGAACCTCATTCACGTTATTAAGCAGTACAACAGCGTTATCATCGAAACGGATATATGATCCGTCGGGCCTGCGTATTTCCTTTTTTGTTCTCACAACAACAGCCTTGGAAACCATTCCCTTTTTTGCTTCACCTGAGGGGATGGCACTTTTAACTGTAACTATTACCTTATCGCCAATGGATGCATATTTTCTTCTGCTTCCACCAAGCACCCTGATTACCAGCACCTCTTTGGCCCCGGTATTATCGGCTACGGATAATCTACTTTCCTGTTGTACCATAATTACTTAACTCTTTCAATTACTTCAACCAATCTCCAGGATTTTCTCTTACTTAAAGGCCTGGTTTCCATTATACGAACAGTGTCACCAATATTGCAGGTATTCTCCTCGTCATGTGCAAGAAGCTTTTTTGTTCTGTTTACAAACTTACCGTAAATAGGATGCTTGACTTTTCTTTTTACGGCCACGGTAATTGATTTGTCCATTTTATTACTGACAACAATACCTGTACGTTCTTTTCTTAAATTTCTTTCCATTGTTGACACTAGCTATTTTGTTGTTCATTCAACTCTCTTTTCCGCAATTCAGTCAGCAATCTTGCTATATTGCCTCTTGTTTCCTTAATTTTATTGGGATTATCAAGCGGAGTAATAGCATGATTAAGCTTCATGCGCACAAGTGATATTTTCTCATTATCGATCCTTTCAAGGATCTCCTGGGTTGACAATTCCCTTATTTCTGAACTTTTCATGTTAAAACTCTTTATTCTTGAACATAATCATACCTGACCACGAATTTGGTTGGGATGGGCAATTTTTGTGCACCGAGCCGCATTGCTTCCCTTGCCACTTCAAATGGTACTCCCTCACATTCCAAAATAATCCTGCCCGGGGTAACAGGTGCTACAAATCCTTCCGGTGCTCCCTTACCCTTACCCATTCTGACCTCTGCAGGTTTCTTGGTAATAGGTTTATCAGGAAAGATTCGTATCCACAGCTGTCCTTCACGTTTCATATGACGGGTAACAGCCTGACGTGCTGCCTCAATCTGTCTTCCGGTAATCCATGCCGACTCCAGCGCCTTGATGCCAAAGGAACCGAAAGCAAGCTGGTTACCTCTCTGGGCATTACCTTTCATTCTCCCTTTCTGGCGCCTCCTGTATTTTGTCTTCTTAGGTTGTAACATTTTTTACTGTCTTAATATATTGTACTCGTATATGTCTGCTCACTTTTTGTTTATCCCCGAGGTGCAAATCCCGCACCTCTATTTCCTTTTACTTTTGCCCTTCTCTCAATTCATTTGTACGGGGTTTCCACTTCGCTTCAACTGTGTACTTTTTGCTTTTTACTTTAATTTTTTTCTACCTCTTTCTTTTTCTCATACCGGCTCCCCTGCCTGCAGCTTTCTGACTTTTTATTGCTATATCAGGAGACAGATCACGCTTACCATAAACCTCTCCGTTACATATCCACACCTTGATTCCTATTAATCCGACTTTTGTCAGGGCTTCGGCAAGTGCATAATCTATATCAGCCCTGAAGGTATGCAGTGGAATACGTCCTTCCTTATATGTTTCGCTCCGGGCCATTTCTGCACCACCCAGCCTTCCTGATATAAGTACTTTTATCCCTTCGGCACCCATTCGCATTGTGGAAGCGATAGACATTTTTATGGCGCGGCGATATGATATCTTTCCTTCAACCTGGCGTGCAATATTGTTTGCCACTATTGTGGCATCCAGTTCAGGCCTTTTTACCTCGAAGATATTTATTTGCACTTCCTTCCTGGTAATTTTCTTCAGTTCTTCTTTCAGCTTATCAACTTCCTGGCCTCCTTTACCTATTATAATGCCCGGCCTGGCAGTATTCACAGTAACTGTAATGAGCTTAAGGGTTCTTTCAATGATTATTTTTGAAATGGAGGCTTTTGCAAGCCTGGCATTGAGATATTCCCTTATCCTGGCATCCTCAATCAGCTTGCCGGAAAAATCCTTTCCGCCATACCAGTTTGAGTCCCAGCCTTTAATTATACCAAGTCTATTGCCTATCGGATTAACTTTTTGTCCCATCTATTTCAGTTTGATGTATTTTCTATCTCTTCTTTATTTAAACTATCAAGTACCAGGGTTACATGATTTGATCTCTTCCTCACCCTGTAAGCACGGCCCTGGGGAGCTGTCTGCATCCTTTTCAGGGTACGGCCCTGGTTAACGAAAGCTTCCCTTACATAGAGCTTACTTTCCTCGATGCGTACTCCCTCATTTTTTGCCTGCCAGTTGGCTATTGCAGAAAGAAGAAGTTTTTCGACATTACGTGATGCTTCCTTGGAGCTGTATTTAAGCACATCAAGGGCCCTGTTTACTTCCATGCCTTTAATCATATCGGTTACCAGCCTCATTTTACGTGGAGAGGTAGGGCAGTTTCTCAGTACTGCCTGGTAGGTTTTTAATTTTTCCTCTTTGCGCCTCTCAGCTGAAATTCTTTTCCTTGCACCCATTTTACAGGTTTTTTATCTTTTAAAAATATTTTATTATCTCTGCTTACCTCCATGTCCCCTGAAAGTACGTGTAGGGGCAAATTCACCCAGTTTATGACCTACCATATTTTCAGTTACATATACAGGGATAAATTTATTGCCATTATGAACAGCAATAGTATGCCCGACGAAGTCAGGTGATATTACCGAGCGTCGTGACCAAGTTTTAATTACTGATTTTTTCCCTGAGTCGTTCATCTCCAGCACTCTTTTTTCAAGTTTGAAGTCGATAAACGGGCCTTTTTTAATAGATCTGCTCATATTAAATCAATTATTTTTTCCTTTTTTCTACTATATACTTGTCGGAATATTTCTTCCTGCTCCTGGTCTTATATCCTTTTGCAGGCAAGCCTGTACGTGAACGTGGGTGGCCTCCCGAAGCTCTTCCCTCGCCGCCACCCATAGGATGGTCAACGGGGTTCATAGCAACGCCTCTGGTCCTGGGACGGCGACCGTGCCACCTGGATCGGCCTGCCTTACCGGAAATTTCCAGCGAATGGTCAGGGTTTGATACCGAGCCCACTGTTGCCCTGCATTTAACAAGTATCATCCTTGTTTCTCCGGATGGCAACTTAACAGTGGCATATTTACCTTCCCTGGCGACGAGCTGTGCGTAGGAACCGGCACTTCGTGCCATTGCTCCTCCCTTACCGGGTTTTAATTCAATATTATGGATTACGGTACCCAGTGGAATATCCGACAGGGGTAAGGCATTACCCACCTCGGGTGCCACGCCGTGCCCTGAGACAACTGTCTGACCAACCTGCAAGCCCTGCGGGGCCAGGATATACCTTTTCTCTCCATCTTCATAAAACAGCAGGGCTATCCTTGCGGAACGGTTTGGATCATACTCTATTGTTTTTACGATGGCCGTAATTCCATCCTTGGTGCGGCTGAAGTCTATTTCACGGTATCTTCTCTTATGACCGCCACCGATATACCGCATAGTCATTCGTCCGCTGTTGTTCCTTCCTCCACTTTTCTTAAGCGGGCGAAGCAAGGATTTTTCAGGCTCACTACTCGTAATATTATCACGGGCACTGATTATTTTATGTCTCTGACCTGGTGTTACAGGTTTTATCTTTCTAACTGCCATAATCTTTTATATATTGCTATAGAAATCAATCGTATCTCCTTCGGCTACTGTTATAATAGCCTTCTTATAAACAGGTGTACGACCCGTCATAACACCTGATTTTGTATAGCGCATCTTTTTCTTGCCGTTATAAATCATTGTTTTCACAGATTCCACGGTTACACCATACATCTCCTCAACGGCCTTCTTTATCTGCAATTTATTTGCATCCGTTGCAACTATGAACCCGTAGCGATTGAATTTTTCGCCCTGGTCAGTCATTTTCTCTGTTACAATTGGCTTCAGTAAGATATCCATTACTAAATTTTTCTAATTTTTAAATGTTGAATGCAAAACGTCAACTGCACTCTCGACAAGTATAAGAATCGAAGCTCTTGTAATTATGTAAGTATTTAACTCATCGCTAGTTACGACTTCAACCCCCTTCAAATTTCGAGATGACAAATATACATTTTTATTTTGTTCAGGAAAAACTATCAGGGATTTTTTACCTGACAGATTCAGATTAGCCCCAATTCTTGCCATTTCCCTCGTTCTTGGTTCTTCAAAATTGAAATCTTCGACCACAATAATACTGTTTGTTTTTGCCTTGTAGGCAAGGGCTGATTTTCTGGCCAGTTGCTTCATTTTCTTATTGATCTTAAAGCCATAATATCTGGGCCTGGGTCCGAAGATCCGTCCTCCTCCCCTGAAAATGGGGTTTTTTATATCGCCAAAACGGGCTGTACCCGTTCCTTTCTGCCTTTTGATCTTACGGGTGCTTCCGGCTACATCACTTCTTTCCTTGGAGCTGTGTGTACCCTGTCTGTTATTGGCCATATACTGCTTTGTATCAAGGTATATGGCATGATCACTGGGTTCAATGCCAAATATTGAATCGTCGAGGCTGATTTTCCTTCCCGTATCTTTACCTTCTATATCAAATACTGCTATTTCCATTACTTTGTAATTATTAAGTAACCACCTTTGGGACCGGGAACCGATCCACTAACTATCAACAAATTACTGTCAGGAATGAGTTTAATAACCCTGAGGCTTATAGCCATAACTTTGTTATTTCCCATGCGTCCTGCCATTCTCATTCCTTTAAAGACCCTGGACGGATAAGAAGAAGCACCCAGTGAGCCGGGGGCTCTTTCCCTGTTATGCTGTCCGTGAGTCTTATCGCCCACACCCCTGAAACCGTGGCGCTTTACCACGCCCTGGAAGCCTTTACCTTTCGACCATCCCCTGACGTCGAGCCAGGTATCATCGCCAAAGAGGTTTACATCAAGCACATCACCTATTTTATACTTGTCCATAGGAAAACCCGTAAATTCAACGGCCATTCTTTTTGGACCGGTATTTGCTCTTTTGTAATGACCTATCTCAGCTTTAGTACTATTCTTTTCTTTCTTGTCTCCAAAGCCCAGCTGCAGTGCATTGTAACCATCTTTTTCTTTAGTTTTGACCTGGGTAACAACACAAGGGCCGGCTTCGATTACCGTACATGGAATATTTTTTCCGTCTTCATCGAATACAGAAGTCATTCCAACTTTTTTGCCTATTAATCCCTGCATTTTTTCTAATCTTTACTGGTTTCACACTTTGATTTCTACTTCAACCCCACTGGGCAGCTCGAGTTTCATTAAAGCATCAATTGTTTTTGGTGTTGAGCTATAAATATCAAGCAGCCTTTTATAACTTGAAAGCTGGAATTGTTCTCTGGACTTTTTATTAACGAATGTTGACCTGAGGACAGTAAACACCCTTTTGTGAGTCGGCAATGGTATTGGACCACTTACGACAGCACCGGTAGATTTTACCGTCTTTACGATCTTCTCGGCGGATTTATCCACGAGGTTATGATCATAAGATTTCAGTTTAATACGAATTTTCTGACTCATTTCTAATAGAATTTACCTTTAATTTGTTCTATAATTATACTTGAAATTTCTTCAGGCACCTCCTCATAGTGGGAATACTCCATTGTAGAAGTAGCCCTTCCGGAAGTCAGGGTTCTCAGTACAGTAACATAACCGAAGTTTTCTGCCAGCGGCACTTTTGCTTTTATAACCCTTGAACCTGCTTTCGATTCCATACCCTCGACTTTTCCTCTTCTCCTGTTAAAATCGCTTACCACGTCACCCACAAATTCTTCCGGTGTAACCACTTCTGCCTTCATGATTGGCTCCAGCAGTACAGGCCGGCATTTAGGGGCTGAATTTCTCAGTGCCTGTCGTGCGGCAATTTCGAATGAGAGTGAATCGGAATCAACCGGGTGGTATGAACCGTCTTTAAGTACGACTTTCAGGTTATAGAGGGGGAAGCCTGCAAGCGGTCCATTTGACATGGCCGTTTTGAATCCTTTCTCCACGGAAGGGATAAATTCCCTCGGGATATTTCCTCCTCTGACCTGATCGATAAACTGAAGCCCTGTAAATCCATCTTCAGCAGGCATTATTTCAACCTCTATATCGGCAAATTTACCCTTTCCTCCTGTTTGTTTCTTGAACACCTCGCGATGTTCAAGCGAAGAAGTAAGTGCTTCTTTATATGCAACCTGCGGTCTACCCTGGTTACATTCAATCTTGAACTCTCTTTTCAGACGGTCAATAAGTATTTCCAGGTGTAATTCACCCATTCCACTGATAATGGTTTGGCCGCTATCGGGATCGGTTTTAACCTGGAATGTAGGATCTTCCTCTGCCAGTTTATTAAGGGCTATGCCCAGCTTATCCACATCTGCCTGTGTTTTAGGCTCAATGGCAACACCAATTACGGGTTCTGGGAATTCCATAGACTCAAGCCAGATAGGCTTGTGGATCGCGCACAGTGTGTCGCCTGTCTTAAGGTCTTTCAGACCCACAACGGCACATATGTCGCCCGCGGAGATGCTTTGCTTTGGATTTTGCTTATTTGCATGCATCTGGAACAGGCGGTTTATTCTATCTCTTTTACCGGTGCGCATATTAAGCACCATGTCACCGGTTTTTAACATCCCTGAATATACACGGAGGAAAGCCAGCCGTCCCACGAAGGGATCGGTAGCTATTTTAAATGCCAGTGCAGCAAGCGGTTCATTTTCATCAGGCATACGAATTGCTTCCTCGTTATTCTTGGGGTTTATACCCTTTACACCTCCCACTTCAAGCGGTGAAGGCAAATAGGAAACAATGGCATCGAGCAGGCGCTGTATACCCTTGTTCTTAAAAGCTGACCCGCAGAGCACCGGTACAGCCAGTCCTTCTATGGTTGACTTGCGCATAACCGAAAGCATGTCCTCCCTTGTTATTGAATCGGGGTCTTCAAAATATCTTTCAAGCAGGGTATCATCTGCTTCGGCCACTGCCTCAATAAGTTTGGCCCTCCATTCTTCTGCTTCCTCTTTTAGGTCTTCCGGGATATCATGCAGCTCATACCTGGTACCCAGTGTTTCATCACTGAACCATACTACAGCCTTGTTCTCAATAAGGTCAATAACGCCCGTAAAATCTTCTCCCGAGCCTACAGGTATCTGGACAGGTACTGCATTAGCCCCTAGTTTTTCCTTTATCTGTTCAAGCACACTGAAAAAATCTGCACCTACGCGGTCCATCTTGTTAACAAATGCAATCTTGGGCACTCCATAGCGATCGGCCTGCCTCCACACTGTTTCAGATTGGGGTTCAACACCTCCGACAGCACAAAAGACAGCAATTGCTCCATCAAGGACCCTTAAGGAACGTTCAACCTCGACGGTAAAGTCAACATGACCGGGAGTGTCAATAATATTTATCTTATATTCATTATCCCGGTATTTCCAGAAAGTGGTTGTAGCGGCCGAAGTAATTGTAATACCTCTCTCCTGCTCCTGGATCATCCAGTCCATCTGGGCATTACCATCATGCACCTCACCAATGCGATGGGTAACACCGGTATAGAAGAGAATTCTCTCTGTCGTGGTGGTCTTACCTGCATCTATGTGGGCCATGATGCCAATGTTCCTTGTATATTCGAGGCTATTACTCATATTACTTTTAACTGCTATCTAGAAACGGAAATGGGCGAAAGCCTTATTCGCTTCAGCCATCCGGTGGGTATCTTCTTTTCTTTTATATGCACCTCCTTCACCCTTGTAAGCTGCCATAACCTCGGCGGCCAGTCTTTCAGCCATATTCCTTCCTGGTCTTTTGCGGGCGAAAAAGATGAGGTTCTTCATACTGATGCTTATTTTCCTGTCACCTCGCACTTCCATTGGAACCTGGAAAGTGGCACCTCCTACCCGGCGGCTTTTAACTTCAACCTGTGGGGTGATATTTTCGAGCGCCTGTTTCCATATTTCGAGTGCACTCTTTTCATCATCCTTCATTTTCCCTTCAACAATGTCCAGAGAATCATAGAATATTTTAAATGCAAGATTCTTCTTCCCACTCAGCATCAGGTTATTTACAAACCTTGTCACATAAGGGTCATTGAATTTGGGATCAGGTAAAATAATCCTCTTTTTTGGTCTTGATTTTCTCATTATCTAACTCCTTACATCGTTAACAACTAATTCTTTGGCTTTTTAGCCCCATATTTTGAACGTCTCTGCGTACGGCCTTCAACACCGGAGGTATCAAGTGCTCCCCTAATCAGGTGATACCTTACCCCCGGAAGGTCTTTAACCCTTCCGCCTCTTATTAACACTATAGAGTGCTCCTGGAGATTATGGCCCTCTCCCGGGATGTAGGCATTAACTTCCTTACCATTTGTAAGCCTTACCCTGGCCACCTTGCGCATGGCTGAGTTTGGCTTCTTGGGCGTGGTTGTGTATACACGTACACATACACCCCTTCTTTGCGGGCATGAATCCAAAGCAGGAGCCTTCTTTTTCTCAACAAGCCTTTTCCTGCCTTTTCTTACTAATTGTTGTATTGTCGGCATAAATACAATTGTTTATATTAAACTATAGTTCATAATGTTCCTGTCTCCTTATGAGGGTAAACTCCCCCACCTGCACTATTTTGCAGTATATCCGGTTTTCGCCATCTTTATTTACCTGAAAAACGTAAGTTTCTAACAGGTTCCTTCCCGACCGTTTCCCTGAGAATATTTTTTATTCACTTACACTGAGGAGGAAACAACCGGTACTCCTGGGTCTCAAAAACCGGCGCAAAGAAACACATTTTTTTTGTAACACACAAGCTATAGGTGAAAAAAATGGTGATCCATGATCCCAATATTAACTCGGGCATTCTGCCCTCGATGAGCTCGCAGTACTCATTTGTCTTCAACAAATTCGTGCTGCTCCGTTCCATTATTCCATTTTTTATTATCTTTGACCGCTCAAAACCGATATATTAATATTGTATAACAAATAATAATTTATTAAGGGATGAAAAAATATCAAGCCGGACAGGTCAGGTCAATAGCACTTCTTGGTAACTCAGGCTCGGGCAAGACCACTTTTGCGGAAGCTATGCTCTTCAATGGAGGGGTGATAGAAAGAAGAGGATCGGTCGAAAATAAAAACACTGTTTCGGACTACCGGCCAATAGAGCATGAAAATGAAAATTCCATTTTCTCTTCTGTACTCTATACAGAACAAGGCGACTACAAGATCAATATCCTTGATACTCCCGGTCTTGATGATTTTGCAGGTGGTGTAATATCATCACTGCATGTGGCTGATTCAGGTGTATTGATGATAAATGTTCAGAACGGTGTTGAGGTGGGTACAGAGATACATTTCCGTCATACGGAAATAATGAATAAGCCTTTGATTATCTGCGTTAACGGACTTGACCATGAAAAAACAAATTTTGACAAATCCGTGGAAATGCTTAAGGACCGTTTCGGCGCTAATGTAACGCTGGTGCAGTATCCTGTAAACGAAGGGCATGGCTTTGATTCAATCATTGACGTTATCAAGATGAAAATGCTCAAATATCCAAAAGGCGGAGGAAAGTACGAAGAAGTGGATATCCCCTCAGAGCATGCCGACAGGGCAGCTGAACTGCAGTCGGAGCTAATAGAAAAAGCCGCTGAAAATGATGAGTCATTGATGGAAATATTTTTTGAAAACGACACCCTTACAGAAGACGAGATGAGAAGCGGTATAAAGATCGGGCTGGTACAGAGGGGTATTTTCCCGGTTTTCTGTTCGGCTGCCAAAAGTAATATCGGTGTCGACAGGTTTATGGAATTCATATGTAATGTTGCCCCTGCAAGTGCTGATATGCCTGAATGGACAAGCGAGGATGGCAAGGCTGTCAAGTGCGAGCCCGAAGGGCCGGTTTCATTGTTTGTTTTCAAGTCATCAATGGAAGAACACATAGGGGAAATAAATTATTTTAAAGTCATCTCCGGTAAGGTAACAGAAAACCTGGACGTGGTTAATGCCAATAATGGCACCAAGGAACGCTTATCGCAGTTGTATGTCAGCGCAGGAAAAAACAGGACCAGGGTAGCTGAACTTGTTGCGGGTGATATAGGTGCCGTAGTAAAATTGAAAAACACAAAGACCAATAACACCCTTAACAGCAAGGGCAACCAGAAATTCCCGAAAATTCAATTCCCCGAACCAAAATACCGCACAGCGGTCAAACCGCTCAGTGAGGGTGATGATGAGAAACTTGGAGAAGCCCTTGGCCGTATGCACCAGGAAGATCCAACAATCCTTGTCGAATATTCAAAAGAACTCAAGCAGATAATACTTCATGGCCAGGGAGAATATCACTTAAATATTCTGAAGTGGCACCTTGATAATATATTCAAGATCGAAACTGAATTCTATGCTCCAAAAATACCATACCGGGAAACCATTACAAAGGCAGCCCAGGCCGACTACAGGCATAAGAAGCAATCAGGTGGTGCAGGCCAGTTTGGTGAAGTACATATGATAATTGAACCCTATGAGGAAGGTTCATCACCTAATCCTGCCATGAAGATCGATGGCAAGGAATATAAGCTGTCGGTCAGGAACAAGGAGGAACATAAGCTGGAATGGGGAGGCACGCTTGAATATGTGAACTGTATAGTGGGAGGATCTATTGATGCACGCTTTATGCCTGCCATACTCAAGGGTTTAATGGAAAAAATGGAAGAAGGGCCTCTCACCGGATCCTATGCACGTGATATAAGAGTATATGTTTATGACGGCAAGATGCACCCGGTTGACTCGAACGAGATATCCTTTAAACTCGCCGGCCGTAATGCCTTCAGTACTGCCTTCAAGGCTGCCAGCCCTAAAATACTTGAACCTGTATACGACGTCGAGATAAGGGTACCTTCAGACAGGATGGGCGACGTAATAAGTGACCTCCAGGGTCGCCGTGGCATGGTTCTGGGAATGAGCAGTGAAAAAGGCTTTGAAGTGGTAAAGGCAAAGGTACCACTGGCCGAAATGAATAAGTATTCCACGGCACTCAGTTCCCTTACGGGAGGGCGTGCCATGTATACCATGAAATTTGCTGAATATGTCCCTGTCCCGGCTGATGTCCAGGATGCAGTAATAAAGGCATATGCAGCAGAACAGGAAGAAGAATAAGACTGATTGCTCATATTGGCACAAATTACACAGAATAAATGAGGGCATGGATATTTTATCCGTGCCTTTTTTCTGTCAATTCACTACCTTTGTAATAAATAAAAACAGGATTACCATGAAAAAAATATATTTAAGTATAGTTATTTCAATTATAGCCCTGTCCGCAACATCCCAGAACCTCTGGCTTGGTGCGGAAGGTCAGAGGTTCTATGACGAGCTTCTCAACAGACAGGCTGTAAAAGGTGAAATAGGCAACTACGAAGGTTCACCTTACATGGAGGAGGGATTCACCGAGGCAAGCATTACCTCATCCGAAAACCAGGTATTTGAAAAAGTCCCGCTCAGATATAATGCTTACTATGATCTTTTTGAGGTGCAGATGGAAGATGCCGTGTATAACCTTAAACCCGGCGGAATAGTATCAGAAGTAAAATTTCCCGGGCACCATTTCATATATTCAAAATATGACTACCTCTCTACTGAAGGAGAAGGCTACCTCGAACTGGTTACCAAAGGCAGCTATAGTCTGTTTAAGAAACACCAGGTTGTATTTAAGGAAGCAGAACCTGCACAGCCCTATATGGATCCAAAGCCTGCAATGTTTCAAGACAGGGATCCCTTATTCTTCATTGCTCACGGTGAGAATCCCCCTGTTTTCATTAATAATAAACGCAGCCTGTTCGAAATAGCCGGTGATAAAGAAAAGGTATTAAAGAACTTCTTTAATGAGAGGAAGCTGAAAATAAGGAACGAGGAGGATATTGTTAAGGCAGTGGAATTCCTCAATAATATGTAACAATTAAACCATAGCGGTAATATCCCACACAAAAGCCCTGGCACCAACATCGGTATTCAATTCATCCATCTTCCTGACTGCATCGAGCAACTTATCAACCTGGTCATCTTCAATGATAGTAAGTGTTGCTGAATTAATTTCAGGCCATGTATGTGTGCCAAGGTGTGGAACACCTCCCCTGCTGCCTCTTCCCTTCATATTGTTCCATTCGGAATAACCGCTTATGCCAAAACTGTCGAGTATGAAATCAACTTTCTCATTATGAGCCTGGTTATATACTATAAATACTGCTTTCATTTTTCTTTATATTTATTAACTGTCTGTCACTTCAGTTCCATTAAGGAAATTATATTTATCCCTTGATTTACGTTTCTTATCCCTTTCTCCTCTCCTGGCAAATATCACATATACAATGGGAACAAGTACCAGTGTAACCATGGTGGAAAATATAAGACCGCCTATCACGGATACACCCATCGGGCTCCATATTTCTGATCCTTCACCTATACTCAGGGCCAGAGGGAGCATCGCTAAAATGGTAGTGGTTGAAGTCATCAGTACAGGTCTTAACCTTGAGCGGCCTGATACTATTACAGCCTCATACAGTTCAAGTCCCCTGTCGCGCTGGAGGTTAATGAAATCAACAAGTACAATAGCATTCTTAACCACAATACCTATAAGCATAACAGCACCTATTCCTGCAATAAGGTTCAGTGTTGTGCCAGTAATGAAAAGTGCGATTGCAACACCCGCGAATGAGAATGGTATTGAAAACATGATTATCAGGGGCATTTTCAAGGATTCAAACTGGGAGGCCATAACAAGATATACAAGTACAAGGCTGACCAACATCAGGAGTCCGAGATCCATAAAAGATTCAGCCTGTTCCTCAATAGTACCTGACATTTCCACCTGTACACCTGACGGTGTTTCAAGATCAGCAATAATCTGTTCTATATCATTTGCTATGTCACCGAGCGCACGCTGGTAAGGTGTTGCTGAGACTGTCAGGACCCTCTGTCTCCTTTTATGTTCAATATTGGGCGGCGACAGGTATTCTTTGACCTCAGCTATTTCTCCCAGTTTTACGCTCTGCCCCTGGCTGTTCATAATACTTATATTCAGAACGTCGGTAATAGAATTCCTTGACTCTTCCTTAAATCTGACAACCACATCGTATTCATCACCGAACTGCCTCAGCCGCGTGGCTGTCATACCGGCAACCCTGTTTTTTATGGCATTTGAAACAGTGGCAGTATTCAGGCCATGTCTTATCAATTTATTCTGGTCAAGGACAATCTGAAGCTCCGGCTTTGACGGATCGCGACTTAGCTGGACATCTTTGGCTCCTTCAACAAGGCTGATCCTTGAGGCAAGCTCTTCTGCCACCACGTTTGTTTCGGCAATATTGTAACCATAAACATCTACTTCAATATTATTACCCATAAAACCCATACCTCCTCCGCCACCGGCATTAACCTGGAAGTTAACAATTTCAGGGAATTGAGCCAGTTCCTGGCGGAAGGCCTCGGCTATGTCCCATACGCTTCTTTCCCTTTCCTCTACTTCAGAGAGGCGAAGTGTATAGGATATTGTATGTGTTCCGGAAGTTGAGAACAAGGAAGCAAAATTTATACCTTCGCCTGTTCCGGTTGATGATGATACGATCTCCACTTCGGGAAATGATGTATCAATAATATCAGCAAGCTTCTCTGTCACTTCCTTTGTAACACTCACTCTTGTACCGGTCTGCAACTCAATGTTCGCTGTTAAACTTGACTCATCGGCCTGGGGAATGAACTCAGTGCCAACAAAGCTCAGCAGGCCTATCGATCCAGCAAATACAATTACTGAGGCAACTGTTACCATGACCTTATGACGTAGTGCCCACCCCAGTGTTGATCCATAGAATCCTTCAAAACGATCAAGTCCTTTCCTGATTGTATTATCATAGCTAAACCTGCGACGGGGTTTATTATTTACACGCATTTTCAGAAGCAGGGAGCTAAGTGTTGGTGTAAGAGTGATGGCTGCTATTGTTGATGTAACAACGGTCAGGGTAACAATAAGTCCCAGCTGTTTGAAAAGCACGCCTGTCAAACCACCCACGAAGGTTAATGGAAAGAATACGGCAACCACTGTGAGTGTAGTCACTATCACAGCAAGCCAGACCTCATTTGTAGCATATATAGCAGCTTCACGGGGATGGCTTTTCCTCTCAATGTGCCTGGTAATATTTTCAAGTATAACAATTGCATCATCAACCACCATACCAATGGCTATTGACAATGATGAGAGGGAAATGATATTAATGGAATTGCCTGATACAAAAAGGTAAATGAAGGCAACTATCAGGGATATCGGTATAGTAAGGATAACAATGAATGTTGCCCTCCACCTGCCCAGGAAGAAGAGCACCACAAGCACCACAAATATGCCGGCAAACAGAAGTGCATTCGTGAGGTTTTTTATTGACCCTACGATGAATTCTGATGAATCCAGGATAGGTTCTATCCTGACATCAGGAGGAAGATCTTTTTCCAGCTCTTTGAGAGTTTTTCTCACTTCCCTGGCCACCTCCACTGTGTTCCCCCCGGACTGTTTCTGGACAAACATACGCATGCCCAGTTCACCATTTATTCGTTCTTCCAGCTTGGTGTCACGGACGGTATCCTTAATATCAGCAATATCACTCAGATAAATGGTATTCCCATTATAGCTTCCGACCACGATGTCTTTAAGGACATCGCTGTCAATAAATTCACCCTGGATACGAAGGGGATAGTCAAGATCACCCATTTCAAGGTATCCTGCCGGGGTATTAAGGTTTTCGGCCATAAGGATGCTACCTATCTGTTCAACAGTCATATTGTATGCTTCAAGCTTGCGGGGGTCTATTTCCACGTATATTTCCCTGCCCGGGGCCCCGGCAATACCTACCGAACCGATTCCTTCAATCCTGTTAAGAGGATTCACCACCTTCTCATCCAGTATCTTTTCCAATCCTTCATAACTCTCATCTGCAGTGATGGCATAAAATATTATGGGCATCATACTGGAGTTAAATTTCAGGATGGTGGGATCTTCAGCATCTTCCGGGAGGAAGTTTATTATGAAATTCATCGCATCCCTTACTTCGTTTGAAGCCTCATCCAGATTAGTCTCGTACTCAAATTCGAGGAAAATTATTGAAGTATTATCACTTGATATAGACGTAATCTCTTTAAGGTTGCTTACCGTATTTAACTGGTCCTCCAGTAAATCGGTCACATTGGTCTCTATATCTGAAGCACTTGCCCCAGGATAGGAGGTAAAAACTGTCAGGAAGGGTAATTCAATTTCCGGATAGAGATCCACAGGCAGCCTGGTGAGAGAGTATATCCCCACAACCATCAAAGCTATAAAAATCAGGATGGTTGTGAGTGGTCTTTTTACTGCGCTACTATATATACTCATATGATATTATGCTTATTATTAATTAACTACATTTATTTTATCACCGGTTGTGAGCTTGGTGTGTCCATTAACGATCAGCATGTCACCGGCTCCAAGCTCATCACTTATTATTTCAACCATTTCGTCATAACGCTTACCCAGTTGAACCTGGTATCTTTTGGCTGTACCGTCCCTGTCAACGAAAACATACCTGTTATTTGTCCCCTCCTGCTGAAGCACAACATTGGAAGGAACGACAAAAGCTTCTTCTTCACCAAGAAACATCGATACCCTTACAAACATCCCGGGTTTGAGTTTCATGCTGTTATTTGGCACGGTTATTTCTATCTCAAAAGACCTCGTCAGCGGATTTACAACAGGATAAATCAGGCTTACCTTACCACTGAAGTCCTCCCCTTCGTATACATCCGCAACTATTTTTGCATCCATACCTTTTTTAAGCAGGGGCATATATTGCTCTGAAATATAAACGACAGCCTTAACGGGATTTATTTGCATGAGGGTAACTACCGCTGCTTTCCCGGCCTGGGTGTTAGGAGCGCCACTGTACATTTCTCCATTCTCAAAATATTTGCCTATAATCACACCCGGGAAGGGAGCAAAAATCATCGTATTTTCCCTCAGGAATTCAACATTACTTGTAGTGACTTCAACCTGGGTTTTCACCTGGTCATACTGTTGCTGAGGTATATCACCGGTTTCCAGTAGTGTAGATATGCGCTGAAGGTCTGTTTTCAGGTTCTCAAGCTGTATCTCTGCCTGATGTAACTGTGTCTGATCCATAACAAATAACTTCTGTCCTTTGCTGACCCTGTCACCGGGTTCTACATAGATATTGTTTATCCTTCCCGGGGAGGCAGGCGCAAGGTGAACCTCCTCGAAAGCCTCAAGGCTTGCCGAATAATCAATTGTTCTGGCAATGGTTGATAATTCAAGGGCCTTTGTTCTAACGACAATTTCAGATCCGGCCGTTTCAGTTTCTGCCAAAGCCTGTTGACCGGCCCGGTTCTGCTGATTACATCCTGTAATAACAGCTGTCAGTACTAATATAACTGGCAATAATTTTATGGACTTCATATTTCTTGTATTTAATATTTTTGACATTCTTAAATATTGTTAAGTAATTTATCAAGTGCCAGCTTTGTCTGGAGCAGGTCCATGAGTGCACTGACATAATTATTTTCGGCCTGTAGATAATTATTATGAGCCTGGGTTAGATCGAGGCTTGAGGCCACACCCTGCCTGTATTTGTTTTCAATGCTTTCATAAACACGGTATGCTACTTCTACATTCTCTTTCTGAGTATCATACTGGTCACGGGCATTTATCAGGTTGAAACGAAGCTGCTTTTCCTGCAGTCTCAGCTGATCTTCAACGAGGTTTTTATTGGTTTGTGCCTTCTCCAGATCTATCTGTGCTCTCTTTATCCTCGAGTAGCGCTGGCCGCTGGCAAATATTGGTATTGACACCTGGAAACCCAGCATTGAATTAGGGAACCATCTCATGTCATTGAGCTTGTCACCCATGCCATTTTTATTCCATGAATAGAAAGTTGATAAAGAAGGTAATATACTGGCCTTTTCATTTTTAAGTGTCAGCTCCTGCATCTGTACCTGGCTCTCTGTAAGCCTGAAATCAATATGCTGCTGAAGGTTAAAGTCACTTTCCATCAAACTTTCAATGCTTGCCTCGTCCAGTAAGTCCTGAAGGCCGGTAGTTAGTTCAATATCTGTATCCATATCTACACCCAGCTGGAATCTCAGCAGATTATAGCTGAATTCGAGGTTCCTCTCCATTGAGCGAATATTGGTTTCAAGTCCCCTTACATTCGAAAGCATCTGGTCTACATCAGTTTCTTCAGCCATACCTACCTCTTTCATAGATTTTGTTGACCGGTATACCTCCCTGAGGTTTTCACTTGTACCATTCAGTATATCAAGAGATTCCCGTGAGATCAGAATCAGGTAATAGGTATTTATAACCTGCTCCCTGATATCTATCTCTGATTTTTCCAGTAACTGCTGGCTCATTTTCTCAGCCAGTTTGACCGTTTTAATGCCAACAAAATAAGGGGCATTGAAGATCATCTGTGTGGCCTGGAAACCGTAGGAGCTATTGTACTTGGAGCCAAATTGAACTGGTATCTTTTCCCCGGGCTGACCAATGATTTCTCCGGGCAGCAATGTGGTCATTAATTTAAGGTTGTCATTTAATGAACCACTGCCATCAAGCCTGGGAAGTCCGTTTGATATGACCTCCCATTTAGACATCTCCGCGGCCTGCACATCATAGCGCGATGCCTTTACCATTTTATTATGCTCCACTGCGTATTCCTGTGCTTCCGGGAGTGACAGCGTAAGAACACTGTCAGCCTCCTGGGCCTTTGATGCAGTAAACATGAATGTTAATAACATTAAGCTTAAACACCTTATTCTCATCATTCTATACATTTAGTTCAAGTTTTTTCTGTTCTTTATATTTATTAATAAGCTTCTGTCCTTCTGAAGTTGAAATACCAATAAGGTAATTGAAAAGGAGGTTATCTATTATCTCAAACCTTGAATACTTACCCGTAGAAAATTCTTCATTTTCCCGGGTAATGTCAAGGGCACTGTGAATCCCGATATTTACGATATCAATATTTATATCATTCCTGAATAATTTTTCCTCAATCCCCCGGCGCAGCATTGAAAGGGACATCTCATAATTCTTTATATCACCTTTCTGGCATATTTTTTCATATACATTGTGATGATATTTGTTGAGATCCATAAAAAAAGTAGGATTTGTATTATTGAAATGAACGGAAGCAATACGCAATATCTCAAACAAAGCTTCAATCACATTGTCTGCCTCATCCATTATCTTCCCGAAAACATCTTTCTGCCTTGCCGCCATGCTGTCCATTACGCTTGTCAATAATTCGTCCTTGTCGGCAAAATGCTCATATATAGTCCTTTTGGACATACCCAGCTGATTTGCTATTGAGTCCATTGTAACCGCTCTTATTCCATATTTCATGAATAAAACTGCTGCATCCTGCGTAATTCTCTCCCTGTAATCCATCTATTGCAAATTGAAGGTGCAATAATGAGAAAACTTTTTCAGTTCCCAAAGTTTTAAATGTTAAATTACTATTAAAATCGGTGAATGGCCTTTTCTGACCGGTAAGCTGGATATAACCAGGATGAGGATAAGGATTCTACCGTGCAGTGGCGCTTTTCAGTTTTGCAAATCTGAGCAGCAATTTTTTTTCACCTGAATCATCAAAATCGACCAGGGCAGTTGTATTGGGGGCTTCACCGTCAATTGATATTATTATACCCCTTCCGAAACGGTCGTGGTACACTATTGAGCCTTCCTTAAGCTCTGACTCGGCAGCAGGCTGATGGTGGTCAGTGTTAAACCCTGCTGCGGAACCTACTCTTTTCAGTTTCCTGCCGGGAAAAGTTCCATATCCGGTTTTCCTGTCGCTCAGGTCACCCTGTCCGCGGTCAGGATATCTCTTAGCCCTGTCTGAATTGATCCTTGCATTTTTCGTCCTGTTGTCAGGGTACTCAAGGTAATCCTCATCAATCTCTGCCAGGAACCTGCTGGGTTTACAATTCTCGAGTTTACCCCATTTATAACGGTTCAGAGCATAGCTGAGCGTTGCCTCTTCCTTTGCTCTTGTTATGGCAACATAAAACAGTCGCCTCTCCTCTTCCAGCCCGGTGTTTTCTGACAGGGACATTACCGAAGGAAAAAGGTTTTCTTCGAGTCCTGCCAGATATATATGCTTAAATTCCAATCCTTTAGCCGAGTGCATCGTCATAAGAGTAACTTTATTCCTGTCCTCTTCTTTTTCAGTGTCGCGGTCGGTAAGGAGGGCCACCGATTCGAGGTATGATGCAAGCCCGCTGGGTTCACCGTTGGTCTCAGCCTCATCCGTAAACTCCCTGATAGCATTCAGCAATTCCTGGAGGTTTTCATACCTGCTTACCTCTTCAGGTGTTTCTCCTTCTTTTAGCTCCTTCATAATACCTGTTGCCGTGGCCGTCCTTATAGCTGCATCATAGGCATTTATACCTGAACACTCTGAAGCAAGGGAAGTTATAAGCTCAGTGTACACCCTTATGCGTTTCCATGTTGACTGAGTCAGGAGCGACTGGTAGGCTGGCTGTCCGGATATAATTTCCCAGGCAGTATGTTCCTTATCTGCAGCAGCTTCGAAAATCCTGTCAACGGTTGTTTTTCCTATTCCCCTTTTCGGGTAGTTAATGGTACGTTTGAGGGCTTCTTCATCGCTCGGGTTGATTATCATCCTGAGATAGGCCAGTATGTCCTTTATTTCCTTCCTTTCATAAAAAGATAATCCACCGTATATTTTATATGGTATATTCTTCTTCCTGAAGGTTTCTTCGAAAATTCTAGATTGAGCATTTGTTCGGTAAAGCACGGCAAATTCTTCCCATTTAACCTGCTCCGATATGCTGCGGTCGAAAATATCTGAAGCTATCCTGAACCCTTCCTCACCATCGGTCATTGATTGCATTATCCTGAGCCTGTTACCCTGGATGTTCTCCGAATAAACAGTTTTGCTTATCTGGCCCTTATTGTGGCGGATAATACTGTTGGCTGCATTGACAATTGTTTTGGTCGACCTGTAATTTCTTTCAAGCTTAAAAAGGGCATAATCGGGATAGTCATTTCTGAAATTGAGGATATTTTCAATACGTGCACCCCTGAAAGAATAGATACTCTGGGCATCATCGCCCACAACGCAGAGGTTTCTGTGTTTCTCAGACAGGGCTTTAATAATTAAATACTGAGCATAATTAGTATCCTGGTATTCGTCAACAAGAATATAGTTAAACCTTGCCTGGTATTTTGCCAGGATCTCCGGAAAATCCCTGAAGAGGATATTCGTATTCATCAGCAGGTCGTCAAAATCCATTGCCCCCGACTTATAGCATCTTCCGGCATATCTGAGATATATTTCTGACAGCATTGGCACTTTAGCCATACGGTCTCTTTCTATTATTGACCCGTTTGATGCATATTTCCTTGCGTTTATAAGGTTATTCTTGGCAGCTGATATTCTTGCCGCGACGGACGAAGGCTTGTATACCTTATCATCGAGTCCCATTTCCCTGATAATTGCCCTGATAAGACTCCTGGTGTCGGTAGAATCGTAGATGGTATAGGAAGCCGGATATCCAAGTTTATCTGCTTCGTTTCTGAGTATTCTGGCAAATATGCTATGGAAAGTCCCCATCCAAAGGTATTTGCTGTTATCATAACCGGCTATACTGATTATCCTTTCCTTCATCTCCCCGGCAGCCTTATTCGTGAAGGTAAGGGCCAGGACTGAATGAGCGGGGACGCCCTGCTGGAGGAGGTGTGCTATACGGTAAGTAAGCACCCTGGTCTTACCTGATCCTGCTCCGGCAATAACAAGTGAAGGCCCTTCGGTATTTACTACCGCTTTTTTTTGTGCCTCATTTAATTCATTGAGATAACTGGCTGCCATCGAAATAAATCCATATTTAAGGTGAGCACAAAGGTACTAAAAGTGATCATAATAAGTTTAGCTCCAAGCTGTATTAGTCTGCCAAGTTATCAACATTAAACAGGTAAATCATCTCTTGCAAAGGCGAAGCACATTTATTATACTTGCACATTAATATACCAAATCAGACCCCTGATCGTTATTTTTCTGACTAATCAGCATAAAAAGAGTGAGATTCCGTATTCTTATAATATTCCTGGCCCTTACACTGACTGCCAATGCCCAGATAACGGCACCCGGCTCCGGCGCGACAAGGTACACCAATTATATATCAACCGGCAACAATGACCCTGTGTTTATTTTCTGCAATTACCTTGGGAATACGACGGGACATCTTGTTGCCGACAGTCCCGGAGGTTCCGCTCCCTTTGATTTTGTATGGACGAAATGGGATGAGTCAGTTTCCGCTTTTTCCATCCCGGTTGCCCAGCACAATGATGTATTATCATCAGAGATTTCCGGACTTTCTGAAGGGGGCTACAGGGTTGAAATATCGGATGGCACAGGTTACAGTACTGCACTCACTGCGTGGGTACACCTTGACAGGCCCCGGTCAAGTGCAAGCCTGAGAGACTTCAAATGTAATTATGTGGCCCTCTCAGGATTTGCAGCCATTGACACTTTTTATTATGCTGATCTCAATAACGGGACTCCAATAATGCTTCCCAACGATTACAGGTTCAGATGGTCGTCAGAACCTGAGTCTTCGATTCCTTTCCCCGAAATTGAAATTAATCCCCAGACTTTTAATCCACCTCTTGAGGATGTCTGGTACAACCTCCATGTTGTTGACAGCTTTGGGTGTGCAGCTGATTCATCTTTTTTCTATGAATCAATTCATGTGAAGGCAGATTTTGAAATAGACCCCACCCAGGGAGAAGCTCCACTAGAGGTACTCATTACAGATAATTCGGTACGCGCAAGTACCTACAGGTGGGAATTCGGGGATGATTCCATTTCCTACCTTGCCGATCCTTTTTCTCATACTTATTATATACCGGGCAACTACACCCTGAGGCTCTTTATTGAAAGTGACAAGTTTTGCAGGGATTCATCCAGCATAAAGCTTATTGTTGAACCCTCATCACTCAATATCCCAAATGTTTTCACTCCCGATGGCGATGGTATTAATGATTTCTTTTACGTTGATAATAAATCACTGAAAAGCATATTCCTCCAGGTCTTCAGCAGGAACGGCCAGAGGGTGTATGTCTTTGAAGGCCTTGGTGATGCTCTTAAAGACTGGCAGGGATGGGATGGCACCATTGGCAGCAGCAAAGCCAGCCCGGGTGTCTATTTCTATACCATACGTGCCAGGGGATGGGATGATGTAGTCTACGAAGGGAAAGAGTTCAGGGGCTTTCTCTACCTTTACCGGTAGCCAAAGGCAGTGAGCCCTGCTTTGCTTAAGCTTCGTAAGGCAGAGCAGGGTACCCTGACCATGTCTGAATAACGTTGATTTTTTAATACCTGGTAATGAGAGCAAGGTTAGGAAATCCCTCTATTTCATTTCCTTCAAGAAATACAGTGTCTCCTCCAAGAGACAGGTTCTGTTCTATCATTTCGTCAATAATATCATCTACGACACCCTCCCCGTGTTTTTCGCTCTTATCTGCCAGCACAATCTCATCTCCTTTTAGAAAAGCAGGCTGGTAAAATCCTTTTCTTACAAAGAGTGTCTTTCCTCTTCCTTCCGTAATTGCTTCCCATATTTCATTATATTCTGATAATAATTTATTGTGGCCCCGGGCAAGGTGCAATTCATTAATCCTGTCTCTATTCCTATCTTTTATAATTTCAAGAACCTCTTTCCAGGCTTCATTCACTATATCATGGGCCGGTTCATCATCCCTGTTTCTGCTTATATATCCTATTATCAGATCTTTTTTGTCAGCTATTTTGAGGTAGTGGTCATAGTTCCTTTTTTCAGTAGCAATGACAAGGGGTAAAGAATTATTTTTAATTGTTTCCAGCACTACTTTATCAACCCGGTTAAAGAATTCTTCTATCAGATTATCATGGCCCTTATTAGTGTCCAACTTCTTTTTATCTGTTGTATACAGATAATCTTCAATTGGAAACACCCCGCCTTTCTCTTCCACTACTTTATCATTGAAAGCTTCTATCAACCTGGCTTTCTGACGACTTAATACCAGAACATAGTATGATGATTCCTGCCGTAAAGCCCTTATAAGGTCGCGGGTTGCAAAGTTATTGTCAACAGTGACCCTGTCTTCCACCTTTACTGCCAGGCGGGTATACTCAGCAAAATCCTGATTTGCAAACAGAATAAGGCTTTCCAGGTTCTTATCGTGATCAATCTTTCCGGCAGCATTATTTATTTTTTCCATTACAGACCATACTAAACGTTTGTCATAGGATCTGTACAGTTTCTTCTCTGCTTCACCTATCAGGTTCTTAAGTACTATAGGATCCTTTTTATTATCCGGCTGAGTCCTGTGAGTATTAAGTATTATTGTAACACAAGCATCTTTATAAATATCTTTAACCTTTTTCAATAATTCATTCATTATTATTTCATCCTTTATTGTTATTAATCACCCTGCTTAAAATTGTCAAAGCGGTATAAAGCATAAAGTTACCCAAATTAAGAGGACTTTGCAAAAATACCGGAGCCTTCGGCTGATGAGGATTTTAGTGTAAAGGCTCACATTTTTTATTTATCTTTACTCTTATCAGCAAACTTTTTACAATGAAAAAAATATTTCTGCAAGTTTTTCTATGCATTTTTTTCAGCTTTAATATCATGGCACAGGATAAGTTGAAAACCCAGATTGAATCCATAATCACAAGCATCGAAGAAGAACATTATGAAACGTACAAATATCTTCATATTCATCCTGAACTATCCCTGATGGAATTTGAAACATCGGAAAAAATGGCTGAGCATCTGCAAGATATGGGCTTCGAAGTGAGTCGTAATTTTAGCGGCAACAATCTTGTCGGAGTGATGGAAAATCGGAAAGGCCCTGTCATTATGCTTCGTACGGATATGGATGCCCTGCCAATAAGGGAAGAAACAGGCCTGCCATATGCCAGCAGGATTGTAAAGGAAGATGCTGACGGGAATATGGTCCCTGCCATGCATGCCTGTGGTCATGACATGCATATGACTCTGTGGCTGGGCACACTAAAGACCATGGCAGAACTGAAAAAGCAATGGTCAGGAACCATCATTGCCATTGCACAGCAGGCTGAAGAGATCAGTGCCGGTGCCAACAGGCTGATCGAAGCCGGTATATTCCAAGAATTTCCCACACCAGATTATTCCCTGGCCTATCATGTTAATCCAGAGCTGCCGGCAGGATCTATAGGCTACCACCCGGGATCCATTTTCGGAGGTGTAAGTTCAGTTGATATTAATGTATATGGCTATGGAGGTCATGGAGCGATGCCACATACCACAATTGACCCTGTGGTGCTGGCCTCACGCATAGTGCTGGCCATACAGACAATTGTCAGCAGGGAGATTGAGCCTTTCCAGCCGGCTGTGGTAACAGTCGGGTCAATTCATGGCGGCAGTAAACATAATGTTATTCCTGACATGGTTAAACTGCAACTTACCGTAAGATTCTTTAATGACAAAATTTATGAGCAAATAATTGAGGGCCTTGAACGCATTACCAGAGGTATTGCACTTTCTGCAGGTCTTCCTGATGACAAAATGCCGGAAGTCATTCCTCTTGAAGGATTGACACCGCCCGTTGCCAATGATCCTGATCTTGTGGAAAGGGCTATAATATCAATGGAAGGAATGCTTGGCAAGGAAAACATGTTTAAGGTAAATCCAAATACCGTAGGAGAAGATTTTGGGAGGTATGGCCGCACAGAAGAGCAGGTACCAATAGCACTCTTCTGGCTGGGCGGTGTTGAATATAATAAATACCTGGACCATATCGGGAAAGGCACTCCACTGCCGGGCCTGCACAATGCGGCCTTTTACCCCGACTTCTACCCTACTTTCAGGGGAGGTGTGGCAGCAATGACCAGGACCATGATTGACTTATTTGCAGAATAAAGAATGATGAATGAAATTGGCAGAATGAAGTCTGCAGAATAAAGAATGATGAATGAAAAAGGCAGAATGAGGTCTGCAGAATGCAGAATGATGAATTCAGAATTCAAAAAAATGCTGGCGGAGGAATAATAGGCTTCTGTAATTTCCCGGCTTCTTATTTATCAAGACTGTCAGCGCTTCCCTTCCGGGAATCACTGGGTGAATTGTCCTTCTTCGCGGTACTTTCTTTAGAAGCAGTATCCATTGAAACAACCTTTTTAAAAGCCGACAAAACGAGTCCCCCCGTTATGGCTCCCAGCGCATAAATTCCCAGCAGGGTTACAGCTATTGGCAGTTCAATACTCCACTTAAGGAAACGTATGGTAACAGCCGCAAAATTCTGCGCGGCAAATATTACTATAATCAAAAGTATGATTAGTAGTATAATTTTTTTTAAGAGCTTCATTGTCTTTTATGCTTAGTTACTTTACCAAAGTCTACACAAAATAGTAATAATATCAGAATTTCAGGAAAACCAGTAGCCTGCCTTCTTTAAAAGTAAGCGAAAAACTGTAAGCGGTACATTCATTCAGGGTTCCCATCCACCAGTTCTCCAATACCAAATCTACCAGGGGATATTTCAAGCCTTTTGAATTGATTCTGGTCCCTTTATCTATGGCAAATACAGATATTTGCTGTCCGGGCCAGCTGCTTACCGCAGAACCGGATTTTACAGGAATGATAATACCGTAATCTGTTACCATTTTCACAGACAGCGATTCGGCATAATCGGCCAGAAGTGAAATATTCCCCACTGTATGGTCTTCTCTAAGACCTGTTGCGCCCAGTATTGTTACATCTGTTATCCCTTTTACAAGGCAAAAACTCACCGCCTTGGTCAGGTCATTTGTTTCCTGGTCGTCTGACTGGTATAGCCTGTCTGCATATTTCTTTTTAAGTTCAGCAGGAACAGAGTCAAGGTCACCGGCTATAGCCCATGGTTCAAGACCGTAGTCAATAAGGCCGGCAACGGCACCGTCGCAACAGATAATTCGTTCAGCCCTGTCGAGATAAGCGAGTGGCAGGTCGGTAGCCGGAAAACGGCCGTTGGCAAGTATTATAACCGGATTGGACATTTCATAAAGATAAAAGATAAAAGATAAAAGATAAAAGGAAAAAGGAAAAAGGAAAAAGTGATATGGAAAAAGGAAAAAGTTGGAACGAAGCGGAAACCCCGGGCTAATGAATTGATAGACGGGGAAAACAGATTTGGCTGAGGCTGAGGCTGAGATTGAGATTGAGGCTAAGATTGAAGCCGAGGCTAAGATTGAGGTCGAGGCTAAGATTGAGGCCGGGGCGGTAAGGGTCTCAATCCCTTTTGCCATTCACGGTAGCCTATTACAGCCATTATTGTATACACTGTGAAGAGTATCACCGTTGGATGGAGTCCCTTATAGACATACAGTCCAATTGATACAAGGTCGGCTACGATCCATAAAAGCCAGTGTTCAATAATCTTGCGGGCAAGCATCCAGGTTGCGACAACAGATAAGGCTGTAGTGAAAGCATCTCCCAGGGGAAGGGGTGAATCGGTATGCTTTCTAAGGATATACCATATTGCCACAAAAAGGATAATAAAGACAAAGAACAGAACAGCTGCTATTTTTGTACTCAGCCTTGTCACGGGCAGCGATTCTTTATCATACTTTCTTCCACCCTTCAGCCACCAGTACCATCCATATATGCTTATTACCACATAATAGGTCTGAAGGCCCATATCAGCATAAAATTTACTTAAAAAGAAAACCCAGACATATACTCCCGATGTAATTAGTCCTACAGGCCACAGCCATATGCTTTGCCTTATTTCCAGGACAACATACAGGATACCTGTGAGAGCGCCGAATATTTCAATATAATGATCCGCAAGCCAGTCCATAATAATCAGAAAGCTACTGACAACCTGAAAAGGTAATTAATACCTGCCTGCGGGAAATAGTATGCCCATGTATATTCCTGACCGTCAATATAATAGTTGCCACCATAAGCATTGCTCTCATATAGTGAGTTAAAGAGGTTGTTTATTTGAAGCTGCAGTGCTATCCTTTCAAAACCTTTTAAGGGGAAAATGTAATCAAATCTTACAGTATTAATAAAATACGGATCTATGGTACGGTCTTCATTATTGGTATTATCAAAATATTGCTTTCCTACAAACTTGCTGATTAAATGCATTTCGAAATTTTCAAAAGGGTAACAGGCAATGTCACTGTGGAGTATGAGTTCCGGCGAATAGGCTATTCTGACATCGCCAGGTTCTTTGGTCATGGCTACTTCTTCTGAGCTTACAGTATTATAATCTAAATAATGCTCTACAAAATTTTTTATCCTGTTACGGCTTAAGGTTGCATTGAAGTTCCATTCAAGAAATTCCAGAGGTTTTAAGGCCGTGGTCAGTTCCACCCCTGTCCTGTAGGATTTTTCAACATTGGTCATAATTGGATAGCCCGTATTACTCAGTTCGCCGGTAGGTACCAGCTGGTCATCATAATGCATATAATATAGGTTAATGCCCGCCCTGAAGTTTGTCCCGGAGAGCTTATATCCTGCTTCCAGATCGTAAAGGGTCTCAGGGTGAGGCATGGCCGCGGGGTCTCCTTTTGCATCCTTGTAATTTGCCCTTGTGGGCTCCCTGTTGGCCACAGACAGTGAAAGAAAGATATCCTGGTTCGGATCAATTTCAATGAATAATCCGGCTTTTGGATTAATGAAATTAAACTTTTTATCAAGCCCCAGTTCCATCAGGTCATCATCCTCACCCTCCATTATGTAGTGGATACTCCGGTATTGTGCATCAGCAAATGCGCTTAGCCGGTCTGTTATCATGTAATCAACTTTTGCGTATGCATTTATTTCTCTTTTTGAAGCACCGTTAAAATACCATTGATAATCTTTCTCGGTCCAGCCCGCATTTCTTATCCATATAATCCGGCCGAAATGATCACCTATATATTTATTGAATCCGGCACCCATGCTGAAATTGACTTTACCCTTACTGTATTTGATATCGGCTATCCCCCCGTAGAAATTATTGAGCATCCACTTCCTTCGCACCAGGTCAACCCTGTCAATCAGTATGGGCCCCGCCATCCAGTTGGGAAGACCGTAATCTGACAACAATTCATCTTCCCTGTACTGTTCATAAAATCCTGCCCCATATGTGAAATGGTAGGCAGCATTGAGCTGAAGATTACTCTTAAGAGCTTTTTTGTAGAGTACCTGGAAGTGGTATTGCTTATAATCATCTTTCTGATCGTCGTAATATCTTGTAGTTCCAAAGACATCTGTATATTCTCCTGCGGGATTGTAGGTCCGGGCGGTATCAAGCACTTCGCGGGGAACACCCCACCAGCTTATCCCTGTTACCTCCTCGCCCAGGATAACATTTGCCTTAAAAGTGCCTATCCCGGAATTATATAAGCCCGTAAAAAAGAGGGACCTGTGGTCAGACCCGCTATGATCAATATAACCATCAGTTGTCAGTCCCGACAATCTGAGGTCGAATTTAAACCTGTCCTTTATCAATCCCGTACCCAATTTAACTGTTCCCCTGAAGGTATTAAACGAACCTATACTGCTGCTTATTTCCGCATAGGCATCGTCGGAGGGCATTTCGGTGCGCAAATTAACGCTGGCCCCGAAGGCTGCAGCGCCATTTTTTGATGTCCCGACACCACGCTGGACCTGAATATCAGATATTGAAGATGCCAGATCAGGCATATTAACCCAGAAAACCTGCTGTGATTCAGGATCATTAACAGGTATTCCGTCAATGGTGATATTTATCCTGCTGGGATCGGTGCCCCTTATCCTGAAATTGGTATATCCCATTCCCGTTCCCGCCTCTGATGTTTCAACCAGGGAGGGCAGTGAAGAAAGGAGGAAGGGAAGATCCTGTCCTGTATTAAGTTTTTCAATTTCTTCTCTTTCAAGGTTACTGTAGGCCACAGGTGTGGTTTCCGTGGCCCGTGTTCCAACAACCATTATTTCATCGGCCTGGATTATTGCTACATGCAGTTCAAATTCCAGGTGAACATCACTGTCCAGGCTTATCTCTTTCTCTACAGGCTCATAACCCAGGTAAGACACTTCAAGTGTGTAATTACCATTTTTCATTGGTTTAAACCTGAAGGTCCCATCTGCACCTGCAGTAGTGCCCAGGTAGGTATTCTTTATTATGATCGTGGCACCGGGAAGAGGTCGCCCACCAGTATCGGTCACTTTCCCTCCGAGGATATATTTTTGTTCCTGCTGCCCGGCAAAGGCACTCAGAGCAATAAGAAACAATAGTGAAAAGATAAGTAAGAGTTTTTTCATTTTTCTTTTGATTTTATTAAACTTAAATCAAAAGAATGAGGTCTCTTTTCCTACGACGGCATTACCCGTATCAGGTACAGAGGGTATGATCTCAGCCCGTATATTAAGGCACCCCATTTTTTTGATATTACAAAGTTAAGAAGATTGCTACTGGTCTGCAAATATGATCATGATTATATGATTTACAAAAAATTCTTACTTTTGCCCTGCAAATTTTATTTGCAGGGGGTAAAAACATGGAATATCTTTTAAAGAAACTTAACTATAAGGAACAGGAAAGGATTTGCATAGTTAATGCAAATAATGGCTTTGTTGAAAAAATTACAGGTGTCAGACCCTCTGTCAGGGTTGACAGGGAAATAGATCCAAAGTTTCTCTACGAATTTTGTCTTATTTTCACAAGATATGAGTCAGAACTGACTGAAACCGTTCCTCAGAGCATTCATAATCTTGCAGAAGACGGAGTGCTCTGGTTTGCATATCCAAAGAAAAGCACAGATAAGTATAAATCTGATATAAGCAGGGATTCAAGCTGGGGCCTTCTCAACTCCTATGGTTTTAAACCTGTCAGGCAGATATCCATTGATGACAACTGGACCGCTTTACGCTTCAGGAATGTGAGGTTCATTAAAAAAAGGAAGCAATAAGGCTCATTATTCATTTCTGAGCTCAAATAAAAGCCTTACCTCTGGATCAGGTATTATATCATCCGGGGAGTTTGCTGATTTAATTATAAAAGACTGAACCTTTTTGTCCACCAATATCCTTTCCAGCCGCGAACCATCACGGTCAATTATTTTCAGATCCAGGGGAAATTCAAAGACGGTGTCATCCTGTTGCTGTTCAACCAGCACATTTATTTCTTTTCTCCTGTTGTTATATGTCCAGCTGATGTCAAGTTCGGGATGTCCTGACCTGTAAAGCCACTGATAAAAAAATCTGCCCAAATCACGGCCCGAAACATCTTCCATTGTTTCTTCAAAGTCAGAAGTCAGAGCATTCCGGTTACGGTACCTGGCATAATAAGTTTGTATGCCTGCCCAGAAAAGATCATCACCCAGTTCATTTTTCAACATATGCAAAACCCACGAGCCCTTCTGGTATGAATTTGTATTGAGCAATTTCATAAAATCAAAAATGCTTGTATCGATAACGGGTGACTGCTGCCTTTTATCTGAAGCTATAACTCTTTGCCTGGCCATGTTCATAAGGCCCCTGAGTCGTGTTTCTCCTTCACTGCCAGCCTGGTAAAGAGCTGTCATATATGTGGCAAAGCCTTCGCTTAACCATATATGATGCCAGTCCTTCTCAGTTACTGAATTTCCGAACCACTGGTGAGCAATCTCGTGGGCAATCAGTCGTTCAGCCATTCCCTGTCCGCTTACCGACGACTCGGAATAAAATATACATCCGGCATTTTCCATCCCGCCAAAGATGGTTTTTGACTGTACATTGGCGAGTTTTTCATAGGCATAGGGCCCTATTTTCTCACTGTACCATTTAAAAGGCCCGGTAGCAACAGAATAATCATGAAAACCTGCTTCGCGGTCTTCAGGAAAAACATAGGTCCAGATTTTTGTATCACCTACCTCACCTGCCATACGGACGGCAAATTTGGCAACCCCTATAACCATAACCTTCGTTGGTATACTTATCCCCTCCTTCCAGTGAGTGATTTTTATTCCTTCAGGCAGGGTGCTTTCTTCATAAAGGTAACCGTTAGAGACAACCTTATATTTCTCCGGGGCATAGACTATAAAGTCAACAAAGGCCTTATCGGAAGGATGATCAACACAGGGGATCCAGTTACGGGCCCTGTCGGGCCAGTTATCGGCAAAAAAAGTGCGATCGCCATGCCTGTTGCTCGAAATTATAAGACCATCAGCGGGAATCCCGTAATAACTTATGTACAGGCTTGATGTCTCCCCTTCGCGTTTCACACTGCTAAGGTCAATCTGAATCCTGTCATCCCTGTGCACCCAGGTTACAACTTCATTATCAAGTCTAACTTCCTCAACGTTCATCCCCTTCCCATCATCATTAAGATCAACGAGATCCAGAATAATCTTATCTGTAGGGCCGGTGTGATTTATACTTAATCTTGCTTCTCCCCTTATAATATTATAACTGTCAGATAAATAAATGGTAAACTCATAATGCACTACATCAAAATTGCTATTCCCGGAATATTTATCTGTTGCTGCCAGTGATAAAGAGAGGAGGAATAGTAATGTCCCGCTTATAATTCTCATTGTATCAGGTTTTGAATAAAAAACCTTCAAAGTTATATTTTTTACAGACATTCATGATATAAATCAAAGTTCATCAGCAAGATTTAAATAACTTTATCCCGATTTCATCAATAAACAAAACTGGTTGTGAGCAACGACCTTCTCACATGCCGTAACATAACTGATCCTGTAAGCATAGAAGTGTGCAGCTGCCAGGGTAATTTCGAGAAGAAAGAAACAGGTGAATTATTCTGGCCGACACTTAAACTTGAAGGATTCACTGAAGAGGCAATTGTACTGGAGGAGCTCCCGGCAGACTTGCCCGTCAGGGAGTCAGACCTAATATTTTACGGTCGTGGACGTGGCATTCACGATGCAAATCCTTTTTATGGCAGTTATCTTTCTGAACTCCTTGAGCTTTATATCAAGCCTGAAGCCGGATCACTACAGACCGGACTGATAATTGCATCTGCACCCGATGGGTATCGCTCAGCTTTTTCGCTCAGCGAAATAATGAACCGCAACGACAGGCTTGAGACCATGATTATTGATAAGGATGATTACAAAAGGGAAGGGAAATTCTCTCTTATTGTATCAGGCGATTTTTTTTCAGACCGTGCCATGAAAGCTCTGTGGAAGCTGGAACTCTTAAAATAATAAGTCTATAACTTTCAGAATTACAAGTAAAAATACTTAGCTTTGTAGAAAATTATAATAATGAACCACGATTATAACACTCAGAGAAAGAGGATGGCAATTCCCGAATACGGAAGGAACGTACAAAAAATGGTTGATCATATAAAAACCATTAAAGACAGGGATGAGCGTTCACGTGCTGCAAGGTCAGTAATACAGATAATGGGCAATCTGAACCCCAACCTCAGGGATGTAGGTGATGTAAAGCATAAACTGTGGGACCACCTGACAATTATTGCAGATTTTGAACTCGATATTGATGCCCCCTATCCACCACCGGCAAAAGAAATTCTGCTGGAAAAACCAAGGTCAATAGCCTATAAGAAGGGCGATGTTAAATATATGCATTATGGCAGGATCATTGAAATGATGATAGAGGAGGCTTGCAAGATGGAGGACGGTGAAAAGAAGGATTATCTTACTGTGCTTATAGCCAACCAGATGAAGAAGGCTTCCGCAACATGGAACCGGAGCCAGGTAAATGACGATGTAATTTTAAAAGACCTGCGGGATTTGTCTGATAACAGACTGAAGATCCCTGAAAACCTGAAATTGCTTGATGTTAAAGACCTCCTTGGTCCGAAAAAGAAAAAGCCGCCGGTAAAACAAAAAAATCAGCATAAGAAAAAATACCAGTCGAAGCGACAATGAGTAAGTTCATAGTTGAAGGAGGCAGAAAACTAAAAGGTAAAATACAGCCTCAGGGGGCTAAAAATGAAGCCCTGCAGGTTATCTGCGCCACATTGCTCACATCTGAGAAAGTCATTATAAACAATATCCCTGACATAAGAGATGTAAACAAGCTCATCGAACTCCTGACCAGTCTTGGATCCCATGTGGAAAAACTTAAAGAAGGAACTTATTCATTTCAGGCAGCTAATCTTAACCTTGACTACCTTGAATCACCCGAATACATTATACAGAGTTCTGCCCTGAGAGGCTCAGTAATGATTCTTGGTCCCCTTCTCGCAAGATACGGCAAGGCCAGCATGCCTAACCCCGGAGGTGATAAAATAGGCCGGCGCAAAGTTGACACACACCTGACAGGATTTCAAAATCTGGGTGCCACTTTTAACTATGACGCTGGAAAATCAATATATTTCGTGTCGGCAAAAAAGCTTAGCGGATGCTATATGCATCTTGATGAGGCATCCCTGACGGGCACTGCAAATATTGTTATGGCGGCTGTCCTGTCCGGCGGTAAGACCAGCATCTATAATGCAGCATGCGAACCCTACATTCAGCAGTTATGCCGAATGCTCGTGTCAATGGGTGCCAGAATTGAAGGAATAGGATCAAACCTGCTGCATATTGAAGGAGTTAATGAACTGGGGGCCTGTGAACATACCATATTACCGGACATGATTGAAATAGGATCCTTTATTGGAATGGCTGCAATTACCGGCTCCGAGATCACCATTAGCAAGGTCTCATATGAGAACCTGGGAATAATACCCGCTTCTTTTAAACGCATGGGGATACAGCTGGAGAAAAAAGGAGATGATATCTTTATCCCTGAACAGACCTGTTACGAAATAGAAACTTATATTGATGGTTCAATAATGACTATCTCAGATGCCATATGGCCAGGGCTAACACCTGACCTGCTCAGTGTATTCCTGGTTGTGGCCACACAGGCAAAAGGCTCGGTGCTTATACACCAAAAAATGTTCGAAAGCAGGCTTTTCTTTGTTGATAAACTAATTGATATGGGCGCCCGGATAATATTATGTGACCCCCACAGGGCTACTGTCATAGGACTTGAAAGGAAATTCAGGCTCAGGGGCACAACAATGAGCTCCCCTGATATCAGGGCCGGCGTTGCCTTGCTGCTGGCGGCCCTGTCAGCTGAAGGTAGCAGTACAATACATAATATAGAACAAATAGACAGGGGCTACCAGGATATAGACGGACGATTGAATGCACTGGGAGCGAAGATCGTGAGGGAAGACTGAGATTAGAGAAGGGAGATGAGAAAGAAACCCCGGTTCAACAACTTAGCAATTCAACAATTCAACCACTTTTAAACCTGTTAATATGTCAAAAAAAGATCCCAGGATAAAAGAACTTTACACACCTAATATCCCCGAACCAAAGGGCCATTATTCACAGGCTGTGAGGTTTAATGATATTATTTTTGTTTCCGGTCAGCTGCCGGTGAATCCATTTACCGGCGAAGCGCTTAAAGGTGATATCGAAGAACAGACATTGCAGGTTCTCGAAAATATCGAAACAATTCTTAAGGATGCAGGTTCAGACAGGAGAAAAATTCTGAAAACAACAGCCTACATATCTGATATGGCTAATTGGTCAAAGGTGAACGAAGTGTACAGGAATTTCTTTGGTAAACGTAAACCGGCAAGGGCAGTGGTGCCAACAAAGGATCTGCATTACGGGGTATTAATTGAAATTGAGGCTATTGCGGCGATATGAAACAAGTCTGAGACTCCACCATGGCTGGCCCGAGTCGCAATACTCACCCCCGGCTACGGTGTACACTGTGAGGCAAAGCCCTTAGCTGATTCCGGCAGATACCTTGTATGCAGCGTATCTACAAAGGCCGGTCAAGATTTGTAAAGGTTTCAATCGTCGGGGGATTAATAAGATGCCTTTTTACTGCACACAGGTCCATGGCATTTACAAGCGTAGTCCTGTATTTCCCGGGAAAATTTTCACGTAATATCGCTTCCAGCTCTATTTTATCAATCATCCTGGTCTCAGGATTAAAATTATGACGCTGTATTATTTTTATTTTACTGGAATCTATTCCTCTCTTCTCGCAAAAATATTTTACATAAATCCCCGCACAGGTACCTATGGAAGCAAGAAAAAGGCTGAAGGGCTCAGGAGCCGATTCATCACCTCCGGTCCTTTTTGGCTGATCGGTGGGAATAACAAAACCATTCAGCTTCGCGTTCACTTTCTTATTTTCCCCAAAAAAAACTTCAAGTTCCATATTTTTTATCTTATTAATCTTTTATTTCCTCTATAACAGAAAATATTCAAATATGTTCTCTTTTATTTTTAAAAACCGGCAATGTGATATTTTAAGGCTTATTCCGAATCCCTGAAATTTCACCCTTCCAGTTTAAGTGGATCAGGCAAGCAATAAAAGTGTAAATAATAC
Organism: Bacteroidales bacterium; assembly: GCA_032260385.1. GTDB lineage: Bacteria > Bacteroidota > Bacteroidia > Bacteroidales > VadinHA17 > UBA9300. The sequence goes on along the minus strand of JAVVEL010000001.1, from coordinate 105,751 downwards.
TATGCCGGAGAACAGTATTAATAGATAGATAACCAGTCTTTTGCGGCGGTTCCGCCTTCTCTTTTCTTCATAATCTATGATAGCGGCTTCCACATTTTTTTTCTTTCCATATTTTTTCGACAATCTCATTCATATAATTCTATAATCGGTTTTATTTATTAGACTCACGGGAAATCAAATTACTACATTAAACACAAATATTAACAATTATTCATGACATTTTGTCCCCACAATTCATATGGCAGGTTATTTGATGTTCCCTCTTATGATTAACTCAAAAATGAAAATATATGGTAAAGAAGAACAGCGGTAAAGAGGAAGAAGAGGAAAGGTCATCTGAAGCCCAACAGGCTGTTAGAGAGGACGATAAGATAAGGACTAATGCCATTCATGAAGAAGAGGAGTCTGTTGGGGAAGGAGAAAAAGAATCAAATGAAAGAGTAAGCAAGCGGGAGGCTTCGGACATCGAAAAAGAAGAGGAAGCTGACAGGAGTGAAGAAAGTGAGGAAGATCCTGAGACAAAACTGGCAGAATTGCAGGATAAATACCTGCGCCTCTCTGCAGAATTCGATAATTACCGCAAGAGAACGTTAAAAGAGCGAATAGAACTTACCAAATCAGCCGGTGAAGGTGTACTTATCAAACTCCTGCCTGTAATGGATGATTTTGACAGGGCAATTAACCTGATGGATAATGTATCAGACTGTGAGGCAATGAAGGAAGGTATCCACCTCATCTACGGCAAGATGAAGGATTTCCTCAAACAGCATGGCGTAAAGGAAATAGAAGCCATGGATAAAGATTTTGATACCGATTTGCACGAGGCAATAACCAAGATTCCGGCTACTGAAAAGAAGAAAAAAGGCAAGGTTGTGGATGTTATTCAAAAAGGCTATTATTTGAATGATAAGATAATACGTTACTCTAAAGTGGTAGTGGGAGAATAATATAAGAGAGGATGAGTAAAAGAGATTATTACGAAGTACTGGGTGTATCCAAGAATGCAACAAAAGAAGAGATAAAAAAAGCTTACCGGCAGAAAGCTCTGAAATATCACCCTGATAAAAATCCGGGTGATAAGGAAGCGGAGAATAAATTCAAGGAGGCAGCCGAAGCCTACGAAGTGTTACGTGATGATGATAAGAAGGCACGTTACGACCGGTATGGTCATGCCGGCCTTGGCGGTCAAAACGGTTTTGGCGGAGGTGGTATGACCATGGAAGATATTTTTTCTTCCTTCGGTGATATCTTCGGTGATGCTTTTGGCGGCTTTGGGGGTTTTGGTGGCTTTGGTGGCGGGGGAAGAAGCCGGCAGAGAGTAAACAAGGGCTCAAATCTCAGGGTTAAGGTAAAGCTGGACCTGAAAGAAATAGCAAATGGAGCCGAGAAAAAAATCAAGGTGAACAAATATGTCAGCTGTACGAGCTGCGGGGGTTCAGGAGCTGCCGACAGTAACAGCTACTCCACCTGTGACACATGCCGGGGCTCCGGTCATGTAACAAGGGTAACCAACACATTGCTGGGGCAGATGCAGAGCACTTCAACCTGCCCTACCTGTGGAGGGGAAGGAAAGATTATCACGAGAAAGTGCAGCAAATGCTTTGGTGAAGGAATAGTCAAAGAACAGGAAATAATCAAGATCAATATCCCCGCAGGTGTGGCTAAAGGAATGCAGATGACTGTCAGTGGCAAGGGAAATGCAGCAAGACGCGGGGGAGTACCAGGTGATCTGCTTGTTATGATTGACGAGGAAGAACACCCCGATCTTTACAGGGAAGGCAAAGACCTTATCTATAACCTGTATATAAGTGTACCTGAGGCAATACTGGGTACCAATGTGGAAATACCAACTGTTGAAAGTAAAGTTAAAATTAAGATAGAACAGGGAACACAGCCGGGGAAGATACTTAGGCTCAGAGGTAAAGGCCTTCCTGAAGTAAATGGTTACGGCAAAGGGGATCTTCTTGTCAGTGTTAATGTATGGATACCTAAAAAGATAAGCTCTGAAGAACAAAAATTAATTGAGAAAATGAGCAATTCAGAATCCTTTACCCCACAACCGGGAAAAGATGACAGGGGATTCTTCGAGCGTATGAAATCATACTTCGAATAATAAAAGTTTTATATATTTACAAACTCAATTTTAAACCGGTAAAACATAGTAAATGTCACTTCTGAAGGCTGAAAACGTCGTAAAACAGTTCAGGAACCACCTGGCACTGGATAATCTCAGTATGATAGTACCGAAACAGTCCATATACGGACTCCTGGGACCCAACGGAGCAGGCAAGACCACCCTGCTCAGGATAATAAACCAGATTACTGCTCCCGACAGCGGATCAGTGATGCTTGATGGTCATAAGATTACAAGAAATGACCTGGCAAACATAGGATATCTTCCGGAAGAAAGAGGCCTCTACAAAAAAATGAAAGTCGGGGAACAGGCCCTCTACCTGGCCCGGCTGAAGGGGCTGAGCAAGCATGATGCAATGGCCAGGCTCAAAGACTGGTTTACACGGCTCGAAATAATCGACTGGTGGGATAAAAAAGTGGAAGAACTGTCAAAAGGGATGCAACAGAAGGTTCAGTTTGTAACCACAGTCCTTCATGAACCCAAGCTGCTGATCTTTGACGAGCCCTTCAGTGGCTTCGACCCCATTAATGCAAGCATTCTGAAGGATGAAATACTGATGCTGCGGGACAAAGGGGCAACTGTTATCTTTTCTACCCATAATATGGGCTCGGTCGAAGAGATGTGCGATAATATTACCCTGATTGACAGGGCAAGGTCAATACTAGAGGGCAGTGTATCAAGAATTCGCGAAGAATGGGCAGCAAATGAATATGACGTAGTTTTCAGGGGCGAGGCTAACATAAGCGGAAACAGCCATTATGAAGTTCTTAAAAGCATAAGTGAAGATGACAAAACAACCGTAAGGCTCAAGACACCAGATAAGCTTGATATAAACGAGATAATCAGGGATATGATCGATAAGGGAAGTGTACTTTCCTTTAATCCAGCCCTTCCATCAATGAACGAAATATTCATACGTGTAGTTGAAGCAAACAAAAACAACTGAGCCAAACGCTTAAAATTATGGGAAACATATCAACCATCATAACAAGAGAATACACCTCAAGGGTTAAGAAGAAATCTTTCATATTGATGACTTTACTGACCCCTCTTATTTTTGTTGCACTTTTCCTTGTACCTGTGTTAATAATGGGCAACCAGGATAAGGATTTCAAGAAAATCGCAGTGATAGAAGACGGCAGTGACCTGTTTAAAGGAGTATTAAAGGACAGGGAAGATGTTGATTTTGAGTATATTGCTAATGCAGATATAAATCAGAAGAAAGGGAGCTTCGAAGAGGATGGTTACTATGGCATACTCTATATATCTCCCGTGGTAACAAATGTGCCGCAGGCCGTACAGCTGATCTCAAAAAAACAACCACCGATGGATCTGCTTCAGTATATAGAAAGAGCGCTGGAACAGGATATTGAAAACAAGAAACTGCTCGCTTACGATATAGAGGATTTGGATAAAATCCTGAAAAGTGTCCAGACAGATGTTGCGGTACAGACTATCAGGATTGATGATGCAGGGGAAACGAAAGAAACAAGCACGGGTATATCAATGGCGCTGGCCTATATAGGAGCCTTCTTAATGTACATGGTGGTAATCATGTTCGGCGTACAGGTAATGAGAGGTGTATTTGAAGAGAAGAACAACCGCATCGTTGAAGTAATAATATCATCAGTTAAGCCTGTTGAGCTAATGATGGGAAAGATAATCGGGATAGCGCTGGTAGGACTTACACAGTTCTCGGTATGGATCATACTGTCATTTGCTATACTTACAGTAGTACAATCACAAGTACTCCCGGATGATCCCAAAGCTATGAGCGAACAAATTTCCCGTAGTGTTATGAACCAGGGACAGGGAACAATGGACGATGAAGCTGTTATGCAGTCAATGGACCTTTCTGCACAGGAACAGGAATTCGCCAAGATCTTTAATAACCTGATGAATGTAAACTGGCCCTTTATCCTTATCTCCTTTTTCTTCTACTTCATATTCGGCTACCTGCTTTATGCCTCTGTTTTCGCTGCCATTGGCTCAGCCGTGGATACGGATACCGATACACAGCAATTTATGTTCCCTATAATGCTACCCATAATTCTTGCTTTGTTTGTGGCTATAGGGACAATGGAAAATCCGGAAAGCTCGCTGTCGTTCTGGTTTTCAATGATCCCCTTTACATCCCCCATAGTAATGATGGCACGCCTGCCCTTTGAGGTTCCCGTCTGGGAAGTTGCAGTTTCAATAATAGTGCTTGTTGCAACCTTTGTGGCTTTCGTTTTCCTCGCTGCCAGAATATACAGGATAGGAATACTGATGTACGGCAAGAAAGTAACTTATAAGGAAATGTGGAAATGGATAAGATATAAAGGCTGAGGCTAAACCCCTAAACCTCTAAACCTCTTAACCCCTAAACAATAATGGCCAAGGTACTTGTAATAGACGACGAAAAAGCTATAAGGAATACCCTGAAAGAGGTTCTTGAATACGAGAAGCATGAGGTGGATCTTGCAGAAAACGGGATCAGCGGGCTGGAGCTATTCGGAGAGAACAACTATGATGTTATCCTGTGCGATATCAAGATGGACAAAATGGATGGAATAGAAGTTCTGGAGAAGATCCAGGAAATGTCTGATGATATCCCGGTGATAATGATATCAGGACATGGCAATATTGATACAGCCGTTGAAGCAATTAAAAAGGGAGCTTTTGATTTCCTCGAAAAACCTCTCGACCTGAACAGGCTCCTGATTACCATGAGAAATGCCATGGATAAATCAAATCTTATAACACAGACCAAGACCCTGAAGAAACAGGTAAACAAAAAGTTTGAGATAGTTGGCGAATCAAAGGAAATAGTCAGGGTTAAAGAAATGATCGACAGGATCGCTCCCACTGAAGCAAGGGTTTTGATAACCGGTGCCAGCGGAACGGGTAAGGAACTTGTAGCTCACCAGATACATGAAAAAAGCAGCAGGTCAAAAGGCCCTTTCGTAGAGGTAAACTGCGCTGCCATACCTTCAGAGCTTATAGAAAGTGAACTTTTCGGACATGAAAAAGGTTCATTCACCTCTGCCCATAAACAGAGAATAGGAAAATTTGAACAGGCAAATGGCGGGACTATCTTCCTTGATGAGATCGGTGACATGAGTCTTCCTGCACAGGCAAAAGTGCTGAGAGCCTTGCAGGAAAACAAAATATCACGTGTTGGCTCTGATAAAGACATAAAGGTTGATGTAAGGGTCATTGCTGCAACAAATAAAAATATTAGTCTGGAAATTGATAAAAACAACTTCCGGGAAGACCTCTATCATCGCCTTAGCGTTATATTGATAGATGTTCCGAAACTGAATGAAAGGATTGACGATATTCCCCTGCTGGCCGAACATTTTAACCACCTTATCTGCTATGAATACGGAGTTAGTCTCAGGACTATAGAAGAATCTGCAATCAAGGAACTGAAAAAGATAGAATGGACCGGCAATATCAGGGAATTCAGAAATGTTCTTGAGCGACTTATCATACTTTGTCCGGAAAAGATTACGGGCAAGGATGTGGTTGCTTATGCCCATCCCATCTCCGGCAACAAATAATATCACAGAATTAGCTGCTTAACTTTTTTTAACAGGCATACTTCATTAATAAGTGGGTATTTGGATAGCTTTGTAATTCACTTATTGACACTTATTATGAAATGATAAGATATATTAGCTTACTACTTTTACTGGCAGTAAATTATATTGCTTTTGCACAGGAAGTTACGAATGTAAACATAAAGGATGAAAATAGCGAAGATTCAAGCCCCCGCCAGGAAGCCCTGAACATATTTTTAGACTGCCGCTGGTGTGACAGGAATTACATCAAGCAGACAATTCCCTTTGTTAATTATGTCAATAATAAGGATGAAGCCGACGTACATATATTGGTGCGAAGAAGGGTTACCGGAGGTGGCGGAGGTGAATATATAATCGACTTTATTGGCCAGGATGATTTCTCTGACATACAGGAAGCAATGATCTTTTTCTCACCTGTTGACCAGACCGCGGATGAGATCAGGAGGGCCAGGGCTAATGTGCTGGCCATGGGGTTGATGCAATTCGTGGCCCGCACGCCGATGAGCAAAAATATCAGGATTATCTATGAAGATAACGCTACGGGGAGTGATGGCAGCAACGGGATTCAAAGCTCTGTTCAGGATGATCCATGGAATAGCTGGATGTTCAGGCTCAGTGGCTCAGGGGAGTTCCAAAAAGATGAAAACTATGAAACATCCAGGACCAGCTCTTCACTGACTGCTGACAGGGTAACCCCGGATCTGAAGATGGAATTTGACCTGAGCTATTCAAACAGGCAAACCTATTATACAAGTACCGAAAGCAAATCCTACCGGGAAAACTGGAGCATCAGGACTCTCCTGGTAAAAAGCCTGGGGCATAAATGGTCGGCCGGAGGACGTGCATCCATTGAAAGTGACACATATAATAACTATAAGCTGGCAACAAGCATAGGCCCGGCTATTGAATATAACCTCTTCCCCTATGAAGAGTCTTTCAAAAGACAGTTCAGGATACAATACGGGCTGACCGGCAAATACAGCAACTATAACGATACCACCACCTTTTTTAAAACGAGTGAATTCCTGCTGAGCCATTATCTCAGTACTTCACTGGGTTTCAACCAACCCTGGGGTTCCGGGTGGTTGTCAATGACATGGTCAAACTATCTCCACGACTTTTCCAAAAATAACCTGGGCCTGAGGGCCAGTATTTATTACAGGATATACAAAGGCCTCTCTGTTAATGTCCAGACAAGGGCAAACCTTATACATGATCAGCGGAACCTGGTAAAGGGTGATGCTACCGAACAGGAAGTCCTGACACGACAGAGAGCACTCAAAACAAGCTACTCATACTCATTTGAACTTGGGCTCACCTATTCATTTGGTTCAATCTATAATAATGTCGTAAACCCGAGGTTCGGAAACTGAGGGCGCTGATAAAGGAGATTTTGCACCGCCTTAAAAATGACTTAGCGGCTTTTTTGACTAAATTTGTTGACGAGAAAAAATTAAGCCCATGGATCGCATTGAATCTGACAAACTTGGTGAAGTAAGAATACCTGAAGAAGCTCTTTATGGTATCAACTCAATCAGGGCAGTGGAAAATTTCCCGGGAGATCTGCCTTTTCATAAAGAATGGTACAGGGCAAGCGGACTGGTAAAACAGGCCTGCTACCGTGTGTACAGGCGTTTTTCGGAGGCCGTACAAAAGAAATATTCCGGAGCTTCTCCACTTAAAATTATTCCGCCGGAGATTATTGATGCTCTTGAAAATGCTGCGATTGAGGTAGCAGACGGACTGTATTACAGTCATTTTATAGTCCCTGCCATACAGGGTGGTGCCGGCACAAGCATAAATATGAATATAAATGAGATAATCACAAATGCAGCACTTATAAACAGCGGGAATAACGCGGGTGACTACAGCCTGATAGATCCTATTGAGCATGCCAATATTTACCAGTCCACAAATGATGTCATTCCCACAGCCCTCACCATTGCTTCCATGAAGCTTCTTGAAGAACTTGAGGAAGCAATTAATTCACTCCGGAAAAATATTGAAAGACTGGAAACAACATACCGGGAATTCCTTCGACCGGGATATACACAAATGCAGGAAGCCGTTCCTTCATCCTTCGGCAGGCTGTTCAGCGCATACAATGATGCTTTATCACGCGACTGGTGGAGAGTCTCAAAATGCAAGGAAAGGATTAAGGTTGTAAATCTCGGCGGAGGAGCAACGGGAACCGGACTGGCAACACCTCGTTACTTCATAATAGAAGTTGTACCGGAGCTGAGACACCTGACTTCATTGCCCCTCAGCAGGAGCGAAAACCTGAATGATGCAACATCAAACCTTGACAAATGGGTTGAAATACACGCCACCCTTAAATCCCATGCCGTAAACCTTGAAAAAATTGCTTCGGATATAAGGCTCATGGCATCCGATATAAGCAGGTCAGGTCTGATAAGTATCCCGGAGAGACAGAAAGGCAGCTCTGTAATGCCCGGGAAAATTAACCCTGTAATACCTGAATTTGTAATCAGTACAGCACATAAAATATATTCCAATGATATGCTTCTTTCCAACCTCTGCGGACAGGGCTGCCTTGACCTTAACGCATACCTGCCTGTCATCGGCAATAGTATTATTGAAAGCATCAAAATGCTGATAAATGCAAATAAGAGCCTGTCGATGAACCTGATATATGATCTTAAGGTTAATAAAAAAGCTGCCTTCGAGATATTAATAAAAAGCCCCGTCATAAGTACTGCTTTAATCCCTTATATCGGTTATAATAAGGCTACAGAGATTGCAGAGTACATGAAAGAAAAAAACACTGACATTTTTGAGGCATGTGAGCATACAGGTTATATAGAAAGTAAGAAACTGGATGATATACTGAAACCGGGTAACCTGCTCAAAATGGGATTTTCCCTTGATGATATCAGCAGGTCGGATCACTAAAAATTTGCAGTTACTATGAAGAAAGGCCGGGAAAGCACACCCCACATTGGTATTTTCGGAAGAAGGAATAACGGTAAAAGCAGCCTTATAAATGCACTGGCCAGACAGGAAATAGCTATTGTCTCTGAACATGCAGGCACCACCACAGACCCGGTAAAGAAATCATTTGAAATAAGCGGTTTCGGGCCGGTGATCCTTATCGATACTGCAGGCATAGACGATATGGGAGAACTGGGATCCAAACGTGTGGAAAAATCACTTAGAGTCCTTGAAATAATCGACCTGGGTATACTTTTACTTAACAATAATTTGTGGGATGAGAATGAAGAAATGATTATTGACAGTTTCAGGAATACAGATACTCCCTATATTATTGTTCAAACCAAGTCAGATATTGAAACACCCTCGACAGGCTTCAGAGAAAAGGTAAAAAATATGACCGGGAAAGAGCCTATCAGCTTTTCAGCAGTGACAAAAGAGAATTATGAAGAGCTTATAAAACTAATAAAGGACACTATTCCCGAACATGCACTTAAGGTTCCCACCCTGCTGGGTGATCTGCTTGAGCAGGGTGATATAGTACTCCTCATAACTCCAATTGACGCTGAAGCACCTGAAGGCAGGCTTATCCTGCCCCAGGTTCAGGCTATCAGGGATATTATTGATAATGATGCCATTGCAATAGTCTTAAAAGAAAGGGAAATTGACAGTTTCCTGAAAAGGTCTTCTCTTAAACCTGCCCTTGCGGTAACTGACTCACAAATTTTTGTTAAAGCCGATGCCTCAGTACCCCATGATATACCCCTTACGAGTTTCAGCATAGCCCTGGCAAGACTGAAAGGAGACTTTGAAGCTTACCTGAGAGGCACACCAAAAATCTCAGACCTCAGGGACGGCGACCGGGTATTACTTCTTGAATCCTGCACTCATCATGTGTCATGTGATGATATTGGCAGGACCAAAATACCGAGATGGATAAGCAGTTTCACAGGTAAAAAACTGCAATTTGACGTTGTAGCCGGGCTAGACGAATCCAGAAGACCGGTGAAAGATTATTCACTGGTCATTCAGTGCGGAGGATGCATGATAACGCGCAAACAATTGCATAACAGGCTCAGGCTGGCAATTGAAGCCGGTATACCTGTAAGCAACTACGGGATGGCCATAGCATGGGTGCAGGGCATATACAGCAGGGCCATTGCGCCCTTTATCGGATCTGATTCAGACCGAAATGAGTATTTATAGCAAACATCAGAATCTGAAGTAGATAAATGGCTGTATGTCTGCTGATTGCACATTATACAGAACCAGGGCCACGAGATACACAAGAATAATCTTTACTGCCAGCGGAAGCCTGATGAAGAGTCCTCTGTATGATTCTTTCACCTTTACCGGCATAAAATGAAGAATATAACCACAGGCAATTATTATTATCACCTGGCTGTAAGCAGTAAAAACATTGACCAGGCTACCCGGACTGAAAGCCGTAAATATCTGTCTGAGCATTATCACGACGCCCTTCATATCAGAAGCCCTGAAAAAAATCCAGCAGAAACTTACAAAATTAAAAGTGATAAAAACAGCTATAAATCTCTTGACCCTGCCCGGCCCCCTTCTGCGTGGAAAAACATTCATCCATAACTTATTGACCACCAGGCCCAGGCCATGCAGTCCGCCCCAGAACACGAACCTCCATGCCGCACCGTGCCAAAGGCCTCCAAGCAACATTGTGACCATTAAATTCACAATGGTTCTGAAACGACCCTTCCTGTTACCTCCGATAGAGATATATAAATAATCACGGAGCCACCGCGAGAGTGATATGTGCCATCTTCGCCAGAAATCAGTCAAATTATATGCCTTGTAAGGTGAATTAAAGTTGACCGGTAACCTGTAACCAAGCATTAATGCTATACCGATGGCTATGTCTGTATACCCTGAAAAGTCACAGTAAATCTGCAGACCATAACCATAAACCGCCATAAGGTTCTCCAGTCCTGAATACATTAAAGGTGTATCGAAAACCCTGTCAACGAAATTCACGGAAATGAAATCAGATATAACAACCTTTTTTATCAGCCCCCCCGCAATAAGGAAGAGGGCATGACCCCACTCTCTTTTAGACAGGCTGAAGGGTGCATAAAGCTGGGGGACAAATTCAGAAGCCCTCACTATTGGTCCTGCAACCAGCTGAGGGAAGAAAGAAACATAAAAGCCGAAATCAAGTATGTTCCTCACAGGCTCAGTCTTTTCCCTGTATACATCGAGGGTATAGCTTATGGTCTGGAAGGTAAAGAAGGATATTCCAATCGGCAGCAAGATAGCATCAATATTGAAGCCCGTCCCGAGGTAGAAGTTTGAAAGGGCAGCAAACCAATCAATTACCGGCAGGTCAGTATTAAAGATATTATTAAAGATGCCCGTGAAAAAACCAGTATATTTAAAATATGACAGCATCCCAAGATTAACCAGCAGGCTTAAAAAAACGAATAATTTCTTCACTGATTTTTTCCTTGCCTTATAGATCATGAGCCCCGCGAGATAATCTGTCAGGGTTGATATTATCAGGAGGAAGAAGAAAACACCTCCTGACTTGTAATAGAAAAACAGGCTGAAAAGGAAAAGATAAGTGTTTCTGAGTAAGGGTCTGGTGAATAAGAGGCTATAGAACAGTATGGCTATGAACAGGAAGACCCAGAATGAGGCTCTTGAGAACAGTAAGGGTTTGCCCCGGTCATATGAAATCATGTCAAGAAACTTCTGTCCGGCAGCATCACGGAGATTTTCTTCATCGTCTGATTTTTCAGCCGTGCTTTCGGTATTTACAGACGTATGAATCATTACAGTTTCGGCAGCTTCCTGTTGTTGTGTGCTCCCGATGGCAATAATATCCCTGAGCATTAAATCTGCAAGGGTATCACCACCTTCATAGGTAAGATGAGAGAAATCATCAGATGCAAGGGCCGGCACTTTCCTGCTCCATTTAATTATTGAATTTTTCCCACCCATGGCCTGCCATGAATCCCAGAATAATATTCCTGCCCTTTCAGCGGCTTTTTTTTGAGCATCCCTTATCCGGGGAATATTTTCATATGATTGAAACTCACCGTCAACCTTATGGGCAATGTCGGTAAGTCCGACAAGGATAATGATTGCTCCCGGGCACACCTCCCTTAACCTTAGCAGCTGCTGGTATATGCCTTCTTCATAATATTTATAGCTTGATCTTACACTCAAAACAACGTTAAGACCGTAATGCATTACCAGGATATCCGGTTTTATCATACTGTATAAGCCTGCAAGATTATCCCTGGAAATCATTGTGTACTCAAAGCCTGCACTTCCTCTTCTGGGTATATTATCAACTACAACACCCTCTTCACTTTCGATGCTGAATCCATAAAAGTCGGGGCTTGATTTAGCTTCAAAAACAATCCTCAGATAGGAAGATGATCCAAGATAAACCGAATATTCCCTTTCCCTTACTGATGGCATCAGGGTATCCATCCGGATTAAACCTTCACCTGTATAGACTTCGATCTTCATGGTATCTTCCAGGTGACCATAGAATAACCTGAACATATCATACTTAGCTGATAATGAATCCGAGAACATGGAAGGCTCAACACTGAACCAGGCTGTTTCAGGCGTCTCTCCCCCTTTGCCTGGTCCTGTAAACCTGCTGATACTCATCAGTGGTCCCAGTTTCTGATGATTTATTATTCCGTTCCGGTAATCAAGATAATCATAGTCTTCCCAGTTAGATGAAGACCTGATGTGTGATGTCCTTGTGTAAGGCACCAGCGGGCTTATGCTCAGCAAGCCCGGTCCGCTGCCCGGACTTATTCTCCTTAATTGTTCACGCAGACGGCAGGTAATTCTGTCTCCCTCAAGTTGAGAATCGCCATAATACATCAACCTCAACTGCCCAGCATCCTTTCTAATCATGCTGTTTAATGAAAGGGTGAGCTGCCGTGAATCAGAAAAATCAAAAAGAAAGCCTCCAGCTATTTCTGCAGCCGGGGAGGCGACATCTGCAGCCGGGGAGGCGGCATCTGCAGCCGGGGAGGCGGTATCTGCAGGAGCAAGGTTGCCGGCGAGGGTATCGATAGTTGAAATCGTATTCAGGCTGTCTTTCCCTGGCTTATCACTGCTCATAAAAGCCATATTGATAGCAGGCCACCTGACAGAGATGCCGGGTGCTATCTTAACCGGGCTCCTGATAAAAAATGCCGGCCCGTAAAGGAGAAGCATTAAGACCAGGAAAATAAGTAAGGTCTTGTATGGACGCATAGCCTGGGTATTATGAGCTCATAAAAGATCTGTTAGCTGTTCTTCTTAATTTTCAGTTTTTGCCCTACATGAATTTTACCTGACCGGCTCAGTCCATTCAGGTTGAGAATATCGGTAGTACTGACTCCAGAATATTTTTTTGCTATATCCCAGACAGTGTCTCCATATCTCACCGTGTGGTAAACGTAATCATCATCAACAGCTTCCTCATCTGCTGGTTTTTGAACAATGACATTTTTTCCAATCCTGGCCTGCTTTTCGGCAAAGCTCAGATTATCAACAACTGAATAATAGTCTTTTTCAGAAGGGTTTACATATACTGCAAGTTTCTGGTTAATACGGATAAGACTACGGTAAATATTATTCCAGTATCTCAGGTCAGATACTCCAACATTATACCAGCTTGCAATATAACCAAGATTATCACCTTCCTTAACGGTGTAAGTCAGTTTTGTTTTTCCATTGATGCTAGGTGGTATATATGCTGATTGTGTAGGGCTGGCGTTTTTTAGTTCCGGGTTAAAATAATGATCGGCCCGGTACGCAGCTACAGAATCCTGAAGAGAGATAAAGTCGCCAAGGTATTCTATGGGCAGGCTTATTGCCATGGCTTTGCTCCTCCCGGGCACTAACAGTGTCCGGTACTGGGGATTCAGCGCCTTTACCTCTGCCAGGGGAATGTTCATCACTTCTGACAGCTGTTCCAGGTGAATATCCTGTGTTACCATAACTGTATCTGTTGCCAGGGGGAAATTTACCTTTTTCGGTTTAATATTATGTTCCCTGTAATAATGCATTGCATAGGTAGCGGCTATATATCCGGGCAGATAGCCTCTTGTCTCTCTCGGCAGCCTGTAATATATCTCCCAGTAATCTTTTTTGTTGCCTGATCTTCGTATTGCCTTGTTTACATTTCCAGGGCCGCAGTTATAAGCGGCAATTACCAGTCCCCAGTCATTGTAAATATCATAGAGGTCCTTGAGATATCTGGCTGCTGCATGAGTTGATTTCACGGGATCCCTTCTTTCATCGACCACTGAATTTATTGTCAGGCCGTAGGCTCTTCCGGTGCTGTACATGAATTGCCATAAACCGGTGGCTCCTACCCTTGAGACAGCATTCGGGTTAAGGGCAGATTCGATTACTGCCATATATTTTAATTCGGCAGGCAGTCCATAAGAATCAAAAATATCCTCTATCATTGGGAAATAGTATTCCCTCATCCCCAGCATTATTTCAAAATTACTTCTCTTCTTCCCTGTATATACATGAATATGATTTTTCACAACACTGTTATACGGAAGGTTCACCACCGAATGGATATTATGGAGCCGCTCCCTGTAGACTGAATCAGGAAATTCCACAAGAGAAAGGGCATCCTCATCAAAGTTATCCTCAAGGGGGACCATTCTCTCAAGAAACCATATATGGGTGAGGCTGTCGAGTTGTCTTACAATAAATTCGCTGTCGGATGCGGCAATGATTGTATCATTTACTTGCGAGACAGTAATATTACTAATTATTATTCCTACTATTAAAATCAATGTTCTTCGCATGGCTAAATCATTAAAAAGTTACTTTTACTCCCAGACCCATTGTCGGGCCATAAACTGTCCCAATAGCTACGGGATTAACACTAAGGCTTAATTCAGGGTTAATTTCCCAGTCTGACATCACAGCATCAACATTTGCGTCCAGTATTGATAAGATATACCAGAAACCGACACCAATATAGGATAAATCACGGTATCTCCTGTAATAAGATATAGCATTAAGCATCTGGTCTTTTACCCAGCTATGAGTCTGGGGGTTATAGTTATCTGCTCCCAGTGCGGGATCTATCTCCCCGGAATCAAAGGAAGGAGTATATGTCTCATAACTCCTGGTTTCGGGTATTTCATCTGTTATGTCCTGGTAGGCTCCGAGATAAGCGTCAAAATTTTGTGAATTTCGTATTATGCTGTAACCCAGTGCTCCAAAGCCAGCATAAACGAGAGGTATTTTCCAGTATTTCCTGTTATACACCTGGCCCAGTCCGGGCAAGGCAGCTGCCATCATAGTAGCTTTCACCGGTGATATTTCTCTCCTTAAAGAAACTACCTGCTCTTTCTGTTCACGATCCGTGGCGCTTGTATCTCTTTCTGTTATAATGACCTGGGCACAGGCATTTATTGCCAGTATAATGAGTAATATGCTCAGTTTAATTATTTTCAATATCAATACCTTTTTTTGTCACTCTAAATTTAAACCGGGGGCATGGATTAACTCACGCATATGACAATAAGGCAAAGATATAATTTTAGGAGTTAAGTTTATCCAATACCTCTAAAATCCTCTCCATTTGTTCGGTATTATCAAACTGGATAACAATCTTACCCTTCCCCTTTTCATTTATTCTGAACTGGACATCAGACTTGAATATTTTGGAAAGGTGTCCGGACAGGTCCTGGAAATCTTTGTTCAGTTGTTTTTTCTTCTGGTTTTTTTCAGGGTCCTTCAGCTTTGTCATCTGTAGTTTACGAACCAGTTCTTCAGTTTTCCGGACAGAAAGGTCATCATCGATTATCCTGTAGTACACTTTTATTTGCTGTTTGGCATCCTCAATGTTTATCAGTGTGCGGGCATGGCCCATTGTAAGCTGTTTATTTTTTATTCCCAGCTGTATTTCTGCAGGCAGTTTAAGCAATCGCAGGTAATTGGCAACAGTTGATCTTTGTTTCCCCACTCTTTCGCTAAGTTGTTCCTGTGTAAGCTTACACTCCTCTATAAGTCTCTGATAACTTATTGCAATTTCAATGGCATCGAGGTCTTCTCTCTGTATATTTTCAACCAGTGCCAGTTCAAGCATTGCCTGGTCATCAGCGGTACGTATATAGGCAGGCACTGATTTAAGTCCTGCCAGGAGTGCTGCTTTTAATCGCCTTTCACCGGCAATAAGCTGGTATTTGTTATCACCTGTTTCCCTGACGGTAAGAGGCTGTACAATTCCCAGTTTACGAATGGATGAAGCCAGCTCTTCAAGTAACTGTTCATCAAATCGTGTTCGTGGCTGAAAAGGATTGAGTTCAATATCCTCGATATTGATTTCGAGATTCGCTTCTACCTTTTGCTCCAGTTTCTCCCTTTCAGCATCATCCATTAATGCACCAAGACCTCTTCCCAACGCTTGTTTCTTTACCATAACACTATCTGTATTGTTAGCACCTTCTAGTAGTCAATATTTCTCTCCGTCCCGTTTTTACCCCTGTCTATTAATTCCTGTGCGAGGTTAAGATAATTAACAGCACCCCTTGATTCAGCATCGTATAGAATAGCGGGCTGCCCGTAACTGGGAGCTTCACTGAGTTTCACATTACGCTGTATGATTGTTTCAAATACCATTTGCTGAAAATGTTTTCGTACCTCTTCAACCACCTGGTTTGAGAGCCTCAGCCTTGAATCATACATGGTCAGGAGGAAACCTTCAATTAGCAATTCCCTGTTAAGGTTTTTCTGTATTATCTTAATGGTATTAAGTAATTTACCCAGGCCTTCAAGAGCAAAATATTCACACTGGACGGGCACGATAACTGAATCGGAAGCCGTAAGTGCATTCACCGTAAGCAATCCTAGTGAGGGAGAGCAGTCCACTAACATATAATCATACCTGTCAGGTATGGCTTTTAAAACATTCTTCAGAATACTTTCTCTTTTTTCCCTGTTCAGCATTTCTATTTCTGCGCCAACCAGGTCGATATTGGAAGGTATGATTTCCAAATTATTAATTTCGGTAGCTGTAATTGCACTTTCAGGATCCGCATCATTGATGATACAATCATATATTGTTGTTTCAACTTTCCGGTTATCAATACCAAAGCCTGAAGTGGAATTAGCCTGTGGATCAAAATCCACCACCAGCACCTTCCTGTCAAGCGCTGCCAGGCTGGCAGCAAGATTTATTGCCGTTGTTGTTTTGCCCACTCCACCCTTCTGATTTGCCAATGAAATAATCCTCGCCATCTGCTTCTTTATTTGATTTAGTTATGTCTTTTTGGGAATTTCAAAATTAATATTTATGCTTCCCGTAAATCCTTGATTAACGATGTAATTGTAAACATTTCAATTACGCTTTTCAACACTTTATTAACATGTTTTAATGGTTAAAACAGGTTAACTGTTTCGATTAGATATTTTTTAGCATCTTTACAGCATCCCAATTTAATTATTATGGGCAAACCCGAAAAAAAGAGGGAATGGCATATAATTGTCAATCCCAATGCAGGGAAGAAAAAAGGAAAGAAGGATTGGAGTATCATATCAGATCTTATAAATCGTTATGAAATCCCCTTTAGTCATGTCTTCACTGAAGCCAAGCACCATGCCATGGACCTTGCAACCGATGCTATCAGGAAAGGAAGCAGGAAAATACTTGTTGTCGGAGGCGACGGCACAATGAATGAAGTTGTGAACGGTGTCTTCCACCAGAGAGATGTGCCAACTACAGATATAATTCTGGGAATGGTTACGGTAGGTACAGGAAATGACTGGGGAAGGATGTTCAATATACCCATGGATTATGAAGCTGCCATCAGGGTAATAAAAAACGAAGAAATATTTCTCCAGGATACCGGGGTAATAAAATTCTATTCCGGTACTGACGTCAGGGAAAGGTATTTTGTTAACATTGCAGGCCTGGGATTTGATGCCCTGGTTGTGCAACGGTCGAACCGGCAAAAAGAAAGGGGGCACAGCAGTAAAACACTTTATCTATGGGCCCTGCTACGGAGCCTGCTTGCATACAAACATACCAGTACAAGCATTGAGATAGACGGGAAAAGGATACAGAACGACACCTTTTCCATCAGTCTTGGCATAGGCAAATTCTCCGGGGGAGGCATGATGCAAACACCCGGGGCCATTGCTGATGACGGCTTGTTTGAGCTCACCCTGATAAAGAAAATGCGTAAGGGCGAAATCATCCGCAGTCTTAAAAGACTTTATAACGGAACAATTCTTGATCATCCAAAAGTTGAAGGGTATACGGGTAAGAGAATAAAGATTGACTCCGATCCACTTATACATGTTGAAGCCGACGGGGAATCCCTCGGTCATTCACCCATTGAATTTGACATAATACCCAGGTCAATAAACATCGTGAGAGGCATCACCGGCGACTGACAATTTTAATCTCGAAAAGGCGGGGCCAGTTTTTACCGGTTACAAATAAGCGCTCATTCTCGCCATCCCATGCTATGCCATTCAGCTCAGCCAGTTCCGGATGACGATCTTTTTGAGGCAGGATGCCGGAGAGATCTATATAGGCAAGCACCTTGCCCGTGCCCGGATCTATACGTGCAATACGATCAGTTGTATATATATTTGCCCATATCTCGCCGTTTATATATTCAAGCTCGTTCAGATTCCACACCTGGCTACTGTTGTCATATACCTCTATTGATGACAAAACCGTAAAATAATCAGGCTCAAGAAAATACAGTTTATTTGTGCCATCACTCATTATCAGCTCTTCTCCATTACTTGCAAGACCCCAGCCCTGGGTGGTATACTGAACTCTTTTAATCTCTTCAAAGTTCTGAATATCATAAACAAAGCCAACATTATTCTTCCAGGTAAGCTGATAAAGGTAGCCGTTATGAATAACCAGTCCTTCGGCAAAGTATTTACTTTCAAGATTCCGTCTTTGAAGAACCTTTCCCGTTTCAATCTCTACCTTTCTTAAGGTTGATTTGCCTTCCACCCCGGTGCTCTCAAATAAAAAGCCCTCATGATACAGTAAACCCTGGGTATATGCTGTGAGGTCATGGGGGTAGGTATTTACCACCCTGAATGAGTAAAGTTCAGGTTCAATGTCAGAAATGACTGTTATAAAATGGGTGAGTATTTGTGGCCTCCTGTCACCTTTATAGGCCATTATCTTAAGGGGAATCTTACCCAGGCGCGATGATCCGGTGTCAATTGTATATTCAAGAACCCCCCGGGGGAGCGTTACCAGTTGACCCCCATCAAAAAAGACCTTTACAGAGTCGGGAATATTTGCCCCCCGGAGACTGAGCTTCAGGTTTATCTCATCTCCTGAGCCGTATCTTGTACCGTCAGCCGGCTCTTCAAAATTCACAAGGTTAGCAGCCAGCACTTTAGTCCTTTTTTCTTCTGCCTGCTCATTGCTTTCTGAATTGCTGACAGAACCCTTACAGGCCGCTGCAAGAATAATCAATACTGAAAATAAAAGGTACATATATCTCATCACCTAAAAACAAAAACTATATAATCACTTTAAACTCTATAAACTTTATCAACTTTATCAACTTTATCAACCTAATAAACCTTTCTCCCCTTCTTTCTTCCGGCCGAACAACCTTTTGAGTACTGATTTCCTTCGGTTTAGCTTTTTGATAGCTTCCTTTTCCATTTCATCATATAAGCTCAGTTCCTGCCAGATCCTGCTCCATCCGGGAAAGCCCCCGATATTTTTATCATCGATGTATACATCAGCATTTATTTTCCGGCTGACTGAACTGTTGAAATCCTCCTCAGGATAGTTTTTGTTAACGGCATAAAACTCAATACCTTTATTCTTACAATATTCAACTGCCTCATCCAGTTCCTTTCCGGCCCTGAAAGTCCATAGAATAAGAAGGGCTCCATTTTTCTGCAGTTCCTTCATCGTTTCAAAGGCAAATAATTTTTCTTTACCTATCTCAGGATATTCATGTTCAACTATGGTCCCGTCGAAATCAACTGCTATTTTAATATTGTGTAAATGTTCCATCAGTTCTTAAATTCATGTAAAAATATACAAATTGGGAATATTGATAAAATTTATATTAATTTACGTTAATATTCGGCCTTGACTCCTCAGATGAAAAAGCATATTCCAAACCTGCTCACCCTTATGAACCTGGTATCAGGTTTCTTTGCCATTATACTGATAATGAACGGTAACCTTAAGCTTTCAGTATGGTTTATAACGGCCTCCCTCCTTTTTGATTTTTGTGATGGCCTCGCTGCCCGCCTGCTTAAGGCTTATTCGGAGATTGGCCTGCAACTTGACAGTCTTGCCGATATGGTGAGCTTCGGTGTTGCTCCCGGCTTGTTGATGTACAGGCTCATCATTTCGGCTGAGGGACTTGACTCCCTCGCAGGATATATAGAATATGCCACTGTTCTGATACCTGCCTTTTCGGGCCTGCGTCTTGCAAAGTTTAACATTGACAAAGCCCAGAGTGATCATTTCAGGGGTTTGCCCACACCGGGAAATGCTTTTTTTATTATTTCCCTGGTTTTTGCCGCTGAGTATGGAAACAGCCAGTTAATTCAGGGTCTTATCAGTTCCCGGATGGTCCTGTGTTTTCTCACCATAGTGTTTTCATCCCTGATGATTACCAACATACCAATGTTTTCATTCAAATTCAGGCATCTGAGGTTCAAAGGGAATGAATTAAGGATAGTTTTTCTTGGCTCATCGGCCTTACTGATAGCGGGAGCAGGATTTGCATCCTTACCCCTGATAATCATACTTTACATTGTTGTTTCAATTATCTGGGCCCTTATCAGCTGATTTCCCCTGTTTCTCTTCCATTTTCTTCATAATATCCGTCTGCCTGCGAATCGACTCCTGGTGCATAAGTTTCAGGTATCTTTCAGTGAAATCACGGTCCAGGCCAAGGAGCCCTGCCTGCTCAAGTCTTGTATTAAGGATTTCGACCCACCTGTCCATCTGGAGTATGGCAGCGTTATTACTATACTTGTAATGTCCTATCATATCGATTATTTCGAGTCTTCTTGACAGAAGCTCAATCAGCTGATGATCAACAGAGTCAATCTGGCTTCTCAATTCATCAAGCTGATTGATGAATCCAGGGTCTTCAGGCTTGGGGCATCTTATCACCAGGTTTTCTATCAGCCTGCAATAATTTTCCGGCAGCAATTGCTGCTTATTGTCGCTCAGGGCAGATAAGGGATCATGGTGGACTTCGAGCATCAGTCCGTCCATATTCAGGTCCATTGCTTTCTGCGCCAGTTCGGGCACCATAACAACATCACCTCCTATATGGCTCGGGTCGCACAGGACAGATATCTCCTTTAACCTCCTCCTCAGCTCTATTGCAATTTCCCATTTGGGCATATTTCTGTACCTTGTTCTTTCAAAGGGTGAAAAGCCGCGGTGAACAGCAGCCACTTTACTTATACCTGCATTGTTTATTCTTTCTATGGCTCCCAACCACAGGTCAATGTCGGGATTAAGGGGATTCTTAACAAGCACCGGTATATCCACCCCTTTTAGTGCTTCGGCTATTTCCTGGACTGAGAAGGGGTTTGAGACTGTTCGTGCACCCAGCCAGATTACATCTATTCCGGCTTTCAGGCACGCCTCCACATGCCGGGGGCTTGCCGCCTCTACCGTAAGCCTCATACCGGTACGCTCCTTTACCTTAATCATCCATTGCAGACCCTTTGTACCTACACCGCTGAAGGTGCCGGGCCGGGTGCGGGGTTTCCATATTCCTGCCCTGAAGAAGGATGGTTTGCATGGTCCGCTCAAAGCATCAGCTGTCTTTTGTATCTGTTCATCCGACTCAGCACTGCACGGGCCGGCTATCATCACGGGTCTGTCACCAATATCATCAAACCATTCCTGTATCCGGAGAATACTCATCTGCTTATATTACTAATAAATATGTCCTTCACCACCTATCTCTTCCTTATCAATTTTTTTCCTGTTTATTGCACTCCATGCATACCATATATATGCAATAACAAAGGGAATAATAAATGAGATATACAGCATTGTTTTGAGGGTAAAATGGCTTGAGGAAGCATTCCTTATGGTCAGTGAACTCTGCAGGTCGCTTAATGAGGGATAGAAGGAAGTATTATTATAACCTGCCAGAAGGAATAATGACAATACCACCATTACGGTGCCGAAGCCTCCAAACCATACCGGGTCAGTTTTTTCGGTAAAAACAGTACGGTAGAGGGCAAAAAGCACAAGCACAGTGCCGGAGAGAAATATTATAAGGACCAGGGGCATCTCCACCAGGTTGTGGAAGTATTTACCTTTTTCCATAAAGACTCTTCCACTCTCCGGGTCAACAGCAAAGCCTTCTGCCAGTAAGAGGCTTATAATGAAATAAAGGAAGCCTATAAGAAAAGGGACAAGGTTTATTAGTGCCTTTTTTCTTGCCCGTCCATTCAATTCATCATCATCAATGCTGTTAATAATATACATCAGGCCAAGGAGCCGGGCCAAAAAGAGAACTGCCACTCCAAGGGATAAATTCCTGAGACTCAACAATGCTTCGAGTCCGTGCCACGGGGTATCCCATTTTCCCATATTCATCTCGTTGAGAGAAAAATTTGCTCCCGTGAAGAAAGTGGCAACAGCAACACCTATAAGAAAAGGTGAAAAGGCTCCGTTTATCAGGAGGAAGACCTCAAATGTTTTTTTACCCAGCACATTGGAGGGCTTGGTACGGTATTCATATGCTATGGCCTGGATCACGAAGCTGAAAAGAATAGCCATCCATACCCAGTAAGCCCCTCCGAAACTGGTTGCATAAAAAAGAGGGAAAGAGGCAAAAAATGCTCCCCCGAAGGTTACAAGGGTAGTGAATGTAAATTCCCACTTACGTCCCATGGCATTGATAACCATAGTCTTTTGTTGTTCATTCGCAGCAAGGCTAAAAATAAATGATTGCCCGCCCTGTACGAACATGAGAAATACCAGCAGGCTGGCGAGAAGTGAAATGAGTAACCACCAGTACTCCTGGAGAAATGAATGTGATACAGCTAATAACATGACTATTCCTCCTCTATTTTAGGTCCGATTTTTATTTGCCTGGTCATAATAGAGACCTCTGCAATCAGCAAGGCCGTGAAGAGAGCGGCGAATAACCAGAATGTTGTTTGAACAGCCGAGGTACTGATGCTTGATACAGCAATACCTACAGGCATTAAGTCCTGTATTATCCATGGCTGCCTGCCCATTTCTGTTACAAGCCACCCGAGAACAGAGGCAAGGTAAGGAAGGGGAAGGCTTAACAGGAGTATCCACTGGAAAATCCTTTTATTTTCCATTGAGCCCCTGGCTGTATATAACCAGGCAAGGATTTGCAGAAGCAAGAAGAGACAACCCAGCGCCACCATCAGGTGAAAACTGTAAAAGATCAAAGGAACGTTTGGCACAACATCAGCCGGTCTGTTTATGTAGGAATAGCCAAAATAACGGAAGTATTCCTCCTGGAAGTCACTGCCCTCAAACCTCTTTTTCAATTCATCGGCCAGGACCATATTATCCCCTTCTTTTGCTTCCCTGTAGTCAAGCAGGGTTTGTCTTGCAAACTTACCCCTCTCTATCTTCTCAGAAACAGGCATTAAGCCTCTTTCTTCATTCCCGTGTACAAGGTCCTTTATTCCTGCAACGTAGGAATCACGTTCCCCATTGGTCATTATTGACAGCAGTCCGGGAATTTCTATTGAAGCAATTATATCCTTCTCATCAAGGCCATCCTCAACTGCCTGATCCTTGTCAACCAGAATACCGAAGGCAGTTAATCCTGCATCTGTCTTCCCTTCGTACAATGCTTCCATAGCAGCAAATTTCACAGGCTGTACCCGGGCAAGCGTCCGGGAGGATGTATCGCCTGTAAAGATGAGCACCAGGGATCCAAAGGTGCCAAATATGGCAGCCACCTTTATACTTTTTACCGCCATTTCTTTTTCCCTGTTATGAATGAGAAACCATGCACTTATACCGGTTACGAATAAGGAAGCCAGTACAAAACCCGATGTTATTGTATGAAAGAATTTGTCCATTGCAACCGGGTTGAACAGTACCTGCCAGAAGCTTTGCATTTCGTTTCTTGCCGTATCGGGGTTAAAGAACATACCAACGGGGTTCTCCATCCACGCATTGGCAACAAGTATCCATAGGGCTGAAAGGTTAGCTCCGATAGCCACCAGCCATGTTGAAGCCAGGTGAAAGCGTTTGCCCACCTTATCCCATCCAAAAAACATCACCGCCACAAAGGTCGATTCAAGGAAAAAGGCCATGATGCCTTCAATTGCCAGTGGAGCTCCGAAAATATCACCAACAAACCATGAATAATTTGACCAGTTGGTACCAAACTCAAATTCAAGAATCAGGCCGGTTGATACTCCTATGGCAAAATTTATACCGAATAATTTCATCCAGAATTTGGTAATTTTCTTCCATTTTTCTGAACCGGTACGCACATATTTTGTCTCCATAATGACAAGAATGAAGGACAAACCAAGCGTGAGTGGAACGAAGAGCCAGTGATAAATGGCTGTCAGGGCAAACTGCCCCCTTGACCAATCAACTAAAGAAAGGTCGATGTTCTCAATCATCAGTAGCAGATTTAATTATTAATTCATTAAGTACATGTTCTCCCCTTTCCCTGTCGGTAGCAAAGTTTTTCTTGAGGATGTCGGGGAAAAAGAATATTCGCAGAACAGCAAACATAATAAACAGTTTTATCAGGATTACCAGCCATACCTTCCTTCCCCAGGATGGCATTGTAAGAAAACCATTCCTGTAAAATCGGAAAATATCATAAAAGGTATTCTTCAGAAAACCCATTTTACAAAATTTAGGGTCAGGTTTGGTTGAGAATGTAAATATACTAATAAAGACAAAAGACAAAAGCCCTTTATGACATCAGTTCCCTGGCAAAGCGATTACCATAAGCCACCAGTTCGGTTCTTGTTTCTTCTCCGGGCCTGAACTTAAAAGCTGCATTTTCATCCATCACTTTCAGCTTAAGGCTTTTCAGGTTTGCGGCAATAATGCCCGGGGCTTCCCCGCTCCAACCGTAGGAGCCAAATGAGGCAGCCAGTTTACCCTTGTCCCGCAGTGGGTTGATTACCGAAAAAAGCTTATAAACCTGCAGCAGGGTATTCTGATTGATGGTAGGTGATCCTACGAGAAGAGCATCAGCCTTAACCACTTCAGATGCGAGATCCCCCAGCTCTATATGTTCAATATCGAGAATTCTGACCTCTATGTTTCCACCGCTTTCAATGCCCATGGCAATAGCTTCTGCCATTTCTTTTGTATAGCCATAGGCTGAAACATAGGTAATGAGAGCTCTCTTCTTTTCTTCTCCACTTGTGACATCTATATATTCACGGGCATATTTTTCACTCAGGTCAACGTATTTCTTCCAGTTTTTTCTCAGCACGGGTCCGTGCCCTGTGCAAATAGCATCAATGTCAAGGGGCCGTATCTTATCGATGGCCTTGAGCATAAATTTGCTGTAGGGCTTAAGTATAACATCAAAATAGTATTTAAAGGCCTCCCTGAAGTCGCCCACAAGGTCATCAAAAAGTCGGTCATCACAATAATGGGCACCGAATGAATCACAGGTAAAAAGCAATCTATCTTCTTCGAGGTAGGTATACATAGTGTCGGGCCAGTGCAGGTTGGGAGCAGAGATAAACCTGAGGGTCTTATTACCCAGGCTGAGACTGTCCCCTTCCTTTACTGCCATGCTCTTAAAAGAAAAATCGAACATGTCATTAAGATAGCGGATGGCATTACCACTTCCTACCACCGTTGCACCGGGAGCCAGTTCCAGGATATGTTTCAACGACCCTGAATGATCGGGCTCGGTATGATTGAAGATGATATATTCAATTGCTGAAGGATCGGCAAGCTGTTTTAATTTGTCAATATAAACATCTGCAAATTTTTCCTTTGCAGTTTCGATAATGGCTTTTTTATCTGCATTGATGAAATATGAATTATAGCTAGTACCATATTCCGTCTCCATAACAATATCAAAAGTCACTATATCATAATCAAGGATTCCTATCCAGCTTACATCCTTAGTTATTTCAATCACTTTCTTATCTTCTTTTTTTTCACTTGCTTTCATATCGCGGTAAGAATTTATTGTTTTATTCAATTATAATTCAGCCAGTATATCATGGTTAGCCCTGACCGTCTGTGACAAGCCAACGTTCAGACCGGTTCCGGAGGGTAGGAAAATATCCACCCTTGAGCCAAATTTAATGAAGCCCAGCTCGTCTCCCTGCCTGACTTTCATTCCCGGTTCTGCTTTTGTGACAATTCTCCGGGCAATAAATCCTGCAATTTGCCTGATCATTATTTCAATGCCTTCACCAGTTTCGATAACTATGCTTATTCTTTCATTACTGACGGAAGACTTCGGAAGATTTGCAAGGAGGAATTTCCCGGGATGGTATTTCACATATTTAACCGTCCCCGATACCGGGTAGGTATTATAATGCACATTAAACAGGCTCATAAAGACCGAGACCTGTAATTTTTTTTCATTGAAGTATTCAGTTTCCTGCATCTCCTCAATGGCCACCACCTTCCCATCAGCAGCTGACAGTATTTTACCCGGGCTTTCTGTTACTTTTCTTTCCGGTTTCCTGAAAAAAGAAACAAGAAAAAGCACCATGATTATAGAGAATGACAGAACCGTTATCCATAAAACCTGAAAATGGCTGAAAAAGTATATCACTGCAATATTAATCACTGCCAGGGCAGCAATATTGTATAAGATTATTTTATATCCTACTCTGTGAATCTTCATGGTGTCATAAAACTAATAATATAGTATAAATCAACCAAAGAGTAGAATGAAAAGGAAGACAAAAGGCAGTGACAGTATAAGGCTGTCAAACCTGTCGAGTATTCCTCCGTGACCGGGCAGTAAGGAGCCTGAGTCTTTTACTCCGGCGCTTCTTTTCAGCATCGACTCCACCAGGTCACCCAGTGTGCCGCTAATGGATATTAACACTGCTATAATCAACCAGCCACCTGTTCCCGGTGTTTTAATCCACAGGGAAACAGGCCAGGCGAGTAAAACGGCAGTTGCAAATCCGAAAATAAAACCTTCCCAGGACTTATCCGGGGATATCCTTTTCAATAATTTATGTTTTCCAAAGCAGGATCCAAACAGGTAGGCTCCAATATCAAATCCCCATGACAGAACCAGGAAACCAAGCATTAAACCTGGTGAAAATACCGGCAGACTATTAGGCAGAACAGTACCAGGTCCTGGAAAACCAAAAGCCATAAACGGAAAAAGTGAATAGGGAACAGAAATAAAGATAAGTCCGAAGATAGTATGGGCAAGCGCGTCAAAGGGTTTATCATCCTTCCTGAAGAGTTCAGCAATAATAATGAGCATAATGGCGAACATTGCAAGCAGGTAGAATATCGGATCGAGAATACCCGCCGCTACGAAAACAGAGATTCCATATATTAAAACGGCCGTTATTATTCCGGCAATTTCCTGTGGAGAAGACCCTGAAGCGGAAATAAGCCGGTAATATTCATATAATGATCCTGCAAGTAATATTAAGCCTACCAGGAGATAAGACAGGGGGTGGAGCCACAATCCCCCCACTATAATAATAACTAAAAAAATGCCTGTTAGTGTTCGCCTGGATAAGTTTTTCAAGATCAGAGTTCTTTTAACAATAGTTTTGCTCTTATAACATAATCCCGCATGCAGTACAGCTCATACTCTCCAAAACCGTAGGACCTGTCTTTCTTGTTTATAATAACACTTTCAATTTCATTATCCTCAAGTAATTGCCGGGCTATTTCCGCTTTCACTTCATTATTTGATTCATATATTTTAACCCATTTCTTCTCCATAGGTTCAAGACTGGCTATTTAGCCTGATCACCGCTTTCTGCCTTATCATTATTATCAGCCGATTCGCTCTCATCATTATCCTGTGCAGCCTCTTTTTCATCTTTTTTGTTATTATTTACCTGTCCGGCAGATGGGGCTTTTCTTGATGTTCTTTTTTTTGCCGGCCTTCCCGTTTCTTCTATTGCCGGTCTGTTCCCCTTTTTCTTCCCGAATATTTTTTCAAGATCTTCGCTGAAAATAACCTCTTTTTCGAGCAGCTGGGAAGCCAGAGTATCGAGTCCTTTTCTGTGTTTCTTTAAAACCTCAAGAGCTCTCTGGTAGGCTTCATCAATAATCCGTTTAGCTTCCCTGTCAATTAATTCTGCGGTTTTCTCACTGTAGGGTTTGGTAAAACCGTATTCGTTTTGACCTGAAGAATCATAGAAACTCAGATTACCAACCTGATCGCTCATGCCGAAATATGTAACCATGGCGTAAGCCTGCTTGGTAACTTTTTCAAGGTCATTGAGAGCACCCGTTGATATTTTCTTAAATACCAGTTCCTCAGCCGCCCGTCCACCCAGTGCATAGGCTATCTCATCAAGGATTTGTTCCCTTGTCGTTAGTTGTCTTTCTTCCGGCAGGTACCAGGCGGCACCAAGGGCGCGCCCGCGAGGTATTATTGTAACTTTCACAAGGGGGCTGGCATGTTCAAGCAACCAGCTTACCGTCGCATGTCCTGCTTCGTGATAGGCTATAGTTGTTTTTTCCTCGGCTGAGATAATCTTATTCTTCCTTTCAAGCCCGCCGACTATCCTGTCTACTGCATCCAGGAAATCCTGCTTGCCAACCATTTTCCTGTTTTTCCTTGCGGCTATCAGGGCTGCCTCATTACATACATTTGCAATGTCAGCGCCTGAGAATCCCGGGGTTTGTTTGGCAAGAAAATCAATATCAAATGATTTGGGAAGTTTTAAAGGCTGCAAATGAACCTTGAATATATCTCTTCTCTCATTAAGGTCGGGCAGTTCAACATGGATCTGCCTGTCGAAACGACCGGCTCTCAGGAGAGCCCTGTCGAGCACATCAGCCCTGTTGGTAGCTGCCAGGATAATTACTCCTATATTGCTGTCGAAGCCATCCATCTCGGTGAGCAACTGGTTAAGTGTATTCTCCCGCTCATCATTGGCTCCGAAACTCGGGTTCCTTCCCCTGGCCCTTCCGACAGCATCTATCTCATCAATAAAGACAATGCACGGGGCCTTTTCTTTTGCCTGCTTAAACAGGTCACGAACCCTTGAGGCACCCACACCAACAAACATTTCAACAAAGTCGGATCCTGAGATTGAAAAGAAAGGAACATTTGCCTCCCCGGCCACTGCCTTTGCCAGCAGGGTCTTACCCGTTCCCGGGGGGCCGATCAATAATGCACCCTTTGGTATCTTCCCTCCCAGGGCAGTATATTTCTTCGGGTTTTTGAGAAAATCAACCACTTCTTTAACTTCTGTCTTGGCTTCTTCAAGTCCGGCTACATAACTGAAGTCAATCTTAACATTCGATTCCCTGTCAAATATTTTTGCTTTCGACTTGCCAACGGAAAAAATATTACCTGCACCGCCACCGGCTCCTCCGCCACCGGCCATGCGCCTGAAAATAAATAACCATATGGCAAGAATCAGGAGCATGGGCAATATCCAGGCCATGATCTCACCCAGATAATTCTTCTTTGTCTCATAAATAGGATGTATCCATTCCGATTCTGAATAATTGTTTTGTTCCTGAACCTCGCTGATCCTTGAATCAAACAACTCTACTGTTGCAAAATGATATGTGTAGTTAGGCGAAGGTCCTGCAAAACTAAAATTCCTCGAGCCTGAAACATCAGGATACCTACCTGATTCGATAGCCTGCTGTTTAAGGTATATCTCAGCGTATTCCTTGTTGACAACCACGATCTTACTGATATCCTTGTTGGCTATCATTTGTTCAATACGCCCCCATTGCTCTACCTTCTCAACCTTCTTACCCCCGAACATAAAATTAATGGCGATAAGCCCAATACCTATTGCGAGATAAATCCAGGTAGGATTTATCTTTGGCTTGTCGTTCTTCCCGGAACCACCACCGGGTTTATTTGTATTTTGATCTTTTCTGTTTTTTTCCGTCATCTCAAAGCATAATTTTAGTTATCCCTTACTTCCTCAATAAGGGCATCAGCCCACAGTGCCTCCAGATTGTAAAAATTCCTGTATTCCTCCTGGAAAATGTGTACAACCACATCCCCGTAATCCAGCAATACCCACAGGCAGTTTTCCTTGCCCTCTATGTGATGAGGATATTCCCCCGTATTTTTTTTTACATGCAATTCTACCGATTCAGTTATTGAATCAACCTGTGTTACTGAATTACCATGGCATATTATGAAATAATCACATACTGAATTCTCCAAAGACCTGAAATCAAGTAATAATACTCTTTCTCCCTTTTTTTCAAATATCCCCTTCACTATATTGTCAATCAGCGGTAATCCCTCGTCACTATTTTCTGTCATTAATCTCAGATTCTGTTTATTACATTATTAGCGCCCACAAAAATACGAACATTATTTTTACTTTTGTTATAGCATCATAAGTTTTACAATTACAGTGCCAGATTCTGCTATTATGACAGATACCGATGATTCACTTCTGCTGATTAACATAACAACCTGGTTAACATGATAATAGCCTCCAATATAATATATCGTGAAAAAGTGTCATCAACGAACGATCTGGCAGCAGAAATGCTGGCTGCAGGCACTACTCCTGATGGTACTCTTATTTATGCCGGTGAACAAACCGGGGGAAGGGGCAGGAAGGGAAATGTTTGGATAAGTGAAGCAGGTAAGAACCTGACCCTTAGCGTAATTCTTCTTCCCTGGTTTCTGCGTGCAGACCAGCAGTTCATGGTTTCAAAAATTGTATCCCTGGCAATATGTGAACTTCTTGACCCTTATTCCTGCTTAATAAGTATAAAATGGCCAAATGACATTTACCATAAAGATGACAAAATTGCAGGTATCCTGATAGAAGCTTCACTGGAGGGAAATAAGCTTCAGAGTTGCATTGCCGGTGCCGGTATAAACATTAACCAGTCAAGCTTCCCGGAGGATTTACCCAATCCTGTTTCCCTGTACAATATAAATAAGCAGGAATATGACACTGAAAAATTGCTGTCGGATTTTTACCGTACACTGGATCTGTGGTACAACAGGCTGAAAGAAGGCATGTTTACGGTAATAAATAAACAATATCAAAAGAGACTTTACAGGCTTAACAAACCTTCTGACTTTATGATCAACCATGCCAGGGTCAGAGGTAGCATAAAAGGGGTTGACAGGTACGGTCGTATAAAAATAAGAATGAGCAATGGAGAAACGGGCGTATATGGTTTTAATGAGATAAAATTTATTCCTCAGTATTATCCCAGTCATTGAATTCTTCCATCCCGCTTACCAGTTTGTTGAGAAAATCGTTTATGGGTTTTGATGCAATCATTTTCAACCCGGGATTCAGGTCCGTTTTGATGGTCAGTTTTATCCTGGTATCTTTTTCTTTCACTTCTTTCATCTGTATCCACAGGTTAAATTGTGTATTATTAAGCCCGTAGCCTGTATATTTTACTGTATCATACGGATCTTTTTGCACAATCCTGATCCGGGCCTCGCCCACCAGGGATACTTCAAATGAACACTCGTCTTTCGACGCCTTCCAGTTTTCAATGCTATGATCCGGCAGGAACCTGCTTAAATTTCTCATATCGGCAACAAAGGAAAAAATTTCCTTTGCTCCAGATTTGATTTTTCCTATCCTGCTCTCATATACAGAAAGATTATCCATGCTTGCTTTATTTACACCAGTTTGCGGGATCCTGTCTCCATTCCCTGAGGGTTTCAACATCATTTATAGTAATATAGCCAGTGGATACTGCTTTATCGATAAGGGCATTGTAATCACTAAGTGTAAAAAGAGTAACTTCATCGGCACTGAAGTTATCATATGCTTTCTGAAAGCCATAGGTAAATATGGCTATCATCCCCAAAACATTGCAGCCGGCATCCCTGAGGGCACTGACAGCTCTCAGGCTGCTCCCCCCGGTAGATATCAGGTCTTCAATAACGACTACTTTCTGTCCCTTTTCATAAAATCCCTCTATCTGCTTACCCAGCCCATGTTCTTTAGCCCCTGACCGTACATACACGAAAGGGAGCCCCATGGCTTCTGCTACCAGCACACCATGCGCAATAGCACCGGTGGCCACCCCGGCAATCAGTTCTGCATCAGGGTATTTTTCTTTTACCACCCCTGTAAAAGCATCCCTTATTGCCTGCCTCACTTCAGGAAAAGAAAGTGTTTTCCTGTTATCACAATATATCGGGGACTTCCATCCAGAGGCCCAGGTAAAAGGATTTGACGGTTGCAGTTTTATTGCTTTAATTTGCAAGAGGTAAGCAGCAATCTTTTTTGCAGTATTTTCCATTAGCTGATGAGTAAAGTTTATTTAAACAAAAGTTTTATAGTTATCAGCGGTCAGCCCGACCGTGAGCAAAAATACTGCTTATTACATAAATACCATAGTAAAGATGAGCTTTATACAAAAATATCAAGCTTTATTGAAAATGATGAATTTTGCTCACTTAATATCTATTCGGGTAAGATTAATAGTCTGTGGCAAGATTTCAGGTCATACTTTGAAAACAGGACAGCAGCCGGAGGTTTGCTGGTAAACAATAATGAAAAACTATTATTTATCAGAAGAAGGGGGGTATGGGATCTTCCCAAAGGCCACCTCTCAGAAAACGAAGCCCCGGAGGAGGGTGCGAGAAGGGAAATAGAGGAGGAAACCGGACTTAGCCCCGGAAAGCGGCTGTCAATTCTCAAACCAACCTACCATATTTATCCCCTGGATGATAAGTGGATACTTAAAGAAACAAACTGGTATATATTTGATTACAGCGGCGAAGGGAAGGCCCTGCCCCAGGTTGAGGAGTATATCACGGAGGTACGATGGTTTGGAAGGGATGAAACAGAAGAAGTGCTAAAGAACACCTGGCCTTCAATTTCTGACGTTATCAATGAAGCCCTCATTCATTTTTGAAACAACTGTCTTCTTAAGGTTTTCTGAAGGCATGCGGGGGCAGAATGTATCGTTCATCAGTTCAAGATGATCCGGTTCGGGTGTTTTATACTTTCCTGATATCATCTCAAGCAGGCAGGCCCTGTGTTTATAATAATATTCCGGGTATCCCCGGGCGATTAAGCCCCCCGCGTCATGAAATGCTTCAATGAGTGAATCACTGTCGCTTAATTTCTCTCCCAGGTATATCGATTCAGTAATCCGTCCTGCATAATCATAATACAATGAATCAATATATCTTACGAGGTTATTGGTATTGCCCTTCCCTTCAAGTTTGAGATGTATTTCTTTATATTCAAAAAAGGGATTCAGCTTTTCCGCTTTTGTCACAAGCCTGTATGAGGGAAGTTGCAGCCTGTATTGCCCTCCTGCCTGAACCAGGAGACGAAAATCAAATACACCATGCCTTAATATTAACCAGCAAATATTATCACAGTCAAGGCTGAGCTTAAATTTGTCATTGCTTCCTACCCTGAGACTGTGAATCAGGACCTTTTTACCCGTTACCGGGTCAGGCTGTTTGTAAACATGTATCTGTGTACCGGCACAGCCCCCGGGGCATAGCCTTCCAACAATACGTCAGTGCCACTGATTGCTGCAGGACCCAGTATAATCAGGACAGCCGTCAGGAAAAACTTCATCTAGCGGTAATTATTTATATCTATGCTTGCCGGGAGGAATTTTGATGCATCACCCCCGTTCCGGATTATATCGCGTACTATGGTACTGTTTATCGGTGTCATTTCCGGTGTGGTAAGGAGCATCACTGATTCTATTTCAGGAGCCATGGCCTTGTTCAGTTGTGCAATTGCTCTTTCATATTCAAAGTCCGCGGCGGTTCTTATTCCCCTGAGGAGGAAGCCGGCATTGTTCTTCCTGCAATAATCAACCGTGAGGCCCTCATAATGTGATACTTTCACCATATCAATACCTTTAAAAACATCACTTATCATTCTTTTCCTGTTCTCAAGTGTAAAAAAGCCATCTTTCAGGGCATTGGCACCTATGGCAATAATTATTTCATCGAAAAGACTGAGAGCCCTGTTTACTATGGACTCGTGTCCGCGTGTAAAGGGGTCGAATGATCCCGGGAACACTGCTATCTTCTTTCCTGTATTTTCCATAATATAAATTTAAACTATCCTTTTAGGATTTGCAACCTTCTGTTTTAAAAGTGACAAATCAAGGACATTCATAATTGTATCGACATAAGAAAATTTAAGTCCCCTGAGGTATACATCCTTAATGCTGTTTACATCTTTCCTGTTTCCTGAGGACAGTATTATTTCCTTAAGACCGGCCCGGCGGGCAGCCAGGATTTTTTCCTTTATCCCGCCCACAGGAAGCACTTTGCCCCTTAGTGTTATCTCCCCAGTCATGGCTATGTTTTTCTTTACCTTACGCTGGGTGAAGGCAGAGGCCATTGATGCTGCCATGGTAATCCCGGCTGATGGTCCGTCTTTAGGGATGGCCCCTTCAGGTACGTGGAGATGGACATTCCAGTTATCCGAAAAGTTATCCGGAAGACCAATAATGTCGGCATGTGACTTAAGATATTCAAGAGCGATAATGGCTGATTCTTTCATTACATCACCAAGATTACCCGTAAGGGTAAGTTTTCCCGATCCCTTGCTCAGGCTGGTCTCAATAAAAAGAATTTCTCCTCCGGCAGCCGTCCATGCCAGCCCGGTCACTACTCCTGCCTGCTCATTACCAGTATAATGCTCCCTGTTGTATTTAGGAGGTCCGAGGATGGAGCTTAACTTTTCATAATCGGGTGATACATCCGGTTCTTTGCCGTATGCTATATCCCGGGCTGCCCTTCTAATTAATTTTGCCAGCCTCTTGTCCAGTTCCCTGACCCCGGATTCCCTTGTATAATTATCAACCAGACCTGTAAGTGCTGAGCGGCCAATCTTGAACTGGTTTTTTTTCACCCCGTGATTATCGAGTTGCCTGGGAAGGAGGTGCCGCCTGGCAATTTCTATCTTTTCCTCCAGCAGGTAGCCGTTTATTTCAATCAACTCCATCCTGTCCCTCAGGGCAGGGCTTATTGTGGAGAGAGTGTTTGCTGTTGCTATAAATAGTACATTGGAAAGGTCGTACTCCAGTTCCAGGAAGTTATCATGGAAGGCGCTGTTTTGTTCAGGGTCGAGCACTTCGAGCAAGGCTGACGCCGGGTCACCCCTGAAGTCCTTGCCAACCTTGTCTATTTCATCCAGTATAAAGACAGGGTTTGAGGAAGAGGCCTTTTTAATGTTCTGGACTACCCTGCCGGGCATGGCCCCGATATATGTTTTGCGATGTCCTCGTATTTCAGCCTCGTCATGCAGCCCTCCCAGCGACATTCTGACGTACTTCCTTCCAAGAGCTCTGGCTACCGACTTACCGAGAGAGGTTTTACCCACACCCGGAGGTCCATAAAGACAGAGGATGGGCGACTTAAGATCTCCCTTAAGCTTTATGACAGCGAGATGCTCGAGAATCCTTTCTTTAACCTCCTCCAGGCCGTAGTGATCCTCGTCAAGGATATCCCTGGCATGTTCAAGATCCAGGTTATCCTCTGTGAACTCACCCCAGGGCAGATCGACCAGTGTCTGCAGGTAGTTTACCTGGACAGAATATTCAGCTGCAGCAGGATTTAATCTCTGCAGTTTATTAAGTTCCTTCTCAAATACTTCTTCAACTTCCTCGTTCCACTTTTTATCCTTTGCCTTTTCCCTGAATTCCTCAATTTCCTTATCCTGAGGATTGTCACCCAGTTCATTCTGTATGGTTTTCATCTGCTGGAGCAACATAAATTCCCTCTGCTGTTGATCAAGGTCGGATTTGACTTTTGACTGCAGTTCATTTTTCAGCTCCAGCAGCTGCATTTCCTGCACCAGGTTCTCCAGGAGCATTATACCCCTGTCGTGCAGGCTGTTTGCTTCCAGGAGCTTCTGCTTTTCTTTAACTTTCAGTTCCGTATTTGAACAGATAAAGTTTATCAGGTAGGATTTATTTTCAATATTCTTAATGGCAAAAGATGCCTCCTGTGCCATAGACGGGTTTAGCTTTATTATCCTGAGCGAAAGATCCTTAAGTGAACTTACTATCGCATCGAATTCCCTGGTTTTCTCCTTCGTTTTCTTTTCGGCCCTTACGACCACCTTTGCTACCAGGTAAGGATCGGTTTTCACTGCTTCTGTTAGTTCAATCCTTTTCCTTCCCTGAATAATTGCAGTAGTTGAACCATCGGGCATTTCAAGAAGCTTGATTATATGACCTGCTGTTCCTATCCTGTGAAGGTCGTTGAACCTGGGGTCTTCAATCTCCGGGTCAACCTGGGCTACAGCACCCACAAGCCTGTCGCCCTGGTAAGCATCACGAATCAGCTTAACAGATTTATTCCGCCCTATTGAGATAGGCAGGACGACACCGGGAAAAAGAACATTATTACGCAAGGATAATACCGGCAATTCATCAGGCACCTGTGATGTGCCTATTTCCATATCATCACTATCGGCAATAATGGGTATTATTTCACCTTCATCATCCACTATCTCCGGCAAAAATATAGTATTCAATGCTTTATTTTGTTTACTCTTCATACTTCTGACAGGTCAAAATTACATTTTGTTTTCACAAATCACTTATTTTTTTGACCCTTCTCCTTCCAGCAATGATTATGCCAGTCTTCACTGCCCCGGGAGGCATAAAAAAAGCCCCTGATAACCAGAGGCTTTACAGACAAATTCAGTTTGTCTTACTTTTTCTTTTTATCAATATGCGTTTTATATCGATTCATGAACTTATCTACCCTTCCTGCAGTATCAACCAGTTTCATCTTACCTGTATAGAAAGGATGTGATGTGTCGGATATCTCGAGTTTAATCAGAGGGTATTCGTTGCCATCCTCCCATTTAACCGTTTCCCTGGAGGGAGCGGCAGATTTTGTTAAAAAGGATGTATTGTTCGACATGTCCTTAAACACGACAAACCTGTAATTCTCCGGATGTATTCCCTTTCTCATCTCTGCTGTTTATTATATTTAAATTTCTTACTCTTAGGGCTCGCAAAATTAATCAAGAATTATTAAAACACAAAGAATTACCCGTCAAATTCTACGATTTTTCTTCTTTCTTCTCAACCAGGTCATTCATTTCATCCTCCAGGCGAATAAATTCTATGTTATTATTTATCATATACCTGTAGGTGACGTGTGTTTTGGCCTGTTCCGCGCCAATGGCCTTATAAACTGAGAGCATGGGCTTATTGAAGTCGCCCACCCAAGACAGTTCCAGTTCTTTGTAAAATCTTTTTTTCATAAATACATCATAGAGGCATTTGAAGATGGCTGATTCAACACCGCTGTTCCTGAAAGCCGGTTTCACCCCGGCCACAACTGCCCTCATACGTGTCATGGCCTTCCTTTTTTTCAGGTAGAGGAATTTGATAATATTAAGGAGATGCAGCCTGCCATCAAGGTGCTTGAGTATCTGGTTAAGGTCAGGATAGAGCACAAAAAATGCAATTGGTTCCTCATTATGATATGCAAACCAGATTAATTCCTCATCAAGGAAGGCTTTGCCCTTCCGTACGGTCTCCCTGAAATCAGAAGGCACCATGGGCTGGAAGTCCTCCCTGAATTCAGACCATGTAGTATTGTAGATATCAACAAGGTCATTAACATATTTATCAGGATTACGGAAGGAAAAATGTTCGAATGAATAGCCTGATCTCCGGCTTATCCAGTCAGCTATTTTCATAAACCTCTCCGGGAAGACATTCACTGATGCAATATCCCTGTGGAAGCTGTACTGGTTAAAATAGTTACGGAAACCGTATTTCTCAAACATGTCCCTGTAATATTCCTTATTATAGGGCATCCCGTAGCCCTGTTGGACAAAACCTTCTACCAGCAAGCCCCAGTTTGATTCATTGGACCCAAAGGTCACAGGGCCATCAACGGCTTCCATCCCGTTCTCCATTAACCAGGCTATTGCCGTATCAAAGAGGAGGAAGGCAGCCTTTTCATTTTTTATCACTTCAAAAAAGCCTATCCCGCCTGTTGGCTGCCTGTATGCTTTTGACCGGTTATAATCGATAAAGGCAGCGATACGACCCATTATGATTTCGCCACTGTTGTAAAGAAGCCATCGTTTCAGTATGCCATGACTGAATGTCCTGTTCTTTGAGGGGTCAAAAACTGCATTGAATTCTGAATCTAGCGGACAAACCCAGTTTGGGTCACCTTTGTAGTGAGACTTATGAAAATTGAGAAATTTTTTACTGTCCCTCCTGTTTATAACTTCTTTGATTACCATAATGAATTTTTAAGCATTCATATTAAACCAGCTTTTCACTAGTTCACCTGAGGTTTCAGACTCATTCCTGTGTACAAATTCGTTACTTTTCTTCCTGTAAATATAATCTTTCCTCCAGATCTCTTTATTTTCAGATATTTCCCTTATTGCAGATAGTATATGATCCATCTCCTTATCAGTCATGGTAGGGTGCAGCGACATCCTTATCCAGCCGGGTTTTTCAGACAGGTCACCACTGTTAATCTTTTCCGTGATCTCATGGCTTTCATCGTATGATACCTGCAGCAGGTAATGACCGTAAGTACCTGCGCATGCACAACCTCCCCTTGTTTGTATACCATACCTGTCGCTTAAAACCTTCACCACCAGGTTATAATGTATATCATGGATATAAAAGGAGAATACCGGCAGCCTTTCTTCCACATTATCGGCCAATATCTTAAGTCCCTTAATCTTTCTTAGTTCCCTGAAGGTTCTTTTTACGAGCTGGTCTTCCCTTTCCTTTATCCTGGCTGTTCCCATCTGCTCTTTAAGATTAATTGCCAGTGCTGTACGTATAGCCTGCAAAAAGCCTGGTGTGCCTCCATCTTCCCTTGCCTCTATGTCATCCACATACTTATATTCACCCCAGGGATTCGTCCAGTCTACCGTACCTCCGCCTGGATTATCGGGAACCTCCCTGTTATACAGTGCCGCATCGAAAACCATTACTCCTGAAGACCCCGGTCCGCCAAGGAATTTATGGGGCGAGAAGAAGATTGCGTCCAGCTTTTGCATAGGATCAGGAGGATGCATATTTATATCAACATAGGGTGCGGATGCAGCAAAATCAACAAGGCATATGCCTCCATGTTCGTGCATTATCTTTGCCAGCTCATAATAAGGTGTGCTCACACCCGTAACGTTGGAACATGCCGTAAATGAACCTATTTTAAACTTCCTGTTTTCATATTTTCCCAGTTCCTTCTTCAATATCCCCGGGTCAACCAGCAGGCCGTCGCCGGGCGGGAGAATAACAACATCCGTGAGAGTCTCATACCATGAAGTCTGATTAGAGTGATGCTCCATATGGCTGATAAAAACAACCGGCTTATCAATATTCTTCAGGCATGGCAGGTCTGTATGCTGGCAATTCTTAAGGCCCATAATTCGCATAAACTTGTTTATGACGGTTGTCATTCCCGATCCTGCGGTAATAAGTACATCATTGGGGCCTGCATTCACATGTTTTTTGATTATTTTCTGTGCTTCATGGTAGGCCCGGGTCATTCGTTTTCCTGTTTCACTGGTCTCTGTATGTGTATTGGCAACAAACCGGCCGAAATCACCGCTGACCTTTTTTTCCAGGGGCTCGTACAATCTTCCGCTGGCAATCCAGTCACAGTAGATAAGAGGCTGTCTCCCGTAAGGAGAATCATAATGAGCATCAATGCCCACTATATTATCCCTGTATTGCTTAAAGTATTCTTCCAGTTCATTCATGGCTTTCCAAGATAGGTAATAATAAGGTTTACAAAGATATTCAGATTTTCTTAATGGAACAATGGAACCGAGCAGCGCGAATTTGTTGAAGACAAATGAGTCCTGCGAGCTCAACGAGGGCAGAATGCCCGAGTTAATAATGGAATAATGGAACCGATGATCCCGAATTCGGGTGATGGTGACGAGCTCGGCGAAGCCAGGGAATTCGGGTGATGGTAATCAGCTCGGCGAAGCCAGGGAATTCGGGGTGATGGTAACCAACTCGGCGAAGCCAGGGAATTCGGGGTGAGGCCTGTGCCAGCAGAAAGCCATTTCAATGCCAGCGGTGTGAGTCAATACATAAAAAAAAGGCCGCCGCCGGCAGCCCTTTTTTTTTCAAATGACCTGGTTCTTACAGATCATTTTGCGTCATGAGTGGATTGGCATCCATCTCATCCTGGGGTATCAGTGATGTCCAGCGGCTATCACCCGGAGGCACCTCCATCAGGGTTCCGTTAATTGAGGATGAATGATTTCCTCCTGTCCTGTCCAGGGGCAGGTTGAGACGTTTGAGGTCAAAGAAGCGCTGTCCTTCACCCCACAATTCAACACGGCGCTGTATCATTATCTCATCAATAAGATCCTGTCCTGTATTTGTTGAAAGGGTATATGAAGGATCACGGGCAACTGCCATTGGATACAGTGCTGCTGCTGCAAGATCGTCATGTCCCTGCCTTGCTTCTGCCTCTGCTTCTATAAGGTACATTTCGGAGACACGCATATGTGGAACATCAACACGACTGTCAGCGGTGCTTACTGCGATAAACTTCTGGTTGGTGTAAGGATATCGTGCAGCACTTGCAACAATCTCAATACCGCTGGCCTGTAAAGCCAGGTGCTCGCCTGTAGGATCCCATAAGGTTTTACGAACATCCGTATCGGCTATCTGATCATAGAGCACTGAAAAAATAGACCGGGGGTTTCTTCTGATACTGGTAGAACTGAAGTTTCTGGAAAGGTAAGCACCATAGTTCCCCCACTTATCGGTCTGGTCTTCCTGTATCTGGCTTGCCCACATATATTCACCACTGGATTCAGATCCCATTCTGAAACCGAGGGAATATGTTGCAGAGTCCATCAATTCATAATCAGCCCTTGCCAGCTGGGCATAAGTAATGGCATTGGGGTATTCACCCATTGTAAGGGCAACCCTTGCTTTAATCCCACGTGCCACATCAACATTTATATGTGACTTGTTTTTACGGGATTTACCTTCCAGAAGAATGATGGCATCATCAAGATCCTGGTTGATATAAGTATAGACCTCTTCCACAGTATTTCTTGGCTGACCCTCTGAGGTTGCTGTCTTCATATAGGGTACACCAGGCTGTGTATTGCCTCCTCCGGGCACATAGCGGTTGGCCCACTGCTGCACCAGCTGATAGTGCAGGAAGGCCCGGTAAACCAATGCCTGCCCGACAATATAATCCTTATCCTCCTGGCTTCCTGTCGTATTCTCATCAATTCCGTTGATAAGAATATTGGCATTTACGATCCAGGCATAAAACATCCCCCAGGGAGATTCGTTATAAGAATTTGTCGCACTTCTGTGCAGCCAGCGCAGGTGAGTGGTCCAGGTGGCATAGTTAAAAACCATGTCCTCACCCTGTTCATCAATATGGTAATACCATGAGCTTATGCCAACACGCCCCTGGCTTCCATAACGAACATACATTGCCCGGTGAATTCCATTTAGTGAAGCCATGGCGGTACCGGTAGAAAAAGTCACCCCGGCATCAGAAACACCGTCTGTTGGCAAGATCTCAAGATAATCCTCTGAACAAGCTGAGAAAATTAAGAACGCTCCAAAAATAAAAACTATACTATATACAATATTTTTCATAGCTGTCAGTATTAAAAGTTAACATTTAAGCCCATACTCACTACCCTGTTTGGCGTAAATACGTTGGAGGTAGTGCCGGCAAAGTTCTGCTGCACATTCATTCCTTTTCGTGCATTTATCAGGAAAAGGTTTTCTCCGCTGAAATAAACACTTGCCCTGGTCACCCCTATCCTGCTGGTAAAACTTCTTGGTATCTCATATGACAGTACCACATTCCTGAGATTAAGGAAGGAAGCATCTGTCAGCCAGCGAGTGGACGTGGCATTGAAATTGCTCGTCTGTGAATCATCCATCCTTGGAACATCAGTCTTATCTCCCGGCTGTTGCCAGCGATTAAGGATATAGGTACTATATCCCGTGCCATAGGTGCCTGAGCTCATAGCTGACTGGAAGTTATAATCAAGCACCAATCCGCCTACCTGGTATGTAAACATAAAACTCAGCTGTATTCCCTTGTAACGAACATTACTTGAGAAAGAGCCAAAAATATCTGGGATGGCACTTCCGGAATACTTGTATCTGGCATTATTGATATCAGTCGTCAGTGTATCGGCTCCTTTTATTCTCACCGAGGAAGCTTCTACATCATCAGCCCTGTAGAGGGCTGCTCCATCGTCCTCGTCAACTCCCCACCATTCGCGCAACCAGAAATCATAGATTCCACGGCCTTCCATCAGTTTCTTTGAACCAGCTATAATCTCTTCCTGGGGTAATTTTGTAAATTCATTCTTCAGGGTGGTCAAATTAAATCCAAGAGTCCATTGCAGGTCCTGCGATTTAATTATGTCATAATTAACCTGGAACTCGATTCCCTGGTTAAACAGGGCTCCGATATTTTGAGCCTTGGAGCTAACACCACTTGACAGTGGCAAAGGTACATTGAAAAGAAGATTTTCGGAGATACGGTGATAGAATTCCAGGGCTCCGGACAGGCGGTTCCACAAACCAAATTCAATAGCCAGATCCATACTGTTATTTGACTCCCAGACGAGGTCTTCAGCAGGCAGTTTATCCTGAAGTATCCCTGGCTCTGCCTGGTTGTTATAGCCAAGTGAATAAAGTCCCTGGCTGGCATAATAACCTATTCCGGCATCATTACCCAGTTCACCGTAGGATACCCTGAGTTTAATGAGATCAATAAAATCTATATTCTGGATGAATGCTTCCTGGTCCATTCTCCATGCCAGGCCTACTGACCAGAAGTCTCCCCAGCGGTTATCCTTATAAAACCTGGATGAACCATCTCTCCTGTATGAAGCTGAGATGTAATATTTCTGGTCATAATCATAGTTCACTCGACCAAAATAACCTTCGGTAGTATAATTGTCTTCATAGGAGGTGCTCCTCGTTATTGTTACATAATTGATGAGTTCCGTATTGTCATCAGCAATCTGCTGTGTTCTGGCTCCACTCAGGTAATTATATTTGTATGCATAGTTCTCATGACCCAGGGTAATATCCAATCCATGTACTCCAAATGTCTTGTTATATGTGAGCAACTGGTTGAAATTGTATGAATTGTTACGTCGGTAAGTTTTATAGGTACGTCCGCCCGGTGCTCCGTCACCAACCAGTTGATTGTTGTAGAATGTATTGTAACTGAAGCGCTGGTCGATGCTGGCATTGACAGTAAATTTCAAGTCCTGGGTAAAGGAAAATTCAAGATAGGTTTTGCCACCAAGTGAGGATATTACATCAGTATCCTGGTCCCACCGTATTTCAGCAATAACATGCCGGCCTGAACTGGCGCCGCCGGCACGGGTATCATATATGTCAAACTGCCTTTCTTCATTATCGTCCAGGATATATTTACCTGTCTCCCTGTTAAGCAGCCATACCGGATATATTGAGCCTATTCCCCTTGTAAAGCGGATAGGGTTAACAAAGGTAGTGCTGCTTCCGGTCTGGGCATAATTCAGTTCCCTGTTGGATACATTGACTTTAAAACCTGTTTTCAACCATTCCGTAGCCTGGAAATTAACATTGGCACGTCCGGATATTCTGCGAAGATCGGACTCAATAATAAATC
Source organism: Bacteroidales bacterium (assembly GCA_032260385.1). GTDB lineage: Bacteria > Bacteroidota > Bacteroidia > Bacteroidales > VadinHA17 > UBA9300. The sequence goes on along the minus strand of JAVVEL010000001.1, from coordinate 62,333 downwards.
CCTCCTCAAAAAGATAACCCAGTGAAACGTAGTAATCAGTCTTTTCAGTAGCTCCCTGGTAATTCATATCTACATTCTGGCGCTGACCCTTTTGTGTAAGTGCTCCCAGCCAATCCACTGCTTCTTTATAATCACCTTTGTAAGAGGCATTCGGATTAATGTTGCCATTAAGATCCACAATCTGGTCATCAGGAACATTGAAAGGATTATATCCTCCCAGTAAATCAAAAATCTCTTCAGTGGCTTCCTGGTTGGCAGCTGTCACATCAGCCGGATCATCAACACCAGGTACTGCGATGCCATTACGGTAAGCCTCCCACATAATCGGATAATAATCAAAGGCATCAATCATATCATACTCGGGCTGGGCCCTGCTCAGCACTCCGTAGGATGCATTTACCGAGAGCTGTCCCTCTCCTATTTTACCGCGCTTTGTTGTGATAAGTACAACACCATTGGCTGCCTTATTGCCATATAATGCGGTCGATGCTGCATCTTTCAGAACAGTGATACTTTCAATATCATTCGGGTTTATGGCACTTATATCACCTGAATATGGAGCACCATCAACTACATACAGAGGTGAATTGGATGCACCGTATGAGCCAAAGCCCCTGACGCGTATCGACTGTGAGCTTCCGGGCTGACCGCTTCCTGCAGTTACCTGGATACCGGGACTGGCACCTTCAATGGCCGAGGTAAGATTGGATATAGGCCTGTTCTCAATCTTGCTGGCATTGACCTGTGCCGCTGAACCGGTAAAAGCTCCCTTTTTGGAGGTCCCGAATGAGGTAACAATTATTTCCTCTATACCAAGAACATCAGGCTCCAGGCTTACATCAATGCTGGTCCTGCCTTCAATTAACACTTCCCGGGGAATCATCCCCACAAAAGTGAATACAAGGGTTCTGGCATTCTCCGGAACGGAAAGGGAATATTGACCATCTATGTTAGTAGTGGTTCCAATAATTGTTCCCTTTACAACCACAGACACCCCCGGCAGGGGCAAACCATCATCAGATGAAGTCACCACACCGGTAATTGTCCTGTCCTGTGCAAAGGCCTGAAACAAGAAAACAGGCAATGCTGCAAGAATCAAAGTGAGTAGAAATTTTCTCATAAGAATTTAGTTTAAGTTAGAATTAGGGTAGATATCTTATAACAGGAGAAAACCTGCAATAACCATTTGCTTAGAAAATAAACTTTCCTGGAATTAATATGTGAGGTTAGACTTTCATAAAAATATGCAAATGCACTAATTTACTGGTTTTCATATTTTAGATGTAAACCAATACATATTGCACTCAATATTTAACACTTATTGTGCTTTTGCGCGAGGGCCTACCCTCAAAATGAAGAAGGGTAGAAGAACCTGATAATAAATCAAAAAACATGATTTACAATATAAAGTATTTTTTTTAAAAAACAAATATTTAATTGTTTATGTGGGGTGTTAATTGATATCTATTATCCTGTGGTCAATAAGAACGAATAAAATTGTTAATAATACCGAATAGATAAAGAATGTTACCATTGGTATATATTCACCGGGTTTTATCTTCATTTTAAGCCACAGGTAGCCCGCCATATATACTTTGCTTAGAAAATACACGACAAAAGTGGCAAGGGCAACACCAACTGCCCCGTAGTCTTTTACGAGCCATAAACTGAGGGGAATATTCAGGGCCAGTTCAAAAATGGCCGCTCTCATTGCCACACCCGTCCTTTTACGTCCGATAATAATTGTCTGGGGAAATAATAACCTCGGGATGACAAGCATTATATAAATCATGAAGATGTCGGCACTCCGCAAAAAATCCGGGGTGAACATCCGGGGGTATAACCATCGGGCAAAGAGCAAGACCAGCATTGAAATGGGGAAAAGGTAGTGCATCAGGTTACGTGATTTCCTCTTAATGACTTCAAGCGATTCCCTTATCTTTGCCCTTGTACCGAACTGGGGCAGCATTGCATTGCTAAGGCCTGTGGCCAGCATCATGACTAGTGGGAATTCCTTAGCCCCATACCTGAAAACGGCAAACATTCCCGGATCGTCAAAATGAGCTGATACAATTATTCCGTCTATATATTGAGCCGAACCGCTTATAAGTGAGGTGATTATCAATGGCCAGCCCAGTTTAAGGTGCTCCTTCATGAAATCGAGGGATATCCTGAACTCTGCATAGCGGAAGAGGAGTATAATGAGCCATATCCATCTTACCAGATTAATCAGCAATAATCCGTAGATGGCCCATATTATATCCTTGCCCGCCAGTATGGGCACCAGGATAAAGACCAGCTGGGCCAGAAAGGTATAAATGCCATACTGGAAGATCCTGTGGGGGCGATTCATCAGAAGATAAATATATTCGATAAGGCAGACAGGACTACTTAGAAGTAAATAGAGCAGCAGCAGGTTAAGGTAGGGGCTGCTGCCGGTATTTCCGTACACTGAGAAGTGATATTTCAGGATATGGCCTGTCAGGAAAAACAAAAGGCTGAAAGCCAGAAGCAGGAGGAAGGCATTAAAAATCTCGGGAGACTTTTCACTTATATTTTCACCCAGCCTTCTGAACGAGCGGTTCCTGTTGTATAAGGGCAGCAAGGATTGTATTATTCCTGTTACCCAGAAAAAACTCATGAAACTGGCAATGAACATGAACATTTCCCATGACCCTATTTCTGCGGGTGTGAGATGACTTTTCGTAAAGACAATGCTGATTATAAAAAATACTACAAAACGAAGTAACTGAAAGAGTTGCAGGCCGGAGATATTGTTTATGAATTTTGGTTTCGCCAAAATAATTTCTTGCTTTATTTTAGTATCTGAAGGTCAGTATCCAGTTCTCCTTCAAGAATGTTCACGGTTGGTTCATTTTACAGGGAACCGTGCAAAGATAATAATTGAGTAATGAGTACTGCAAAAAGCTTTAAAATTTTGCATTATAATTTTTTTGCATTTTCTTTGCATTCCGGATATGGTGAATGTAGCTCAGTTGGTTAGAGCACTGGATTGTGGTTCCAGGGGTCGTGGGTTCGAATCCCATCTTTCACCCGGCCATTTAAAGCCGGCACACTGATGTGTGCCGGCTTTTTTCACTTATAAGGCCTTAACAGCTTGCTGTTATAAGCCGTAGAAGGGGAAAAAGACAAGGCTGCCGCAGGCAGCCGGCTTTAAATGGCCGAAGGTAATTCCCCAAAGGGATCATGACTCCGAGCAGAGCGAGGAGGAATAATCCCTAATTTAAAACTTGTCTTTTAACTCCCTTGAAGGTGATTTTCACAGGCTCTATAAACCCCTCTTCATCAAAGGTCAGCTTATCAATACAAACCACCCTGTGGTGAGGGTTATCGGTGTCAAGCGGACGGCGATGATAAACGATAAAGTATTCATCCTTCCCCGGTATGCTTATAACTGAATGATGACCTGCTCCCGTTGCCACTGTTGAATCCTGCTGAAGTATCTTGCCTATACGTTCAAACGGACCGACCGGTGAGTCTCCAATAGCATAGGCCACACTGTAACCGGGACCTCCCCAGCCTCCTTCAGACCACATAAGGTAGTAAAGGCCTTTACGTTTGAGCATGAAAGGACCTTCCACATAGTTTTCAGGGGTGATTTCCTTAAAAAACACACCATCTTCAAATGGTAGCAGACTGAGCAGGTCATTAGCAAGTTTAACAACATTGCAGTGCCTCCATCCACCATAATACATATAGTACTGATTATCATCATCACGGAAAACATGCTGGTCTATAGGCTGGGCACCATTATGGAACTCACCTATCAGTGGCTTACCCAATTCATCTTTATAGGGCCCTTCCGGCCTGTCGGCTACAGCCACACCTATTCCTCCGGTTTCCTCATTACTCTGGATATCGTTGGCAGAAAAGAAGAGGTAATATCGGCCATCGCCTTCTACTATTGATGGTGCCCATACGGAATATGCTGCCCAGTCAACATTTTCCACACTTAATACCACAGGGTGCTTCTCCCAGTGCACGAGATCAGGTGATGAGAAAGCATCAAGGTAAGTTTGCTTCAGGTATTGCTTATTAATTGCATTAGACCTGAAATTAAGTTGTTGTTCCGTAAAATGGGTCACTGCAACAGAATCACCGTAGCGGTCTGACCATGTTGGAAAGATCCAGTACTCATTATCAATTATTATCCCCTCCGGATCAGCGTACCAGCCCGGCAGGACAGGATTACCGGAATATGATTCTTCACTTTCCCCTGTGCCTGTTTTACAGGAAAAAATGATTAATGAATATGTTAATATTATTAATATCAGCGGTTTCATATTTGTATATATGACTATTCTTTAAATATTCCTATGCCCCTGATCCATCTTCCTTAGCCTTACTCTGTCGGCCGAAGCATGTCCCGGAACGGGAGATCTGCGCCAGCGAAGGTGGAGCCTCCCTTCTGTCGGCCGAAGCATGTCCCGGAACGGGAGATCTGCGCCAGCGAATGTGTAGCCTCCCTTAGCCTCTTCTTGCGAAACACCAATCAGCTTGTCAAGGCCTTAACCATCCTGTTATACCTGCTGTAGGAATAAAATGACAGGGCCAGTAAGACCGCAATGGATATGTACACGAAAGCAGGTATGGGAACGGAGTCGCCTCCGGCATATGAATGCAGGCCCGACAGGTAATAATTTACACCGAAATAGGTCATAAGAACCGATGAGAAAGCATAGACCGACATTATATTAAAGGCAAAAATGCTGTTAAGTGCTTTTATATTCTTTGAATGGATAACAAAAGCATAGACCATCATGGTTATCAATGACCATGTTTCCTTGGGATCCCATCCCCAGTATCTCCCCCAAGATTCATTTGCCCAGACCGCACCCAGGAAGGTTCCTATTGTTAAAAAATAGAGTCCAAGTGAGAGTGTACGGTAATTAATTACAGTAAGGTCATCAAGCGTTTTCAGGATATGTTTCCTGTTCATCGGAGTGTTAAGGGCATAAAGTATCATATTCACCAGTCCCAGTATGGCTCCAAGTCCCAGGAAGCCGTAGCTGGCAGTTATGACTGACACATGAAGTGTCAGCCAGTATGACTGCAGGACAGGCACCAGGTTGGTTATTTCCGGGTCCATAAAACTGAGATGGGCTACCATAAGTGTGAGTGATGCCAGCACTGACGTGGCAGCAAGGGTGAGGGAAGATCTGCGACTGAAAAGAAGGCCTGCAAGTACAGTCACCCACGAAATGAAAAGCATCGACTCATAGCCGTTGCTCATAGGTGAATGACCTGAAACATACCATCGTATACCCAGTCCTGCTGTATGAAATACAAAACCCAGAAGTATAAGACCTGAAAAGAGCCTTATGAGGGGTGTCCTGCCAGTCTTTCCCCTGATAATCATTGTAATGAGTATAACAAGCATTATGATGCCTGTTGTTGCGTAATACGGAAAGAGGCGTTCAAAGATCATTGACTTGTGATAGAATATTTCCGCCTTGACCTGGTTTCCCGAAGGTAGCTCATAACTTGCGTATTTACGCTGATAATTCAGCAGTGACTCCAGATACTCATCGGCCTCATTATAGTTACCTGAAGATTTACCTTCATACAAGGCGGTCGTATAAAGAGACAGGATATTGCTGATATACAGGCTGTCATTCTCATCCAGGGCATTCTTAAGAGACTGCGATGGTGTACCCCAACTATCTGTTCCATCCCGCAGCGGGAAAAGCCTGAAAAATTCTCCCCTTGCCAGCATCATTATTATATTCACTCTTTCATCAACCTTTATTACCTCCTTATCCATCTTATCCCTTTCGCCGGCAGGTTTATTCACCACCTCCTGTATCATACCGGCCAGTATATATTCCCCCTTCTCAAAATCTACAAGCTGGCTTATTGAAACATACTCTTCCGTAATACCTATTCTTGTTCTCAGATCCTTATTTGATACTTTTATCAGGGGCTCATCCTGCCAGTTCTGAAAGTCAGTACTGAAACCCATAAAAACCTGCATGGGAGAATGCCCATTATAAGTGTTGCTCCGGTGTATCTTCCTTAGGATGTCATGACTCAGGGTATAAAGAGGCTTTGTTCTCCCTTTCTGATCCTGCACCAGTACCTTGCCAAATTCATCCACTTTCTTCTTTTCATAAATTATTTTGGATGGATTAGCTGCGGCACCAATATTGATTGCCAGGAATACAATTATGAGTCCCAACAATCTGGAACCGGAATTCCTCCAGAGGGATGGCTTCACCCTGCGGAAAACTGAATCCTTGTTTATTAATGAAAGAAGTATAAAAACAAAGAGGAGGGCATAGCCCGTATAAGTAACGAGCATCCCCATCATGTCATGGTTAACAGACAATATGGTTCCCTTTTCATCAGGGTCATATGACGACTGATAAAACCTGTAACCTCTATATTTGAGGATATTATTCATATAAATTGAATAGGGTATGTTAACGTCGTGCTCTTTATCAATTAGAACTACTTCGCTGCGATAGCCCGAAGGGCTTGATGAACCCGGGTACCTTTCCAGCTTAAAATCCTCCAGCATTAAAGAAAAGGGAAATTCTATCCTCTCCGGTCCATATGTTAACACAAAGCTTTCGGAACCAATTTTTGTTTCAGCCGTATCAATTTCTCCATTGTAAACATCATATACGTACAATTTTCTGAACTCAGTCCCGTATCTGAGTTCAATTTCGAAGGCATCCTTGCCGGTAATTGAATTTTCCGTGTTCACGCTGATGGGCACCACAGTTCCACTGAGGGATAATTTCTGTGGGACTATGCGGTAATTGGGAGTGCTGTAAATAAGCATTTCCCTGAAAGGGGCCTCTTCTCCCGCAGGGATAGTGATCGATTCCCTTGTCATCATACTCATACCTGTGAGTTCCTTACTCGACCTCACAGTGAAAGTATCAGCCTTCAGACTTATATTCAGGTCACAACTTTCATCCACACCAAAGCCTATCTTCAGCTTATCAACTATTTTAATGTCTCCTTCTGCCAGGTACACCACCTCACGGAACCTCTTTGCATTCGTCACAAGTAAAGCTGCCATGGGTCTCCCTCCTTCAGTATCAACCACCGATTCACTGGCATTTGGTATATATCTTGAATACCTGACCGAAAAAGGGCTTCCATTGATTTTATCTTCCTTATAGAAACTTCCCAGTGAAGTATTTGTCACCATAACTTTCTCTCTATGCGACAGGAGCAATCTGTCGCTGCTGTCATAAATATTAACTGCCATATATTCATCTCCGCTCATCCCGTATGAGACAGACTGGCCCTCACGAATATGTACGCTTCCATCGTAGCCTGTATATCTTGTAATAGCAGCTCCTGCAACAATCACAATAAATGAAAGGTGAAAAATCAGTATTGTAAGTTTTTTCTTTTTATAGAGCTTAAATGTAAAGACCTGCCCGATCATGTTAATGACCAGCAGCAGGAATACCAGTTCAAACCATTTGCTGTTATATACCATCTGGCGAGCCGACGCTGCTCCGAAATCATTCTCTATAAAAGTGGCCGCTGCCATGGCAACAATGAAGACCACAAACAAAACACCCGTAAAAACGGGTGAAAAAAGCATTTTAAAATTAAGTTTCATAAGTAATATTATCCGTTTTCTGATATCATTTCGAGTGTCTCTTTCTTCAATATTTTTATTTCAGGACAGTCTGAACAAATTATACCCTCATTTGAAAAATCCTTCAGTATCCTTACAATGCTCTCCTTGGCCATCCCTGCCATATCGGCCATCTCATGCCTGGTGAGCAAGGGCTTGAATTCATCTGAACAAAATACTTCATTGGCAAGGTATAAAAGAATCTCAGCCACACGGCCGGGCATTTTTTTCTGTGTCATGCTCAGCAGTTTATTGAGGTAAAAATTTGACATTAAACTTATTTCCTTCATAATACCGTCCGCAAAGTCTTTGTTCTGCCTGGATAATTCTTTTATCACTTCAACACTTACAAAACATGCTTTTACCTCATCAATACTTGAAACCGAATAAGAATGCCTTAAATCGGTATACACTCCAGGCCCCACTATCATTTTTCCCGGTTTAACAATGTTAATGATCAGGTTCTTCTGTCCCTGTCCTTCCATGTATATTTTTGCCAGTCCCGAGCGGAGGAAAACTGCATTTGAGGCAGGAGATGATTGCTTGACAATCATTTCTCCCGGCCTGAATGTAGCCTCATACCTGCTTTTTTCAAGTAACTCAAGTTCTTCTTCTGTCAGTACTTTGAAATTTGCCCAGCCCTCTTTGCAATCTATACAATTGCAAATATTCTTCTTTGTCATAGATTTACTCCCTCTTTTGAAAGCGTAATTATACTACATATGTGAATTATGATATCAACAAGGCTAATGTCGAATAACATCTTGCTAGTTGATATATATCAACAAAGATACGAGAAACTATCATTTAATGCAAAGGACAAGATCAATACTGTTAGATAAAGTAACAATGAAAAAAATACCTACATTGCATAAAATTAAATAAAGAGAGAATATAAACAAATATTAAAACTTTAAACCTATGAAGAAACTATCATTTTTACTATTGATTTTTGCAGGTCTTATCTTTGCCTTCACTGGCTGTGAAGGACCTGCAGGACCACAGGGGCCTGAAGGACCAACAGGACCAACAGGACCAACAGGACCGGCCGGGCCGACGGGGCCTTCAGGCACAGCAGGCTGTGTTGAATGCCATGACAACAATCAGATTATTACTGCTGCCTCAGCACAGTGGGAAGCATCTGTTCACGCCACAGGTGGGAATGCTGAAAGGAACGGTGCTGGTTGCGCTCCGTGTCATACCAGCCAGGGCTTCCTTGAGGTTAATGCAGCAGGTGACTTCGCATCAACAATTGGTAATAAGGAAGCAACTGCAGCAATTGACAATCCCAACCAGATCAATTGCTACACCTGCCACAATATCCATAACACCTACACAACAGCTGACTGGGACCTGATGAAAACCGACGCTACTGTTGGATGGCACAGTGTTGACGGCTCAACAACCACATCCGTAAATATTGGTGCCGGCAATATGTGTACCGGTTGCCACCAGGCCAGGGAGCTCGAGACCACACTTACCAACTGGGACGACGGTGGAACAGCAACCTATACCGCGAATTCCTACAGGTGGGGAGTTCACCATGGACCACAATATAATATATATGTGGGAGAGGGTCTTTTTGAATTTGTGGGAACAACACCATACCCAAGCACTCAGAACCACCTTGTTGAGACAGCTTCAGACGGCTGTGTAAACTGCCATATGTATGATGCTTATGGCACCCAGGCCGGTGGTCATACATTCAATGTTGGATATGAATACCACGGATCAGTTGTTCCAAACTGGAATGCAACATGTAATTCTTGCCATGATGGAGGAATCGCCACGTATGATCTTGATACACACCTGGATAGAATACAGACAACCATAGCGGGACTTCTTGAAGACCTGATGGTGGAACTACAGGATGCCGGTGTTATGGATGCCGACGGTTACCTGGTACATGTCCCGGCAATTGGTCCTCAGACAGAAGAACACCTTGCAGCCTTCACCAACTGGCAGGCAATTGAAGAAGACAGGAGCATAGGCTTCCATAATCCCGCCTACACCGAAGCAGTTCTTCTTAATACTCTTGAAGTAGTCTTTGGAATAACTAAATAAAGATAGTCTTCATACCAATACGAAGAGGTTCCCTGCGTGGGAGCCTCTTTTTTTTGGAAGACTGGAAGACTGGAAGATTGGAAGTCTTAGTCCTGAATATTCGGGACAAGTCAATAATCCATTATAAGTCCCCTGCTTGAGCAGGGCTCGCCGAGCTCGTCACCCCCGCTTGCATTCAGCAAACTCAGGTTCTTCGGTTCCAGTACTGACTCACACCGTGAACTCGGGATACTCGTCCTGTTCGGTCCCATTATAACATAAAAAAAGCACGGATCGTTTGACCCGTGCCCTCAATAATTCGTCCTAATTTGTTTTACTTGGCTTTAAATGTACGCATATAGTTTACCATGTGCCATATGTCTTCATCAGGAATTTTATTTTCATAAGCGGGCATTTCACCGCGTCCGAATTTAGTTTTGTAGAAATGCTCACCGTCGGTCTGGTTCTGGTAAAGATCACCTGAAAAGTCTCCGGGAAAGGTTTTGAGAGCGCGAGCTTTTACACCGTCACCCAGTCCTGCTTTCCCGTGACATGAAGCACAATTCCTCTTGTAAAGGGCCTCTCCTTTCTGAATGCTTGCCGCGTTGGCTTCAACAGGATTCTCCATACTTTTGTACTTGGCAGGAACTTCCCAGGGCTCAGGCATTTTCTGTTGCTGAGGGGTCATTGAGATTAATCCGAATCCCAATCCTGTCATTAACAAGCCAATAGTAAAAATTCTAAGTGTTTTCATAACAATTTAATTTTAATTCAATATTAGTAATACAATAATCATGCAAAAATTTATTCAGCCTTTTTCCCATTCCGGTTTATACGGATCATACTTACGATAGCAAACAGATAATGTCCCCAAACACCTGCAAGCAGTATGGTGAGGGTAACTATCATCCAGCGTGGAGCAATCTGTGTCCAGAGAGCCCTGTGTGATTCCGCAACTTCGTAGGAAGAAGGAACCCCCCAGTTGGTTTCAGCTCTCTGCTCCACATTCCCGAATTGCCAGTGGTCATTAAATCTTCCTATTACTGTAAGATTTCCATTTTCGTCTCCGGGTATATCATCCGGAAATTCCACTTCAGCCTCACCGTCAATAAAATATCCCTCCGCCACTGGTAAAAGACTAAACATCCGTGGTACAAATATAAAAATATCCTCATTACTTACAGGTATTTTTTCGGCGTCAACAACTGTAAAGGCTTCCAGAAATATTTTTCTTTTACCTTCACTTTCTTCAAGTGACATCCTGAGGTTTACGTCCATTACGGTTAACTCTTCCATTGTAATTTCATACCTGTCATTACCCTCAAATTCGGCATAAAACCACCAGTTATTATCCTCATCCACCGGCAACACCACATTTTCAGGAATACTATAATGCGCAACACCTTTTTTGTCTGTAATTGCTTCTCCCAATAATTCGGGTATCTCATAGTTAGTGTAAAACTTTACCGGCAGACCTTCCAGCGGGATCAATCCCAGCTCTCCGGCAAGAAATATTTTGGCATCAAGGATCCTGTGTCCTTCAGTATTCTTCAGGTAATTGAATTCAATATAAGGACTTTGTATTTCATCTTCCCCGGCATCCTGTGCATCCAGGGGATGGAGAACCATTAGCCCTATCAGCATAGACAACATGAATACTAAAGGTGCTTGTTTTTTCATAGACTTATTTTTATTGATTCTGAACTTCTTCCGATTCTTCCATTTCAGAAATTGAGACCAGCGGTGCTATTTTTGACACCAGCATCATAAAAATTCCAAATATAGCCACCCCGGCAGCTGTCAGAGACCATTCCACCCAGGTGGGAGAATACTTTATGAAATCCATCCTGTAATCCTGTATTGGCAGAAAAGGTGTTTCAAGTGTAGGCACAACAATGATATACCTGTTAAACCATAGACCCAGAAGGGCAATAACAGCTGCTATTACTATATTTCTTATTGTTCTGAATTTAGGGATTCCGACAATTATCAGGGGTATCAGTATACCAATATAGTTTGCAAAGATAAACATCAGGTAGTAGTCCTCAAACAGTTTATCTATCAATATCTTATCCATTTTAACTGAGCCATACCACTTTGTAAGGTAGTCACTGAAGGTAAAATACCCATAGAATGCAGCAATTATAAGTAGCAGGACACCCACATTTACAAAATGTTTCCTTGTGATATACTTCTCAAGCTTATATATCTTCCTGAACAGCTGCATTAATATTATTAAAAGTCCTGTCCCTGAAAATATAGCGGCAATAACAAAGTAAGGTCCGAAAATTGTACTGTGCCAGCCGGGTTGAAGTGTCACTCCGAATATCCATGCGAGCACTGAGTACACAATTATGGCAATGGCTATAATCATGGCTGCCATTACATTTTTTGCCCGGCTTAGTAACCTGTGTTGTTTTTTAGTTCCCACGTATCCCAGGGCAAGTATCCGGTAAAGTTTCTTCTTCCAGGGTTTGATATTGATATCGGTAGTATCCCGCAGTATGGCAAAATCTTCGATCAGCGACAGGTAAAGGAATATAAAGCAGCCGAAAAGGTCTGTTATAATAGCTATCACATCCCAGGTAATCGGCGACTGTATCCTGGGGAAAGCAAAAAGGAAAGGTAACCTGTCGAGCCTGCCTATGCAGAAAAATATAAAGAATGGTCCAATGCAAAGTGATATAACGGTTATCAGCTCAGCAAATCTAATCACAGGTGCTCTCCATGGCGACTTGAACAGGTGAAGGACACCCGATATCAGTGCGCCGGCATAGCTGAGTCCCATAAAAAAAATGAAATTCACAATATAAACACCCCATACCACATTGTCTCTCATTCCGGTCACAATATGTCCTCTGTCAATTTGTTGTATCAGGGCGTAAATTCCTATGGCCCATATTAGAACAAATACACCAAACAGTAAATACCAATTCCTTGATGTAGATGTTATCTCAGGAGTCAGTTCCTGCACCAGGTTTTTCTTTGTTATTCTCACCATGAAAATGTGGTTTTATCTTTTTGCATCTCTTGGTCCGGTGTTTTTGTATCTTTCACGGTTCTGATCACTGAGGCCTTCAAGACCACTGTCATAATCAAATAAGCGGTTAACAGGAGGCAGATAATAGACACTGGGGTGTGTTCCCAGTTCTTCCAGGTACCGGTATCCATGTTTCTGTTCCATAGTATCTGAGAAGCGTAATGTCTCAACTCCGTTGGTGACAGCATCTTCAACAAGGTCACCAAAATAGAGGGCTCCCATGGGGCAGGCCTGTACACAACGTGGTAACTCATTTTTTCTCAGTAGATCGGCACAGAACACGCATTTCCCCACTGTTCCTTCAACAGGAGGAGTATTCAATTCAGGATCGTACACATGATCATCAGGGACCTCAACTTCCGGGTCCTTCCAGTGGAATGATCTTGCAGAATAGGGGCAGCCTGTCATACAAAATTTACATCCTATGCACCGTTTGCTGTCAACAAGAACAATACCATCATCCCTCTTATAGGTTGCACCAACGGGGCATACGCTTACGCAAAGCGGATTATCACAATGGAAGCATGGCCGGGGCATCCAGTAAGGTGCCGTTTGCTCAGCATCCTGTATTGAATAAAGCTTTATCCACTCATGATCCCTGGGTAACATATGCCCTTCCTGGCATGCTTCTATACATTTTCGTGCATTGGCGCATTTAGCCAGATCAATGACCATAACAAACTTTCTGTTCGGAAGGCCCTCACGGGCAGACTCCCTTTTCTCGTTGGTTTCTTTTTTAAGCTCTTTCAAGGCACCCTTATCTACCTCAAGCACTTTACCTTCAGCAGTCAGTACTCTTACCTTTTCATCTGATGAATCGATCATCTTATTCCCTGCAACAGCAGCAGCCCCGCCAATAGATATTGCTCCAAGTCCAGTTCCTATATTCTTCAGAAACTGGCGTCTTGAATTCTCTGACCTTTTTTTATCTGCCATAAATATTTTTTTTGTCTATTCATGTTCTTCATGGTATCCTGAGACCATGCTTTTAAACAATGTGGTGGGCTTATCACCAAGAGTACAGGTATAAATGTGAATAATCATAAATACCGAGAGTATAAACCCTATGGTTATGTGTAAAATATCAGTGATAAGCAATCCACTCACTCCAAAAAACTGGTGAACCAGAATTTCAGGGAAAAGCAGGCCGAAGCCTGTAATTATGATTACCGGCATGCCAACATACATTGCAAGAACATATGATATTTTCTGTAAGGGGTTGAACTTTTGTTCATATGTTACGGGAAATGGGTGTTTCTCCTTCTTGAACATCCCGAATGCATAAAATTTTAACTGCACAAACAGATCGGCCCAGAAATTCTTCTTTTTAATCCTGTAATGTCTGCTGTTTGTTGTGACCAGGTTACCAATAATAAAAACGACATAATTAAAGGTAAGAATCAGAGCGGAAATATTATGCCATGCTACAGCCTGATCAAAGCGGATAAGGGAAAATTCTCCCCCTGAACCAGCAAATTGCAGGCTTATACCTGTGAATATTAAAATAAGGAATAAAATGGCATTTAACACATGCCAAATTCGTATCCAAACCGGGTATAAATATAATCGTCTTGCCATTTATTAATCCCTCCTGATTATTCTGAATAATATATGCACTGCTATAACGAGTATTATTCCAGCGAAGATAACAAAGCTCAGGACATTAAGTATAATGTTCCTGTTAGCTCCTATTACATACGACTGGTTGAAAATAACACCATTAACAAATCCAACATTTGCCCTGAACTCCTTGCTCTGGAACTTGTACAGTGTTGCCAGCAGCCTTGAATCCGATGAATGACATTCCGTACACCTTTTTACGGCCTTATCCATAGGCAACAGCTTATGAGCAACCAGTATATTTTCATTAATCTCAGTATGACATTCTATGCATCTGACACTGGTAAAATGTGCTGATTGATTTGGCAGCCAGCTATGGCTATCAACAACCTGTATCTCCTCCCGATCCGTAAGTAGCATAAAATTATCAAAATTGGCATGGCACTCAATACATATATTATTATCATATAATATTGTCTTTTCCAGGTTAGTCGAAGTCCGGATATTGATCTCGTAGCTGTGGGGGTCATGACATTTCCAGCATGAGAACCCATCTATTTCAGCATGAATACTCTCCTCGTACTCGATCTGAATTTCTTCAAATTGATAACGTGCATATTGTTCGTCATACCCATGACAGTCATTACAATGATACGTTTCCTCCAACCTGGTTGATGTAGGATGTGGAAATATTTCAAAATCATACGAATGACAATCGGTACAGGCAAAGCTCCAATGATTTGACTGGTAAAACTCATCCCTTTCAACGAAATAATCATCACACATTAGTCTTTTCTGGGTTACGCCTGTGGCTGTGTCGTTAAGTTCAAAATAAGGTTCCCCGTGACATACCAGGCATTTCTCGTTATCCTCAGCAAAGAGGTTATTCTCGATGCCCTTTTGTATCACCGGAACTTCTTCAGGATCCTGGAGAACAGCTCTGTTATTTTCTGTAACCAAGACAACAGACAGAAAGGATGCAATTAAAGCTAATGCAATTTTCATTAAAACAGTTTTTAAAATCTTACTGTTATATTCATTCCCAAAAGGAATTCACCCTTCCAGAGATCATTTTTATTAAACACAAAATTTCTCTGGCCCAGTATGCCTTTATAGTTGGCAAAGAAAAGCTGGAAGGCATGAGTGGGTGTTCCTTTTTCCCATCCTATTACAACCTGGGGTAATGTTTTTTCAAAATTGTCGGTTCCGTCACCATCGGGATCTGTATCAGCCTGTGTAAAGAGGTAGTCATACTCAAAAATAATTGAATGAGATGGCACAAAGGTAAATTTACCACCGGCATGGATTCCGAAATTGGCATTATTGTAACCTGTCTCCACTGCATTTAAATAGATAAAGGTGGGAGCCAGCTGTAAAGATATAGCCTCGGAGAATTTTCTTGCAACGATCAACTGGTGGAAATATGACAGTTTATGAATTGCCTTGAAAGTTTCGGGAGGACCAAAATTCTCATCAGCCCTGGCTTCGACGGCCATATTTCCGTAATAAGTCAGTGAAACGGGCATACGGCCTGATTCGGTTTGCCGGAGAATTGCATATTTCCCCTGTATATCCCAAAGACTTAAATCCTTGGTGGCCCCTGCCCCAACCATAATCCTGTCGCTAATACCATAATTCAGGCCAAGCCTTATATTCGAGGGAGAATATATACCGAAAAGTGATTGATGCCCGCCCGTAACCAGTCCGAAGCGATGGTGAATCTCAAATTCAATCATCCCTTTGAATGGAGTCATAACTGTCTGGTTATCTGCAAGAATACTGGTCTCAAAGGTCCACATTACAGGATAATCCTCTTCTTCATCCTGGGCTAAAAGTGGAATTGCCATAAAAGCAATCAGTAATAATGAGAGTATTTTTTTCATATTTTCCATTTTATGTTTAAGATTTTTTAGTTATCCTGTGCCCCCTGGTATATCCAGTCGAGTAGCTTTGTTCTGTCGTTGTTACTAAAGGTTGCACCGTGTCCCGGATCATCGATCTGTATTATCACAATGCTTTCCAATGGCTTATCTATATTTATGTATCCTCCATCGATTAGCTCCTCGTATGATTCCGATTCTCTCAGATCAGGAGAGATTGCCCCGCCATGGCATCCAGTGCAGTTGTATTTCGGAAAAAGCGGTGCCACATCTGTAGCATAGTAAACAGTATCATAAGGCTGGCCTGTATCCGGCGGTATATAAACAGGTGGATCATAACTATACTTTTCACATGCCGTTAAGGCTATTATGGCTATAATAATACACGAAAGAGTGATATTAGTTACAGCCTTTATCGTCTTTCTACTCATGTTATGTTGATTTTTATAAAATTTTATCAAGTATTAATATCTCGGCAAATATATCGTATCTTAACATCAGAGCATAGGCCAAGCGGCAGATACATTTACATGGTTGGACTGATATTTATGGTATTTATTATTGATATAAATCAACTTTTTATATATTTTTCAACGTATTTTATTGCTCATTGAGGGGGGTAAATTATGTCGCCTGTCATCTATTGCCTGCTCATCCCCGAGTTCTATAAGCAGGGTGCCTCCTTCAATAAGCCTGTTTCTCCTGATCCAGAACCTGTCAATGTTTTCACCGTTAAGTTCAAGATTACGGATATATATATTTCCGGGCTTATTGTTTATAGTGTTTATTATCAATTCTTTGCCATTATAATACTGTTTATTGAGTTTAATGGTAACCTTATCAAAAAGCGGGCTTCCAATCTGGTAAACGGGCTCACTGAATGCGTGACCGGAAACATCAAACAAGCCCACAGCTGCCATCACATACCACGCTCCCAGCTGTCCCTGGTCCTCATCCTGTCCGAAGCCGTAGCCATGCAAGGGTTCGGTTCCGTAAAATTCATCACATATAAGCCTCACCCATTTTTGTGTCAGCCACGGTTTACCCGAGTAATTAAAAAGCCAGGCATTATGCAGGCAGGGCTGATTGCCATGGTTATAAAGTTTCTCCAGTCCGGAAAAGCTGTCAATTTCTTCTCCACCGCCAAAGACACTCTTACGGGCTTCGGCAAACATAGTCTCAAGCCGGTCATTGAAAAGGTCAGGCCCCACCAGTTCCATTATTCCTGCAGGGTCGTGAGGCACATACCAGGTATACTGGAAGGCATTGCCTTCCTGGAAACCCCGCCAGGGTTCCATGGGGTCAAAATTATCAATAAATGAACCATCCTGATTCCGTGGCCTGATATACTTTGTCTCCGGGTCAAATAAGAGTTTATAGGCATTAGCCTGTTTCATAAGCTGCTCATAATCATCCGTTTTCCCGAGGGCTCTCGCAAATTCGGCCACTGCGAATGAGCTGAAACAGAACTCCAGGGTATGGGATGCCCCGAAATTAAAGACCCAACCGTTCGACAGGGTGGTATCATAGGAATGGATATACCCGTTTTTCACAAAATAGTGCAGGTCATATTTACCCGACCCGAAATCCCTTCCCGCATAGCCTGTCTCATTTTTAAAGGCAGCAGCATAAGCCCTCTCAATATCGAAATCTATTATCCCGCAGTTATATGTAGCGGCAAGCATCAAACCATTAAAATTGGTTTGCACCCCGTTTGAATAGGCTCCTGCTGCAACACCATCGTGCAGCCAGCCGGTCTCATCACTGAAATCAAGATTCGACTGCATGTATTCATTCAGGTAATCGGGATAGGCAAGTGCCCATAGCTGCCCCAGGTTCCAGAAGCCGCCCCAGATACCGTCAGTATTGTAATGATTATATTCCGGCTTTCCCTTCTCATCAAGGGGTATCTGCCCGATGCCTCCGTCATTCCGTGGATATTGTCCGTTCACGTCACTTGCCAGTCCCCGTCCAAGCAAGGCATGGTAAAGACCGGTATAGAATTTTAACCTGTCCTCCTCCCTGCCTCCTTCAACAGTAATCACAGAAAGTTTTTCTTTCCATGCTTCCTCTGATCCCGCTTTCACCTTATCAAAGCCTGCTTCAGCAGCTTCTTTTTCATAATTAAGTTTTGCATTTTCAATGGAAGTATATGACAGTCCCGTTTTTATCTCCAGCTTTTCTGACTCCGCAGTTTTAAACCTGAGGTACATTCCATTTGAGACTCCCTTTGTCATTGCTGATCCCGGTGTTACTGAGTCACCCACGAATGTTCCCCATGAACCGGGTTCCCTGTCAAGTTTTATATAAAAAAACATTTTCACCCTGTTACCCTCATCACAAAATTTCACGTATTCAGGGTAGGTAATTATATAGCCCTGAAGCTCATCTCCGGATATTTTTTCTATATAAGCCTCCGTAACATCACTACTTTCTCCCTGTTTATGTCCGATATCAATAATAAGCCCGGATTCATCGGATTGAGGGTAGGTATACCTGTGATAACCAACTCTTTCGCTTGATGTTATTTCAGCTTTTATCCCGTAATCATCGAGCCTGACAGAATAATAACCCGGCATTGAAACTTCTGATTCCTTTTTAAATCGCGAACGGTAGCCCTTATCAGGTTCCTCGAGTGTACCCGGTACGGTTTTCAGTTCACCCTCAAAGGGCATAAAAACGAGGCCTCCCACCTGGAATTCATGGAAATGACCGAAGCCTTCTATTGATTCATGCCTGTCGTCATAGCCACAGGGCAACCAGCTGCCCATACTTCCATATGCATTTGTATGCGGGGCCAGCTTGGCCATACCGAAAGGCCTGGCTGCCGGGGTATAGAAAAACCAGCGACCATGCACAGATCCTATCTGTGGATCGACATAATCAAGGGGATTAAATCTTTCTGTCTGCCTGCAGGAAAACAAAGCCAGGGCAAAAAACAACAAAAGAATTCTTATCTTCATGGCAAATCATTTAGGTCTAAAAATACGCAGGCGGAAGATAACCTGCAAAATACGGTAATAATATATTTAGATTCTAAATAACATGACCGGTTTGCGGATGAAAAGAAGATATATAATCCTTTCTGTACTCATTATAATAAGCTTCGCCTGCAGTAAGGAGCAAGAAAAATACATTGACAACGACCTTATAATAGCAGCCTATCTGCCCTGCTGGGGTATGGATAATGTTGACCTTAACAGTCTGCAGCATCTTGATATTCTATATTATTTTTCGATTGCTCCTGACCAGGATGGTCTGTTTACGGTCCCTGAAGGCCTTATATCTGATATTAATATTATCCGTGACCGGCTTCGCAGTGATGCCCTCCTCTTCCTTGTTCTGGGGGGATGGTACGAATCAGAAACTATTTTTCCTATGTTTGAGGATCCGGAAAAAAGAGCAAACTATATCAACCAGCTTGTAAGCTTTTGCCTTGAGCAGAACATTGACGGAGTTGATCTCGACTGGGAAGACTATCCCTATTCAATTCCTGCACAGGATCGCAGCATACTCACCACCATGCTATCGGATTCACTGAGAACCAATGGTTTATTCTTCTCTGTTGCGCTTGTTCCGTCGCAGGTAACATTTTCGTCGGGTATTCATCCAAAGGTGGATTATATAAATGTAATGAGCTATGGTATTCTTGATGAAGGAGGAAACCATGTCCCGCTTGCCATGTTTGAAGATTTCACCTATGAGCATTTATATGCGGGTATACCAAAAGAAAAAATAATTATGGGTGTACCCTTCTATGGGAAGAGGCCTTATAAGGAGGGCGATACCTCACCACGCACCTATACCTACAGGTATATTGTTGAAACGGCTCATCCGCTGCCTGACGATAATAACTATGGTTTATACAGCTTCAATGGCAGGACACTCATAAAAAACAAGACATCCTTTCTTATTGAACACGATATAGGCGGAATAATGGTCTGGGAACTATCACAGGATGTTTCTACGGGATCACCCTACAGCCTTTTTGATGCGATCCTTGATGTGGCAGGACGATAAACTGGTTTTTCAGAATCTATAAATATTATCCTCTATCAGTTTATCAGCTATACGCCTGCGTGCGTCTTTAACATTCACCCCGGCAGTTTCTGAAAGATCAGCGACAGCTTTCAGAAGGTCTTCACTGCTTTCATTATCAATAGAGTAAAGAGCATCCATAGCCCATTTGCGAACCTTCTGGACGGTATCATAAACGTACACATCAAGGATATCCCTGTATATACCTGCATCGCCTTTAAGAAGCTCAATTTTTTTGACTCTCAGTGCCAGTGATTCGGTAATGTATATTTCCATGATTATATCCGAGATATTATTCAGGATCTCCTGCTCATGAACCAGTTTACGCTCATAGGTATTTGAAGCGGCATTGAGGAGAAGAAGGGCAATCTTCTTCATATTTTTTATGTATCCTGTTTTTTCTGTAAAGAAATCATCCGATTTCTTTGCCCTGTATATTTCCAGGCTGCCGACATCCCGTGCCAGTTTCCCTGCCTCCTCAAAAAGTCCGTACTGCCCTTTCATGGCTCTTTTCATTGCAGTGTCAACTACCAGTATCCTGTTGATTTCATTAGTCCCCTCGAATATCCGGTTAATCCTTGAGTCGCGGTAGCCCTTCTCAACCTCCATTTCAGCTGAATATCCCATACCCCCATGTATCTGCACTGCTTCATCTATTACAAAATCAAGCATTTCAGATCCGTAAACCTTAAGTATAGCAGCTTCAACGGCATAATGAGCTATGGCATCTATGGCAGCCCGGCCTTTCTCACAGCCCTCCGATTTATATTGTCCTATCAGGTCATCAATATCCCTGCTTACCCTGTATGTAGCCGATTCGGCCGCAAAAGTTCTGATAACCATCTCGGCGAGCTTGTGCTTTATGGCACCGAAATTAGCGATCTGAGTACCAAACTGTTTTCTTTCATTGGCATATTGTACAGAATTGTTAATGGCCCTCTTTGATGCTCCTATGACATTTGCCCCCAGTTTAATCCTTCCCATATGCAAGATACTGAGTGCTATTCTGAAGCCCTCCCCTCTCTTACCAAGCAGGTTGGACGAAGGCACTTTAACGTCATTATAATATATCTGTGCGGTAGAAGAACCTTTAATGCCCATTTTATGTTCGTCGGGGCCGACCACCACACCCTCGCTTGCCGTATCAACGATAAAAGCACTCAGCACCCTGTCATTCTCTATCTTTGCAAAAACTGTCTGGGTATCAGCAAAGCCTGCGTTTGTAATCCACATTTTCTGACCGTTAAGGACATAATGACTGCCATCTTCAGACGGAATGGCATTAGCTTTTCCAGAGTTTGCATCACTGCCTGCACCGGGTTCGGTAAGGCAATATGCTCCCAGCAATTCACCTGTAGCCAGTTTTGTAACATATCTTTCCCTCTGGTCTTCATTCCCGAAATACAATATAGGAAGTGTTCCTATTCCGCAATGAGCCATAAAAGCAACAGAGAATGAATACGCTGCACCAATTGTTTCAGCTGCCAGCATCTGGGTCACAAATGACTGTCCGAATCCCCCGTATTCCTCACTGACGGCTATTGCCAGAAGACCCAGTTCACCAGATTTTTTTAATAGTGATTTCATCAATTCGCGGTCGCCCTTCTCCAGTTGTTCCATGTGCTGGTACACCTCCGCTTCAAGAAAATCCCTGCATGTCTGGGCAATCATCAACTGTTCCTCATCGTATTCCTCAGGAATAAAAATATCTTCCGGCTTTACTTCACGAACGAGGAATTCACCGCTTTTCAGGAGTTCTGATTTTTCCATATCAATTGGTTTATTTTAATGTATATTCTAAATTTTTAAGCTTTTGACAATCAACTCACAAATGTCCAGGTTCTGAACCTCTTCCTCCCGGTTTTTATATTTCAGGCCATCTGTCATCATGGTCATGCAGAAGGGGCATGCCGTGGCAATAATATCTGCACCTGTTTCGAGAGCTTCTTCAGTTCTTTCGATGAAAATTTCTTTATTACCTTTCTCCGCCTCCTTGAACATCTGTGCCCCACCTGCACCACAGCATAGGGCAAAACTTTTATTGCGTTTCATTTCCCTGCTTCCCTGGCTCATAGCTCCAAGCAGCAGCCTTGGCTCATCATATATCTTATTGGCCCGACCCAGATAACAGGGGTCATGATAGCTTATGATCTTATTTTTCAACACATTGCTATCCAGTTTCAATTGCCCGGATTTCAACATATCTGAAAGAAAACCAAGGTAGCTGATAACTTCAAAATCAGCCCCGAGGTCGGGATACTCATTTTTAAAGATATTATAGCAATGCGGGCATATTGTGATTACCTTTTTAATATCATAGGCTTTAAAGGTCTCGATATTCTGAAGGGCCTGCATCTGGTAAACCATTTCATTGCCTGCTCTTCTTGCAGGGTCGCCTGTACATGTTTCTTCCTTTCCCAGCACGGCATAGCTGACGTCAAGGAAGGTAAGTATTTTGGCAAAGGCAGCTGCAACCTTTTTGTACCTGTCGTCAAAAGCTCCGGCACAGCCTACCCAGAAGAGATATTCTGCTTTTTCTCCCCGGGCGGAGAGGTCTGACATAAGAGGTACATTTACCTTAATTGTTTTCATAGAGGGATTTATTCGCCGATCGTCATTTCGATATTTTCCGCCCATAGCATACGATCTTCTGATGAATATTGCCATGGTGCGCCATTATTCTCTATATTATTGAATACTGTCTTGATTTCACCGGGGGCCTGGCCTTCCTCCATAACCAGGTACCTCCTCATTTCAAGTATTATTTCAGGATGATTTATATTAACCGGGCATTCTTCCGCGCACGCATTGCATGTTGTACAGGCCCACAATTCTTCCTCAGTTATGTAGTCCTTGAGCAGGCTTTTTGCATCATCATATTCTTTGCCATTTTTAAGCATGCCGGGGCCTTTTTCATTCATCCTGGCACGCACATCCATTATAATTTTCCGCGGTGAGAGCATTTTCCCTGTTAAACTGGCAGGGCATGCTGCCGTGCAGCGCCCGCACTGTGTGCAGGACAGTGAATCAAGGTAGTTTTTCCATGTTACATCTTCAATATCCCTGAGCCCGAATCTTTCGGCAGGTCCGTTTTCAGGTGCAGCACTGAAGGCTGTTTCAGGGTCAAGCATCAGTTTAACTTCCCTGGTCACATTATCCATATTTACAAGTTTACCCAGGGGCCTCAGCCGGGAAAGGTAAACATTAGGAACAGACATAAAAACATGAAAGTGTTTACTGTACGGCAGGATATTGGCAAAGATAAAAATCAGCACTATATGCGACCACCAGAATATTTCATGCCAGATATAAATTACAGACGGGTCAGCCGTATCAAAGAGGGGTGAAAGGGCTGAACTTACCGGGAAGATGCCAGCCATCTCCTGCCCTTCTTTGAGGGCATAAGCATAATAGGCACTGTTCATCCCGAGCAGGCTGAGCATCAGAAACAAAATCATCGTAAGTGCTATACTGGCATCTATGTGAGATGCTCTTTTCATTTCCCTGCCTTCAAATCTTTCAATGTGCAGAAACAGCCTTCGAACAAGGAATACTATTATTGATATTGTAACAAGGAGGGCAAAAATATCACCTGAAGCAATAATTATTTCATACACCATACCGAGCGATTTTAACACGCGTTCTGTGCCTGCCAGGCCATCGATAATCATTTCAATGCTTCCGATAAGTATGACACAAAAACCCCAGAAAACAAGAGCATGCAGAAAACCGATAATGGGCATCCTGAAAATTTTTGACTGCCCGAAAGCTACCTTCAGGGTCAATGCAATCCTCTTTCCCGTATCCCTCACCGGGAAGGCCGGCCTGGTTAGTTTGAAAAAACGCGAGAGCCTCAGTGCAGTATAAGAAAAAACACCCAGGGTAAGCAGCAGTACAACAGCGAAAATTATTTGCTTTTGCATATTATGGTTTTTATATCACCTTTTAGGCTGACTTAACTTCTCTGACAGCCTCAATCAGGTCAGGTAATATTTTCATTGCATCACCCACTATGCCATATCGGGCAACCTCAAAAACAGGTGCGTCCTTATCATTGTTAATGGCCACTATGCACTTTGAAGCACTCACACCAGCAATATGTTGTGTTGCACCTGATATACCCACAGCAATATAGAGGTCAGGGGCAATTATCTTTCCCGTCTGACCCGTGTGCTCTTCGTGTGGTCTCCAGCCCTCATCGGAGACAGGCCGCGAGCAGGCTGTTGCCCCTCCGAGCAGGTCAGCCAGCTCCACCAGGGGAGCCCAATTATCGGGTGATTTCATTCCTCTCCCTCCGGACACAACAATCCCGGCATCGGTAAGAAGCAGTTTACCCGTCTGTTTATTTACATCCCTGACTTCCGTCTTTACCAGGGCAGGATCGAGATCATAACTCAATTTCTCAATCTCAGCTTTTTTTGACTTTTCGGTAATTTCAAATGAGTTCTGTGCCAGGGTCAGGATTTTTACATCGGTTTTAATTACGACGTGTGCATAGGCGTTACCGGAATATACTCTTTTATATACGGTAAAAGGTTCCAGTGAGGATGGCAGTCTGCTGACACCTGAGCCTATCCCTGCTTTTAATTTAACTGACAATCTTGGAGCCACAGCTTTTCCCGTATTGTTATTTGCCAGGATTATAATCCGGGCATCCCGTTCTTTAGCCACATCGGCTATTACAGTGGTGTATGCCTGGCTGTCAAGATTCTTCAGTTTTTCATCCTCTATGCTTAATATTTTTGACGCTCCATAGCTGCCGAGGCTCTCCAGCTCAGCTGTATCAACGTCACCTATTGACAAAACATTGAGCTGAGTATTTAACATTTCCGCAACTGATGAAGCATAAGATACCAGTTCGTAGGATAATTTTTTGAATTTACCGTCCCAGTTCTCGATATATACTAATACTGACATGTTCTAATTGATTAGAGGTTTAATTACTAATTTCAGATCACTTTCTCCACGTTCTGCAGAATATTAACCAGTTCTTCCGGTTTATCGGCATCAATAAACCTGCAGGCTTCTTTTGCAGGAGGCATTTCATATGAAACAATATCTGTCAGTGGCTCTGCTTCAACAGGTTCAATAACCTTAAGTGGTTTAGACCTGGCCATCATTATACCGCGCATGGCTGCTATTTTTGGTTCTTTTGCTATTCCTTTCTGCACAATAGCAACAAAGGGCGAGGCTACCGAAAGAAGCTCCCTGCCGCCATCTATTTCACGGCTAAGGCTTATGTTACCATTCTCAATATCAATACCCGACACTGCTGAAACGGACGGATATTGAAGAAATTCAGCCAGCATCCCACCCACTGTTGACCCGTTAAAGTCGCTCGATTCAATACCGCAGAGGATAAGATCGAAATTATCCCCCTTAACAACTTCAGCAAGTTGTGATGCAACAAAATAGGCATCGTGTGAATCGGAGTCTACTCTTATGGCGCCATCGGCACCTATAGCAAGGGCTTTACGTATGGTGGGCTCCGAAGATGCAGGACCCACATGGGCAACTGCCACGGACTCGACAAGACCGGGATTAGCATCTTTCAGCTCCAGGGCACGCGTAAGGGACAGCTCATCCCATGGGTTTATTACCCATTGTACCCCTGCAGTGTCCAGTTTTTTACTGTCGCTGAACTTTACCCTGGTTGTGGTATCAGGTACGTTGCTGATGCAAACAAGTATTTTCATTGATAGGTAGTTTTATATTTTAAAGTTGTGTTTTATAGTCAATTACCTTCTTTATCAAAAAATTAACCCCCTCATATTTAACCTCTTGAGCGAGCAAATATATAAAAAAAAAATTCTAATTTCGCCCGTCATAAATAATGTGTGAAATTGGGAAAGAATACAAAGGCATATATATCGATCATATTTTCCATGGCATTCTTTGCTTTCTCCTATGTTTGGTTCAAGATTGCCAACGAGGCATACCGTCCCCTTACCATTGTATTTTTCCGTCTGGCAACGGCAGTAATTGTGCTGAGTCTTTTTCTTTACCTGACAGGCAGATTTGAAAAGATAAGGAAAGAAGACAGGGTATATTTCTTTTTTATAGCTCTTTGTGAGCCCTTCCTTTACTTTATTTTCGAGAGTCACGGCCTGTCACTGGTATCCTCTACAGTTGCCTCCGTACTGATAGCTACCATACCCATTTTTACCGCCATCGGGGCATTGATCTTTTTCAGGGAAAAATTAACTATGTTCAATTATGCCGGCGTTGTGATATCCTTCACAGGCATCCTAATATTTATCCTTACCGGAAAAAGCAATCTTTCTTTCAACCCGCGAGGTATTATCCTTATGTTTTCTGCCGTTATGTGTGCCACAGCTTATTCGCTCATATTGCGACGGCTGGCAAACAACTACCGGCCGGTCTACATAGTGAATGTCCAGAACATTATCGGTCTTGCTCTTTTCCTTCCCGTCTTCCTGATTTCAGAGGGGAAACACCTGCAAGAAATAGAATTCCGCCCTGATGCTGCCATTGCTGTTGCCCAGCTGGCAATATTTGCTTCATGCGGGGCTTTTATTCTTTTTGGCTATACAGTAAGAAAGATTGGTGTTACAAGGTCTAATCTGTTTGCCAATATTATACCCGTATTAACGGCTGTATTTGCCTATTATTCTATAGGTGAAATAATTACAGCAGAGAAGTTCGCGGGCATCATTATTATGATAGCAGGGCTTTATATGGCCCAGTTGAGATTCTCTGTAAAGACAAAAGTCCCTGGCTGACGACAAGCCCGGCTTTGCTTTCTGCCAGTATATAGCTATTTTTGTTCCAGGAGTAACTATTGTCTAAGACCCAATTCATCCCTCATGAAAAAAACTTTCCTGCGAATGGGCCATAAAAACACAGTAAGCTTAATAAGGAATTCCAATATTGCAGGTTATATCAATAGCATTAATATTTTGTAAAAAACAACATAATATGCACTGGTTAGATCTAAGCATTTTCGTAGTTTATCTTTTCGCCGTACTGGGTGTAGGTTTTTACTTTCTGCGGAGGAATAAAACAACGGATGATTACTATGTTGGAGGGCGTCAGATGAGCAGCCTGCATATAGGTTTATCCGTGGTGGCCACTGATGTCGGAGGAGGATTCTCCATAGGCCTTGGAGGACTGGGATTTGTCATGGGCATCTCCGGCAGCTGGCTGCTGTTTACCGGTCTCCTCGGAGCCTGGCTGAGTGCTGTTCTTCTTATACCAAAAGTATCTGATATGGCCAGGGCGAAAGGACTGCTTTCCTTTCCCCAGTTTCTCGAGGCAATCTATGACAGGAAGGTTGCGGTCATTGCCGGTATAATATCAGCCATTGGATATCTTGGCTTTACAAGCTCGCAGATACTTGCAGGGGCCAAGCTGGCATCGGCCACCTTCATGGATCTCAGTCTTAACCAGGCCTTGCTAATAATGGGTATTATAGCAGTTACCTACACGGTGGTCGGAGGACTAAAAGCAGTTATTTATACTGATACCATACAGTGGATCATTCTTCTTTCGGGCTTAATTTTCATAGGTATTCCAATAAGTTATATCAAGCTGGGAGGTTTTGAAGCCATCAGGCAAACAGTAGCACCTGAGTTCCTTCAGCTGAATAATGTATCATGGCAGCAAATTCTTAACTGGATGTTCACCATAATCCCAATCTGGTTCATAGGGATGACCCTTTACCAGCGGATATACGCATCAAAAGATAAAAAGACAGCACAGAGGGCATGGCTGATTGCAGGCTTTTTCGAGTACCCGGTGATGGCTTTCACAGGGGTAATCCTGGGTATGTTTGCCAGGGTAGCCCTTGATGCCGGTCTGCTTTCTGATTTTGCCAGCGGGGAAATGATTGATCCTGAAATGGGTTTGCCTGCCCTGCTCAGAACACTACTGCCCGTGGGGCTTATGGGTATTGTACTGGCAGCCTATTTCTCGGCAATAATGTCCACAGCCGACAGCTGCCTTATGGCCTCATCGGGGAATATAATAACCGATATTCTCAGGAAACATGATTCAAAGAACAGTCTCAGACTATCACAATTATTCACCCTGATAGTTGGCATAACAGCGCTTTTCCTGGCTATGAAAATGCCAAATGTGCTTGAACTGATGCTCCATTCATATTCATTCATGGTTTCGGGAATGATAATCCCTGTTGTTGCAGCACTGTTTACCAAAAAACCTGATAAGCTGGCATCCCTCTGGTCAATGATAGCGGGCGGCTCGGTAACCATCAGCCTGATTGTATCAGGGATCTACCTGCCACTCGGCCTTGACCCGATAATTTTTGGCATTACGGTTTCGGCACTGGTTTATTCAGTTATTTACTTTCTGAACCAAAAATTATCACCTGCGGATATTAAATAGTTATTTACATCTATCTTTATTCCATAATATTAACTTTTAAGAGCCGTTTAATAAACATTGTTCGTTTTCCTCACGGAGCCAATATGAAAAGAGTGGTGATAATATTCCTGTTATCATCCGGTTTAATATCTGCATATGCACAAACCGGAGGAGATAATGTTTATGAGTTCCTGAATATAAGTCCCGGAGCATATATATCCTCTGTGGGCGGCTTTAATATTTCCACCTTCAGTGGTGACCCCTCCCTGGCTATGTTCAACCCTGCCCTGGCAGGACCAGCCGGACATGGCAATCTATCGCTGAACTACCTTAACTATTTTGCCGGAATTAATTACGGATCAATAATGTATTGCCATCATAGCGACAGTTCAGGAACCTTTTCGGCAGGTATTAACTACCTTAACTATGGCCGGTTTGAAAAAGCTGATGAAGAAGGTAATATAAACGGTTATTTCAATGCTGCTGAATACGCCTTCAACATTATATACACCAGGGAGATAGACTCAGTATTTAAACTGGGTATAAACCTGAAACCCATAGTTTCGCAGCTTGAGACCTATATCTCACTCGGTATTGCCGTGGATTTCGGAGCTTCCTACAGAAGCCCTGACGGTATGGTAAGTGCAGGACTTGTTATAAGAAATACCGGATTCCAGCTGACAAGCTATAGTGGTGTAAGGGAAAAGTTACCCTTTGAAATCACTGCCGGGATAAGCACTGAACTGAGACACGCCCCTCTCAGATTCAGCCTCACTGCCAGGCATCTTGAAAAATATGACCTCGTACACAGTTATTATACACCGGAAGATGAAGATCCTCCACTTTCAAAAACGAAGGAAATAGCTGAAAATATTATGCGTCATCTTATTTTCGGAGCTGAGCTTAGGCCAACGGAAAATTTATTCTTTGCAGCCGGCTTCAATTATCAACGCAGGAAAGAATTGATGTACGAAACAAGGTCAGCACTGGTAGGTTTTAGCCTGGGAGTGGGCATAAGAACCTCCTCTCTTGATATTATGGTAAGCAGGGCAAAGTATCACATCGCAGGTTCGTCAACCAATTTTTCTCTCTTGCTTAAACCCTCCCTATTCAAAAGGTTGAAATAAACGGATTTTCTTAACTTTGCAGCTTAAACAGAAATTACATGAACAGGAAACTGATTATTGCCGTTGATGGTTATTCCTCTTGTGGAAAAAGCACATTTGCAAAAGCCATTGCCAGGGAACTGAACTACTTTTATATTGACAGTGGTGCCATGTACAGGGCGGTAACATTGTATTGCCTCCGCAAGGGATATATAAACGGACATAAGGTCAGGGAAGAAGAAATAAGCAATAGTATGGATGATATCCATATACGGTTCAGGTATAACCCTGATATTGGAGAGTATGAGACTTATCTTAACGGGGAGAACGTGGAGGCTGAAATTCGACAGTTTGAAGTATCCTCCCTCGTGAGCGTAATCAGTAAAATAAAGGCTGTAAGGCAGAGGCTTGTTGAAATGCAGAGGGAAATAGGAATGATGAAAGGAATTGTTATGGATGGCAGGGACATAGGGACAGTAGTTTTCCCTGATGCTGACATTAAGATATTCATGACTGCCAGCGAAGAGGTTAGGGCGGAAAGAAGATTCAAGGAACTGCAGGAGAAGGGAGTAATGGTGGAATTTAAAGATGTGCTGAGCAATATCGCTGAAAGGGATATGATTGATTCCGGAAGAGAGATAAGCCCCCTCCGACAGGCTGAGGATGCCTATATCCTTGATAACACGGAGATGACCGTAAGTCAGCAGATGGAATGGTTCAGGGAAATTTTAAACAGTAAACCGGGAAAATGAAGGTTGAGATAGAACAATATTCAGGTTTTTGCTTTGGTGTGGAAAACGCTATCAGGCTCACAGAAGAAGCCCTTAAATCGGGAGATGAAATCTATTGCCTCGGCCATATCGTCCATAATGAGGCTGAGGTAAAAAGGCTTGAAGATCTGGGGCTGAAAACAATAAACCATGATGAATTCAGGAAGCTGCGTAAGAGCAAGGTGGTAATACGTGCCCATGGAGAGCCCCCCGAAACATACGCAATAGCCCGTGAAAATGATATTGAGATCATTGAAGCCACATGTCCCATAGTGAAAAAAATACATAATAAGATTCGCAAACACTACGAAACAACGGGAACAGAGGTTCAGAATATCATCTTCGGCAAGAAGGAACATGCTGAGGTTGTGGGACTCCTGGGACAGACAAAGGGTAACTCCATACTTATATCGGATCTTGAAGATATACCTAAAATAGATTTCAATAAACCCGCCGAGATCTTTTCCCAGACCACAAAAAGCAGGGAAAAATATGCCGAAGTTATCAGTGAGATAAGAAAGTTCTATGAAAAAGAAGGTCACCATCCGGGTAAAATGCTGGAAGTAAACAATACCATCTGCGGACAGGTGGCAAACAGGGAACCAAGCCTGAAAAAATTCTGCAGTGATAATGATGTTATTGTTTTTGTAAGCGGTAAAACCAGTTCTAACGGAAGGATGCTCTACGGGGTATGCTCCAAAATAAACACTGCTGCCTACTTTATTTCAGATATTTCAGAAATTAAAGAATCGTGGTTTGATAATGCATCAACGGTCGGCGTATGCGGGGCAACCTCAACACCCAGGTGGCTTATCAGGAAAGTGGCGGAGAAGATAGAAATGATAGCCGGGGAAAAAGATAAATGTTAGTAATTAAATTACATTTGTAGCTTTTAAAATCAGATTGGATAATGGCAAGAATCAGTAAAATAGGAGTGCTCACTTCAGGAGGAGATGCTCCGGGTATGAATGCCGCAATAAGAGCCGTCACAAGAACAGCAATTTATAATAAACTGGAAGTAATAGGTATTAAAGAAGGCTTTAAGGGAATGATTGAAAAGCTATTCACTCCCTTATGGAGTCATGATGTCAGTGATATTATACAAAGAGGTGGAACCATACTTAAGACAGCCAGGTGCATGGAATTCAAAACCTCCGAAGGCCGTCAGATAGCTTATAATAATATGAAGGAGATCGGGGTAAACGGGATCATAGTGATTGGTGGTGACGGCACATTCACCGGTGCCAGGATCTTCAATGAAGAATTTGATATCCCCATGATAGGGATCCCAGGCACTATAGATAATGACCTCTACGGAACCGATTATACCATCGGTTATGATACAGCCCTTAACACAGTAGTTGAAGCTGTCGACAAAATAAGGGATACGGCAAGTGCACATAACAGGATGTTTTTTATAGAGGTAATGGGAGCGGAAGCAGGATTTATTGCCCTGCGCAGCGGTATAGCAACAGGGGCTGAAGCCATAATTATACCGGAAATAAATAATGAGGTTGATAAACTTAATCAACTGCTTGAAAGCGGACGCAGGCAGAGAGCAAGCAATATAGTAATAGTGGCTGAGGGAGATAAGGAAGGCGGAGCATACAAACTGGCAAATAAAGTAAAGGAGCATTATCCAAATTATGATATAAGGATAACTGTACTGGGTCACCTTCAAAGGGGAGGATCACCCTCTGCTTTCGACAGGGTGACAGCAAGCAGGCTGGGCTATGCTGCCGTGGAAGCCCTTATGGATGACCAGAAAAGCACAATGGTGGGGATACAGAATAATGAAATTGCCCTCGTCCCTTTCAGGAAAGCCGTTAAATTGCATAAGAGTGTGTGCCAGAGCCTGCTGGAGATAGCAGATGTGCTTTCCAGTTGATCAGGGCATCATATATACAAATTCAAAAAAAGCTCAGCCTGTTATGGATAAGATTATATTCATAGGAACAAGTCATCCTTACCGTGGCGGACTGGCTGCTTTCAATGAAAGGCTGGCAGGTGAAATTAAATCGGCCGGCCACAACGTCAGGATAGAAACCTTCACCCTCCAGTATCCGGCCATCCTCTTCCCGGGAAAAACACAATATTCCGCGGCTTCTCTTCCCGGTCATATTGAAATCAAAAGAAGCGTTAATTCAATTTGGCCACTTAACTGGATAAGAGTAGGGCGAAGAATAAGAAAAGAAAAACCCGACATGGTAATTTTCAGGTACTGGCTGCCTTTTATGGCACCATGCCTGGGTACCATATCAAGAATAATAAGGAAGAACGGGCATACAAAAATAATTGCATTGCTCGATAATATAATACCACATGAGAGAAGGCCCGGCGACAGGGCACTGACAGCTTATTTTGTCAATTCAGTACATGGCTTTATGGCTATGTCACGATCAGTCCTGCAGGAACTTGAAATGTTTGACAGTGACAAAGCCAGAATTTTCTCCCCCCATCCCGTTTTTGATAATTTCGGAAAAAGCATCAGCAGGAAATCGGCCCTGGAAAACCTGGGACTTGAGGACACCTGCAGGTATATCTTATTCTTCGGCCTGGTAAGGGAATACAAGGGTCTTGACATAATGATCAGTTCCTTTGCCGGTGAGAAGTTCAGGAAGATGAAAATAAAACTACTGGTGGTTGGTGAATTTTATGTGCCACGTGCTCCCTATGATGACCTTATCAAAAAACACGGCCTGGAAAAGGATATAATAATACATCCTCAATTTGTACCTGACAGTGAGGTGGCATACTGGTTCTGTGCTTCGGATATAGTAGCACAGCCCTATAAATCGGCCACACAGAGCGGCGTAACACAGATAGCCTATCATTTCAACAAGCCAATGCTGGTAAGCAATGTGGGTGGTTTGCCCGAGATCATCCCACATGGTAAAGTCGGATATGTTGTAAAACCGGAACCGGAAGAAGTAAGAGAAGCCCTGCTTGACTTTTTTACCAATAAAAGATACAATGAGTTTGTCGAAGGGATAAAGTCAGAAAAAGATAAGTTCAGCTGGGATAAAATGGTGAAGAATCTCTTTTTGCTGGCTGAAAAAATTAAGTCCTGAGAAATATCCGGAGTTTCTGAATAATATTACGGTATCATTGAGGGTCAACATCAGAATATATCCTCAGTGCAGAATAGTCTTTCCTTGTTTTTATGCAAGAGGAAATCCTGCTGATCAGTTCTCTTATATAGGCGTGGGACTTGTTTTTTTCAATCTTTAATAAGATGGATTTGATATACAAATTCTGTATCCTGGCATGTGGTGGGAACTCAGGGCCAAGCACCCTCTCCCCGAGTATTTCCCTGAGCCGGGCTGCCATAATTTCAGCCGCACCGTTAACCACTGCCCTGTCTTTATGTTTAAGGTATATTCTTATGAGCCTGGTGAAAGGCGGATAGTTAAATTCCTTCCTCTCCTCAAGCTGGCTCCTGTACATACCCTCATAATCATTATTGATGATCTGCTTCATAACAGGGTGGTAGGGATTGGCCGTCTGGATTATTACCCTTCCGCGTGTCTTTCTCCTTCCTGCACGTCCACTGACCTGTGATGCCAGCTGGAAGCATCTTTCATGCGCCCGGAAATCGGGATAGAAAAGCATTCCATCAATATTCAGTATGCCTACTACTGTCAGGTTTTCAATATCAAGACCCTTGGAGATCATCTGGGTACCTATGAGAATATCCGTCTTAGCATCCTCAAGGTCTTTTATTATCTTTTCGACAGAACCCTTTTTCCTGGTACTGTCATAATCCATTCTTTTGATTTTTGCATCCGGGAATAATATGGATATCTCATCTTCCACCTTTTCCGTACCAAAGCCTTTCAGTTTAATATTTGTTGATGAACAACTTGCACACCTTGCAGGCAATGAATCCCATGAACCACAATAATGACAATATAATCGACCTATATTTTTATGGTAGGCATAATTTACCGAACAATTGGGGCAGACGGGAGTCCATCCGCAATCTGCACAAATAATAAAATGGGCAAAGCCCCTGCGGTTGCGGAGCAAAACAACCTGCTGGCCCTTAGCCAGTGCTTCATCTATTGCTTCAACAAGCACAGGTGTAAAATGAGATATCATAGTCTTCTTCCGGTAGGCTTCGCTTGAATCAGTAAGGATGATTTCAGGCATTTTAATATTACCATATCTCCTGTCAAGGCGGGCATATCCGTATTTACCCGTTTCAGCATTATACATTGACTCCACCGATGGTGTTGCCGAACCCATTAAAACCCTGGCACCACTGAAATGAGCCCTCATAATGGCTGTATCTCTTGCATTATAGCGGGGAGCCGGGTCATACTGCTTATAGGAACTGTCGTGTTCCTCATCAACAATTATCAACCCAAGATTATTTACCGGGAGAAATATCGATGACCTTACACCAAGTAATATTTTGTATTCGCCAAGAGATGAATTGCCTGATATCCTCTTATATACCTCTGCCTTCTCATTATCATTCAAACCGGAATGATAAATTCCAACCATATCTCCGAAATAAGACCTCAATCTGTTAATTATCTGAGTGGTGAGGGCTATCTCAGGCAAAAGATAGAGTACTTTTTCACCTTTTTTAAGTGCTTCATTAATGAGATGTATATAAATCTCCGTTTTACCGCTGGAAGTGACACCATGAAGCAGAACGGTATTCTTCCCTTTAAAAAGGGAACAGATATCATCATAAATTTCCGCCTGGTAATCACTCAGTTTTTTAAATTTACCTCTTAAGGCCTGGCCCCCGGCAAACCTTGAAACCTCCTCTGCTGTTTCTTTCAGAATACCAGCTTCAATAATCTTGTTAAGAACCGAGTAGGAAGTTTTTGACTCCCGGATCAGGTCACTTTTTGATACTCTCTTTTTAGGATTCTCATCATCTGAACTCATATCAAGGAAGGTCATCATAAGCCTGTACCTTGCCGGCGTCTTTTGCAGGCCATCGAGCAAATCAGATAATTCTTTTTCTTTAAACTGTTTTGCGAGTTCTATTTTCGTCTCCGTTTTCGATTTAAATGCGCTGCCGGCATCCCTGGCAAGCAAGGCAGAAGGTATTGCAGCATTCATCACTTCACCAGTAGAGCAATAATAATATTCACTGATCCATTGCCACAATTTTAACATGTCCTCCGGGATGGAAGGGACTGAAGGTGCAGGTTCTATTATTTCCTTGATTACTTCAAGCTCAGGTTTTTTGTTATGTATACTGAATACCAGTCCTGTATACCTGTTCTTTTCCCCAAAGGGCACAATAACAGCCGTGCCCCTTGCAAGCTTTTTGCACATATCACCAGGGATCCTGTATGTATAAAGTCCTTCCAGGGAGAAAGGCAAAATAATATCGGCATACATATCTTCCGGCATTGCAATAATCTGTTTATACTCTAAAGATAGTTATAAAAATTGATTGAATAATGATGAAGGGCTTGTTACAGGTAGGATGATATCTTGCATCACTCGTTGTCGAGGAAGCCGGCGATGACCGAAATCAGCTGCTCATTGTTTACCGGTTGTCCAAGGCATGCCGTGCAGCCCGCATTCAGAATATCATCCTGCTCCTTCTTTCCGATAAAGGCAGACCGGGCAATAACAGGAACAAGGGGATCGATTTCCCTTATCTCTGTAAATACTTCAAGGCCACCCAGCTCAGTCATTTGCATATTAAGCAGGACAAGGTCAACTGTTTCTTTATCCTGCATTATATCATTTATCTCAAGTTTTGACCTGGCATGAATTATATTGATTCCTGTACCGGAAAGAACCCTGTTCAGATACCTGAGGGTATCAATATTATCATCCGCTACAAGTATTACCTTGCCTGACCAATCCTTGCTAATAAGCAGTTCATCCGATCTTTTTTCAGCCTCCCTGAATGCATTCAGGTCAACAGGCCTGTAGGGGATAGTGAAAAAGAATTCTGATCCCTTGCCTTTTTCCGACTCAACCCATAAATATCCATCCATATTCTCAACCACCTTGCTAGCCATTGTCAAGCCAACACCCAGTCCTTCAAATGACCGGTGATGACCGTCTTCTTCCTGCCTGAACTGTTCAAATATTGTTTTAAGGTTCTCTTTACTTATACCAATACCGGTATCCCTTATTGTAAACATTATTGATGAACCTGCCAGGGCCGACTTCAGCTCTATTTTACCGGCCCTGGTAAATTTTACGGCATTGTCTAGAAGGTGCCGGAATACCCTCTTGAGCCAGAGGTCGTCAGAATAAACGATATCCCTGTCATCAGTAAAGACCTTTTCAATTGTAAAAGTGATATCCTTTCCGCTTCTCTTGATAAGGTTACCGGTATATTCCTCAACATAAGAGAGTATTGAATTTATTCTGACCGGGTTATAACATATGTCAATCTCGTTATTTTCAAGTTTGCTCAGATCAATGATATCGGTAATTACCTGCAGCAGTTTTTCTGTATTCTGGTTAAGGTATTCAACATATTCCTCCCTCATTTCATCTGAAGCATTTGAATCATTCAAAAGGTTGGCAAAGCCTACGATACTGTTTAAAGGGGTTCTTATTTCATGAGATATATTGGCCAGAAAGGTAGATTTCAGCCTGTTACTCTCTTCGGCCTTATCCCTGGCGATCCTCAATTCATTCTGAGTGTCTTTGAGCGATGTAATATCACGTGAGATGGACAGTACTCCAAGGGCTGATCCGGATTCATCTTTCACTTCCACCATCTTTGTGGATAATACCACATACTTACCATTCTTGTGTCTTACCTTTATTTCTGTTTCAAAAAAGCCTTTCTGGTTTATTGCCTTTGACCGTTCATTGTGAAAATCTGCATTATCGGGATGCAGGAGTTCCCTTTCATTTATAATATCAAAAAGTTTTTCCTTTTTATGATCAAATCCGAGAATAGAATAAATAGCAGGATTGGCAAATTGCACTGACCAGTCTGTATTATAAAATATAATGCCATCGTCGGCTGAATCCAGCATAATGCTGTATAACATCTCCGAATTAGCCAGCTCCCTGGCCATCCTTTCCTTTTGTTCCAGCAGTTCTTTATTAAGTTTCTCGAGATTGCGGTTAGCATGTTCAACCTCATCAGTCTTTATCTTTAACTCCTGATTCATTTTCCTTCTTTTTCTCAGAAAAATAATTGTGAGGGTAACAAGAATGATAAAGGCACTGGCAATGGTCAGCAGAAGCTGTAAGACATCAGGCGGCAGTTCCTCGAGGCTTTCAAGAAATGGCAGAAGCCCTGCTGATACAACACCGCCCTCCGGTGGATTCACAGGCTTATAAAGTAGATCTTCTGCCAGAATAAAATAATGCTGAAACATCCTCACTTTATTAAAGCTTTCTTTACTTTATATTTTCTTTTATCATGACCAGTTTAAGTAAAGAAAATCAGACAGGTGTTAATTATGTAAAAAAATTGTATTTACCGGAAAACTTTTTAATCCTCAAATATTTATATAATTATACGACATAAAATTATCAATTAATCCGGATTGGTACAACCAAATTAATTAATTATTGTTAAAATAATATAAGCCAAAAACTAACATACATGGAAGCAGGAGAAAGAAAATATAAAAACAAGGATATCACTGTATACTGGAAACCATCGTCCTGTATTCATGCTTCGGAATGCACCCACGGGCTGCCTGAAGTTTTTAATCCCGATAAAAAACCATGGATTAATATGGACGGATCAGATACCAAAACGATAATTGAAGTTGTTGATAAGTGTCCGGTTGATGCCTTAACATGGAAATGGAATGATGATAAAAAGAATGAAAGCGTCGGTAAAGAACATCCCAATCACGTCAAGAACCGCAGGAGTGCCCTTTTGAAAAACGATGATATTGGCAGTGGCAGGGAAACAGTGATAAAGATTATGGAAAACGGTCCGTACATAATAACCGGTGGATTTATTCTCGAAAGGAATAATGGTTCAAAGTCCAAATTCAGCGGAACGTTATCCTTATGCCGTTGTGGTAAAAGTAAACTGAAACCTTTCTGTGACGGTTCACACAGGTAGCATTAGACATGGTTTGAGGATATCAGAAGATTAATGTGACATCACCTGTTCAACTCTTTTTGCTGCATCTTCGAAGGATATTGCAGATAAGACTTTAAAGCCTGAATTATCTATTATTTCCTTTGCCTCTTCGGCATTGGTCCCCTGGAGCCTTACAATAACAGGCACCGGCAGTTCTCCTATTGACATACAGGCTTCAACAACCCCTTTCGCTACCCTGTCGCAACGGACAATACCCCCGAAAATATTTATCAGTATAGCTTTAACATTGGGATCTTTGAGGATGATCCTGAACCCCGCCTCCACTGTTTCGGCACTGGCAGTACCACCAACATCAAGGAAATTGGCGGGATTTCCTCCTGAGAGCTTAATCAGATCCATGGTTGCCATCGCAAGCCCTGCACCGTTTACCATGCAACCCACGTTACCGTCAAGCTTGACAAAGTTAAGGTTATGCCTGCCCGCTTCC
Organism: Bacteroidales bacterium; assembly: GCA_032260385.1. Classification (GTDB taxonomy): domain Bacteria; phylum Bacteroidota; class Bacteroidia; order Bacteroidales; family VadinHA17; genus UBA9300. Next base: position 23,425 of record JAVVEL010000001.1, on the reverse strand, counting down.
ACCTCTGCAGGGTCTTCCTCTGACAGATCCCGCATGGCCATGATATCCTTATGCCTGAACAGGGCACTGTCATCAATACTGAATTTACAGTCCACGGCAAGTATTTTATTATCACTGGTTTTCAGTACAGGGTTAATTTCCAGTAACTGTGCATCGCTGTCGATAAACGCTTCATAAAGCCCGCTCAGAAATCTTAACATATCCTTGAATGCCTCCCCTGAAAGCCCAAGGTTAAAGGCAATCTTTCTCATCTGGTAGGCTTGTAAGCCCGTGCATGGGTCAATATACTCCCTGAAAATCAAGTGAGGGGTATTTTCTGCCACCGCTTCTATATCCATCCCTCCCTCCGGGGAATACATAACTACATACCTCCCCCTGCCTCGATCGAGCAATATACCGATATAGTATTCTTTTGGCTCACTTTCTCCAGGATAATAAACATTCTGTGAAATCAGCACCTTCTTCACTTCCTTCCCTTGCGGTCCTGTTTGTTTGGTAACAAGCTGCATACCAAGAATACCCCCGGCAATACCGGCAACATCATCAATCGACTTTGCTATTTTAACTCCGCCGCCCTTACCTCTTCCTCCGGCATGTATCTGTGCTTTGACAACATATTTGTCAGATCCGAATTTTTCTTTTAACTGTTCCGCAATAATAAGAGCCTGTTCGGGTGTCTCTGCTACAAATCCTTCAGCAATACGAACATTATTATTTTTCAGGATTGAGATTCCCTGGTATTCGTGGATATTCATAAAAGACGTTTTACAGATTAATATTATAGGCTTCTCAAAGCAGGAGCCAAATTACATTTTTTTTCCATATTTTAGTAAAAATTGCAGATGTTATGCGCAAGTTGAAGATGCCGGAACTGAAGAGGCAGACAGTTGAAGAATTCAGAAAATCTGAAAAAAGTCCTTTTATCATTGTACTTGATAATATCAGGAGTCTCAATAATATAGGTTCTGTCTTCCGGACCGCCGACTGTCTTAAAGCTGAAGCAGTTTACCTTTGCGGTATTACTGCAAGGCCCCCTCACAGGGATATACATAAGACAGCCCTTGGAGCCACTGAATCAGTAAGGTGGGTCTATTATGAAAATACCATTGATGCAGCAGGTGAGCTACGTAAGGCAGGGTATAAAATACTTACGCTTGAGCAGGCTGAAGGATCTACCTTGCTGCAGGATTTTTACCCATCAGCGGAAAATAAGTATGCCCTGATCTTTGGTCATGAAGTAAGGGGTGTGCAACAGGAAATTATTGATCTTTCAGATTATTGCATTGAGATACCCCAGTATGGGACCAAGCATTCCTTCAATGTGTCAGTATCTGCCGGGATAGTGCTTTGGGATCTGTTCTCAAAATTATATCATAAATAAAAATGCCCCGCATAAACGAGGCATTTTCTATTTTGATCAGATGAATTTTACTGTACCAATGAAAGGAAATCCGTGTCGTTAAAGAATTTTGCAAATTCAACATCCTTAATAACATACTGTGCCCAATCAGCATTGTAGCTGATAGCTTCACGCAGTCCGTTAAGCATATAGTCCTTGTTGTCCATCCTTGCACCTATGATTGCCTTAAGATATGAAGGTGCACCATTTTCGCACATTTCCATATTGTCAAGCATGTTTTTGGCTTTAGTCAGGTCGCCTTTAAGCACGTGTGCCAGCGCATTATTGAATGATGGTTCATTATCGAAATAATTAACAGCCCTGTCATATTCGCCTTTCATGATAGAAATAGTTCCGAGGCCGAATTTTGACTCATCTGTTGAGCTTGTCATTGACGTAAAGTATTCTTCTGCCTCATTTATATTTCCTTCCATGAGTGCAACGAAGCCCAGGTTATTCTTTACGATATCGTCATTTTTAATTGCTTTTGCTTTCTCCAGTGCTGCTTTAGCTGCGTCGATATCACCCAGTTCCAGTGCAATGCCGGCTACATTATTATGGGCCCTGAGGCACTTTGGATGCTGCCTGGCTGCAATTTCGTAATATTTGAGCTGTTCTTCAAGATCATCTGTAAGGCTTGCTGCATAGAGCAATTCTTCCAGTCCAAGTTCTGTGGGATCTGAATTGATCTGCTCAATTATTTCCTCGTCGGAACGTCCTATCTTATTTACATTAACAATAAGTTTTGACCTTCTTAATTTAGGAAGAATCTGATCTTTAAGCACTTCGAAGGCAGAAGACATATTCTTGATCTCCTGTTCACGTACGGCAGGATCGGAGTACATTGACAGAACACGGATTATGAGATCTTTGTCCTCTATATTTGATTTTTCAACTTCAGCTTTGAAACCCTCCCAGTCTTCAGCTGTTGATTCGCTTTTTACGAATCCTTCTTTATTAACATCTTCAATTTCAGCTTTCTCAAATTCACGCTTAATATATTTGTTGGCCGTTTCGAGCCTTTTTGATGCCAGCTCATCGTTGAAATCCAGAGGACCGTCAGGTGATGCGTAAGCACTTACCAGCAGATCGATAAACTCAAGGTCTTCTTCAGTGTTTACAAGTTTGAGATATTCCTTGAGTGCAGCAATATCCTCATCCGTGAGTTCTGTATTCCTGATGTTTGCCCTGTTAATCATGAAGTGAATATCAGCCATTTTTTCTTCCGGAATAATACGCTTGAAATTATCAGGCATAATTATGGTCATGGGATCACTGGCTCCATAGGCTTCAGCCAGGGTAGCGGTAGCTATTACACCATCAGCAAGCTTGACAGGGTCAAAATCCACTGTGGTTCCCTTCCTTGTTCCGGTAACCCTTAGCATAAGTTCTGACTTGAGCATGGCATCGTCATAGGGAATTGAACTAGTATAGGTGAAATTATCTCCCGAGTTCAGGATAACCTCATTATTTGCCTGGACTTTTTCTCCCTGCAGTGCAACCTTCTCAAACTGTGTTTCTCCTCCGCTGTAAACCAGTACCGGAGTTGCCTCGAGCACTACGTTTTTATCAAAATATTTTTCAGGAAAAGATCCTTTTATTGTCAGGTCAACGGTTCCTGCATGAGTTTCCAGCACCTGTGGAACTACCTCATACTTGACCTCGTCATAATTTTGTTTCATCTTATTCAAACCACTACAGCCCGTCATAAGAGCTGCGGCAATAAAAAGAATAAAATAGCTTCTGATTTTTTTCATGGTAACAAATATTAATTATTTAATTGTTGATCAAGTGTTAACAACGATAATAATGCAAATCTAATAAAAAATTAGGGAATATGAGTCAATTCCGGGGTAAAATTAGTTTAAAATAGTCCTGTTGAGTCCTTTGCTGTGGTTTTTATTAAAAACAAGATCCCGGATTTTGGCATAGTCCTCTTCATTATTCACAAAGTCAATATTATTAATATCAATGATAAGATAAGTATGCCCGGGATTCTGCCTGAACCAGTTGAAATAGCTGTTTTGTATTTTAAGCAGATATTCTTCATCAATAGTTGACTCAAAGTCCCTTCCCCTCTTCCTGATATTCCTTACCAGGCCCGGTGTATCTACATGAAGGTATACATAGAGATCGGGTTTGGGCAATGACTGATAGATAATATGGAAGAGCTGCCTGTACAGTTTGAATTCATCCTCCTCAAGAGTAGCGGAGGCGAAGACAATCGACTTCATAAAATAAAAATCAGCCACGGTAAATGGGCTGAATATTTCCCGATGGCCTACCTCCTTCTTCAATTGCGTATATCTTTCAGCCAGGAATGAAAGTTCAAGCGGAAAGGCATAGCGTTCCGGTTCCCTGTAAAATTTTGGCAGAAAGGGGTTGTCAGCAAATTTTTCCAGTATAAGTCGTGCACCGTAAGTATCGGCAATCATATGGGCGAGGCTTGTTTTACCCGCCCCGATATTACCTTCTATTACGATATAGCTGTACCTGGTTTCCACTGGTAGTATATTATGCTACAAAAATAGTCAAGAGTGGTATAAAATGAAATTGAATGATTAAATAATGGAATCGTGTCCGCCGTAAACGGACACGGATTTCAAATCAGCGCCAGCGAAGCCTCAGCCATTAATTATTTCCTGTTATCTCTTCGCCTGTCTCCTCCCGGTCTGGGGCTGTGACGATGATCGCCTCCATCCTGTCTGCGGTTGCCGCGGTCATGCCTGCGGTCGCCGCCGTCATGCCGTCTGCCTCCACCTGAGTGGTGTGTACTTTCCTGGTAACCTTCGGGGCGTGGCAACAATGCTTTGCGGGAGAGTTTGAGTTTACCCGTCTTCTGATCAATATCCAGTACTTTGACTTCCACCTCGTCGCCTTCTTTAAGGACATCTTCAACGGTATTTATCTTATGCCACTCTATCTCAGAGATATGCAGCAGTCCTTCCTTCCCGGGCAGTATTTCCACAAAGGCGCCGAAACTTACAACGGATACTACTTTCCCATGGTATGTTTTACCTATCTCCGGTACTTCAATTATCCTGTTTATCCAGTTAAGTGCTTTGGTAATACCTTCGAGGTTCTCCCCGAAGATATCCACAACACCCATACTGTTTATTTCCTCAACAACAATAGTGGTTTCAGTTTCCCTCTGTATTTCCTGGATCACTTTTCCACCAGGTCCGATAATTGCACCTATCATATCCTTGGGCACAATTATTTTTTCTATTCTCGGTGCATGGGGTTTAAGGTCGGGCCTTGGTTCTGCCAGCACTTCCACCATGGCATCCAGTATATGGAGTCTTCCTTTACGGGCCTGCTCAAGTGCCTCGGCAAGTATATCGTATGAAAGTCCGTCCACCTTTATATCCATCTGCGTTGCGGTTATACCATCCCTGGTACCCGTAACCTTGAAATCCATATCTCCCAGGTGGTCTTCATCACCCAGGATATCAGAAAGCACCGCATACTTACCGCTGTCATTGTCGGTAATTAGACCCATTGCTATTCCTGAAACCGGTTTGCGTATCTGTATACCTGCATCCATCAGGGCAAGCGTCCCGGCACATACAGTAGCCATTGATGATGAGCCGTTTGATTCGAGTATATCAGATACTACCCTTATTGCATAGGGATTTTCATCATCGGCGGGCATCATATTTTTAAGAGCCCTGTGGGCAAGCTTACCGTGACCGATCTCGCGCCTGCTTGTACCCCTGGACGGTCGTGCGTCGCCCGTTGAGAAAGGCGGGAAATTATAGTGAAGAACGAATTTCTCCGTTCCCTGGAAGAGTACCTCATCTATCATTTTTTCATCCAGCTTTGTGCCAAGTGTTACTGTAGTCAGAGCCTGTGTCTCTCCCCTGGTAAAAATAGCCGAGCCATGAGCGGCAGGCAGCGGTTCCACCTCACACCAGATTGGTCTTATTTCATCGGTCTTCCTACCGTCAAGCCTTACTTTTTTATCGAGTACCAGCTTCCTCGCAGCTTCCTTATGTACATCGTGAAAATATTTATTTACCAGCGACTCATTCACTTCGTCCTCTTCGCTGAACTGGGACATAAATTCTTCCCTTATCTTCTCTGTTTCCTCTGTTCTGATGTGCTTGTCGGCTATCTTTTTTGAAACGGCTTTATATAGTTTGTCAAATGTTTCATCCCATACTTTCTTTTTCAGGTCCTCATCATTCTCCTCGTGTGAATATTCCCGTTTTTTTGTAGACCCCACTTCTTCTGCCAGCTCCATCTGTGCTTTACAATGTTTCTTTATTTCCTCATGGCCAATTTTTATGGCTTCGAGCATTACATCCTCGGTAACCTCCTTCATCTCTCCTTCAACCATCAGTACATTATCGTAAGTTGCACCAACAATTATATCCAGGTCGGCATTTTTGATCTGGCTGACTGTTGGGTTAATGATAAATTCATTTTCTATACGTGCCACCCTCACTTCAGAAATTGGACCTGCGAAGGGGATATCTGATACGGCAAGGGCAGCAGAGGCTGCCAGTCCGGCCAGGGCATCCGGCATCACTTCAGGATCTGCAGATACCAGATTAATGGTAACGAAAGTTTCAGCATGGTAATCTTCAGGGAACAGAGGCCTTAATGCCCGGTCAACAAGCCTGCAGATAAGTACCTCGTAGTCTGAAGGCCTTGCCTCCCTTTTTAAAAATCCACCCGGGAACCTTCCCAGGGAAGCATATTTTTCTTTATAATCAACTGACAGAGGCATAAAATCAACGTCTTCCCTTGCCTCCTTTGCGGAAACAACAGTTGCAAGTAACATCGTGTTCCCTGATTTCAACAAAACAGCACCATCGGCCTGCCTGGCCATTTTACCTGTTTCAAGTGTTATTGACCTTCCATCACCGAGGTCAATGTTTTTTTCAATTAGTTTGTACATCTTATTATTTTCCTTAATTTAAGGTGACGAAATTACGCAAATAAAATAAAAAAAGGCAATCTGAAATTGCCTTTTTTCTTTATTGCTTATTTACGCAGCTTCAATGCTTTAATGATTTCGCGATATCGTTCGATATCCTTTCCTTTCAGGTAGTCCAATAACCTTCGGCGTTTGCCTACAAGTTTAACCAGAGCTCGCTGGGTATTATAATCCTTTTTATTCTTCTTGAGGTGTTCAGTAAGATGGCTTATACGGTATGAGAATAAGGCGATCTGTCCTTCCGCACTGCCGGTATTCATTTCGGATTCGCCGTACTGATTAAATATCTCCTTCTTCTTATCTGTTGTTAGATACATATCTGTTAAATAAATATTGTTAAGGTTCAGGATTACCTGCCTGAATTTGGAACGCAAAGATATAATATTTTTATCAATAAAATCAAACATAATTCAAAAAAAGAAAATCACCTAATATAAATTTGTACAGTCTGTTCCGAAAATGATAGTCAATAAAATAAAAGATTGAAATAGACTACACGCTCTTCTATAGATAAGACGCATAAATCGTGCCGTGGGTTGCGTAAATTTTTAGTTTTTTTCGACTATTTATCAAACATTTTCGAACATTCGTCAAAAAGAGGGAAAAACCACTGTTTATGCGATTTCAGTCTCCTTCCCGCATAAGTTCGCTCAGCTTGGATATGTCTTCGCTTGTCCCCAGGACAAAAAGCTGATAGTCGGGTGACAGAATGGTATTTGCGGGTGGATTAACGATATATTGTTTTGATTCATTCTTGAGTCCAATAATATTTGCACCTGTGCGTTTGTGTATGTCCAGATCTTTTATTGTCTTGCCGGAAAAGCATTCCGCCATCCCCTTGCATGAAAGTTCCGCAATCTTCACGCCCCTGGGCTGCATTATTATCGTTTCGATAAACTCAACAACATCGGGATCAACTACAAGCCTGGCCATCCTTGTTCCTCCTATCTTGTCGGGCATAATTACATTTGAGGCACCTGCTCTTTTGAGCTTAACATCAGAGTTATCATCTGATGCCCTGCTTATTATTAGCATGTCAGGGTTCATCTGCCTGGCGGTCAGCACAACAAACAGGTTATCAGCATCAACCGGAAGGGTAGTGATCAGTGCTCTGGCATTTTCTACATTGGCAAGCTCAAGAATCTCTTCATGGGTTGCATCTCCTTCAATATAAAGATATTCTGTCGACCTTCGCAGGTATTCCACAACAACGGGATCGCTTTCAACAATAATGAATTCCTTTTCGTGATCCGCGAGGTCTGAAGCTGCCTGCTTTCCGTTACGCCCAAAGCCGCATATTATTATGTGACCTTTAAGCCTGTTAATTTTCTTTTTCACCTTATTGTCTTTATAATAATGAGTAAAAACGCCATCCACCACATAGCGGGTAATCATGGTAACTACATAGCCTAAAATACCAAAACTGCCTATAATAAGTAATATTGTAAACAGCTTACCTGAGTCATGAAAGTCGACTACTTCCCTGAAACCAACGGTAGTAACTGTTATTACCGTCATGTAAAGGGCATCAAGCGGAGACAGGTTTTCAATAAGCATAAATCCTACCATTCCTATGATTAGGATAAGCAAAACCAGTAATAAGCCTGTTACAGCTGACCTTATCATGGGTGCTGACTTATGCTCAAAGTAGGATTTTGTCATTTAAATCATTGTTTTTTCCAGGGCTCCTCAAGTAAATATTTATCTTCTGAGTCTATATTCTTTCCCAAACTTATTAATTTACTTCCATATTGGCAATCAAGGCATAGCCTATTTTTGCAATATGTCTCGCGAAGGTGGATAAGACCCTGTGATTCAAGGGCAGAGGAGACAGTAATACCCGCCGCAGCCCATTCCCTTGTTACCCGGTTTTCTTCGGGTTCAATACTGTCGAGCAGGTCCGTGGCCCTGGCAGAAGCTTCCTCATTGCCTGTTTCTTTGCCATAGAGGAACAATAAGGGAATAACGGTATTAATAAGCAGAAGGTTTATGAATGTTGTTCCCGTCTTCTTCACCCTTCCTCCCTTATATGCACCGAAAACATAATGCCTGTTCCAGTATGACGATGCCTCACACATGAACAGCCCTTTCAGCCCGGAAAGATTTTTGCTGTCTTTGACAATGGCAAATAATGACCTGCCCGAACACAGGAGCCCGGCAAGCTGGGATATTCTTATCGTGGGGAAATTGGCCGGGCGCAGCCTGTGGTATTTCCACATCCAGGGATCAATGGGTTTAAGGCTGTACTTCCGGCGGAGCACTTTGTATTCTTTAACGAGGGCAGTAAAATATTCATCGTATATTTCGCTTTTGAAGACTCCGGGTTCAAGCATCCCTGCCTGGCCATAAAGAAGCGATTCAACCTGCAGCCTGTTATCGGCATGTTTCCTTATTATCTTCAGTGGCAAATTACACGACAGCAGGTAGAAAGGTTCGGAGTTCACCTTCAGCCCGAAGTATCTCGACAACAACCTGTAGAGTGTCTCATCCCAGTCATTGTTTGTAGCCCTCAGGGTCTCCTTAATCTTATTTATCTTACCCTCAAGGCGTTCAATGGCCATGCGGCTGATCCAGTGTCTTTGGCTGAAAACGGGAAGGGATGCTAAATCCGCACTGCAGGCTATCACATGTGTATTGTTCACGTAGTTGTTATATCTTTCTTCCACCCCATCCTGCCAGGTAATAACAAAGGTAGCCGGTTCACGTCCCGATGCTGTCAGCACACCGGTGTCGTTATTTGCCACGACATGCAATATGACATTGTCAAAGCCGTGATCCAGGTGGTGTTTATGCCTGTACCAGTCAGATGCATTGATATGTATTTCAACATTCCCTGCCCACTCGGTTTCGTCCAGCCTTATCCTTGAAGAGAAAAAGTCAGGTCCTGAATCCCTGTTGTATGCTCCGGGGTCAATTACATGCAATGTTTTACCCTCACATGTCAAAAGTTCAGCGTTTTCGAATAAGCTGTTTTTCCATATAAAATGGAGAAATTCTTCTTTCATGATTCATTCTTTATGCAGCGATGCATTAAAGATAAAAAATTCCGGGTAATTATCCCTGCTAAAAAAACGGAAAATTCAGGGCAGCCGCCGGGTCACCAGGTGGTCTTCCATCTGCTTCTGCAGCTCACCTGCCTTAAGGCTTGCAGCTTCGGCATACTTCTCCGTACTGTCGGCAAATATTATACCTCTTGATGAATTGACCAGCAGGCCGCAGGTGGCGTTCATCCCGTGAGCAACCACATCATCAAGGCTTCCTCCCTGGGCTCCCACACCGGGTATGAGCAGAAAATGATGAGGCACAATCTTCCTGATATCTGACAGCATCTCTGCCCTTGTTGCCCCAACCACATACATCATGTTTTCACTGCCTGACCAGGATTGTGATTTCTTCAGAACAAGCTTATAAAGACTATTTTCACGATCCGGATGATACTGGAAATCAGCAGCACCCCTGTTCGAGGTTAATGCCAGCAGTATGACCCATTTACCGGGATATTCAAGGAAGGGGCTTACAGAATCTTCACCCATGTAGGGGGTAAGGGTCACCGCATCAAAATCCATATTCTCAAAAAAAGCCCTGGCATACAATTTTGATGTATTACCTATATCACCCCTTTTTGCATCGGCAATAAGGAAAAGCTCAGGATAATTGTCCCGCAGGTAATCCACTGTTTTTTTCAGGGCTACCCAGCCCGGTGCACCCATTGACTCATAAAAAGCTATATTAGGCTTATAAGCCACCGCATATTGATTTGTAGCATCGATTATCCCTTTATTAAATTCAAATACAGGGTCCTCTGTTTTTTGAAGAAAAGAAGGTATCCTGTTAATATCCGTATCAAGTCCTATACAGAGAAAGGATTTTTTCTTCAGAATATTTTCAAACAGTTCTTTTCCGGTCATTGTTGAAGAGGTTTACAGGTTACTAACTTTTAATCGTTCAGCATTCTCAGCCATCTGCAATTGATCTATTATTTCCTGGATATTCCCGTTTAAAACCGATTCAAGGTTGTACATGGTCAGGTTAATCCGGTGATCGGTAATCCTTCCCTGTGGATAGTTATATGTCCTGATCTTAGCTGACCTGTCTCCTGTTGATACCATTGTCTTCCTCCTGGATGATATTTCATCCAGATATTTCTGGTATTCGAGGTTATACAGGCGTGTTCTTAATTCTTTTATTGCCCTGTCGAGATTCTTAAGCTGTGATTTTTCATCCTGGCATGTCACGACAATACCGGTTGGTATATGAGTAAGCCTGATGGCTGAATAAGTGGTATTGACTGACTGTCCCCCGGGGCCTGACGAGCAATAGGTGTCTTTCCTGATATCTTCCTGTTTCACCTCCACATCAAATTCATCGGCTTCGGGTAGCACGGCCACAGTGGCAGCGGAGGTATGTACCCGTCCCTGTGTTTCGGTCTGTGGCACTCTCTGTACACGATGTACACCCGATTCATACTTCATAACACCGTAAACCCCGTTACCGGTAACGGTAAAGACAATCTCCTTATAACCACCCACAGTACCCTCAGTTAAGGTATTGACTCCTATCTTCCATTTTCTTTCATCACAATATTTTGAATACATCCTGAACAGGTCGCCGGCAAAAATGCTTGCTTCGTCTCCGCCCGTACCTGCACGTATCTCAATAATTGCGTTTTTATCATCTTCGGGATCGGCCGGGAGAAGCAGCAATTTAATTTCTTCCTCCATCTCCGGCAGTTTTGCATTCAGCTCTTCAAGCTCAGCCTTGGCCATCTCTCTCATTTCGGGATCTTTCTCATCGGCTAGTATTGCACGGGCAGATTCAATATTTGAAATAACATTACTGTATTCATTATAGGCCTCTACAATAGGTTCGAGATCTTTGTATTCCTTATTCAGCTTAACATACCTCTTCATATCGGCTATAGTATCCGGCTCTGTTATCAGCCTCCCGACCTCTTCAAACCTTTCCTTCACTCCCTGAAGCTTTTCAAGGATCATATTATTTGCCATATAATGTTAAATTTTAATAGTTAAATTCCCCTGCTTCGCTTTTTATGGTAAGCTTCCTTCCACTTCCGGCTTCACAATGCCCTATTATTCTTGCATCCAGTCCAAAAGAAGATGCGATATCAATTACCCTGTCAGCATTTGAATGTTGGAGGTAGATTTCAAACCTGTGTCCCATATTAAATACCCTGTACATTTCCTTCCAGGGGCTAGCCGACTCTTCCTGAATAATACGGAACAAAGGAGGGATACTAAACATGTTGTCTTTGATAACATGAATATCATCAACAAAATTCATCACCTTTGTCTGTGCCCCTCCCGAACAATGTATCATACCATGAATATCATGGGACAGTTCCCGGATAACTTTGCTCACCACAGGGGCGTAGGTCCGGGTGGGAGACAATATCATTTTACCGGCATCAATCCCCAGCCCTTCTATCTTAGCGGTTAAACTGTATTTTCCTGAATAAACAAGGTCCTTATCCATATCCGGATCATAACTTTCAGGGTATTTCCCTGCAAGATAATTAGCAAATACATCATGTCGTGCAGAGGTAAGCCCGTTTGATCCCATCCCGCTGTTGTATTCTTTTTCGTAAGATGTTTTACCACTTGAAGAAAGCCCCACTATAACATCACCGGCGGCTATCCTGTGGTTGCTTATTATATCCGACCTTTTTATCCTGGCAGTCACCGTGGAATCAACTATTACTGTTCTTACCAGGTCACCAACATCAGCTGTTTCCCCACCGGTAAGATATACTCCCACACCCATGCTGCGAAGGTTTTCCAGGACCTCTTCAGTACCTGAAATAATTGCCTTTATTACTTCTCCGGCTACCAGTTTTTTGTTTCTTCCTATGGTTGAAGAAAGCAGAATATTATCTGTTACACCGACACACAATAGGTCATCGATATTCATTATTACGGCATCCTGTGCAATTCCTTTCCAGACATTGAGATCGCCTGTCTCCTTCCAGTAGATATAGGCCAGTGAGGACTTTGTCCCGGCACCATCGGAATGCATGATATTGCAGTATTCGGGGTCACCTCCCAGGATATCTGGCAAGACTTTGCAGAACGCACCCGGGAACAAGCCCTTATCAATATCTTTGATGGCATTATGAACATCATCCTTTGAGGCTGATACTCCCCTTCTCTCGTATCTTGATTTAATACTCATCTACTTAATTAACAGTGTGCAAATTTACGAAAATTAAGCGACAATTGATAAATGTTAAATTATGCAAAAACCACCCCTGCACGTTCAATAGTAGGAATAAGTACATTACCTTTATGGAGCTACTAAAAAAACCTCGTCTTGCCACACTTTTTAAAATCAAACAAAATGAAGAATAAGAGCATCTTTCTATTCCTTGCTGTTTTTGCCTTTTCAATACTGAAGGCAGGGGCTCAGAACTCTGATTATCGCAGTCTGTTACCTGAAAGGATCATGGACCGGATAATAGGTGAAGCTTCGGGTGAAACAGCCATGACCCATATTATCGAGATGGGTGCCTATAATCATGACAGGCCTGCCAATGAATACAGCGGTAATTTCTTTGAAACCGATTATGTTATTTCAAGGCTTCGTGAGTACGGGCTCGAAGATATTGTACTAAACAGGTATCCCGGCGGCACATCCTGGGATGGCATTAGCGGTGAACTGTGGGAGGTAAGTCCCGGACTTTCAAAGCTGGCCGATTACGGTGACCTGACGGCCATGCTTGCATCCGGAAGCACCAATACCGATGTTGAAGCTGAACTCGTATGGGTTGGAGAAGGCAGTGAAGAAGAGATAGTAAAGGCCGGTGTCGAAGGTAAAATAGTGTTCAGCTCGGGATCGCCCCGCCCGGTGCACGCGATCGCGGTTAAGAAGGGCGCACTGGGTGTTGTTTCCTTTAATTCACCCAGGCCTCTTGAGGTCAATCTGGCTGTCCCAATAACCGGGATAGCAGGCAGGGGCAGCTCAGACGATGATCTTACTTTTGGCTTCTTCCTCCCCCCCAGGGAAGGACACGTACTTCGCGACAGGCTGCTGAGGGGCGAAAGGATAAGGGTACACGCAAGGGTGGAAGCACAAACGCTTGAATACGAGCTCGAGGTACCGGAATGTGTGATCAGGGGGACAAATCCCGAAGCCGGCGAAATAATACTTACAGCACACCTTTTTGAAGGTTATGTTAAGCAGGGTGCCAATGATAATATTTCAGGATCGGCTGCAATCCTTGAAGTGGCAAGAATGCTGAAATCAATGATTGACGACGGCACCATTGAAAGACCTGAGAGAGGGATAAGGTTTATCTGGATACCTGAATTCTCGGGTACCATACCATGGGTGAAGGAACATATGCCTTTAATGGGAAAAACACTGTGTAACATAAACCTGGATATGGTAGGCATCAACCTGGCGGACAGCAAATCTTTCCTCTGCCTGCAACGCACGACTTATGGAAATCCTCATTACGTAAATGATGTGATGGAGAATTACTATGAATATGTCGGGATAACTAACAGGGAAGGACTGGCCATATCGGGACGCGGTGGTTACCTGAAAAGGATTGTTGCACCCAGTGGCAGTGATGATCCTTTCTACTTCAGGATAGATGACCACTACGGTGCATCTGACCACGAGGTATTTAATGACCCTGCCGTGGGTGTCCCTGGTGTAATGATGATAACATGGCCCGACCTGTATTACCATACCTCGCAGGACAGGGCTGATAAATGCGATGCCACACAGATGAAAAGGGTGTGTGTGATAACAGCTGCCTCAGCCTATACAATAGCCTCTGCTGATGAAGGTATGGCCCTTAAGATTGGAAATGAGATAAGCGGTAATGCTTCAGAAAGGATAGGAGCGCAGCTTAGAAGGGCCACCGACCTGCTTGACCGGGCTGACAGGGGATCATTCGAAAAGGCAGGACTCAGGGCTTACAGGTATATCCAGGCAGCCACGGAAAATGAAAAAGCCACCCTCAGATCGATTAGCGAACTGGGCATAAAAGAAAATAATGATTTTATTTCCACCCAGCTGGAAAATATCGATGCAGCAGGACAGGCAATGCTCCGTGCCTTTAGCTCCTATGCCGATCATAAAGCCGGTACCATGGGTCTAAAGCCCATTAAATACTCACTCTCAAAAGAGGAAACCAGTGCATCAAAGATGATACCTGTTAAAACAGCGAAGCTGGCTGAAGCAGGCTATGGTGCAAGCAGGGGAATAATGAGAGAAGCTTCCGGCCTGAGTGATAAATACCCGGTTGAAGGAAGGGTCGATATCAGCGAGGTGCTGAGACTGTGTGATGGGCATAATGATGCATTCGGGATCAAGTTATTGCTTGACGGGCAGATGAAGGATGATGAAAGCAAGCTGTCCGATGTTGTCAATGCCGTTAAAATACTTGCAGAGCTTGGCTATGTAGACATATAGCATTCATAACGAAGAGGTGCAGGGCTCAGCCCTGCCCTCTCAGGTATCTCATCGCGTAATGTAATAATCTGTTTAAGCCCTTGATTTATTTTTCTTCATACTCAGTTGACAGTACCCTGAATTCCGTTCTCCTGTTAATTTGGTGCGCTATCTCTTTCTGTTCGTCATCGGGCAGGCTGTTAATGAACTGCTCATTCAATATATATCCTTCTCTTAAAAAGTCATATGCGGAAGCAATCTCTTCATCAACCACTTTAGGACTTGATTCGCCATAGCCCCTGGCTGATAGCCGCTCCGGGTCAATACCCTTATCTATAAGGTAATCCACAACTGCCTGAGCACGTTTCTGGGATAGTTCCATGTTATATTCCTCTGTATCCCTGGAATCGGTATGTGACATAAGCTCTATGGTTACATTAGGATTATCGTTGAGGGTCTCAACCAGTTTATCCAGGGAAACCATAGATTCAGGCCTGAGGTCCCATTTATTGAAATCATACAAAATATTGGGCAATTCAATAGGTTTGTCTATTGATGTCATAAGTATGGTTGTCAGGAATTCCCTGCTTTGATCCTGTCCCCTGGTAGTTTCTTTCTCCTTGCCGTTAAGGTAGCCTTCTTTGGATGCCAGGAAAATATAATCCACATCCTCGTTGAGCATAAATCTGAATTCACCACTCTCGCCTGAGTTATCCCTGACCGTGGTGCCGTCACTGGCTATAAGCTGTACAAGAGCATCGGGTATCGGTTCACCTGTTTCTTCATCCTTTACAAGGCCTGTGACACTGAATCTTAAAGGCGGAAGCACAAAAGAGTAGATTTCATCATTGGAACGACCTTTTCTTGTTGAGCTGAATAATCCGGTCTCATTTTCACTCTGGAAGCTAATTCCAAAGTCATCAGCATTGGAATTAATGGGATACCTCATATTATCAACCAGCCAGCGGCCATCGGCCTGTAATTCAGCCTTGAAGATATCCAGTCCACCCATCCCGATATGTCCGTTTGAGGAAAAATAAAGGCTTCCGTCGGACCGTACATAGGGAAACATTTCATCTCCCCGGGTATTTATTCCGGGTCCGATATTTTCAGGTCGGGACCATTGATCGCCGGCTGAGGCCCTGGTAGCAAAATAAATATCCTTTCCCCCGTATCCATCCGGCAGCTGCGATACAAAGTATAAAGTCAGGCCATCGGGAGAAATGGCAGGATGGGCAGCCACAAGTGAGTCAGGCAGGACATCCAGTCTTTCAGGCTGGCTCCATCCGTCTTCATTCCTCACAGCTGTCATTATTACACAACCCCTGTTCTCACGGTTACCCACCTCGCATAGTGTATAATATATTTGCCTGAAATCAGAAGAGAAGCTTACCGCTCCGTCTTCAAACTCTGTATTCAGATCTTTTACAGGCACCGGTGTACTCCAGCGGTCTTTTTTATCAAGCCTGCTTTCAAAAATATCCGAAAAATTCTCTCCTGTTGCTCCATGGTCTCTTTTTCCTTCAGCCTCTTCCCTCGATGAAGTAATATATACCATTCCATAATCATCCCTTGCATAGACAGGACAGAAATCAGAATAGCGTGAATTAAGGTCCCTTATTTCTTCTACCTCATAAGGTTGTGGTGATTCCATCCATTCGATGGCCAGTTCGCATGATCTTATTCCCAGGTCAGCCTGTGCATCCGAAGGCACAATTTGTTTATATTCCTCAAAGGCCTTAAGTGCTTCTTCATATTTACCATTTTTCTTAAGAGTCTGTGCATACCAGTATGTTGCTTCAGGCCTGGCATTATCCCTTCCGGAAATTCTTTTATACCAGGGTTCGGCACTTCGGGGATTATTGGTAAGCCTGTAGCATTCAGCAACCATAAAAACATACTCAGACTTTTCATCCCTGTCCCTGGTCTTCGAATAGGCATCCTTGAACAGGTCAATTGCCTCAAAATATTCTCCTGCCTCCCATGCATCAAAAGCTTTTTGTGCTTTCCTTTTCTGTGGATATGCCGTAAAAGGAATAAGAATAATCAACATCAAAACTGCAATCCTGACCATAAGCCCTCCAAAATTATTTCTGTAAAATTAATGTTTTTCATCCTTAATCATAAAGATGATAAAATAAAGCAAGAGATAAACGGTAATTACACAGCAAATATTATGCTAAAAAGGCGTGCTGAATTGTTGAATCGGGAAAGAGAAGTTATCCTTCCTTATTGAAAGGCCTGTGATGATCCTGCTGAAGCAAGGAGTGTCCCGGGTGCTCTGGACGGGGTGCTTAGGCCCTCCGGTTCTTAGCGTGTAAACAGCAGTTCCCTGTATTTGGGCAGGGGCCATATTTCATTGTCCACAGTAAGCTCGAGCCTGTCAATATGGTATCTTATTTTCTCCATGTAGGGTTTAACATTCTTTTCATATGCAAATGACCGTTCAACTATATTCTCAATGACATTCGCCTTTCTTCTCTCATTGATCATCTCATTGACCAGTTTTTTAATCATTGAGATATTGTCTGATATATTCCTTATTACTTCCTTTCTTGCTCCCGCCAGCCTCTCATATTCAATTTCATTGAAAACCATCGCAAGTGATTTTATATTTTCAAGCAGCTCTGTCATGTACCTTATTGCCGTCGGGACTATATGGTTAATTGCCAGGTCGCCTAGCACCCTTGCTTCAATCTGTACTTTTTTGGTATATTTCTCATATTCCACACCTACCCGTCCTTCCAGCTCACGCAAGGTAAATATGCTGCCATCTATCAAAACCTTCCTGGCCTGTTTACTAAGGTAGTAATTAAGTGATTCAGGCACGCTTTTAATATTCTTAAGTCCTCTTTTCATTGCTTCCTTTTCCCACTTCTCTGAATAGCCATCGCCTTCGAACCGTATGGGTGATGATTCCACAATATACCTTTTCAATACCTGGAATATCGCCTCGTCCTTTTTTATCCCCTTTGCGATAAGGTTGTCAACCTCTTTTCTAAACGTTCTCAGGGTATCTGCAACTGCAGCATTAAGCACTATCATTGCAGGGGCACAGCTGGCTGAGGAACCCACAGCCCTGAACTCGAACCTGTTCCCTGTAAAGGCAAAGGGTGAAGTACGGTTACGGTCTGTATTATCAAGCAGTATTTCAGGTATTTTTCCTATTCCAAGCTTCAGTTCTGTTTTTTCTGAAGGGGTCATTTTCTTACCTGTTACTTTTTCCACAATATCATCGAGCATAGAGGTGAGATATGAACCCAGAAAGACCGACATTATTGCAGGCGGCGCCTCGTGCCCTCCAAGCCTGTGAGAGTTTGTTTCGGTAAGCACACTGGCTCTCAGAAGATCCTGGTTGTCATGTACCGACTTAATAACGGTTACGAGGAAGGTAAGAAACTGCAGGTTGCCTTTGGGATTTCTGGCAGGAGCCAGCAGGTTAACACCAGTATTGGTAGCCATTGACCAGTTACTGTGCTTGCCTGAACCATTAATGCCTGCAAAGGGCTTTTCATGAAGCAAAACCCTGAATTTATGCTTTCGGGCAATCCTTTTCATTATGTCCATTATAAGCTGGTTATGGTCAACAGAAAGGTTGGCTTCCTCATACAGGGGTGCGCATTCGAACTGGTTTGGTGCCACCTCGTTATGCCTTGTCTTTACAGGTATTCCAAGTTTGTAGGCTTCCACCTCAAAATCTTCCATGAAAGCCATTACCCTTTCGGGAATTGAACTGAAATAATGATCGGCAAGCTGCTGATCTTTTGACGACTGGTGTCCCATTAATGTACGGTCGGCAAGCACCAGGTCAGGCCTGGCATAATACAATGCTTCATCAATGAGAAAGTATTCCTGTTCCCAGCCCAGTGTGGCAATAACCTTACTAACATTTTTGTCAAAATACTGGCATACATCCACCGCCGCCCTGTCAAGTGCATAAAGTGCCTTTAAAAGGGGGGTCTTATAATCCAGAGCATCACCAGTGTACGACACGAACACAGTTGGGATGCAAAGGGTGGTTCCAACAATGAAGGCAGGTGATGAGACGTCCCAGGCCGTATAGCCCCTTGCCTCAAAAGTATTTCGTATTCCCCCGCTGGGAAAACTCGAGGCGTCAGGTTCCTGCTGAACCAGCAATTCCCCGGAAAATGACTCCACCAGTCCTTCATAATCGTTTCTCTCAATAAAAGCATCATGCTTTTCTGCTGTTGCATCGGTGAGGGGATGAAACCAGTGTGTATAGTGAGTCACTCCTTTCTCCAGAGCCCAGGCCTTCATCCCTGTGGCCACCTTATCGGCAACCTCCCTGCTTATAGTGGTCCCTCTGTCAATTGCCTCTTTAACTGACAGATAAGTTCCCCGCGGAAGGTAACGCTCCATCTTGGGAAGGTCAAAAACATTTACACCAAAATATTCCGAAATTTTCTGCTTTGGAAGTTCAGGGCTGATTGCTTGCCTGGAAAATACTTCTCTTAATGCACTGAAACGTAATTCTGCCATTTTTTTATTATTTTTCGGTAAAAGTATTCTATTTTTAATTTTAACCCCACTATAATAGGGGGTGTTTTCAACAATTTATTAATATTTCTGATATATACCCCCTTTTATATGATGTATAAACCAATTTTGATGATATTTTTTCGATAATCCTATAAATCTGGAATGTTGGAATGATGAGTCCTGTATTAACTCTCCCTGCTAAGCGAGGCTCGCTGCGCTCGTCACCTTCACTGGCTCTCAGCAAGCTCAGGTTCCCGGGTTCCGGGCTTCCATAACTCCTAACTTCTTATCCGTAGATATTCTTTGCAGGATTTGTAGAAGCTTTTCATTGGTTTTTAGTATATTTGTCGCCTGAAAAAATTAGGGCATAAACTAAAAACTTTTATAAATGTCAATACTACAAACACTACGGGAAAGAGCAGGTGTTCTTCTGGCTGTAGTTATAGGTGTATCACTCTTATTCTTCATTCTTGGCGACTTCCTCGGAGGAGGAAGCGGACAAACGAGGAAGATGAAAGACTATTATGAGATTGCTGAGATAGGCGGGCGTTCCGTAACTTACCAGGAATATGACGAAAGGTTACAGAACCTGGTTGAGATATATAAATTATCAGGCACCTCAAATATCACAGAAGCCATGTCGGAATCGATGAGGGAAGACATCTGGAATAAGTTGATAATGGAAGAAATTCTTGGGGAGGAATTTGACAATATTGGTCTTGGCGTAAGTCCTGAAGAGGTGGAATCAATGGTTCTTGGTGATGAGCCACATCCAATTGTTCAGCAGTTGTTTGCCAACAGGGAAACCGGGGTTCTCGACAAGTCCTTCCTGGTAAATTTCCTGAAGAGTACTGAATACGACCCTCAGGCAAAAACATACTGGTTATTTTTTGAAAATGAGATAGTTAACGAAAAAATAAGCACAAAATTCAACAACTTGATAGCCAAGGGTTTATATGTAACTTCAAAACAGGCCGAGTTTGAGAACAAGCTCACATCAAACACTGTTGATTTCAGTTTTATAATGAGACTTTATTCAACCGTGCCTGATTCCTCCGTAACGGCAAGCAGGGCTGATCTTGAAAAGTATTTTACCAATCATAAGGAAGAATACAGGCAGGACGCAAGGAGGAGCATGGAATATATTGAATTCGAGGTTGCCCCCAGTGAAATGGATGTAATGAATACCGAGGAGGGGATAATTGAGCTCATAGAAGAATTCCGGGAAACAGAAACACCCGTCCAGTTCATCAACCTGTCCTCCGACAACAGGCATATTGAGGTGTACATGACGGTTGACGAGGTTCCTGAAATGATAAGGGACTTTGTCATAGAGGAAAACACGGAGGATGTATATGGTCCCTACCTGGAAAACGAGACTTATAAAATAGCACGTCTTATTGCTGTTGAAAACAGGCCTGACTCGGTACATGCGAGACATATTCTTATTTCACCAAATGCCTATCGCACCAAGGAAATGGCAGAAAGCGAAGCTGACAGCCTGATGCAATTGATTAAATCAGGGGAAAGTTTCGAATCACTTGCCATGGAATTTTCTGATGACCAGGGATCGGCCCAGCTGGGTGGCGACCTTGGATGGTTTGAAGAAGGCCAGATGGTTGCTCCTTTCAATAACGCCTGCTTTGAAGCCGATAAGGGCGATGTTGTGATGGCTGAATCTGATTTCGGCTATCATATTATTGAAATACTGGATCAAAGCAGTAAATCAAGGAAATACCATGTCGGCATTATTGAGAGGGCCATTGAACCAAGTTCTGCCACTTACCAGGAAAAATATGCTGAGGCCGGCAGGTTTGCCGGTAATAATAACACCTACCAGAAATTTAACGAGGCTATTGCAAACGAAGGCCTGAACAAAAAACTTGCAACGGATATTGCCCCTGATCAAAAAACCCTTCCTGGTCTTGAATCGCCGAGAGAACTCATCATGGCTCTTTTTGAAACGGTAAAAAATAATATAGTCCTTGATAACAGTGAACAGGCAGTATTTGAGATTGGCGACAAATTTGTTGTAGCCTACTGCACTGATATTAAAGAGGAAGGTTACGCCAAACTTGCAGATGTTGAAAGCGATGTCAGGTTTGCGGTCCTCAGGGAAAAGAAAGCAGAAAAGATAATGGGTGAACTCAGGGATCAGGCAGAGGGACTTGATAATATTGAAGATATAGGATCTGCGTTAGATCTCAGGGTCAATGAAGCTACAAACATAAGCTTTAATTCCTTTTCAATCCCGGCTGCAGGTGTTGAGCCTGCAGTTATCGCCACGGCCTCAAGTGCACCTGAAGGCTTCCTTTCGGGTCCGGTCAAAGGGAATAACGGTATATTCATAATTTATGTTAACAATGTTAACAGCAATGAAGAGGGACAGAATATCGATTTTATACGTAACAGGCTCATATCCACTTTTGAAGCCAGGGCAAGCTTCGAGGTATTCGAAGCCCTTAAGGAAGCTTCTGATATTGTAGACAGGAGGTATAAGTTTTACTAGTATATCGTTCATCAGTATATTGAAAATCTCATGAAGGTTGTCCGCTTGCTGTTCAGGCAGGCCGGGCAACCTTCATATTATTCCATCAAAATGCTTTAATTCAGAATTATTGGATATTTTTGTCAAACCCGGCAATTACTAACTATAATTTACACTGACTAATATGGATTCAAGAGTAGCGCAGATAAGACCACTGGTGGGCAATACGCCACTTCTGGCAATCAGATACAGCTTTAAAGGTGATGAAAGGACTATATTCGCCAAAGCAGAAAACCTGAATATGACAGGCAGTATCAAGGACCGTATAGCCCTGTTCATTTTGGAAAAATCTTATGAGAAGGGTTTGCTCAATCCAGGTGACCCGATATTTGAAGCCACAAGCGGAAATACCGGAATTGCATTTTCAGCTGTAGGAAAAGCCCTTGGCCATCCGGTTACAATAGTTATGCCCGACTGGATGAGCCTGGAAAGAATAAACCTTATTAAGAGCCTGGGAGCAAATATAATATTAATCTCAAAGGGGAAAGGAGGATTCCTGGGGAGTATTGAACTAGCCGACAAACTTGCTTCGGAAGCAGAGGGAGGATTCCTTCCTCACCAGTTCTCAAACAAGATCAACTGCGATACTCATTATAATACAACCGGACCTGAATTATTCTGGCAACTGAAGATAAGGGGACACGAAATTGATGCATTCATTGCCGGTGTAGGAACAGGTGGCACGGTTATGGGAGTCGGTAGTTTCCTCAGGGAAAATAATGAACAGGCAAAGATATTTCCTCTTGAACCATCAAATTCACCAACAATGTCAACTGGATGCAAGGTAGGTAAACACAGGATACAGGGTATTTCCGATGAGTTTATTCCTCCTATTGTCGATCTTGATTTTCTTGACGAGATTATTTCTGTTGATGACGGAGATTCAATTATTATGGCACAAAAGCTTGCCTCTGAGCTTGGACTCGCTGTTGGAATTTCTTCCGGTGCAAATTTCCTTGGTGCAGTATATGCACAGAATATGCTGGGTTCAGACAAGGTTGTGACTACTGTATTCAGTGATGATAACAAAAAATACCTCAGTACTGATCTGATGAGCAATGAGCCTGCAGGGAGAGGGTATATTTCAAATGATGTTAAATTACTTGAATTTTCAGTTTATAAACGCACATGCTCTACATGCTGTAATCCTGAAGAATGCATTGAAAAGGACTTCCCAAATATTGATAGCCTGATTCCTCATTTTTTCTGCTCATACAGAAAAACTCCACCCCTTAAACAGCCTCTTTAGCCTCTATCGCCTCTACAAAAAAACCCCCCGGAGATAACCGGAGGGTCTTATTGTTGTTTAAAGTCGGCGGCGACCTACTCTCCCACTTTCGCAGTACCATCGGCGCTGACGGGCTTAACTTCTCTGTTCGGAATGGGAAGAGGTGGAACCCCGTCGCTGTAACCACCTTAAGATCTTCAGACTTTCCGGCTTTCGCCTTTGGTTTTAGTCTCCCCTCTGTCTGGCTCCTTGCCAGATTTGCCCACCGGGCAAATCATTTAAGCTCGGCACGGTTAGCCGTTCGTCTGATTATATTTTAACATGATGAAAAACAAGATTAATAATAAAAAATACCTGCTTTTGAAAGCTTACGGGTAATTAGTACTG